>NZ_QHJI01000004.1:0-771515 GCF_003947535.1 Amycolatopsis sp. WAC 04169 | reverse complement strand
TAGTGTTTCGGTGGTTATAGCGTCAGGGAAACGCCCGGTCCCATTCCGAACCCGGAAGCTAAGCCTGACAGCGCCGATGGTACTGCAACCGAAGGGTTGTGGGAGAGTAGGACACCGCCGGACTAACATTAAAGATAGGGCTCGGGCCCCGGTTGAGAACCACGAGTTCTCCCGGGGCCCGAGCCCTTTTTCTCATCCCCGAAACCCGCCACACCCGTGATTAAAGACGCGACACGCGTGATCAGACGGACGACACGATGCCCCGCTCGTGTCGTCCGTCCAATCACGCGTGTCGTCCACCTGATCACGCGTGTCGCCCCTCCAATCACGTGGGTCACGCCCCCAATCACGCGAGATACGCCTTCAATCACGCGAGTGACGGCCTGGAGCATGCGAGTGACGGGATTGGGCACGTGAGGGAGGGGCGCGGCCGAACGCATTTAGAGGACTAAATGCGGGACGGGGCGAGGGCGGGGAGCGAGCCGGCGTGCGGGCCGCGGACGACGGCGGTGGCCATGTGGTCGTAGGGCGTTTCGGAGCCATTGCAGATGACCACGGCGGCGCCGGCGCGGGAAGCGACGCTCACCAGTGAGGCGGCCGGCTGCACGCTCAGGGAGGACCCGGCCACCAGCAGGAGATCACTGTCGGAGACGGCGGCCCGTGCGGCCCGGAGCAGGTTCTGGTCCAGGTGCTGACCGAACGACACAGTGGCAGACTTCAGGATGCCGCCGCACACCAGACAGGGCGGATCGGTTTCGCCCGCCCGGACGCGTTCCAGCGTCGAGCGCATGTCCCGGTGATCGTCACAGGACAGGCAGACGGACTCGAACATCGTCCCGTGCAGTTCCAGCACCCGCTCGGGCGGAGAGCCCGCCTTCTGGTGCAGCCGGTCGATGTTCTGCGTGATGATCCACGTCGGCGACAGGCGCTCGAGCGCGTAGTGCGCCGCGTTCGGCACAGCGTCCCAGCCTGGATGCACCAGCCGCGCCTGCCAGGTTCGTTCCCGGACCTCTCGGCTGCCTTGGTACGCCTTGAGGTTCGACATCTTCTCCGCGGCCGGGTCGCGGGTCCACAGGCCCTGCGGGCCGCGGAAGTCGGGGATCCCCGAGTCCGTGGAGATCCCGGCGCCGGTCAGTGCGACGATCCGGCCGGCGCCGGCCACGAGCGAGCGGGCGGTGCTCAGGGTGCTGGTCACCGGCCCATCATCCCTCTATTTGAGCGCGCTGCCTGCCTGCCAGTCCGCCCACGACTTCGACCAGTCGCCATAGAGGTCCCACACCGGCAGCTGCGGGCCACCGGAGTTGGTCACCTCGACGACGTCGCCAAGCCCCATGTTCTGGTAGAACCACTGCGCGTTGGCGGCGTTGAGGTTGATACAACCGTGCGACACGTTCGAGCTGCCCTGCGCGCCGACACTGTTCGGGTTCTCGTGGACGAACTCGCCGTCGTTGGAGATGCGCAGCGACCACTTCTCGTTCGACCGGTAGTACCCCGGCTGGCCCTGGCAGACGCCGTAGGTGCACGAGTCCATCGTGTAATTCTCGTGTTTGTCCGAAATGACGTGCGCGCCCAAATGGGTGGGCGTGGCGTCCTTGCCCATGGAAATGGGCATCGATTTCGCGAGCTGACCGTTGTGGAAGATCTGCATCTGCTCGGTGTTGCCGTCGGCCTTCGCGACCCAGGAATCGTGCACTTTGTACGTTTCGGTGCGATCGGTCGCGCCGTACACGCCATTGCCGAAATCGACGCCGTAGATCATCGCCGACACCTTGAGCGTGGTCCCCGGTTGCCAATAGACCTTGGGGCGGTAATGGACGTTCTTGTCGTCGATCCAGTACCAGGAGCCCTCCTGCTTCGGCGTGGACTCCACGGACAGCTTCTTCTCCACGTCGGCCTTGTTCTTCACCGGCTGGCCGAAGGTGAACACGATCGGCTGCCCGACGCCGACACCGCCGGAAGCGACCGCCGAGGGTGCCGGGATCAGGTTCGGGTTCGCCTGCTGCTTCGGGCTCAGCGTGGAGACCCTGCTCTGTTGCTCCACAGGCTTTCCGTCGGTGCCCTGGGCATGCGCCACGATCTTGTAGGTGCTGCCGTAGCCGAGCGGTTCGGTGGTCTTCCAGCTGAGCCCGTCGCTCGCCAGTTCGCCCTTCACCTGGTTGCCCTTGTCGGCGTTGCTGACGGTGACGTCGATCAGCTTGCCGTGCTCGGCCTTGACCACCACCGGAGTCGCCGGATTGACGTTCGTCCCGCCCGCCGGATCGATGGTCACCGAAACCGGGCTCGTGTCCGACTCGGCGCTCGTGCCGGGTGAATCGGTGCCGCCCGAGGGTGAGCAGGCCGAGATCACCAATACCGCGGCGAGTATTCCGGCCGTCGAAAGTAATGTCTTCTTGGGAAACATATGGTTCTCTTTTTACGTCGCTCGATCAGCGGAAAGTTCTCTTTCAAAACTACGCGACGAAGAAGACGTGATCGATGCCGGTTGGTTGCTTCTCAGTCCACGACGAGACCGGGTGCACCATAAAGACCGGGGCCATCGACACTCAATTCACCCAAATAGGTCTTCGCGGCGTCGTAGGCCTCCGCGGTCAGTGCCGCGGTGTGGCTGAAGTCCAGCGGGCTGACCCGCACCGGCTTCGGCCCCGGCACGTAGACCACGGGTACCTCGGCCGCGGCGATCGGTGCCTCCAGGACCGCCTGGTTCCGCATGCTGATCATCGCGGTGAACATCATCACCTCGGCGAAGGTCTGCGGCGTGCCGGGCATCTTGCCGGGGAAGGCGCAGTCGAGGACGACGAGCGACTTCGCGCCCATGGCGAGCGCCTGCCGCATCGGCACGTTGGCGACCAGGCCGCCGTCGTAGAGCATGCGCTCCCCGTAGGGCACCGGCGGATAGATCCCCGGAATCGCACAACTCGCCAGCAGGGGCGCCAGAACGGGCCCGGAACGGATCAGCAGCGGCTCGGCGGTGTCGACGTCCGTCGCGACGACACCCAGCGGCAGCGCGAGATCTTCGAAGCGGACGCCTTCGCCGATGTGCTCGTCGACGATCGCGGCGAGCCCGGTGTTGGGGAAGAGGTTGGTCTTGCTGTGGCGCAGGGTCCGTACCTGGCTGAGCACGCCGCCGGGGAACGCCTCGTGCCGCGTCATCCGGGACCAGATCCGGTCGAGCCTGCCGCTCGATTCACTCCCGAGAGCGAGGACGGCGGCGTTCAGCGAACCCACCGAAGTGCCGACGACGAGGTCCGGCGCGACGCCTGCTTCCGTGAGGGCCCGCAGCATCCCGACCTGCATCGCTCCGAGACTGCCGCCGCCACCGAGGACGAAACCGATCGGCCGGGGCAGGTTCAGGGCGGTCATGCCCGGAATCTAGTCGTCCGCGCCGACCTTCGCCGGGGCGGCTTCTTCGGCCGTGACCGCGAGCGCCTTCTTCTTCTTGTAGCGCAGCAGGAAGAACACCGCGACGCCCACGAGCACGCCGACGATGACCAGGCCGCCGGTGTTGAGCGCGCCTTCGACCTTCTTGGCGGCCTCGCCGAGCGCGGCACCGATGCCGATGTGGATGGCCGACCAGCAGGCCGCGCCGGCCGCGGCGGCGGGCAGGAACTTGCGGAAGGGCAGGCCCGAGGTCCCGGACGCGGCCGGGGTCAGCGTGCGGATCACGGGGAGGAACCGCGCGAAGAACACCGCCCACGCGCCTCGCCGTTCGAGCACGCCTGTCGCCTTGTCCCAGGCGTCGAGGCCGTACTTGCGGATCAGCTTCGTCTCGCGCAGACGCGGGCCGAAGCGTTTGCCGATCGCGTAGCCGAGCGAGTCGCCGAGTGCGGCGCAGACCGTCACGACGGCCCACAGGGTCAGGAAACGCGAGACCGACGTCGCCGTCGTGGCCGCGACCAGCAGCCCCGATTCACCGGGGGCGATGAAGCCGAGCCCGATGGTGCATTCGGCGAACACGAGTCCGCCGGTCGCCGCGACCAGTCCCGGTTCCGGGAGCCCCTGCAGCCAGTTCAGAAGATCAGTTACCAACGCCACCAGGTCACTTTACTGATTCGTGACCTGGTGGGTGGCGATGTCGCGAAGAGGGTGACCGGAGTCACCTGGCCAGCAGCGAGCTGGCTTCCTGCGCGGCGGGACCTTCGGCGGCGAGGTGGGCCAGGTTCTCCGACAGCGGCTCACCGCGGTGGGCCTTCGTCTGGGCGAAAAGGCGACCGGCGCGGTACGAGGAGCGAACCAGCGGCCCGGCCATGACGCCGGCGAAGCCCATCGCCTCGGCTGCCTTCGAGTGCTCGACGAACTCTTCCGGCTTGACCCAGCGATCGACCGGGTGGTGCCTGGGTGACGGTCGCAGGTACTGGGTGATCGTGAGGATCTCGCAGCCCGCGTCGACCAGGTCCTTCATCGCGGGCACGACCTCTTCGGGGGTCTCGCCCATGCCGAGGATCAGGTTCGACTTGGTCACCAGACCGGCCTCGCGGGCCTTCGTGATGACTTCCAGCGACCGCGCGTAGCGGAAGCCGGGGCGGATGCGCTTGAAGATCCGCGGGACGGTCTCGACGTTGTGCGCGAGCACCTCGGGGCGGGAGCCGAAGACCTCGGCGAGCTGGTCCGGATCCGCGTTGAAGTCCGGGATCAGCAGCTCGACACCGGTGCCCGGGTTCAGCGCGTGGATCTGGCGGACGGTTTCGGCGTACAGCCACGCGCCGCCGTCCTCCAGGTCGTCGCGGGCGACGCCGGTGACGGTCGAGTAGCGCAGGCCCATCGCCTGGACGCTTTCGGCGACCTTGCGCGGCTCGGTGCGATCCAGCTCGGCGGGTTTGCCGGTGTCGATCTGGCAGAAGTCACAGCGCCGGGTGCACTGGTCGCCACCGATCAGGAAGGTCGCTTCACGGTCTTCCCAGCATTCGTAGATGTTGGGGCAGCCGGCTTCTTCACAGACGGTGTGGAGGCCTTCGCGGCGCACCAGGCCTTTGAGTTCGGTGAACTCCGGACCCATCCGGGCGCGCGTCTTGATCCACGACGGCTTCTTTTCGATGGGAGTCTGGGAATTCCGGACCTCGAGCCGCAACAGCTTGCGGCCATCTGGGGCAGCACTCACACCGTCACCCTACGCCCGCCGGAGCAGTGGTCGCCGCTCACGCGGGGTCGGGGGTGACGCCCGTCAACTTGGTGGTCAGATCCCACAAAGCGGCGCCGAGTGATTCGCTCCTCGCGGCGGTCAGCGGACGCACCTTGACCGGGGCGCCGCGAAGTCCGCCGAGCCCGCGCGGGCCGATGTAATCGCCGCCTTCGGCCTTCGGGGACGTCGCCGCGAACAGCTGCGGGAGCGTGCCCTGGCGGGCGTTCTGCGCGATGAAGATCTCGCCGATCCGGTTGCCCCCGGCGACGAGCGCGCGCACGACCGGGTTGCGGTATGAGCGGGCCATTCCCGAACCGAGTCCGGTCCAGGTGTAGCCGGGATGCGCCGCCACGCTGATCACGCCGTCGCCCGCGGCGCGCAGCCTGCGGTCGAGTTCGAGCGCGAACACCTGGTTGGCGAGTTTCGACTGGCCGTAGGCCGAACCGGGGTTGTACATCCGGCGTTCGAAGTTCGGGTCGGCGATGTCGATGCGGGCACCCGTCGCCGCGACACTCGACAAGGTGACGACGCGCGCTCCCGAACCGTTGCGCAGTGACGGCATCAGCAGCCAGGTCAGCACCGCGTGCCCGAGATGGTTCGTGCCGAACTGGGTTTCGAAACCGTCCTTGGTGTGGCCGCGCGGGGTCGCCATCACGCCCGCGTTGTTGACCAGGACGTCGAGCTTGCCGCCCGTCAGCTCCTGGACCTTCTTCGCGGCTTCGCGGACCGAATCGAGGTCGGCAAGATCCAGCCGGACGAGTTCGGGTGCCTCGCCGGTCGCGGCCGCGCGCACCTGCTCCAGCGCCTTGGCGCCGCGCTCCGGCGACCGGCAGCCGAGCAGCACGCGGGCCCCCTTGCCCGCGAGCACCTCGGACATCCGCAGCCCGAGCCCCGAGTTCGCGCCGGTGACGAACACGGTCCGGCCGGTCTGATCCGGGATGTCGGCCTCGGTCCAGCGCGCGTGAGCAGCCATGTCGGTCACCTAACTACATCGTCGGCGGGGCCGCTACGCCGGATCAGGCGCTCGGCGCGAGCAACCGGAGCAGGTGACCCATGGGGCTGCGGCGGCGGGCGGGCTTCGCGTGCCGTCCGTGGCGGAGCAGGGTGGCGAACGCGCTGCCGACCTTGGTGATCTCGTCGGCCGGTTCCTTGCCGTCGGCCAGCCCTGCCGTCAGCGCGAGCATGCGCAGTTCGGCTTCGTGCGACGGGATCAGCGCGGGGCACCGTTCGAGGGCCGCGTCGAGAACGGCGCGAAGGGTCTCGTGTTCGGTGGTGGCGCTGTTCCAGGCGCGGGTGACGGCTTCGACGCGGTCGAGTGCGAGGTCCTGGTCGGCGTAGTCCGGATCGGTCATCTCGGCGCGGAGGTGACCGGCGAACACCTGGTTCCACTTGTACCGGAGCGCGACCAGAAGCTCCTCTTCGGTCGCGAAGTACTTGGTGGCGCCGGGGATTTCTTCGAGTGAGATCGCGTCGGACGGGTGGTGACCCGCCTGGCGCAGTGCGGCTTCGAGGATGTCGCGCCGCTGGTAGAAGTCGTTCCAGCTCATGATGTGGGCTCCCCTCCGTGACCCGGTTCATACCGCAGGTTTGCGGCATACTCCCGGTACGGACCTGACAGCAGTCAACATACCATGGGTATGGAGCGGGACCGGCGGCGTAAAGTTGTGAAGGTGGCGACAATGAGGTCAAGGCGGCTGGACTATTCCGAGTCCACCCGGTCGGCGCTCGTCGAGAGTGCCGTTGAGCTGTTCACCAAACGCGGCTACGCCGGCACGTCTCTCGACGAGATCGCCAAACGGGCCAGGGTGACGAAAGGCGCGCTGTACCACCATTTCAGTGGGAAGCAGGCGCTGTTCGAGGCCGCCTTCGACACGGTCGAGAGCCAGGTCTTCGATCGGCTCGAAAAGATCATGAACGGCCCGGCCTCGCCGTGGGAGCGGGCGCTCGCGGGGTTGCGCGGCTTCCTGCAGAGCTGCCTCGACCCGGCGTACCAGCGCATCGCGATCCACGAGGCGCCGGTGGTGATGGGCTGGGAACGCTGGCGCGAGGCGGAGGAGCGGTGCAGCTTCGGCCTGGTCCGCACCGGGATCCAGTCGCTCATCGAGGTCGGCGAGGTCGACGACGTCCCGGTGGACGTCACCGCGCGGCTGCTGTTCGGCGCGCTGTCGAGCGCCGCGATCGAGATCGCCTCGTCTCCCGAGCCGAAGAAGGTCAGCGCCCAGGTCGAGGAGGTCCTGGTGCGGCTGCTCGTCGGATTCCGCCGTGTTCCGCCCGCCGAGCACGGGAAAGCGAGCTGAACGTCCCGTAGCTAGGGTGGCGTTCGTGGACCTCAGGATCTTTACCGAGCCCCAGCAGGGGGCCAGTTACGAAGACCTGCTCCGGGTGGCGAAGGCCACCGAGGACGCGGGCTACGACGCCTTCTTCCGCAGCGACCACTACCTGAAGATGGGTTCGGCGACCGGGCTGCCGGGGCCGACCGACGCGTGGATCACCCTCGCGGGTCTCGCCCGCGAGACGCGCCGCGTGCGGCTGGGCACCCTCGTCACCGCCGCCACCTTCCGGCATCCGTCGGTGCTCGCGATCTCGGTCGCGCAGGTGGACCAGATGTCCGGCGGCCGTGTCGAGCTCGGCCTCGGCTCGGGCTGGTACGACGACGAGCACACCGCCTACGGCCTCGACCTGCCGCCGATCAAGGAGCGCTTCGACCGCTACGCCGAGCAGCTCGCCGTCGTGACCGGGCTGTGGGAGACGCCGGAAGGGGAGACGTTCTCCTACGACGGCGAGCACTACAAGCTCGTCGACTCGCCCGGCCTGCCCAAGCCGGCGCAGCGGCCCCGGCCGCCGGTGATCATCGGCGGTGGCGGCAAGAAGCGCACCCCGGCGCTCGCCGCCCGCTACGCGGACGAGTTCAACCTGCCGTTCGTGGGCCCGGACGCCGCCGCGGAGCAGTTCGGCCGCGTCGACGACGCCGCGCGCGAGATCGGCCGCGACCCCAAGGAGATCATCCGGTCGGCCGCGCTCGTCGTCGCCGTGGGCCGTGACGACGCCGAGGTCGCCAAGCGTGCTTCGGTGCTCGGGCGCGAGGTGTCCGAGCTGCGGGAGAACGGGCTCGCGGGGACGCCGTCGGAGGTCGTCGAGAAGGTCGGGCAGTGGCGCGAGAAGACCGGGATCACCCGGCTCTACCTGCAGCTGCTGGACCTTTCGGATCTGGACCAGATCGAGCTGATCGCTTCCGAGGTCGCTCCTCAGCTGGACTGAAGTACATGAAGGCCCCCTTCCTTGCGTCAGGCGCGAGGAAGGGGGCCTTCATGTACTTCTCAGACGTATTCGACGTCCACACTGGCGATGGAGCCGCCGGGACTGAACGAGACCCCCGAAGGGTTGCCGTTCACCGCCGGATAGCCCTCTTCCCGGGTGCAGTGCACCCGGCAGTACTGGACGACGACCTTGTAGGTCCCGCTCGGACAGAAGCCCGCGGCCCAGGTCGAGCCGTTGGTCTCGGTCCAACAGCCCGGTGGCACCGCCGAGGCGACGCCGGGGGTGGCCAGCAGCCCGCCGACGGCGGCCGCGACCGCCGCGGCATACGCGATTCTGCGCATGATTCCTCCCAGTGGGGCCGCGGCGCTTCCACGGCCCTACCGGCAGCTTGGCACAGGAATCAGTTCTGCAGAGCGAAAGTGACGCCGGGGGCGGCCGGGGCCTCGGGACGCGGCAGCCAGCGCTCGTCGCTCACCGGCAGCTCGCCTTCCAGCGCCGCGAGCACGGCTTCACGCGCCATCGGCAGCACCGACGCGACGGTGACCTCGCGGTCGAGCTCGTAGGAAAGCGACGTCACGCCCGCATCCCGGATGCCGCACGGGACGATCTTGTCGAAGGCGCCCAGGTCGGCGTTGCAGTTCAGCTCGAAACCGTGCATGGTCACGCCGCGCTGGACGCGGATGCCGATCGCGGCGATCTTCCGCTCGGGGCCGCGGTCGTCGGCGGGGATCCAGACGCCGCTGCGGCCCTCGACCCGGCCGGTGTGCACACCGAGCTGGTCGCACACGGTGATCAGGGCCTCCTCAAGACGCCGCACGTAATGCACGACGTCGATCGGGTCGGCGAGTTTGATGATCGGGTACCCGACCAGCTGACCGGGCCCGTGCCAGGTGATCTTGCCGCCGCGGTCGACGTCGATCACCGGGGTGCCGTCGGTCGGCCTGTCCTCGGCTTCGGTGCGCTTGCCCGCCGTGTACACCGACGGGTGTTCCAGCAGCAGCATGGTGTCGGGGCCCTCGCCGTCGGCACGGGCTGTCACGTGCCGGCGCTGGAGTTCCCAGGCTTCGGTGTAGTCGATCGTCCCGATCTCGCGGACGTCGACGGGCTCGGTGGCGGCACGGCATGACGTGGTCGAAGAGCTCACGTCAGCGACACTACGCCGGGTCTTTCGGCAGGGGGAGCAGGCCCAGCCCGGCCGCCGAAATCAGGCCGACACCCCCCACCGCGAGCACGGATCCCGCCGTGTCGGTCAGCCAGTGCACGCCCAGCACGATGCGGCAGAGGGCGCCGAGCACCGTCGCCGCGGCGGCGATCGTGATCGCCAGACGCGTGAGATGCGGGCGCGTCCATGCGCACAGCAGCACCGCGACGAACCCGGTGCACGCGACGGCGACCACGTGCCCGCTCGGATAACTCAGATCGGGGAATTCGCGAGGTCGCTCCCGGTAGAAGGCCGGTTTCGCGATCAGGCTGGTCATACGGCACAACAGCAGGACGACGGCGAGCTTGACGCACAGGACGGTCAGGTCCCGGCGGCGCCACGCGACCACGACGAGCACGGCGCCCAGCGCGAACGGCAGCACCGGGCCGAGGACATGCGTGACGAGGCCGGCCACCTGTCCGGCGGGCCGGGTGTACTGGTCGCGGAAGGCGTCGGCGAGGACGACGTCCACCGGCGGCGGCCGCTCGCCGACGGACAGCCCGAGTGTGACGAAGCCGACCAGCAGCAGGAAGCCGGCGAGGGTGTACAGCCCGCGCTGCAAGGTCATGTCGCGGCGGCCAGCGCGTCCTCGAGGGTCGGATGGCGGAACGCGTATCCCGCCTCCTCCAGCACCCGCGGTATGGCGCGCTGCCCGAACAGCGCCATCTCCTCGGCCGCCTGCCCGAGGGCGATCTTCATGGCGAACCCGGGCACCTGCCAGATCGCCGGCCGGTGCACGGCGCGGCCCAGTGCCTTCGTGAAGGCGGCGTTCGTGGCGGGCTGCGGTCCCGAGAGATTCACCGCACCCGACAGGGATTCGTTCTCCAGCGCGAAAACGATCGCGCCGACCTCGTCTTCGAGCGAGATCCACGGCATGTACTGCTTGCCGTCGCCGAGTTTCCCGCCGAGCCCCAGGCGGAACAGCGGCCGGAGGACGTCCAGGAGCCCGCCCTTGCGTGCGAGCACCAGTCCGGTGCGGATGCGCACGACCCGGGCGCCCGCGGCGGCCTCGGTGGCGCCTTCCCAGGCAGTGCAGAGCTCGGCGAGGAAACCGCGTCCCACCGGACTCGTTTCGTCCACAATGGATGGACCTGGATCGCCGTAGTAGCCGACGGCGGATGCGTTGACCAGCACGGGGATCCCGTGTTCGGCGACGGCTTCCGCGAGGACCTCCGTCGGTTCGACCCGGCTGTCGAGGAGTACCTGTTTGCGGGCCGCGCTCCAGCGTCCGGGCAGCAACGGCGCGCCCGCGAGGTTCACGACCGCGTCGACCCCGTCGAGCGCGCCGTCGGCGATCTCGCCGGCCGGGGGATCCCAGCGGCGTTCGTCGGCCGCCCGCTCCTCCCGGCGGACGAGGCGGACGACCTCGTGCCCGGAACGGCGTAACCGTGTCGTCAGGGAGGTGCCGATCAGTCCGCTCGCGCCCGCGATCAGAACTCGCATGATCCGATCGTGTCCTATCCGCGATCCGGACGCACGCTCAGGTTCTTCAGTTGCCCCGCGACGTCCGACGCGGCGGTGAGCAGCACGAGCACCGGGATCGTCGCGGTAGGGCGAAGCCGGTAGCTGCCGCGCTTGTCCTGCTCGACGATCCCGGCGCCGGTCAGCGCCTTGAGATGGTGGTACAGCTGGCCTGGCGACCCGAGTTCGGCGGCCTCCTGCAGGGCGGGCGCGGTCTGCGCGCCCTTCTCGGCCAGCGTCCGCACGAGCGCCACCCGCGCGGTGCTGGACAGGGCCGCGAGCACCTCGACCCGCGGCCCGTCCTCGAATCCCAGCATCGGACCGGGTGTGACGGTGATCGCCCAGCTCAGTTCGAGGGGCTCGGTCAGCTCGCCGTGGTAGCCGACGAGCCCGCCGGGGCTCACCGGCTGCTCGGCCCGGTGGTCGCCGTGCCGGCCTTCGAGCGCGGCGACCCGGGCTTCGAGGGCGGCGATCCGGTCGGCGAGCTCAGCGTCCATGCCGGTTATCTATACCGTCGCCTCAGCGGAGCGCGCGTTCCAGGGCGGTGAAGCGCGCCGGATCGGACAACGCCGCGAGCACGAGGTCGATGAGCGGCAGGGCGTTCTGCATGTCCTGATCGCTCACGCCGGTGAGCAGGACGGCAGCCGTGCCCGAACGCCCGCCCGGCCAGCGGACGGAAAGGCCGATGGTCAGTGTTCGAGGCAGGCTTCCGCCCTTGAAGAGGACTTCGCTCGCTCCGGGTGGCACGCGGTCCGAGAGCGGCTTCGCGAGGATTTCGCGCGCGGGCGCGTAAAGCCCCTTCGCGATACTGCGGTGCAGCGCGAACAGTTCCGACGCCGATCCTCGGCCGTGTCCCTTGATCCACGGCCATTGGGCGTCGGAGGTGCCCGGCATGTCCGGCCACCGCTTGAACGCTTCGGCGCGGAACGCCGGATCGCGGACGAAGCGGCGCGCGACCGCGTCGCCCATCGCCCGCCGGACGGCGACCGGGCTCCCTGGCGGGGGCGCGTACTCCGGCATCATCAGCATCAGGACCTCGCCGCCGAGCGAGCGGGTGTCCGGCCGGAACCAGCCGCCCCGCGCCGCGGCCCGCTGGAGGGCGGGATCGCCGAGGCGGGTGCGGAGATAGTCCGTAGCGGCGTTGTCGCTGAAGAGGATCATCGCTTCGGCGAGCCTGGCCAGTGGCACGCGCTGCTCGGGATCCTTGGCGATGCCGTAGTCGTCGCAGGGGACGCCCAGCCAGTTCAGGGCTTGGAAATGCGCGCGGCCGTCGGCGACGAACGGATGGTGGGCGTCCCAGTCGCCCACCCGGATCTGCTCCCGCGGGTCGAGCCGGCTCTCGGCGTACGCGCTGAGGTGCACGACCTTGATCGACGAGGCCAGCACCCGCCGGACGTCCGGGTTGCGCGCGGCGCGGCGACCGTCGCCGTCGTCGATCAGGACGGAGACGTCTTGCCGGTGCGCGGCGATCCAGTCGAGCCAGCCCTGTTCGGTGGTCGTGTCCGGCTGGGCGGCGCTCGCGGTTCCCGGCAGCAGCAGCGCGGCCGATCCCGCGGCGGCACCCGCCAGCAGATGGCGTCTGGTCAGCATGGTCGATACCCTCCCTCTTGTTTTCCGTAATTCCGGAATACTAGAGTTCGGGATGGCTGTCAAACGACCGCATTCAGAGGACGAAATGCGGGAGGAGGAAAAGGCGAAGGCCCCCGCCCCGCCGAAGCGGGACGAGGGCCTTCACGGACCACCGGAGGATCAGAGACCGAGCTCGTCCTCGAAGTTGCCCTCTTCCAGACGCTGCTTGATCGTCGTGACGAAGCGGCCCGCGTCGGCCCCGTCCACCAGACGGTGGTCGTAGGTCAGCGGCAGGAACGCCATCGACCGGACGGCGATCGTGTCGTTGCCGTCGGCGTCCGCGATCACGACCGGGCGCTTCACGACCGCGCCGGTACCGAGCATGCCGGACTGCGGCTGCACGATGATCGGCGTGTCGAACAGGGCGCCGTTGGAGCCGATGTTCGTGATCGTGAAGGTGCCACCCGACAGCTCGTCCGGCTTGATCTGGCCCGAACGCGCGCGGCCCGCCAGGTCGGCGATGCGGTGCGCGAGACCGGCGAGGCTGAGCTCACCCGCGTCGTGGATGACCACCGACAGCAGACCCTTTTCGGTGTCCACCGCGATCCCCAGGTGCACCGCACCGTGGTAGGTGATCTCCTTCGTGTCCTCGTTGTAGGACGCGTTGACGTTCGGGTGCTGCTTGAGCGCCTCGACGGTGGCCTTCGCGAAGAACGGCAGGAACGTCAGGTTGACGCCCTCGCGCTCCTTGAAGGCCGCCTTCGCCCGCTGGCGGAGCTTGGCGATCTTCGTGACGTCCACCTCGTGGACCTGCGTGAGCTGCGCGGAAACCTGCAGCGACTCGCGGGTCTTCGTGGCGGTGATCTGCCGGATCCGGCTGGCCTTCTGCACGGTGCCGCGCAGGGCCGCGAGCTCCGGCGAAACCGCGGCCTTGCGCGGAGCCGACGGGGCGGCGGCGGGCGCCGGGGCGGCGGCAGCGGGCTGCGCGGCCGGAGCCGGGGCGGCCTTCTGCTTGGCCTCGGCGGCCGCGAGCACGTCCTGCTTGCGGATACGGCCACCGACGCCGCTGCCGGACAGCGACGACAGGTCGATGCCGTGCTCCGAAGCGAGCTTGCGGACCAGCGGCGTCACGTACGGCGCGTTGTCCGAGCCGTTGTCGCTGCTCGCCGCGGGCTTCGGTGCCTCGGCCTTGGGGGCCGGGGCGGCCTGCGGAGCCGGGGCGGGCTTCGGCGCGGGAGCCGCTTCGGCCTTGGGCTCGGGCTTCGGTTCCGGCTTGGGCTCCGGCTTCGGCTCGGGCTTGGGTTCCGGCTTCGGCTCGGCCTTCGGGGCCGGGGCGGACCCGGCGGCACCGATCACCGCGAGCACCCCGCCGACCTCGACGGTCTCGTCCTCACCGGCGCGGATCTCCAGCACGGTGCCGGCGACCGGGGACGGGACCTCGGTGTCGACCTTGTCCGTGGAGATCTCGAGCAACGGCTCGTCGACCTCGACGCTCTCGCCGACCTGCTTGAGCCACCGGGTGACGGTGCCCTCGGTGACGCTCTCGCCCAGCTCGGGCAGCTTCACCTCGGTGCCTTCGCCGCCCGAAGCCGGCGCGGTGTCCGGCTGGGACGGAGCGGAGGCCTCTTCCTTCGCGGGCTCCGGCTCCGGCTCGGGCTGCGCCTCTTCGGCGGCCGGCTCGGCCGAACCGGAGGACTCCGGCACGCCGCCGGTCCCGTCGTCGATGACGGCGAGCTCGCCGCCGACCTCGACGGTCTCGTCTTCCTGAGCGCTGATCTTCACGACCTTGCCGGCGACCGGGGACGGGACCTCGGTGTCGACCTTGTCCGTGGAGATCTCGAGCAACGGCTCGTCGACCTCGACGGTGTCGCCCTCCTGCTTCAACCACCGGGTGACGGTGCCCTCGGTGACGCTCTCACCGAGCTCCGGCAACGTGACGGAGTAGGCCATCGTTCGCTGACTCCCTTGATATGTCTTGCTTGGTCTGGTTCTTCGACGGTGAGACGTCAGCTGTGGACGTGCAGCGGCTTGCCCGCCAGGGCGAGGAACGCTTCACCGAGGGCCTCGGTCTGCGTGGGGTGCGCGTGGATGAGCGGGGCGACGTCCTCGGGGAAGGCCTCCCAGCTGTAGATCAGCTGCGCTTCGCCGATCAGCTCGCCGACGCGGTCGCCCACCATGTGCACGCCCACGACCGGGCCGTCCGGAGCCTTGATCAGCTTGACCCCGCCGGAGGTCTTGAGGATCTGGCTCTTGCCGTTGCCGCCGAGGTCGTAGGTGAAGGTGGTGACGTCGGAGCCGTACTTCTCCTTCGCCTGCGACTCGGTCAGGCCGACCGAAGCGACCTCGGGGTGCGAGTAGG
The DNA here is from genome assembly GCF_003947535.1 of Amycolatopsis sp. WAC 04169. Lineage (NCBI taxonomy): Bacteria > Bacillati > Actinomycetota > Actinomycetes > Pseudonocardiales > Pseudonocardiaceae > Amycolatopsis > Amycolatopsis sp. WAC 04169. Next base: position 756,551 of record NZ_QHJI01000004.1, on the reverse strand, counting down.
TGACGCGCGGGATGCCGCTCTCGTCGATCACGCGCGGCTCCTGGCCGGCGATCTCTTCCGCGACGAAGATGCCCTGCTGGAACCCGCGGTGCGCGAGCTGCAGGCCGGGGACGATGTCACCGACGGCGTAGACGTTCGGCAGGTTGGTGCGCAGGCGGTCGTCGGTGAGGACGAAACCGCGCTCCATCTTGACGCCGGCCTCCTCGTACCCGTGCCCGGCCGAGTTCGGGCCGCGGCCGACGGCGACCAGGAGCAGGTCGGCTTCGAGCGTCTCGCCGGACTCCAGCGACACGCTGACGCCGTTGTCGTCCTGCTTGGCGCCGGTGAACCGGACGCCGGTCTTGAAGGCGATCTTGCGACGGCGGAAAGCGCGCTCGAGCTGCTTGGACGCGTACTCGTCCTCGTTCGGGACCAGGCGGGGCAGCGCCTCCACGATGGTGACGTCGACGCCGAAGGACGCCCAGACGGACGCGAATTCGACACCGATGACACCACCGCCGAGGACGATGGCCTTCTTCGGGATGTAGTCCAGCGAAAGCGCCTGCTCGCTGGCGATGATGCGCCCGCCCAGCTCCAGGCCCGGCAGCGTCCTCGAGTACGAACCGGTGGCGAGGATGACGTTCTTGCCGGTGTAGCGGGTGCCGTCGACCTCGACGGTCGTGCCGCCGACGAACGTCCCGGTGCCCTCGACGAGGTTCACCTTGTGCGCCTTGGCCAGGCCCTGGAGGCCCTTGTACAGGCGCGAGATGATCCCGTCCTTGTACTTGTTGACGCCGGCGATGTCGATGCCTTCCAGCACGGCCTTCACACCGAAGGTCTCGGCGTCGCGGGTCTCGTCGGCGACCTCCGCCGCGTGCAGGAGGGCCTTGGTCGGGATGCAGCCTCGGTGGAGGCACGTCCCGCCAAGCTTGTCCTTTTCGATCAGGGTGACGGAAAGGCCCAGCTCGGCCGCGCGGAACGCGGCGGCGTAGCCGCCCGATCCGCCACCCAGGATCACAAGGTCGGCGGAGGTGTCGGTCACTTCAATAACTCCTCGGCAAGCGGTAGGGGTGGTGCTCTGGCGCCGCTCCGCGCGGTATACGCGCGCGCGGACACTTGCCATCTTGTCACTACGTGTGGAGAGGCTGCGACCTAGGCCGCGTGCTGTGACCCACGGGACACGGTCCACGCGGACCGCCACGCTGAGCACACGCCCGCGTCGGGATAATGGACATCGGACGCGAATGGGAAGTGAGGTGGTCGGAGTGGGTCTGTTCGACTCGCTGCGCCGGCGCTCTAAAGGCGGGCAGAAGCCCGGTACGCTGCGGAAAGCCTCTTCAACCGACTTCAAGCATCTTGAGGAGTGGGCGTCTTCACGGACCGGTGTCGAGGCGTACGTGGAGCCGAAGACCAACGTCACGGAGACCACCGTCGTCCTGATCGCCCATGACGGTGAGTGGACCCGCCGCCGGATCGAGAGCCTCGACGCGGCGCGGCAGTTCGGTCACAAACGGTCGATCCCCGTGTACGAGGTGGCCAGGGTCGGCTATCCGAAGCGGATGCGGGAGTACACCGAGCGGAAGAAGCGCGGCGAAGCCTGACGCGGGGTCAGAGGTCGATCTCGCCGACGTGCTGTCCGTCGTGGACGGTGCCGGTGTCGCGGAAGCCGAGCCGGAGGTAGAACGCCTCCGGGCTGTGCTCGCCCGGGACCCAGAGCGTCGTCGCCCGCCGACGGCCGCGGCGCCGAGCCTCGTCGAGGACGGCTTCGACGGCGAATCGGCCGTAGCCCTTGCCTTGCCGTCCCGCCGCGACGTTGAGCCGCCAGAGCCCGCAGCGGAAGTAGTCGATCGGGCAGTCCGGATCGAACGCGCCCATCACGAATCCGACCGGTTCGCCGTCGTCGAGGATCAGCCGCGGCCAGGCGACTTCGGGCTGCGCGTAGGCCTCGGCGAGTGACCGGGCCACAGGGGCGACGTAGGTCTCCTGATGCGGTTCGACGGCGATCGAGCAGGCGGCGCCGACGTTGTCCCGGGTGATCTTCGTGAGCGTGAGAGCGGTCATGGTCGCGAAGCTAGCGACGCGCTCCGGCGGAATTCACGCGGATTGCGCCAAAAGGAGCAAGTGCCGCTCCAGCAGCGCCCGGAACGTCGGATGCACCGTCGTGCCCAGCGCCGGATCGATCTCGACGGTCCGCCACTGCTCGCCCGCAGCCGTCAGCAGTACGACGGCCGGATCCGCGATCACGACGACACCGCCCTCCGCGCGCAGTTCCGCCGTCCCGAGCAGCCGGGGGAAGACGACGTCCGCGGGCAGGCCGTCGCAGGTCCGGAGGAATTCGCGGTAGTCGTCGGGCAGCCGGAGCCCGAGCCGCGCCTCGGCCGCTTCGATGGTGCGGAGCGACGCCGCCGGGGGAGCGGTGCCCCCGCCGCGCAGCCGGAGGATCCCCTCGACCATTTCGCGCCAGGAACCGGTGTCGGGCGGGTAGCGCTCGTACAGCGCCGCGACCAGCGCTCCCGCGCAGAGTTCCGTCCAGTCGCCGAGCCCGAGCGGGTCCGCTCCGGCGGCGAGCCGCGGCGCGAGGCGCCGGTTCGCGGCGAGCACGGCGATGTCCGGGCGGCCCTGTCGCGACGCGATCTCGGCCCAGGCGTCCAGGTCGTCTCGCGCGACGGCCTCGCGCAGACGGTCCGGCCGCGACGGCCCGAGATGCGACACGGCCTCGCCGATCGGGGAGCCGCCGAGCAGGCCGTCGAGATCGGACACGCGCCGGGCGAGGTAGTCGTCGTGGGCACGTTCCTCGGCGTCGAGATCGAGCGGGATCATCGCCGCGGCCCAGTCCGGGTGCGCTGCTCGCGCTTCGAAGAGCATCGCCCACGCGCGGGCCTGCACGGCGCCGGGGATCAGCGTCGTGACGGGACGTTCGGTGAGCGCGTGCCAATGCGTGACCAGCCGGTCGGCGTCCGCCATCGCCCCGGACACGGCGAACAGCAGCGCCGCGTGCGCGATCCGGTCGTCGAGTGTCGCGTCGTCGCCGCTGAGCACGTCCCTGATCGCGCCTTCGAGATACGCGTCCCTGTCCACGGCGTCGACCTTGCCACAAAGCGCGTGAAGGCCCCCTTCCCTCGGCTCAGCCGAGGGAAGGGGGCCTTCACGCGCGAAAAGGATCAGCCGTTGGCGGCGATGTCCGCGAGCACGGCGGCGATGGTGCGGACCGGGACGCCGGTGCCGCCCTTGCCGGTGTAGCCCCACGCGCCGCCGGTGTTGAACGACGGGCCCGCGATGTCGATGTGCGCCCAGGGCAGGCCCTCGGTGACGAACTCGCGCAGGAAGATGCCCGCCGCGAGCATGCCGCCCCAGCGGTGCCCGGTGACGTTGGCCAGATCGGCGAGGCGCGAGTCGAGGTCGGCGCGCAGTTCCTCCGGCAGCGGCATGGCCCAGCCGCCCTCACCGGTGGCCTGCGCGATCGAAGCGATCCGGTCGCGGAACTCGTCCGAGCCCATGACGCCCGCGGTGCGGTTGCCGAGCGCGACGACCTGCGCGCCGGTCAGCGTCGAGGTCTCGATCAGGTAGTCGGGGTTCTCCTCGCCCGCGCGCACGATCGCGTCGGCCAGCACGAGACGGCCTTCGGCGTCGGTGTTGAGCACCTCGACGGTCTTGCCGCCGTACATGCTGAGCACGTCACCCGGCCGGTACGAGGTGGCCGACGGCAGGTTCTCCGCCAGCGGGATGTGCGCGACGACCTCGAGCGGGTACTTCAGCTTCGCGGCCAGCACCACGGAGGCGAGCACGGCGGCCGCGCCCGACATGTCCGAGGTCATGTGGTCCATGTTCGCGGCGGGCTTGATCGAGATGCCGCCCGAGTCGAAGGTGATGCCCTTGCCGATCAGCGCGATCTTCTTCGACGCCTTCGCGGGCTTGTAGGCGATGCGCAGCAGGCGCGGCTGCCGCGACGAACCGCCGCCGACGCCGAGGATGCCGCCGAAGCCCTTGCGCTTCAACGCCTTCTCGTCGAGGACCTCGAAGTCGAGGTTGTTCGCCTCGGCCAGCGTCTTCGCGCGGTCGGCGAAGGAGGCCGGGAACAGGTCGTTCGGCGGGGTGTTGATCAGGTCGCGGGCGATGATGACCGACTCGGCGATCAGGCCGGCGGCCTTCAGCGTCGCCTTGTGGTCCTTGGCGGCGCCCTCTTCGGGGCTCACGAAGTCGACCTTGGCGACCGGGCCGTCGCCCTTCTCGGAGCGGTACTCGGTGAAGTCGTAGGCACCGAGCACGGTGCCCTCGACGGCGGCCTGCAGGTCGATCGCCGACAGCGTGACGAACGCGCGGTCGGTCCCGCTCAGCGCCCGCGCGGCGGCACCGGCGCCCCGGCGGACCTGCTCGGCGGTGACGCCGTCCGCGCCCGCCTTGCCGAGGCCGACGGCCAGCACGACACCGGCGGACAGCTTGCCCAGCGTCGGCACCTTGACGACCTCGTCGGCCTTGCCGGAGGCGCCGAGGGTGCCGAGGACCTCGGCGAGCTTGCCGTCGAAGGCGGTGTCGGCGACGGAGGAGCCGGCGGCGAGCGCCAGGCCGTCCTCGCCCTGCAGGGTTCCGATGACGACGACGTCGGCGCGCGTCTTGGCAAGCGCCGCTTCGGCGTTCTCGGTCAGGGCAAGCTTCGGCACGGTCACTTCTGGCTCCTCGCGCGTTCGCGGTGGTACCGGGCGGCCGCCCGGTTGGATCGTGAGCCATGCTAATGACAGTGGGACCTGGGGGAACAGCGGGGCCGACCCGGTAACTGGACGAACTGGAAGGGAGACGGCGTGCGACTGGCTGGCGGTCTGCTCATCGCGCTGGCGGTGGCCACCTCCGGAGCGGACTACTGGGTACTTGCGGCCGTCGTGGTCGCGGCCGTCATCGCGGTCGCGGTCGAGGCGTTGCTTCCGCCGCTGGGGGACACCCGGCCCGAGCGGATCGCGGGCTCCGTTTCGCGATTGGGCCTGGTCCTGGTCTTCGCGACGACGTTCGGGCAGTACCTCTTCCCGTCCGCGCCGGGTGCCGCCGCCGCGGTGTTCGCCGTCGTCGTGACCGTCGCTGATCTGGCCGGGGTCCGCCTCGGCGACTACGCCGCCCGCTGGGTCACCGGGCTGCTGCTGGCCGCCGCCGCGTCCCTGATCGCGATCTGCGTGGGCATCCCGCCGTTGGCGCAGTTCATCGCGCCGGATCCGCCGTCCGTACCCGGTCTCGGCCTCGCCGTGCTGGTACTCCTGCCGTTCCTGCTGCCCCGCCGTCCAGGCCCGGGCCGGGCGGCCGCCGTGGGGGCCGTGGCCGTCGCGATCACGGCCGTCGCCCTCTACCAGCTCGGACCGATCCGGCTGGGGCTTTCGGCGACCTCGTTCCGCGAGCTTCTCGCCGCGGCGGACGCGGTCTCGCTGCTGCCGGTGCTGACCGTCGTGGCCGCCGTCGCGACCGTGCCCGTCGCGATCGACGCCTTCACCGATGGCAGGGAACGGCTTTCCCCGGAACGTCCGAAGGCGACACTCGCTTGTGGACTGATCGTGGCCGTCGCCGCCGCCTTCGCTGGGCCGGTCGTGGCCCTCGTGCTCGCGGGAGTGGGAACGCTCGCCGAACTGGTTCTGCGGGTCCGCGCCCGTCGGTACCGTGCAAGGCGTGCGTGATCCTCTCTGGACCCCGGGCGACACGGTCGTCGAACGCTTCCTGCGACCGGACGGCTCGATCGGCCAGCATCACCCGCTGCGCGTCATCGCCGACGACGGCACCGTGCTGCTCGGCTGGCTGCCCGCGGACACCCCGATCGTCGGCAGCAGGCTCGCCGACGGGCGGCTCTTCCGCGAGGCGCCCCTGGAAGAGCGGTTCCGGGTGCCGAGGGTGCGCGTGGCCGATTTCTGGCGGGACACGTCGACCCTGCGCCGCATCGCCGACGACGAATGGTCGTCGGTCTGGTGGTTCTTCGACGCCGACGGCCACTTCCTGAACTGGTACGTCAACCTCGAGGTCCCGCTGGGGCGCACGCCGTCCGGGCCCGACCGGATCGACGGCATCCTCGACGTCGCCGTGGAGCCCGGCGGCCGCTGGCAGTGGAAGGACGAGGACGAGGCCGAGGAGGCCGTCCTCGCCGGCCGTCTCACCGCCGGTCAGCTGGAGCGGCTGCGCGCCGAGGGCGAGCGGATCGGGGCACTCGCGGACGCCGGGGCGTTCCCCTTCGACGGGACGTGGACCGACTTCCGGCCCGACCCGGACTGGCCCGCGCCCGGCCTTCCCGAGGGGTTGCTCTAGCCGACCTGCAGCAGCAGGAGCAGCACCAGCACCACGTTGATCACCGTCAGGAGGACCACCGATTTGGTGGACAGCTCGCGCGGGAACACCTTGCCGTGGATGCTCTTCCACCAGAAGATGCCGAAACCGCCGGCGACCAGGCCGAGGAACGCGCCGAAACCGCTGTCGAGCAGGGCCCAGCCGTCCATCATCAGCACGCCGGTGCCGAAGGTGAGCAGCACGGCCGTCGCGAAGGTCTTGACGTCGGCTCCCGCGCCGGGGGTGGCGGACTTGGCCGGTTGCGCCGGGGTGGCGGGCTGCATCTGGTTGTACGTCACGCCGCCATCCTAGGGGCGCGACCCCTCCCGTGTTCGTCGTGACGGACAGATCGCGGGAGGTAAAGATATGCGGACGTCCGACTAACGAGGGTCCGACCAAGCGTTATCGTCTTGGGTATGACGACCTCGACGCAGTTCAGCCACCTCCCGCACCCGAGCCCCGCGAGCCCGGAACGCGTCGCGGACGTATTGGCCGCACCCGGTTTCGGGTTGCACTTCACCGACCACATGGTGACCGTGAAATGGAGCGCCGAGCAGGGCTGGCACGACGCGACCGTCGGGCCGTACGCGCCCTTCGCGCTCGACCCGGCCACCTCGGTGCTGCACTACGGCCAGGCGATCTTCGAAGGCCTCAAAGCGTACCGCCAGCCCAACGGCACGATCGCGGCGTTCCGCCCCGACGCGAACGCGATCCGCTTCCGCAACTCGGCCGAGCGCCTCGCCATGCCGCAGCTGCCGGTGGAGACCTTCCTCGACTCGATCCGCGAGCTGATCGCGGTCGACAGCCGCTGGGTCCCGACGAAGCCGGGCGAGTCGCTGTACCTGCGGCCGTTCATGATCTCCACCGAGGCCGGGCTCGGCGTCAACCGGCCCGCGAACGAGTACCTCTACGCGCTGATCGGCTCGCCCGCCGGCTCGTACTTCTCCGGCGGCGTGAAGCCGGTGAGCGTGTGGCTCTCGACCGAGTACGTGCGCGCCGTCCCCGGCGGCACCGGCGAGGCGAAATGCGCGGGCAACTACGCGGCGTCCTTCGTCGCGCAGGCCCAGGCCGTGGAGAAGGGCTGCGACCAGGTCGTGTGGCTCGACGCGGTCGAGCGGCGCTGGGTCGAGGAGATGGGCGGGATGAACCTGTTCTTCGTCTTCGGCTCCGGTGACGAGGCCCGTGTCGTGACGCCGGAACTGACCGGTTCGCTGCTCCCCGGCGTGACCCGCAAGTCGCTGCTGGAGCTGGCGAAGTCGTTCGGGCACCAGGTCGAGGAGCGGCGGATCTCCACCGACGAGTGGGAGAAGTCGGCGGCTTCGGGCGAGCTGACCGAGGTGTTCGCCTGCGGGACGGCGGCGGTCATCACGCCGGTCGGGCACGTGAAGCACGCGGGCGGCGAGTTCTCCGTCGCGGGCGGGCAGCCCGGTGAGCTGACGATGAAGCTGCGCGGCGCGCTGACCGGGATCCAGGAGGGCACCCGGCCGGCTCCGGAAGGCTGGATGTACCCGCTGGGCTGACGCTCAAGTACGTGAAGGCCCCCTTCATTGCGCTAGACGCAATGAAGGGGGCCTTCACGTACTCCCCGCATTTAGAGGACTAAATGCGGAAGGAGGGTCAGGAAGGAGGGGCCTCGATCAGCGGGCCGCTCACCCCGGCCTGCTCGTGCGTGGCCATCTCCGCGAGCACCCGCGTCGCCATGAACACCAGCGGCAGCGCGGCGACGGCGCCCGTTCCCTCGCCCAGGCGTACGTCCAGGTCCAGGATCGGCTCAAGATCGAGGTGCTCCAGCGCCAGCGCGTGCGCGGGTTCGCCGCCCCGCTGGCCCGCGGTCCACCACTGCCGTGCGCCCGGGACGAGTTCCTCGGCGACCAGCGCGGCCGCGGAGGCGACCAGCCCGTCGAGGATCACCGGCGTCTTGCGCAGCGAGGCCTGCGCGAGGAAACCCGCCATCGCGGCGATGTCCGCGCCGGCGGCGGTGCGCAGCAGCGCGACCGGATCGGCCAGCACGGTCCTCGCGCGCCGCAGCGCGTCACGGACCGCCGTGGCCTTGCGCATCCAGGCGTTGTCGTCGATGCCGGAACCGCGGCCGACCACGGCCACCGGTTCGCTGCCGGTCAGCGCCGCGACCAGCACCGAGGCCGGGGTGCTGTTCCCGATCCCGAGGTCGCCCGCGATGAGCAGGTCGGCCCCGCCGTCGACCTCGGCGTCGGCGATCGCCCGGCCCGCGCGGACGGCGGCGCGCGCCTCGTCGTCGGTCAGCGCGTCCTCGACGTCGATCGAGCCGGATCCGCGCCGCACCTTGAACTCGCCGATCGACCGCGTCGCGGGGGCGTCGCTGTCGACGGCCATGTCGACGACCCGGACGCTCGCGCCCGCCGAGGCGGCCAGGACGTTGATGGCCGCGCCACCGGTCAGCATGCTCCCGACGAGTTGCGCGGTGACCTCGCCCGGATAGGCCGAGACACCCTTCGCGGCGACACCGTGGTCACCGGCGAACACCACGACCCGGGGCCGCGTGAACGGCCGCGGCGGCGACTGGCCCTGGCAGGCCGCGACCCATACGCCCAGTTCTTCGAGCCTGCCCAGCGAACCGGCCGGTTTGATCAGTTTCGAGTGCAGGGCGATCGCCGCCGAACGCGCGTGTTCATCAGGCTGCTCGACTTCGGCGAACTCGAGGATTTCGTCGTCCAACGCCCTGCCCCTTCGGATCACTTTGGTGGCCGGGCCCAACCTACCCACCCGGCTGTGCCAGAGTTGCCTGTGGCTCAGACGAAGGCCGCCGGAGTGGTGCTCGCGAGCGGAGCAGGTACCAGGGTCGGCGCGAAGCTCAACAAGGTCTACCTGCCGGTGGCGGGCAAAAGGGTCGTCGCGTGGTCGCTCGACGCCTTCGCGCGGGTGCCCGGAATCGACGTGCTCGTGCTGGTCATCCGGCCGCAGGACACCGAACTCGCGCACGAGGTGCTCGCCGCGCATCCGGGCGAGGTCGAGCTCGTCCACGGCGGCGCGACGAGACAGGGCTCGGAGCTGAATGCCTTGCGCCACATGGCTTCCCGTATCGAGAGCGGCGAGATCGACGCGGTCCTGCTGCACGACGCGGCCCGCCCGCTCGTCACCCCGGAACTGATCGCGGACGTCCTCGCCGACACGCGGCGCCATGGGGGAGCGGTGCCCGGCGTCGCGGCCGACGACATCGTGCGGGTCGACGGCGACACCGTTTCCGGTGCGCTGCCCGGGGCGATCAGAGTGCAGACACCGCAGGGTTTCCGCGCCGCGCCGTTGCTGCAGGCGTACGAAACGGCCGAGCGCGAGGGTTTCGTCGGCACGGACACGTCTTCGTGCATGGAAAGGTTCTCCGCGCTGCCGGTGCGGTGGGTTCCGGGCAGCGCGGAGAACCTCAAGATCACCTACCCGCACGACCTCGTTGTCGCCGAGCAGGTGATCGGCCGAGGTTAGGGATCTCCCTGGTCGGCCTTGGTCGGTATGGCGGGCAGGACGGTGACCGGCCGTCGTGCCTCCATCGGGATCACGCAGTCCGGATGTGGTTGCAGCAGCTGGATCGGCGCGCCGGTTTCGCCGGGCGGCGGGATGGTGAGCACGGCGCGCAGGGTCCAGTCGGCCGTCGAGTGGTACTGCCACGACACGAGCGCCGGCCGGAAGACGTCGGTTTCGGCGACCGTGGTGACGCGGAAGGCGCTCGCCCGTTCCTCCCCGCGGAGGATGAGGACGTCGGCACAGGTGTCCCACTGGAAGACCGCGGCACAGACCTCCGGCTCCTCCCGGGGGCCGAAGATGTAGACGACCCACCGGCGTCTTCGAAGCTCTTCGAGCAGTTCGTCGATGCTCAGGTGGTTCATCGAGCCCCCTAACGGGTTTCGGGAACTTCTCGGAGAGTAACAGGTGTACTAGAGCACCGTCCAGAATGTGTACTAGTACGTAATAATGGGGTGTGAGCAGGATCCTTGGTGCTCGCCCATTGGTGTGCTAGAACGCTTGTGCGCACCGCGCGACCTTGTGAGGAGTCACCTTGCCCGCCGTCGATCGACCCGAACCGCCGTATCTCCAGATCGCGGGGAACATTCGCGACGACATCGTTTCGGGCAGGCTCAAGGAAGGCGACGCGGTCCCCTCCGCGCGCGAGATCGCCAGGAACTGGAACGTCGCGATGGCGACGGCGATGAAGGTGCTCTCGACACTTCGCGCCGAAGGTCTGGTCCGCGCGGTACGCGGGATCGGGACAGTGGTGCAGACCAGGGCGCTGCATCGGTCCGCGCACGATCGGACGATCTCGATCGCGCGAACCGGCAAGGTCTATCCGCCGGGCCACTACGCGAAAATCCGCGAAGCCGGTCTCCTGCCGGCGCCGGACAGGGTGGCGGGCGCGCTCGGAATCGATGAAGGTGCTCCGGTGATCCGGCGGCGAAGGACCACGTACGCGGGCGAAGGCCGTCCGGTGTCGACGTCGGTTTCGTGGTTCGACGGCGCTGTCGCGTCGAAGGCGCCTCTGCTGTTCGAGCCGGTGCGGATCGTCGAAGGCACGGTCAAATACGTGGCGGACCGGACAGGCCGGGTTCTGACCTCGACTCATTCTCAGCACGCCGCGGGGCTGGCGGGTGCCGAGGACGCGGCGGAACTCGGCGTGGCCGAAGGTTCGGCGATTCTGTTGAGTCGCAACAGGTTCTTGTCCGCCGAGGGTGACGTACTCGAGTACGGCGAATCGGCGGCTTTGCCGGACCACTGGATTTTCTACGAATACAACATCGAGGACGGGGCATGAAGCACATTCACGCGGGTAAGGTCCGGGACCTTTACGAAATCGACGGCGACATTCTGCTCGTCGCGTCGGATCGCGTTTCGGTCTACGACGTCTCGCTGCCGACCCCGATCCCGGACAAGGGCGCGCTGCTGAACCAGCTTTCCGCCTGGTGGTTCGAAAAGATGGCCGACGTGGTGCCGAACCACGTCGTTTCCACGACCGACGTGCCCGCCGAATTCGCCGGCCGCGCCATGCGCTGCAAGCCGCTGAAGATGATCCAGGTCGAATGCATCGCGCGCGGCTACCTCACCGGTCTCGGGATGCGCGAATACCAGCGCGACGGCAAGGTTTCCGGTGTCGCGCTGCCCGCCGGTCTCGTCGAGGCGGACAAGCTGCCGGAGCCGATCTTCACGCCCACCACGAAGATCTCCGACACCGGTCACGACGAGTTCATGACCTTCGCCGACGTCGTGAACGAGATCGGCCAGGAGACCGCGGACCGCATCCGCGATCTGACGCTCGAGGTCTATACCAAGGGCGCGGAGCACGCGGCGAAGAACGGCATCATCATCGCCGACACCAAGATCGAATTCGGCTTCGACGCCGACGGCGTGCTGACGCTCGGGGACGAGGTCCTCACGTCGGACTCGTCGCGGTTCTGGCCCGCCGACGAGTACGAGCCGGGCCGGACGCAGCACGCGTTCGACAAGCAGTTCGTCCGCGACTGGTCCACCACGACCGGCTGGGACAAGACGCCACCCGGACCCGCCATCCCGGCCGAGATCGTCGAGGCGACCCGCAAGCGCTACACCGAGGTCTACGAAAGGATCACCGGGAACACCTGGATTCCCGGTGGTGGTCATGCCTGAACAGCAGGTCTACGACCCGTACCGGCTGATCGACGACGTCGAGGGCCTGCTGATCCAGCGGGGCCACGCACCGGTGCGGCTCGACGGCCGGACCGGTGACCGGGTAGCCGGTGCGAGCAGGTTGTTGCGGGGCTTGGGAATCGATCCCTTGCGCGCACCCGGTGACGCCCTCGACCTCGACGGTCAGATCGCGTACCAGTCCCGCGTGCACGGCGACTGACACACGACGACCGTCGCAGTTAGTCGGCTAAATGCGGGAAAGGCGTCCGCATTTAGCCGACTAACTGCGTTCCGGGGGATCAGGGGGAGCGGGTCAGCGTCGGGTCGGTCTCGGTGACGCCGTCGAGGGCCTCGTCGATCGCGGCGAGCAGATCCGCGTCCAGCTTCACGCCGGCCGCCTTCACGTTCTCGTGCACCTGCTCGGGCCGCGAGGCACCGATGATCGCCGAAGCGACGTTCGGGTTCTGCAGCACCCACGCCACGGCCAGCTGGGCCATCGTCAGGCCCGCCTTCTCCGCGATCGGCTCGAGCCGCTGCACACGCTCGAGGACGTCGTCGTTGAGGAAGCGGGCGACCATGTTGGCGCCGCCCTTCTCGTCGGTCGCGCGGGAGCCCTCGGGCAGCGGCTGACCGGGCTTGTACTTGCCGGTGAGCACGCCCTGCGCGATCGGCGACCAGACGATCTGGCTGAGGCCCTCACGCTCGGAGGCCGGGACGACCTGCGCCTCGATGACCCGCCACAGCGCGTTGTACTGCGGCTGGTTCGAGATGAGGGGCACGTTGAGCTCGCGTGCGATCGCCGCGCCCTGGGTGATCTGCTCGGCGGTCCACTCGGAGACGCCGACGTAGAGCACCTTGCCCTGGCGGACGAGGTCGGCGAAGGCGAGGAACGTCTCTTCGAGCGGGACGGTCCGGTCGAACCGGTGCGCCTGGTAGAGGTCGACGTAGTCGGTGCCGAGGCGCTTCAGCGAAGCGTGCGCCGACTCCATGATGTGCTTGCGGCCGAGCCCCTGGTCGTTCGGGCCCTTGGGGCCGGCCGGCCAGTAGACCTTGGTGAAGATCTCCAGGCTTTCGCGGCGCAGGCCCTTCAGGCCGCGGCCGAGTACCGATTCGGCGGCCGTGTTCGCGTAAACATCGGCGGTGTCGAAGGTGGTGATGCCGACGTCGAGCGCCGCCTTGATGCAGGCCTGGGCCTGGTCCTCTTCCACCTGGGACCCGTGGGTGAGCCAGTTGCCGTACGAGATCTCACTGACATTGAGGCCGCTGCGGCCCAGTCGTCGAAACTCCATGGGCGCGACTCTACCCCAGGCCGTTAGCGTCGCTAACGACCTGGGTTTTGCCGGTTCTCAGACCTTGTCGCCGGGGCTGACCCGCGGCTTCGGGACCCGCAGCTTGCGGATCTGGCTCGCCCGGATGAAGGAGTACCAGCCGACGGAGGTGCCCTTGATCGTCTCGTTCGGGAACTTCAGGCGGACCATCTTCGCGATCCGGCGCCCGCTGAGGAAACCTTCGACGATCATGCCGAGCAGCATCACCGTGCACAGCAGCGTCGCGTACCGCTGGACCTCGGGGTACGGCAGGATCAACGCGACGAACACCAGGATCGCCAGCGGCATGAACAGGCCGAGCAGGTTGCGCCGCGAGTCGACCAGGTCGCGGATGTACGCCTTGACGGGGCCGCGGTCACGGGGGAGCAGGTACTTGTCCTCGCCGGCCATCATCCGCTCGCGGCGTTCCTTGGCGGCGTTGCGCTGCTTCTGCTTGTACTCCGGGTCGGCCTTCGCGGACTTGCGGAGCTCCTTGTTGCGCTTCATCGCCTCCCGCATGGTGGTCGGCGGGGGCGCCACCGGGCCGCGGCGCTTGGCTTCGGCCTCACGACGCTTGGGCGTGGCCTTGCCCTTGCCCGGCGTATACGCCTTGGCCTGGACCTCGACGGCCTGGGTGTCGGGCGTCTCGGTGTCCGTCGTGGCGGAGTCTGTGGTGCTACGGCGCAGGAACCTCACCTCACCAGGGTAGTTGCAGGCGTCACGGTGCCACGCACCAGGCCGAGCGATATGTCACCATGGAGGGGAACAGATCGGGACTCCGACGTGTTGGACCATGTGCAAGACGAGTACCCGCAGCGAGTTCGACCAGAGGGAGAACCATGACGACCGCTGAGCAGGCAGCCGCAGCTCAGGCCGAAACCGCCGAGGAGACCCACGGCGTGACGTTGACCGACGCCGCCGCCAGCAAGGCGAAGGCCCTGCTCGAGCAGGAGGGCCGCGACGACATGCACCTGCGCATCGCCGTCCAGCCCGGTGGGTGCGCCGGCCTGCGCTACCAGCTGTTCTTCGACGAGCGCACGCTCGACGGCGACCTGTTCCGTGACTTCGACGGCCTCCGCGTGGCCGTCGACCGGATGAGCGCGCCGTACGTGTCGAGCGCCGTGATCGACTTCGTCGACTCGATCGAGAAGCAGGGCTTCACGATCGACAACCCCAACGCGACCGGCAGCTGCGCCTGCGGCGACAGCTTCCACTGATCCGCGTCGAGGCATGAAGAAGGGCCGCGAACCTCACCCAGGTCGCGGCCCTTCTTCATGCCCGGAGCGGATCAGACGTAGGCGTCCAGATCGGCGACCTGGGCGAGACAACGTTCGTCCACGGTCCAGGGCGGAGCGCTCTCCCGGGGCAGGGGCATGTTCTCGGCCTGGAGGGACGACGGGATACCGGCACAGTCGGCGATGAGTTCGCCGATCGATTCCGGTTCGAGGTGATACGCGGAAGTGGTCACGAACGACAAGCTAATGACTCATCGTGCAGTCGGACACCACTACCAACCGGTAGTGTTGATGGCCGTGCCTGAAGCAACCCGTATGGGGCATGACCTGCGGGTAACTTAGCCGTCCTCGCTCCCGCGGGGCCGACCGAACAAGGAGAACCGGTGGCAGCCAGCGCCAGGATCGCGGTATCCGGCAGTATCGCAACCGACCATCTCATGCACTTCCCGGGCAGGTTCGCCGAGCAGCTCATCGCCGAGCAGCTGCACCGGGTCTCACTGAGCTTCCTGGCGGACGATCTCGTCGTGCGGCGGGGCGGGATCGGCGCGAACATCGCCTTCGGTCTCGGGGTGCTGGGCAAGCGCCCGATCCTGGTCGGCGCGGTCGGCTCCGACTTCGCCGACTACCGCTCGTGGCTCGAGCGGCACGGCGTCGACACGGCCGGGGTGCTGGTGTCCGAGGTCGCGCACACCGCCCGGTTCGTCTGCACCACCGACGAGGACCTCTGCCAGATCGCGACGTTCTACGCCGGCGCGATGGCCGAATCCCGCAACATCGAACTGGCGCCGGTCGCCGCGCACGCCGGTGAACTGTCGCTCGTCCTGATCAGCCCGGACGACCCCGAAGGCATGGTCCGGCACGCCGAGGAATGCCGCCAGCGCGGCTACACCTTCGCCGTCGACCCCTCGCAGCAGCTGGCCCGCATGGACGGCGCGCAGGTGCGTGCCTTCGTCGAGGGCGCGAAGTACCTGTTCAGCAACGACTACGAGTGGGAGCTGCTGCTCCAGAAGACCGGCTGGACCGAGGCCGAGGTCCTCGACCGCGTCGGCATGCGGATCACGACGCTCGGGGAAAAGGGCGTCGAGATCATCGGCAAGGACGGCCTCGCGCTGCAGATCGGCGCCGTCCCGGAGCGCGGCAAGGTCGACCCGACCGGCGTCGGCGACGGCTTCCGGGCCGGGTTCATCGCGGGTATCGACGGCGGGCTCAGCCTGGAGCGTTCGGCGCAGCTGGGCTCGCTGATCGCCGTGCTGGTGCTGGAGACCGTGGGGACGCAGGAATGGTCCTTCGACCGCACCGACGTCCTGGGCCGGCTCAAGGAGGCCTTCGGCCCGGAGTCCGCCGAGGAGATCGCGGCGATCCTCCCCGCTTGAGGCTGCGTTATAGCGCGTGAAGGCCCCCTTCCCTCGGCTCAGCCGAGGGAAGGGGGCCTTCACGCGCGTCCGGTGAGGATGGCGGCGAGTTCGGCGGGCCGGGACAGGTGCGGGCAGTGCCCGGCGTCGATCTCGATCGGGGTGACCCCGAGCCGTTCCCTGGCCGCTCGCCGCAGCCAGTCCGGCCGGAGAGTGCGGTCGCGAGTGGGGACGATCACCGTCGACGGGACCTCCGGCGCCGCCCCGGCGGGATGCGCCGCGAGCGCAGCCGGGTTGAACAGCCGCAGACTGTCCAGCGCCGGCCGTTCGGTCTCGGGATCGCAGTCGTGGAAAAGGAATTCCGACGCCTTCGCGGGATCCGCCGTCGGGTCCACGCCGATCCAGTCCGGTTCGAGCACGGCCCGCGCCTCGTTCCGCAGGCTCCGCCCACCGGCGAAATCGGGGATGTAGGCGGCGACCCACACCAGCGCCCGCGCGTCGAGGGCTTCGGCGATCGCGGGCAGCAGGACCCCCGAGCCGGAATGCGCCACGACCACCGGCCGCTCGCCGTCGTACTGGTCTCGCGCGTGCTGCGCGTAGCCCTCGACCGGCAGGTCACGCGGGGTCAGCAGATCCACCGCGATCGCGCGGTGCCCGGCGGCGGTGAGCAACTTGGCCACCCGGTCCCAGCCCGCCGGGCTCTGCGTCGTGCCGTGCACGAGGACGAAGTCCATCCCTCCATGCTGGCCTTCACCAGATGACCGGTGAAGGCCAGAACGGAGTCGTGACTAGAGCTTCACCGGGTAGACGGGTTCCGGCACCTCGGGCTTGATGCGGTTCTCGACGAAGATGCCGTGCCACAGCATGAACACCAGCAGCGCCCACAGCTGACGGCTGCGGTCGAGCTGCCCGGCCTTGTGCTCTTCGAGCAGCGCCAGGACGGCCTTCTTGTCGAGCAGCGCGTCGGTCTGCGAGTCCGAGATGATGCCCTTGGCCCAGTCGTACATCTCGTTGCGCAGCCACAGCCGGATCGGCACCGGGAAGCCCAGCTTGCGCCGGTTCAGCACGTGGCCGGGGATGATCTTCGCCAGCGCCTGGCGCAGCGCGTACTTCGTGGTGCCGTGCGCGAGCTTCTGGTCGAGCGGGATGGTCGAGGCGACCTTGAACACCTCGGCGTCGAGGAACGGCACGCGCAGTTCCAGCGAGTTCGCCATGGTCACCTTGTCGGCCTTGACCAGGATGTCGCCGCGCAGCCAGGTGTAGAGGTCGACGTGCTGCATGCGCGCGACCGGGTCCCAGTTCTCCGAGATCTTGTACCAAGGCGCGGTGACGTCCTTGAAGCCGATGCCGTCCTCGTACGTGCGCAGCACCTTGCGGAGCTGGTCGTCGCGGAAGTTGCGCGCGTTGCCGTAGTAGCGGTCTTCCAGCGGCAGCGCCCCGCGCCGCAGCAGGTCCTTGCCGCGGGTGCCCTCCGGGATCTTCGTGGAGACCTTGCCGATGATCTTCCGCATCCCGCCCGGGATCTTCTCGAACGGCGCCAGGGAGATCGGCTCGTTGTAGATCGTGTAGCCGCAGAAAAGCTCGTCGGCGCCTTCGCCGGACAGCACCGCCTTGACATGCTTGCGGGCTTCGCGCGCGATGAACCAGAGCGGCACGAGCGCCGGGTCCGCCACCGGGTCGTCGAGGTACCAGACGATGAGCGGCAGCGCCTCCATCATCTCGTCCGCCGACACCGTGCGGACCACGTGCTTCACGCCGATCGCGGCGGCCGATTCGGCGGCGACGTCGACCTCGGAGTAGCCCTCGCGCTCGAACCCGGTGGTGAACGCGATCAGGTTCGGGTTGTGCTCCTTGGCCAGCGTCGCGGTCGCCGTGGAGTCGATGCCGCCGGAGAGGAACGCGCCGACCGTGACGTCCGGGTCGGAGATCATGTGCTTGCCGACCGAGTCGCGCATCACATCGGCGATGCGCTCGTACAGCTCGTCGGCCTCGGCCTGGCTGTTCACCGGCTTCGCGTTGAACGTCGGGTGGAAGTACCGCGTGAACCGCACGTCACCGCCGGGGACCACCCGGAACGACGTGCCGGACTCGACGCGGCGGATTCCGGTGTGCATGGACTCGGGTTCCGGCACGTACTGCAGCACCAGGTAGTGCTGCAGGGCGGTCTTGTCCAGCTCGTCCTGCACGCCGAGCACGCCCGAGAGCTCCAGCAGGCTCTTCTTCTCGCTGGAGAAGGCGACCTTGCCGGGGCCTGCCGAGTAGAACAGCGGCTTGATACCGAACGGGTCCCGCGCGCCGAAGACGACCTTCTCCTGCGAGTCCCAGATCAGGAAGGCGAACATGCCGCGCAGCTTCTCGACCGCCTCGTCGCCGAGGTAGTGGTACGCCGCGACGATGGCCTCGCCGTCGCCCTCTGTGGCGAACTTCGCACCGTGCCCGGCGGCCAGCTCGTCACGCAGCTCTTTGTAGTTGTAGATCTCGCCGTTGAAGTTCAGCGTGTAGCGCTCGGGAGCCTCCGGCGGGCCCCAGACCAGCGGCTGGTGGGCGTGGTCGACGTCGATGAACGCCAGCCGGTTGAAGCCGTAGACCACCTCGGCGTCGGCCCAGGTGTCGTGCTCGTCGGGGCCGCGGTGCCGCTGGCAGCGCATGGCCGCGTCGACGGCGTCACGGGCGCTCGCAGCGTCGGCTTCGGTCGAACAGATCAGTCCAAGCAGGCCGCACACGTCTAGTTCACACACCTCTTGTTGGCCGAGCGGGGAGAAGGGCCCAGTATGCCGGTGGGCGTGTACACCCCGATGTGGTGGGGGATACGCGTGTTGGGGTTACCCCTTAGTCAGCGCGGCGCCGCAACTCGGCTAGGCTCCGGCTGTCACAAAGATCGGTCGAGGAGGCTCTGGGTGAAAGGGCAAGGCGCAGTGGGAAATCCAGAGCGCACCCCAGTTAAGCGGGCTGGTCGCGTCGCAGCGCTCGCCGCGCTGGTGATGCTGACCGCGACGGGCTGTTCCGGGGACGAGATCCTCCGCTTCGGCTGGCCGGTCGGGGTGACCCCGCAGGCGCACGACATGCGCACCTTGTGGACGTGGACCGTCATCGCCGCGCTGGCCGTCGGTGTCATCGTCTGGGCGCTGATCTTCTGGACCGCGATCTTCCACCGCAAGAAGAAGACCGCCGACGGCGCGGAAGAGGAACTGCCCCGTCAGTTCCAGTACAACATCCCGCTGGAGATCTTCACGGTCGTCGTTCCGACGATCATGGTCTGCGTGCTGTTCTTCTTCACCGCGACCACCGAGAACCGCGTGCTCGCCGAGACGGACGACCCGGACGTCACGGTCGACATCGTCGCGTTCCAGTGGAACTGGGAGTTCAAGTACAAGAGCGACTCCAAGAACCAGGCCGACCCCGAGATCACCACGGTCGGCAGCTCGACCGAGATCCCGCTGCTGGTCCTGCCGACGAACAAGACGATCCAGTACAACCTGCGGTCGGCCGACGTCATCCACTCGTTCTGGGTGCCGGAGTTCCACTTCAAGCGGGACGTCATGCCGGACCCGGAGAAGAACAACCAGGACTTCACCTTCCAGAACTCGATCGACAAGGAAGGTTCGTTCGTCGGCCGCTGCGCCGAACTGTGCGGCACCTACCACTCGGGGATGAACTTCGAGGTCAGGGCGCTCTCGCCGGACAAGTACGCGCAGTACATCCAGCTCCGCGGCACCGTGAACCCGAAGAGCGGCAAGCCGAACACGGCGTCCGAGGCGCTGACGGCGATGAACTGCGGCGAACTGTGCTCGCCCTACGCCGTCACCACCACCCCGTTCAACACCGACCGCACCGCGCGGGTCGCGTCCAACTGACCCGGCTGTTCGAGCCCGAAACAGGAGTGAGGCAACGTCCATGAAGGTCGAAGGACGGATTTTCTTCCTCGTCGCGGTCTTCTCCGTCATCGTCGCGGGTATCTACGCGTACATGACCGGAACGATGACCCGGGACGGCGTCGAGCCGGTCGGTGTGGTGGCCCTGATCCTCACCGGTGGCCTGGCCTTCCTGGCCGGGAGCTACCTGCAGTTCGTGGCGCGGCGCATCGAGCCGCGGCCGGAGGACCGGGAAGACGCGGAGATCAGCGACGGTGCCGGCGAGCTGGGCTTCTTCAGCCCGGGCAGCTACTGGCCGGTGGGTCTCGCGGCGGCCGCCGCGCTGACCGGTGTCGCGCTCGCGTTCTTCCACATCTGGCTGCTGATCATCGCGCTGGGCCTGGTCATCATCGCCATCGGCGGGCTGGTGTTCGAGTACCACACCGGTCCGAACCACGAGTGACGTTCTGACGCCGAAAGCGGCGCCTCGGTCTTCGGACCGGGCGCCGCTTTTCGCATTCAGAGGACTAAACGCGGGCGGGTTGCCGTGCCGGTGTGCGCTTCGGGGCCAGCGCGGCCGCCAGGACGGCCAGCATCCCCAGGCCTTCCGGCCAGGTCGGCCGGTGGCCGTAGGCGAGGACGTCGACGACCACCGCGACCACCGGGTAGACGTAGGAGAGCAGCGCCACCGTCGTGGTCGGCAGCTTCCCGATGCTCGCGTACATCAGCACGTACATCAGCGCGGTGTGCACGGTTCCCAGCAGGACCAGCCACAGCAGGCCTGAGGTGTCCGTGGGCAGCGGCGTGACCAGCAGGGCGGGTGCGAGCACGATCGTGCCCGTCACGAGCTGTACGGCCGCGAGGACGTGCGGACGGACATGCGTGAGCCGCTTCGCGACGAACGAAGCGCCGGCGTAGAGCGCGGCCGCGCCGAGGGCGAGCGCGATCCCCGCCAGCCGCACGGGCTTGCCGTCGGCGCCGTGCGCGGACAGGGAGATGAGGGTCACCCCGCCGAACGCGATCAGCGCCCGGACCAGCTGGCTCTTCGCCATCTTCTCGCCGAGCAACGCCGCGGCGAGACCGACCAGCATCAGCGGCTGCGTGTGGTAGACGACGGTGCTGACCCCGATCGACGACAGCGAGTACGAGGCGAACAGCAGCACCCAGTTCCCCACCAGGAACAGGCCGCCGAGCACGGCGAGCAGGAGGTCGCGGCGGCTGAGCGTCCACGGGCGGAGCCAGCCACGGGCCGCGCTCCACACCAGGAGCAGCAGACCGCCGACGAGGCTCCTCGCGAACGCCACGGCGGGGGCGTCGGCACCGCTTTCGAGGACGACGGCGCCGATCGTGCCGGACAGCGCCATCGCGGCCGTCCACTGCAACACGGGGTTGTTCTTGTTCATGGCGACCACTTTCGCCGTCGTGTGCGCGTTCAACCAGTGTCAGAGATGACATCGACCGCAAAACTTGTGACACACTGCCCGGATGGATGTGAAGAAGGTCGCGGTGGTGCTCGCCGACCAGGTCTCGCCGTTCGAACTCGGTGTCGCGTGCGAGGTCTTCGGCACCGATCGCAGCGCCGACGGCATCGAGGGCTGGGACTTCGCGGTCTGCTCGCCCGGCGGCGCGAACGTCCTGAGCTGGTCCGGCTTCGGGCTCGACGGTCTGCGGGGCCTGGACTTCGCGGCGTCCGCGGACCTGCTGATCGTCCCGACCTGCGCACCGCGCAGCGCGAGCCCGCCGGAGCCGGTGCTCGAGGTCCTGCGTGACGCGGCGAGCCGGGGTGCCTGGGTCGCGGGCTTCTGCGCCGGTGTCTTCTCGCTCGGCTACGCGGGGCTGCTCGACGGGCGCAACTGCACCGTCCACTGGGTCTACGAGCAGGAGTTCCGGTCGCGTTTCCCGACGGCGAAGGTCGACCCGAAAGCGTTGTACGTCGACGACGGCGGCGTTCTCACCAGCGCGGGCACCGTCGCCGCCGTCGACCTGTGCCTGCATCTGGTGCGGGAACTGCGCGGCGTCGCCGCGGCCACGACGCTGGCCAGGCGGATGGTCGCCGCGCCGCACCGGGTCGGCGGGCAGGCCCAGTTCGTGCAGGCGCCGGTGCCCGAGACCGCCGCGCCGGACGACACCGTGCTCGCCGAAGCGCTCGAATGGATCGAGCGGCGGCTGGATCAGCCGTTCACCGTCGCGGAACTCGCCCGCCGCAGCGGTTTGGGGGAGCGCACGTTCCTGCGCCGGTTTTCGGCGGCCACCGGTACGACACCGCACCGATGGCTCACCGAGCGCCGCCTGGACCGCGCGCAGTCCTTGCTCGAAGAAGGTCGTCTGTCCATTGAGGACATCGCGGTCGCCTGCGGATACGCCTCGGCCGCCGCGCTGCGGCATCAGTTCGGCAAGCTGCGGGGGACCAGCCCGAGCGCGTACCGCAGGACGTTTTCCGCCGGCTAGATCTCCTGTCCAACTGTCACTTGGACGTGGTCGGGGACCTCGTCGTGCCGATCGCCGACGGAGAGCGTGCCGGTCGGCTCGAACAGCAGGAGCGACGCACCGTCCACTGAGGACGGTTTGTGGAAGGTCCCACGCGGGACGACGAACACCGAGCCGCGCGGCAGTGTGACGACGCGTTCGCCGTCTTCTTCGCGCAACGCGATGTCCAAGGTGCCGTCGAGCACGAGGAAGAACTCGTCGGTGTTCTCGTGGACGTGCCAGATGTGCTCGCCCGCGACCTTCGCGAGACGGACGTCGTAGTCGTTGACGTGGGCGACGATCCGCGGGCTCCAGATCTCGTCGAACCCGGCCAGCGCGGTTTCCAGATCGATCGGCTGCTTGCTCATGTCCCGATCCTCGTCACTGGACCGGCGGAGGAGTGAGTGCTAGGAATCGCATATGTCGCAAGATTCCTCGCACAAGGTCGCCGTCCTGGTCGACGAGGGCTCCAACCCCTTCGAAATGGGCGTCGCGACCGAGCTCTTCGGCCTGCGGCGGCCGGAGCTGGCCAGGCCTTGGTACGACTTCACGGTGTGCGCGGCCGAGCCGTCCGTGCGCATGCACCTGGGTATGTTCACCCTCACCGGGGTCGCCGGGCTCGAAGCGGTGGAGGCCGCCGACACGGTGATCGTGCCCAACCGGCCCGATCCGGAAAGCCCGGCCAGCGAGCCGGTGCTGAAGGCCGTCCGCGCCGCATCCGAGCGAGGCGCCCGGCTGGTGAGCTTCTGCACGGGCGCCTTCACTCTCGCGCAGGCGGGGGTCCTGGACGGACGGCGCGCGACGACGCACTGGAAGTGGGCCGGACGGTTCCGTGCGCTGTTCCCCGAAGTGCTGCTGGAGCCGGACGTGCTCTTCGTCGACGACGGCGACGTCCTGACCGCGGCGGGCAGCGCGGCCGCGCTCGATCTGGGGCTGCACCTGATCAGCCGCGACCACGGCGCCGAGATCGCCAACGCGGTGAGCAGGCGGCTGGTGTTCGCCGGGCACCGCGACGGCGGGCAGCGGCAGTTCGTCGAACGCCCGCTGCCGCCGGTGCCGGACACCTCGCTGGCGCCGGTGCTCGAGTGGGCGCGTGAACGGCTGGACCGGCCGCTCACCGTCGCCGACCTCGCCGCGCGGGCGGCGGCGAGCCAGGCGACGCTGCACCGGCGGTTCCGTGCCGAACTGGGGACGACGCCGCTGGCGTGGCTCACCACGGAACGGATCGCGCTGGCGTGCCGGCTGATCGAGCGCGGGGAGCAGCGGCTGGACCGGGTGGCGCGGGCTTCGGGGTTCGGGACCGCTGCGAACCTGCGTACGCAGCTTCGGCGGGCTACGGGGCTGACGCCTACGGCTTACCGGGCGCGGTTCAGCACCGCTTCGTGACCGACGCGTTTCGTCCTCTGAATGCGGTCCTTGCATGCGCAACTACCGCATTCAGAGGACGAAACGCGCTGGTAAGCATCAGGCGAAGGCGATCCACCGGTTCAGCAGGTCCGCCGCCGCACCCGAATCGATGGCCGAGGCCGCCCGTTCGAGCCCGGCCGCCAGATCGTCCTCCAGCGACCCGGAGAACCCGGCGAAGGCCGCCAGCGCGGCCGCCGAGTTGAGCAGCACCGCGTCCCGCACCGGCCCGGTCTTCCCGGCCATCACCTGACGGAACACGTCGGCGTTGTGGGCGGCGTCCCCGCCGCGCAGGTCCTCCGCGGTCGCCCGCGCGATGCCGAGGGCCGAAGGATCGAAACTCCGCTCGGTGATCTCGCCGCCGGAGACCACCCACACCGAACTCGTGGTCGTGGTCGTGAGCTCGTCCAGCCCGTCGTCGCCGCGCACGAGCAGCACGGTCATGCCGCGTCGCGCGAACACCTCGGCCAGCACACGGGTCTTGTCCTCGTAGGCGCAGCCGATCAGCGAGCTGCGCGGCTGTGCCGGGTTGGTCAGGGGGCCCAGCAGGTTGAACGTCGTCGGCACGCCCAGCTCACCGCGGGTCGGGCCGGCGTGGCGCAGGGCCGGGTGGAACTTCGGCGCGAAGCAGAAGCCGATGCCCAGCTCGTTCACGCTGCGCTGGACCGTCTCCGGCGGCAGGTCGATGGTGACGCCCAGCTCCTCCAGCACGTCCGCCGCGCCGGACTTCGACGAAGCGCTCCGGTTGCCGTGCTTGGCCACCGGGGCACCGGCCGCGGCCGTCACCACCGTGGCCATGGTGGAGATGTTGACCGAATTGGAACGGTCGCCCCCGGTGCCGACGATGTCCACCGACGGCCGGTCGATCGTCACGCGCCGGGCATGCGCCAGCATCGCGTCGGCCATGCCGGAGATCTCCGCCGGTGTCTCGCCCTTCGCACGCAGCGCGACGGCGAACCCGGCGATCTGGGAGGGTGTCGCCGCCCCGCTCATGATCTGGTCCATCGCCCACGCGGTGTCCTCCTCGGACAGATCCGCGCGCGCGATCAGCTGGTTGAGCAGGGACGGCCAGGTCTTGGCGGTCACCGGCTCAGCCGTGCACGGCCGGCACCCGCCGGGCGCGCAGCACGTCGGCGACGGTCTCGGCGGCGGTCAGCGGGTCGAGCGGGTGGACCAGCACCGCGTCGGCCTGCGACCAGGTCGCCAGCCAGCGGTCGTCCTTGCGCCGCACCGACACGACGATCGGCGGGCAGTCCTCGATCTCGTTCTTCAGCTGACGGGTCAGCCCGATGCCACCGGTCGGCTGGGCCTCGCCGTCGAGGATGGCCAGGTCCACGTTGCCCCCGTCCATCTCGACGAGGACCTCGGAGATGCCGGACGCCTCGGTGTAGTCCACCCGGCCGAGGTCGGCGGCGGGCCTGCGGCCGACGGCGTTGATGATCGCCTCGCGCACCTCCGCCTTGTGGCTGAACACCAGGATCCGCATCGCCTGCTCGCCCATGAGCGCGCCTCCGCCTCGTCTAGTCATGTCGACCCCGCGATGTTATCCGCCATGACCGACATCACGTGGACGCACCCGACGGCTGGAGCGCGTCCCAGCCCAGCGAATCGCCGCCGAGCCGCTGCGCGAGCCCCGCCATCCGTGACCTTTCCTGCGCGCAGTGCAGCGCGTCGAGGGTCTGGACCCGCAGCGCGTGCGCGAGGGCGAACTCCCCGTCGGGACCCTGTTCTCGCAGCTCCCAGCCGTCCTGGGCGAGGGTCGAGGCCGCCTCCGCCACCTTTTCGGGCGGCAGTTTCAAGTGATGGCGCAGGATCGCGGGCGCTTCGGCGACCCAAGAGGGTGATCTCGCCAACGCCGAGGAATCCGCCTCGGCCGGATCGAAGGCCGTCACGACGATCTCCACGCCGGGCGTGTCGACCGTCAGGGCCGGTGCGGAAGGCTTCCTGACCAGGTCACGAAGCCGATCTAGTAAACCCATGAGTAGCCCGGTTCCCACTTTCGTTCAGATGTGACCCGACACGCACGCGACCCGCCGTGGACCCACCCGGCGGGCCCCATGCGTGAGAGGACATAATGCGACGCGTGACAACGGCAGCTCCCACCATCAGCCAGCGGGTCCACTCGCTGAACCGGCCGAACATGGTCAGTGTCGGCACCATCGTGTGGCTGTCCAGCGAACTGATGTTCTTCGCCGGACTGTTCGCCATGTTCTTCACCGTGAAGGCGCAGAACGCGTCCGGCCAGTGGCCGCCGCCGCTGCACGGTGAGCCCTTCCACCTGAACATCGCGCTGGCGATCCCGTTCACCGTGATCCTCGTGGCGTCGTCGTTCACCTGCCAGTTCGGCGTGTTCGCCGCCGAAAAGGGTGACGTGTTCGGCCTCCGCCGCTGGTACATCATCACGTTGATCATGGGCGCGATCTTCGTGGGTGGCCAGGCTTACGAGTACCTGAACCTGATCCACGAGGGGCTCACGATCCCGTCCGGCGCGTACGGCACGGTCTTCTACCTCGCGACCGGGTTCCACGGCCTGCACGTCATCGGCGGGCTCATCGCGTTCGTGTACCTGCTCATCCGCACCAAGCTGAGCAAGTTCACCCCGGCCCAGGCCACCTCGGCGATCGTCGTGTCGTACTACTGGCACTTCGTCGACATCGTGTGGGTGGGTCTGTTCGCGGTGATCTACATCCTTCCGTGAACGAAGCCGCCACCACGACCTATCGGCCTGAACTGACAGCAAGGGTTGCCGCAAGATGACCTCCAGCAAGAACAACACGGAGCGCCGCTTCCGCAAGCGGTCGAAGGCACGCAGGCGGTTCGCCGGCGCGCTGGCCCTCGGGATCGCGCTGCTCAGCGTGGGCGGGTTGTACGCCGTTTTCGCCCCGGAGCCGCAGACCGCGCAGGCGCAGGGCGAATCCGCCCTCCTGCGCGAGGGCGAGAAGCTCTACAACAACACGTGTATCGAATGTCACGGGCCGAAGCTCGAAGGTGTCACCGACCGTGGCCCGAGCCTCATCGGCATCGGCGACGCGGCCGTGTACTTCCAGACCTCCACCGGCCGGATGCCCGCGGTGCGTCAGGAGGCCCAGGCGCAGCGGAAGCCGCCGAAGCTGACCGAGGCCGAGATCAACGCGCTCGGCGCCTACATCCAGGCCAACGGCGGCGGCGCGCAGCGTCCGGCCGAGAAGGGTGACGCGCTGCGCGGCGAGGACGTCGCGCGCGGCAGCGAGCTCTTCCGCCTCAACTGCGCCTCCTGCCACGGCTTCACCGGCCGCGGCGGCGCGCTCTCCTCGGGCAAGTTCGCCCCGAACCTGGACCCGGCCACGGAAGAGCAGATCTACACCGCGATGCTCACCGGGCCGCAGAACATGCCCAAGTTCTCCGACCGGCAGCTGTCGCCGGAGGAGAAGAAGGACATCATCGCGTTCGTGAAGTCCGTGAGCGATGGGAACAACGCACCCGGCGGTAGCTCGCTCGGCGGTCTTGGCCCGGCTTCGGAGGGCGCGATCGCGTGGATCGTCGGGATCGCCGCGCTGATCGGCGTGACGTTGTGGATTGGATCGAAGGCATGAGCGCCGAAGGGCCGAAGCCGCCGACAGAGGCGGAATTGGCGGACATGGATCGCGACCAGCTGGTCAAGCTGGGTACCGCGCTCGACGGGGTCGAGATCGTGGAGTACCCGAAACCATGGCCGGTCGAGGGAACGCGGGCGGAGAAGCGCGCCGAGCGCGCCGTCGCCCTCTGGTTCGTGCTGGCCGCGCTGTCCGGCCTCGCGTTCGTCGTGATCATCGCCTGGCCGGAGTGGTTCGAGTACAAGGAGCCGGGCAAGCACGGCTACACGCTGTACACCCTGTACACGCCGCTGCTCGGGGTCACCCTCGGGCTCGCCGTGCTCAGCCTCGGCATCGGGGTGATCCTCTACACCAAGAAGTTCATCCCGGCCGAGGTCGCGGTCCAGGAACGCGGGGACGGCGGTTCCAAGGAGGTCGACAAGGCCACCATCGTCGCCCAGCTCGCCGACTCGGGCAGCCGCAGCACCATCGCGCGCCGTTCGATGATCAAGCGGTCCGCGGGCGCGGGTGCCGGTGTGCTCGGCCTCGCCGTGGCGGCGCTGCCGGTCGCGTCCTTCATCAAGGACCCGTGGAAGGACACCGAGAACCGCGACTCGCTGTGGCACTCGGGCTGGAAGAAGAACTTCCCGGAGGAGAAGGTCTACCTCCGCCGCAACACCGGCCGTCCGCACGAGATCTCCCTGGTCAAGGCCGAGGACCTCGACGCGGGTGCCATGGAGACGGTGTTCCCGTACCGCGAGTCCGAGAAGAACGACGAGCACGCGTTGTCGGCCGCCTTCAAGCGCGTCGACAACCCGGTCATGCTGATCCGCCTCCGCCCGACCGACGCCGCCAAGGTCGTCAAGCGTCAGGGCCAGGAGGACTACAACTTCGGCGACTACTACGCGTACACGAAGATCTGCAGCCACGTGGGCTGCCCGACCTCCCTGTACGAGCAGCGGACCAACCGCATCCTCTGCCCCTGTCACCAGTCGCAGTTCGACGCGCTCCACTACGCCAAGCCGATTTTCGGGCCGGCGACGCGGCCCTTGGCCCAGCTTCCGATTACAGTGGACTCTGAGGGCTACCTGATCGCGCGCGGAGACTTCAACGAGGCCGTCGGACCGGCCTTTTGGGAGCGTAAGTCATGAGTTCACTCACCACCCCGACCAAGGGGACGAACCCGGTCGAGAAGGCCGCGGGCGCTGGTGCGAAGTGGGCCGACGACCGGTATCACCTGGCCAAGGGCATGCGGCACCAGCTCAACAAGGTGTTCCCGACGCACTGGTCGTTCCTGCTCGGCGAGATCGCGCTCTACAGCTTCATCATCCTGTTGCTGTCGGGTGTCTATCTCACGCTGTTCTTCGACCCCTCCATGGAGGAGGTCGTCTACAACGGCAGCTACACCGGTCTGCAGGGCGTCGAGATGTCGCGGGCCTTCGCGACCACGCTCGACATCTCGTTCGACGTCCGGGGCGGTCTCTTCGTCCGCCAGCTGCACCACTGGGCCGCGCTGATCTTCGTGGCTTCGATGATGGTGCACATGTTCCGGATCTTCTTCACCGGCGCGTTCCGGCGCCCGCGTGAGGCGAACTGGGTCATCGGCGCGCTGCTGCTGGTCCTGGGCATGTTCGAAGGCTTCTTCGGCTACTCGCTCCCGGACGACCTGCTCTCCGGTACCGGTATCCGCGCGACCCTGTCGGGCATCGTGCTCTCGGTGCCGGTCATGGGCACCTGGATCCACTGGGCGCTGTTCGGCGGGGAGTTCCCCGGCAACGAGATCATCCCGCGCCTGTACACGATCCACATCCTGCTGCTGCCGGGCATCATGCTCGGCCTGGTGGCCGCGCACCTCGCGCTGGTCTGGTACCAGAAGCACACGCAGTTCCCGGGCGTGCGCCGCAAGGAGACCAACGTCGTCGGCGTCCGGATCATGCCGGTCTTCGCGCTCAAGGGCGGTGCGTTCTTCGCGCTGGTCACCGGCATCATCGCGCTGATGTCGGGCCTCTTCCAGATCAACCCGATCTGGAACATCGGCCCGTACAACGCGGCGCAGGTCTCGGCGGGTTCACAGCCCGACTGGTACATGGCCTGGGCCGACGGCATGCTGCGGATCTGGCCGGCATGGGAGCTCTACCTCGGGAACTACACGGTCCCGGCGGTGTTCTTCCCCGGCGCGATCGGGATGCCGCTGCTGATCGGGTTGCTGGTGATGTACCCCTGGATCGAGCGAAAGCTGTCCAAGGACACCGCGCACCACAACCTGCTGCAGCGTCCGCGCGACGTCCCGGTCCGGACCTCGCTGGGCATCATGGCCCTGACCTTCTTCGCGGTCATCATGCTGTCGGGCTTCAACGACATCATCGCGTTCGCCTTCGACATCTCGCTGAACGCGACGACGTGGGCGGGCCGGATCGGTGTCCTGCTGCTGCCGCCGATCGCGTACTACATCACCTACCGGATCTGCCTCGGCCTCCAGCGGGCCGACCGCGAGGTGCTGGAGCACGGTGTCGAGACCGGCATCATCAAGCGCCTGCCGCACGGTGAGTTCATCGAGATCCACCAGCCGCTCGGCCCGGTGGACGACCACGGCCACGCGATCCCGCTCGAGTACCAGGGCGCGTCGGTCCCGAAGAAGATGAACAAGCTCGGCTCGGCCGGACACGCCGTCGCCGGTTCGACCTGGTCCCCGGACCCGGTCGAGGAGACGATCGCGCTGGAGCGCGCCCGGTCCAACGGGCACGGCAACGGCAAGGTCGACGACATCGGTGGCGAGCCTTCGGAGGAGCGCAAGGAGATCACCTCCGGGCACTAGCTCGTCGGATACGTGTGAAGGCCCCCTTCCCTCGGCTCAGCCGAGGGAAGGGGGCCCTTCACACGTTGAAGCGTCAGCCGGTGACCTTGAGCTCCAGGGGACGCATGTCGTCGTCGCTCGGGACGACGGTCAGGCCCGCGGCGGAGAGGACGGCGGTGAGCGCCGTCCGCATCGCCGCGTGGACCGCGATCTGCTGCCGCACCTGGGGATTCTCCTTGTCACCTGCCACCAGGAGCCGAAAGGCCTCATCACGCCAAGGCCTTGCCACCACCCAGTCGACCCAGACCCCGCACGCGCCCTCGAAGAGGTCCACCTCGATCACGGCACCTCCGGCGTCCCGGTGATCGTCCGGATCGGGCTCGACGATCACCGGGAACCCCGCCGCCCGCAACACGGCTTCGGTCCGGTCGCCCAGAGCGAACAGCCGTTCCTGTTCGGCGGGGTGGACGCGGCGGAGCGAGGTCATCCGCCTGCTCCGCTGCCCACCAAGACGCGCTGTTCCGCTTCGGCGGCCGTCGCCGAACCGGCGAAGAGGCCGCGCCTCTTGTAGGACTTCTTGATCATGTCGATCAGGCTCCCCTTGTAGATCTTGTCGATCTCGGGATCACCGGTCCACGGTACCGAGAAGGACGTTTTGAGGTCGGGCGCCATCTTGCTGACCCAGTCCCGTTTGCAGTCGGGGCACGGTTCGCGTTCGCTGTAGAGGCCCCTGATGTTCTTGGGATCGAAACCCTGCTCGATGACCTGCTCGACGATGTGCTGCTCGGAGTGACGGCCGGCGTCGTTGCTGTTGCCCGCCACGTAGCCGTCGGGGAGCTTCCCGTTCGGGTCCTTGTAGCCGGGGAGATAGGCGACGGCGACGTTCCGGCTCGTTCCGTAGCCGTTTCCGATCCGGTAGTCGAGCGCGATGCTCGGCAACGTTCCCCCGTTGTCACCGTGATCCACGAGCCCGCAGGTGAAATCGGGGATGTCCGCGGCTTTCGCGGTGGCCGGTACCTGGCTGATCCGGTTGCACCATTTGCGGATGGCGTTGAAGAGCGGCTTGACCTTGTCCGCGACCTTGCGGAAGATCGCGGACTTGTTCAGGAACTTGGAAATGTTCTGGATGATCTTCACGACCGCCGAAGCCACCTTGGGCAGCTTCAGGAAGACGACGACGATCGACGCGACGTTGACCACGGTCCAGATGCAGGCCTCGATGTTGCCTTCACCGAAGCACCGCTCCGCGTCACGCCAGCCGATCACCTCCAGCAGGACTTCGGCCCCGATCTCCACCAGGAACGACGTCACACTGCCGCCGTTCTTGGACTGCTCCGCGGCCTGGCGGTACTCGTCCAGCAGCATCCGCCCGAATTCGGTCGTCGAGAGCATGGCGATTTCTTCTTGGGTCAGATCGGGCAGCCCGGCGCCCGTCTCCTCTGCCGCGCGGCGTCTCGCCTCCTCTTCCTCCTTGCGCTGCTGGTCTTCCGCGCGGTCGGCGGCTTGCTGGGCCTCGGTCGCGCTTTGCCGTGCCCGTTCCGCGGCGGCGGCCGCGTTACGCGCGTGTTCTTCGGCCCGGTCGGCCGCCGCCCTGGCTTCCGCCGCCGAGGCTTCGGCGGCGGTCGCCGCGTCCCTGGCGAGTTGGGCGTCCCGTTCGGCACGCGACGCCGAGTCCCTCGCCGCCTGTGCCTCGCGTTCCGCCGCCGTGGCGTTCCGGCCGGCGATGGCGGCGTCGGCGTTGGCCTCGTTGGCCGCCGCACGCGCGGTCTGCGCGTCCGCACGGGCGGCCGCGTCCGACGCGTTCGCCCGTTCGCCCGCGGCACGGGCCAGCGCGCCTTCGGCCGCGGCCGCGGCCGCCGCTTCCTGCGCTTCGGCCGCCGAGTTCGCCGCGGCGGCGGCTGATGCCGCTGCCCGCGCCGCCGCTTCGAACGCGGGTTTCACCTCTTTCTGCGCCCGAGCAGCGGCTTCGGCGGCCCGATCCGCCGCCAGCCTCGCTTCGGTGGCCCGGTCGCGGGCCGCTTGCGCCTGCTCGGCTCCGACCGCCCTGGCCTGGTTCGCGACCAGGAGGACGAAATCGGCGTCGAGGTCCGAACCCGCGTACGGCGCGACGACGACGATCGCCCGGTTGGCCGGATCGGTGATCGCGCTCGACGACGCCCGCGCGGCGGTGGACGCCCGCAGGGCGATATCCGCTTGGGTGGCCGCGGAGACCGACTCGTTGAACGCCGCGTCGGCTTCGGCGCGGGTACGCTCCGCCGCCATCAGCGAACGCATCGCCTCGCCGGCCGCTTGTTCCGCGAGCTGGACCGCGTTCCGTGCCGCCTCGGCCGCCTTGGTCTCCTCGGCGGTCGCCTCGGCCGCCTTCACGTTGGCCTGGGTGGCGTGGTGATGGGTCTCCGCCGCCGAGGACTCGGCCCGGTTGGCCGCGTGGTTGGCCGCGGAGGCGGCGGCACGGGCTTCCTGAGCCGCGGCGCGGGCCCGTGCCGCCGCTCGGGTCGCTTCGCCCGCCGCTTGCCTCGCGACCACGGCGGCGCCGGTCGCCCGGTTGGCGGCGTCGCGGGCCGCGGTGGCCGCGGCGGTCGCGTTGTTGGCCTCGTTCCGCGCCGCGGCGGCGGCGTTCTTCGCGTCGGTCTCCGCCGCGGTGCCCCGTGCGGCGGCCTCGGCCGCGTTCAGCGCTTCCGCCTTCGCCTGCGCGGTCTGCTTCAGCCGTTCCGCGGTGAAGGCGGCGTCGCGAGCGGTTCTCGCCTTCCCTTCTTCGCCCACCGCCCGCTGTTCGGCTTCCCCGGCGAGCCGTTCCTGTTCCTGCGCACGGAGGTTGGAATCGTTGGCGATACCGGCTTGGCGCTGGGCTTCGCCGCGATGACGACGTGCTTCCGCGGCCGCTTGGTCGGCACGCTGACGGGCGGCGGCCGCGTTGGCCCGCTCGGCCTCGGCGACCCTGCGGGCGCTCTTCGCCCTGTCCCGCTGCCGTTCCGCTTCCTCGCGATGTGCGCGGGTGCGTTCGGCCGAGGCCCTGGCGGCGTTGGCCGCGGCTTCGGCCGCTTCGCGAGCCTGCTTGGCCCGGACGGCCGCGTCCTTGGCCGCCACCGCCTGCACTCGTGCCGCTTCCGCCACCTGTGCGGCAGCGGTCGCGTGCTCTTCGGCGTGCAGACCCCATTGGCGAGCCTGCTCGGCGTGTTTCTCGGCGCGTTCCTGGGCGTTGCGTGCCTGGTCGGTGGCTTCGGTGGCGTCGATCGCGTGCTGTGCGGTCTCCGAGGCGTGGACCGCCGCCTGCCCGGCCGCGCTCATACCCCTCGCCATGTCGGCCCACTGAGTGCCGTAGGGGAGTCCGACGGCGACCAGTTCGGCGGCCTGGACGCCGGCCTGCTCGGCGGCGCGCACGGCATCGGCCGCGGCGTCGCGGGCGTTGCCGACCTGACGGGCGGCCTCGGCCTTGACCAAGGTGAAGGAGTCGGGCGGGTGGTTGCCCGCCGCGTCGTTCGCGTCCAGGATCTGCTTGGCCTTGCGGGCTTCGTTCCCCGCGAGCACCATCGCGTTCGCGATCCGCTGGAGCGCGCGCAGCGCGTCCCCGTGCGCCACCATCAGGTTCCGCCGCGCGGTCATCGCCCGCACGGCCCGTTTGGCGAGGTCGCTCAGCTGCTCGGCGGCCCGTGCCGCGGCTTCCTGATCACGGATCTGCTTTTCCCGCTCTTCGGCGTCACGTTTCGCCGCGGCGAGGTACCCGGTGTTCAGGAATTCCGCGATCGCCGCGTCACCCGCGTCGAGCGCGGCCTGTGCCGCCGTCTTCACGTGGTGCCCGGCGACGCCGAGCAGTGCCGTGACCCTGGCGCGCAGCTGCTCGGCACGTGCCTGGCCGCCCGCCGCGACCTGTGCGTCGCGCTCGCTCGCGATCTCCTTGCCGTAGGCGAGGAACTGCTCGCGGTCGGTATCGCTTCCCGCGAGGACCCGCTGGACCTCGGCGTTGAAGATCGGCCCGCCGGTGCCCGCCATCGCCTGGATGGTGGCCCGGTTCTGCCGCGCGGTCTCGGCTTCCCGCGCCGCGGCCCTCGCCTTGGCGGCGTCGAGGCCGGTTTCGAGGAATTCGTGCAAGGCGGCTTCGGTGCCCGCGTCGAGCGCCGCGCGCGCGGCCTCACGTACTTCGGGCTCCTCGGCCAGCTCGGCGTGATCGGCGATGATCTGCCGGACGACGGGACTGCCCACCAGGGCGGGTACGCCCGTCTGGCCGTCCCAGTTGCGGTACGGGTCTTCCGGCAGGGGACGGGCCGGGGACGTCGGTGGCGGCGTGGCCGGTGGTGGATCGTCGGCCGCGACCGCGGGCGCCGGGTGGATCAGCCCGGCGAGTACGGCGGTGGCCAAGAAGACAAGGAACGTCCTCAGCAGATATCTCGTTCTCGACATCAGAACCCCCAGGTATCGGTGAAAAGAACTACTGCGGGGTGAATGAGGTGCCTTGCCGGTGTACCCGGCAAGGCACCTCGGGTTTGTCAGTTGTAGTACTCTTTCGCGCCTTCGGCGGCGGTGTGTTCGATCCTTCCGTTCTGGAAGTAGCTCACGCGTTTACCGGGTACGCCGGGGAAATCCATTTCGTCGGAAGTGGGATAGCCGAGCCTGCTCCGTTCGTATTGCAGTGCCGCCCACCGATCGAAAATGGCTCCGTAGATCAGCTTCGGGCCGATGTTCGGGTGGTACCAGATGCCTCTGGGGCCGGCGAACAGGTTCCGCGCGCCCTTCCCGTCGGGCAGGTATCCCGTATCCCCGCTGGGGATGAATCCCGGAATGTTCCGGCCGCCGGATTCGAGGTACTTGTTGAGCAGCGGGTCCATAATCCGGACCACGCCGTGCTGGGCCGACCAGAAGGCGCCACCCTTCTGGAAGCGTTTGTACCGGATGCCGTTCAAGATGTTTTCCGGCTGGGTCTGCGGACCGAGGCCGTTCCAGCCCCACCAGTCCTCGTTGAGCCAGCGCTCGTCGATCTTCGTGGTGATCGAAGGGTTGGGGCCGACGGGAATCCAGCTGATGTCGGCGGCGAAGTTGCCGTCGGTGTCGAAGTTGTTCTCCTTGCTCAGGCCGTTGGCCGCCCAGAGCTCGCCCCAGTACTGCCGCAGGTAGCGGCCCGGATGCGCCTTCGCCTCCAGTGTCACGTTGGTCGGATTGCCGTCCCTGCCCGCCTTGGCGCACCAGGTGGCGTTGAGTTTGTAGACGTCGGTGCCGTCGTTGCCCGCCAGCTGGACCCGCAGGTTCGGCGCGATGCGCAGGTAACTGCCGACCCGGGTGGCCGATTCGAGCGAGAAGCAGTTCGCGTCGGCGAGCCCGGGGACGATCTTCCAGGTGGCGTCGCCCAAGGGCGCGGTGACGACATTCGACGGCTGGGTTCCCGGGGTGGCCCAGGCATCGCCGCCGGCACTGCGGACGTGCCAGCCCCGCCGTCCGGCGGTGACTCCGGCGAACGCCTGTTCCAGCACGGTGTACTGGCCCCTGGCGAGGAAGTCCTTGACCTGG
This sequence comes from Amycolatopsis sp. WAC 04169, assembly GCF_003947535.1. Lineage (NCBI taxonomy): Bacteria > Bacillati > Actinomycetota > Actinomycetes > Pseudonocardiales > Pseudonocardiaceae > Amycolatopsis > Amycolatopsis sp. WAC 04169. The sequence goes on along the minus strand of NZ_QHJI01000004.1, from coordinate 721,200 downwards.
TCCCAGGTCCCGTTCGCGGCGACGTCGCCCGCCGCCGCGGCGAGCCGGGGACGGAGCCTGCTCGCGTCGGCCTTGGCCTTGATGTCGCGGACCTTCTGCCGGTCGGCCTCCTCCCGTTCCCGCAGGATCCGGGCGTCGTCCCTGGCACGGGCCTCGGCGACCCCGGTCCTGATGTAGCGGTCCCAGTCGGCCGCCACCCCGGCGAGGGCGACGGTGGCCGCGTCCTTGATCTCGCGGTGCGCGGGGTCGGCGAGTTCCGGGGTCTTCAGCAGCTCGCGGATGAAGTCGTCGTCGGCGAGGTCGAGCCAGGCCGCGACGGCGATGACGGGAACCTTGTCGCAGGCGTCCTTCTTCGCCATCCTGGCGGCTTCCCTGCGGGCGGCCTCCTGGTTCTCCTGGTTCAACCGGTCGAGGTAGTCGAGCTGGTCCTGGCGATTCAGCGCCCGGATCTTGTTCTCGATGAAGTCCTTCCACACCGCCGCGTCACCGCCGAACGCGTCGAAGGCGCCCTGCTTGAGTTTCGGCTGTTCCGGCCTCGCCTTCTGGTACACCTTGTAGATGAACATCTGATCGTTGTCGTTGAGCATGACGTCGTCGAAACCGACGATGTCGGCGTCGATCAGGATCTCCCGGCGCAACTGGACGGTGCGGTCCCACGCCTCCTGTCGACGCTGCCGTTCGACGCGGTCGCGGGCGGCGAAATCGAAGACGCCGGTGCGGATGAACGCCGTGGCGTCGGGGGCGGCGTTGTTGTCGAGCATGACCTTGTAGACGCGGTAGGCCTCGGCCTTGGTGACCGGGAAGTTCGTCGCGTTGATCTTGTCGTAGACCTTGAAGACGAAATTCATGTCGGTGGCCTCGCGCCATTCCTTGGTGGCCTCACCGACTTCGATCTCGAAAACCGCCCGCACCTTTTCGGTTTCGGTCGCGCTCGGCAGTTCGGCCGCCGCGGCGTCCGGGCTTTCGCGGGGAACCGGTGCCTCGGGGGCGGACGGGGCGGGCGCCTCGACGGTCGGGCTCGACGGTGCCGGGGGAGCGGCGTACCCGGTGGCCGGGGTGAACAGGCCGCACAGCACGGTCACGGCGGTCAGGACGGCGATACTTCCGGCTGGTCGTCTGCCGACGATCAGTGATCTTCGCATTTCGCATACCTTTGTTCGGACGAAAAGGTCAGCCGGGGGCCAGGGAGCGTTTCCCAGGCCCCCGGCTGGAGCAGGACGAATTCGGTCAGCCGACGGACATGTACACGAGGATTTCGTACGTGCTGGAGTTCCAGGTCATGTAGCCGTGCTCGAAATTGCTCTGGCGGCCGATGGGGATGGTGAACTCGTCGCTGGTCGGGAAACCGAGCCTGCCGTTTTCCGCGCCGAGCGAATTCCACCGGTCGCGAATGGAGCCCATCACGAATTTGGCTCCGGTCGCCGGTGTCCAGTAGATCGCCATGTTGTGGCCGTGGAAGTTGATCATCGACCGGTTGACCCCGTTGAGCTGGTTGGTACTCGGCAGCAGCCACTTGTGCCCGCCGAGGCTCAGGTACCGGGTGAGGATCTCGCCGGTGATGAACTTCGCGCCGGTCTCCGGGCCCCAGTACAGGCGGCCGTTGGCGAATTCGCGGAACCGGACACCCGCGTCGTGGATTTCCGTCGCCTTCGGATTACCGGCGAGCCCGCGCAGGCCGTCGTTGTTGAACCAGTCCAGCATCAGCGGTGTCGACACCTCGGGATTCGGTGCGACCACCCGCCAGTGCGAGTCCTCGACGAAGAGCCGGTCCGTGTCGAACCAGTTCCCGCCACCCTGCTGGGCGATCCAGAGCTGCGCGTCGATATGCCGCATGATCCGGCCCGGGTGCGCCTTCGACTCCAGCTGGACCTCGCCGCCGTTGCGCCGCGGGCACCAGGTGGCGTCCTTCTTGAACTGGTCGGTGCCGTCGTTGCCGTGCAGTTTGACCCGCAGATCCTGCTGCCGCAGGTAGTTCCCGGCGCGGTCGGTGGACTCCAGCGAGTAGCACAGCGGATCGGCGAGCCCGCTCGCCACCTTCCAGGTCGCGTACGGCAACGGCTTGGTTCCGTCGGTGCCGGGGTTCCCGGTGGTGATCCACGCGTCGCCCCCGCCGGTGTGGACGTGCCAGCCCCGGACGCCGGGGGTGTAGGTCCCGAACGACTGGGTCAGCACCTCGTACTGGCCCGTGCGCAGGAACGTGACCACCGCGTCGCGGTTGCCCGCCAGCGCCACGTTGGCGGCCGCGACCAGCCGCGGCCGGAGCCCGCTGTTCTCCGCGCGGACCTTGAGCTGCCGGACGGCGTCCCGGTTGGCCTGGTCTTCCTGCGCTTCACGGCGGGCCTTGTCCCGTCCGGCCGCCGCCTTGAGCCCGGTGTCGATGAACGCCTTCCACGCCGCCGGGTCCGTGCTGCGGGAGGCGCGCTCCGCCGCGTCCTTGACCTCGATGTTCGCCGGGTTGGCCAGTTCGGGCAGCCGCAGCAGCTCACGGACGAAGACGTCGTCCTCGGCGTCCAGCCAGACGTTCTGGAAGGTGGCCGGGATCTCGGCGACGGCGGTGCGCCGCTTGATGTCGCGCTCTTCCCGGGCCGCCTTCTCGGCGTTCTCCTGCCGGAGGCGTTCCAGGTGCTCGATGATGTCCTGCTCGGCGAGGTCGAGGATGGTGACCTCGATGAAGGTCTTCCAAACGGCGGCGTCGCCCTTGTACGCGGCCATCGCACCGCTCTGGACCTTGGAGCCGCTCTTGGCCCGGCTGGCGACCTGGAAGACGAAGTTCCGGTCGGTGAGGTCGAGCAGCACGGGGTCCAGCGGGATGATGCGGGCGTTCTCGAGCGCCTTCATCCGCGCGCCGATCCGGTCCCGCCGCTCGATGTCGCGGAGGATCTTCTCGTCGTGATCGCGCTGGACGAATTCGTGGATACCGGTCCGGATGAACGCCGAGGCGTCGGCGACGGTGAGACCGTAGATCCGTGACGCTTCCGCCTTGGTGCGGGGGAAGGCGTCGATGCTGATCTTCTCGTAGACCTTGAAGACGAAGTTCTTGTCGGACAGCCTCAGCCAATCGTCGGTCGCCTCACCGACCTCGATCGCCTCCACGGCCAGCACCTTGTCCCGCTGTGACGCCGGGGGAACCGTGGTCGACTCGAGGTCGGGTTCCGCGGTGGGCACGGCGGGCGGCACTCCCTGGCCGGGTGGTGTTTCGGCCGCACCCGCCGGTGCGCCCATCAGCCCGGCGAACACGGCGGCGACGGCGGCCACCGCGATGCCACGGCTGAGCCATGGCCTTGACATGGACGTTCTTCGCATACCCCAGTCACCTATTCTCGAGAGGAAGCCGCCGCGGGAAACCGGACGGCGGAATGATCAGCTCGGGTTCTTGATCCGCTGCTCGCCTTCGAGGGCCTTCCGCAGCAACGACTCCCAGTACTCGACGTTTTCGCCGGAGAGGGACCGGTTGTCCGTCCAGTCGCCTTCCACCGTCTTCGCGGGGTCGATGATCGCTTTCCAGTTGGGGTTCTGGGCGGCCTGCTGCGCGGCGAGCAGGATGGCGTGCCAGGTTTCCGCCTGCCGCTGGGCGAAGTCCCGCGCCTCTTCCCATTTCGACCGCACCGGCGAAACCTCGGTGCCGACCTTGCGCCAGGCGGCCGCGGCCCGGTCACGGGCTTCCTTGCCTGCTTCGCCTTCGATTTCCCGCGCGGCCTTTTCGGCGGCTTCGGCGTCGACGATCAGCTGGGTGATCGTCAGTTGCCACTGGCGGTTCTGGCGCAGCATCTCTTCGCGGAAGGTCTCGATGTCCAGCCGCGCGCCCTGTGCCCAGCCCCAGGCGAAGAAATCGGTCAGGTCGTCGTCGGTCGCCCCCTCGCGGACCGCGTAAGCCGCGGCGAATCTCACCTGGGTGCCCGGATCCCGCTCGGCGAGCATCCGCACGTATCGGCGGTCTTCCTCGACGAGGGCACGTTTCTGCTCGCCGAGGTCGGCGCGGAACTTCTGATCCCGGGCCTTCGCGGCTTCGTAGCCGCCGCCGTGACAGAACTGCTCCCGTTTGGACGCGGTCGCCGTCAAGTGGTGGTTCGCCGCGTCGTAGACCTCCGGCGAGTAGGCCCGGAGGTGGGTCTCCAGCAGCCGCCGGAGGAACCGCTTGTTGCCTTCGTCGCGGTTGAGCGCCCGCTGTGTCGCGTATTCGAGCCCGCCGCCGGGATAGCGGAGGAACTCGATGGACGCCGCCTCCGGGTCTTCGCTGAGCAGAGCGATCCACGCGTCCGTCTTCACCGTGCTGTGGACGCTGTACCTGGCGTGGGTCAGGACCTCCCAGCGGGCGATCTCGCCGGGTGTCATCGCCGCGGCGGTGGCGTGTACTCCGGTTTCGGCGGCGAGCCCCGCCGGAACGGCGACCGTCCCGGAGAACAACGCCGCGGCGCAAAGCGCGCAGGACAAAATACGCTTGTACACTCCAAGCCCCCAGTCAGCTTCGGTGCAGGTTGAATTAACGGGGACCCTTCCCGGACGGTGCCGGGAAAGGTGTCGGTGGCAACGGCGTCCGGAATCGAAACCGGAGCCGGCGATGAATTCGAAGTTCTTCGAATCCTTGTCGGGAAAACGCCCGCGCTTACCCGGCGACTGCTTCAATCGCCGGGAAAGGCTTCGTCAGTGGCCGCGTATCCGGCGGCTTCGGTGATGGATCGGCGAGCAGCTTCCGCCGACGGGCGATGCGGTGGCTCGTGTGGAGTGAATGTGGCGGCGATCGCCGCGATCCCATGACGGATCGATCATCGGTACATACCCCGGAATCCCCAGTACCGGAATTCCCCCAGTGAAATTCCGATTCTGAACCCAGCTAACCGCGAATGGGCGGTTTGCGCAAGATGCACCCCGAAGGTTAAAAAGTCACCGACGGGGCGGGGTTCTTGTTTGTCCTCAAGCTCCTTCGACGCCGATGTCGAACGCGGACTCCTTGTCGGCCTTCGAGTACGAGCGGAACGCGATATGCGTGACGGTGCTCAGCACACCGGGGACCTTGCCGATCTTCGCCGGGATCAGATCCGCGAGATCCTCGTGGGCCGCGACGCGGACCGAGGCGATCAGATCGACGTCGCCCGCGCAGGAGTAGACCTCGCGGACACCCTCGATGTCCGCGATCGCCTGCGCCGCCTCGGGGATGGCATCGGCCTCGACCTGGATCAACACGATCGCGGTGATCACTACAGCGCCTCCTACGTCAATGAATCCGGTGTGCGAATCCTAGCCCGCCACCCGTTCCAGCGCCGTCGCGCTCGCCGCCAGGTCGAGCCACTCCTGCCAGCCGCCGGCGACGGCCGCCGGCTCCGCCCAGGGATGCGTCGTGCGCACGAGCCGGACACCCGGACGGGTCAGCCAGCGCAGCAGGATGCCGATCTCCTCCGGGATCGCGCCGAAGAGCGGGCCGGGCCCCGGGATCACCGTCTCCGCCGAGGCCACGAGCATCTCGACGACCGGCATCGGCGGCACCCCGCGCCGGGCGACCCCCGCCGACGCGAGCCTGCCGTGCCGGATCACCGCCAGTTCCCAGCCGCCGTTCCCGTCCGGCCCGGCGGCGATCAGCTCCGGGATACCCGCGAGCGCCGACTGCCGGTGCGCCCGGCCGACCGCGCGGATCAGCCCGGCCAGCTGATCGCGGTGCTGGGCGGCCTGCTCGTAATGCTCCGCCGCGGCGAGCCGGGCCAGCTGGTCGGCGGCGGCCCGCAGCGGACGCCCGTCCGTCCCGGCGATGAGACCGGACACCGCCAGCACTCCCGGCCGGTACGCCTCGACCGTCTGCTTCCCGGCGCACGGTGCCCCGCAGCGGCCGAGCTCGGCGAGGACGCAGGGTGTCCCGTTCGGCGAGGTCGCCGAGATGCGCTGGGTGCACGTCCGCAGCCCGGAGGCGCCGGCGAGGGTGTCCGCGGCGGACCGGGCGTCGGTCTGGGTGCGAAAGGGCCCCAGCATCCCGTCGCGCGGCATGCGGACCACAGAGAGGCGCGGGAACGCCTCCTCGGTCAGCGCGACCCACCACGAGTGCCGGGGGTTCTTGGAGCGGCGGTTGTACATGGGGCGATGGGCGGCGATCAGCCGAAGCTCGCGGACGGCGGCTTCGAGCGCGTGCGCGCATTCCACCGCGTCGACCCGCTCGGCCAGCGCGACCATCTCCCGGATCCGCCCCCGGCTCTCCGAACCGGTGAAGTACTGCCGGACCCGGCGGCGCAGATCGGACGACGTCCCGACGTAGAGGACCTCGTCGCTCGGGCCGCGGAAAAGATAGACACCCGGCCTCGACGGCAGATGCTCGGCCAGCGACCGTTTGCGGCGCTGGGCCGCGGTCACCTCGGGCAGGTAGTCCAGCAGCTCTTCGAGGGTGTGGACGCCGAGGTTGCCCACCCGTTCGAGCAGCGCGTGCAGGACGTCGACGGTGGCGCGCGCGTCGGCGAGCGCGCGGTGGTTGGGCGTCGTGCGCGCTCCGAACAACGCCGCCAGCGCGGAAAGCCGGTAGCTGGGCGTCTCGTCGCGGGAAATGACCCGGCGGGCGAGCCGGACCGTGCAGACGACGGCCGTCTTGGGCCAGTGGTAGCCGTGGCCTTCGCAGGCGGCGCGCATGAACCCGGTGTCGAAGGCGGCGTTGTGCGCCACGAGCACGGCACCGGAGATGAATTCGAGGAACGCGGGCAGCACGCGCTCGATCCGGGGAGCGTCGTAGACCATCGCGCCGGTGATGCCGGTGAGCTCGACGATCTGCGGCGGGATCGGCATCCCCGGGTTGACGAAGGTGGCGAACTCGCCGACGATCTCGCCCGCGCGGATCTTGACCGCGCCGATCTCGGTGATCCCGTCCGGGCCGGGTTTCGTCCCGGTGGTCTCCAGGTCGAATACGACGAAGGTGATGTCCCGCAAAGGAGTTCCCAGCTCGTCGAAGGCGAGTTGCGCCGCGCCGGGCCGCCGTCCGGTGTCCATGGTCGGGCACAGTAGGGGCGGGCACCGACAATCCCAGGATGCGCGCACGCCGTCCCATCGAGCGCGCCCCGAGGCCATGGGGCCTACGCTGGAGCGATGCAACCGCAGCCCGCAGTGCCCGAAACGCCCGAGGACGCCACCGGCGGCCCCTCGGGTGTCGTGGCGTCGGCGGGTGCGCCGGAGCCGTCCGAAGAGGTGCCCGCCGAAGGCTGGACCGCGTTGCCGGAGACCGTGCGGGAGCGGATCGCCGAGCTGGCGGCCGCCGCCGTCGGCAAACTGCCGGTCGCCGACCTGCCGAGGCAGCTGCGCCCGGTGGCGAAGTTCGCCCCGGCGAAACGCGCGAAACTCGGCGGGACGGCGTTGCTCACCGCGTTGGGGGAGTCTTCGCAGTTCCGGGTCGCGGTCACCGAATGGTTGCGTGACCACCGCAAGGACGCCCTGGACCCGAACGCCCCCGATTCCGTCGCCGCCGCGGCGGCCGCCGTGCTGCTCGGAGAGGCGGGCGCGGCCGGACGGGTCCGGCTGGTGGCGAAGAACGCCGAAGAGACGGCGTTGCGTGCCGAACGCGACGCCGCGCTGGCCCGTAACCAGCGGCTGGAGACCGAACTGGCCCAGCTGCGCGAAGAACTGCGTGAAGCCAAGGAGATCGCCGGTGGTGCGCGGGGCGAACGCGACGCCGAGGTCGAAAAGCTGTTGAAACGCCTGCGGGAACAAGGTGTCCAACTGCGCCAGGCGAAGGACGCCGTCGCGGAGGCGCACGCTCGGCTGGAAAGCGGAGGCGCCGAGAGCGCCGAAGAGATCAAAGCGCTGAAGGCCCAGCTAGACCGTGAGAGGCAGCGAGTCGCGGCAGAGCGGGCTCGGGCGGAGAAGGCCGTCACAGACGCCGAGATCGCCCGTCAGTCCGCCCGTGAGGCGCGTCAGGCCGACGAGGTCAGGCTCGGGCTGCTGCTGGACACGATCGAAGGCGCCGTCGGCGGGCTTCGCCGCGAGCTTTCGGTGAGCGCGCGGGGGCAGCGTCCGGCGGACATGGTGCGCGGCGCGACTTCGGGCCTCGGGGCGGGCGGCAAGATCCAGGACGTCACCGCGCTCGACCGGCATCTCGCGCTGCCCAACGTGCACCTGATCGTCGACGGCTACAACGTCACGAAGACCGGGTATCCGGAGCTGGCGCTTTCCGACCAGCGCGACCGGCTGATCCACCAGCTGTCCGCACTCGCCGCGCGGACTTCGGCCGAAGTCACCGTCGTGTTCGACGGCGCCGGTGTGCTTTCCGTGCCCGCCGCGGTGCCGCGCGGGGTGCGGGTGCTGTTCTCCGAACGCGGCGTGCTCGCGGACGACGTCATCCGGTCCCTCGTCGCGGCCGAGCCGCCGGGGCGGCCGATGGTGGTCGCGAGCACGGACCGGGCGGTGGCGGATTCGGTGCGGGGCAAGGGCGCGCATCCGGTGCCTTCGGCGGTGCTGGTGTCGCGGCTCAGCCGGGTCTGAAGTGTGTCGTGAGTGGTAAGGACGGTTAGAACCGTCCTTACCACTCACGAGCACCTCGGGCAGGTGACCCGCTCGGCCGTCGGTCGCCACCCCTCCCGCATCAGGACCGTTCGCACCTCGGCCGCGACTTGGCACGGCGAATTCCGGACGTCCCGCCAGCCGTAGACCAGACGGGCCCGGCCGGCGAGTTCGGCCGCGTTGTCCCGCCGGCGGTCCCGGAACGCGACGGCGGCCATCGCGTGGGTTGCCCGCCCATCCAGACGGACGGTCAGCGCCGCGCCTCGTGAGTCGTAGGTGACGTCTTCCCACAACGTCTTCCCGTCGACTTTGACCGCTGTCTGCCGGTCGCCCGGCGGCAGGCCGTGCCTTTCCTCCACCTGCTCTTTGAACTCCACTTCGAGCGCTGACATGAGGCCTCCGGCAACCAGTTCGAGACCACGCTGGATCTCGGCGCGGAAGCGGAAAGGCGGACGCATCGAGACGCACTCCCGCATCGCGGAGACCGGGACTTTGCTCCGGCTGACGAGGTCGACGACGACGTTCACCGCGTCCCGTCCGCTGGCTTGGGAGACCGCCAGATCGACGATCGTGTCCGTGGGTTTGGTACGCGGCGGCCATGCCTCGGCCGCCGCGTACGGGAGTGCTCGCGACCTGTGCACCTTCACCAGTGAAGGCTGGGAAATCGCGGAACTGGAATAGGGCACCGTGATCTCGATCGGACCTTCCTCGACCGGCACGAGCCGCCATTCCTCGGCCGCGGTGCGATGGCTCAGCACCGCGTGCCCGCCTCCGTAGCGGAGCGCGGCATGAATCCTGGCCTGCCTCGGGAGAAGGCCGGTGAAAGTCGCGTAGACCCGCGGTAGTACGCGCTGCCAGCGCCCTGCCTCGAGGTTCGCGACGATGGCGGCCTTGCTGTGTCCGTAGGCCAGAAGCTGCGCTCTGGTCACGATGCCGTGCTGTTCCTGAATCAGGACCGGCCAGCTCGGTCGTTGTTCGGCCGGGATGGCTTCTTCCGACCAGCGTCTGTGTAGGGGCACACGTCCACGGTGGCCGGGTGACAGGGCGACAAGGGAACACTGCCGAAAGTTGTGGATGGAAGGACTGGTTGTGGACAGCTTGAGCCTCGTGAGTGGTTAGGACGGTTAGAACCGTCCTAACCACTCACGAGGCCCGAAACTGTCGGTGGTCGCTCTTAATGTGCGCCTCACCACTGAAAGTGAGGAGCCCGAGATGGATGACAAGGCCATCGCCGATATAGCGGACATAGAGACGCTCGTCATCGATTGCGACCGGTGCGCGGTCCGCGGTGACGCATGTCATGACTGTGTCGTCAGCGTCCTTCTCGGCGCGCCGCCCGCGCTCGAATGGGACGCCGACGAGCGGAAAGCGGTCGACGCGCTCGCCGAAGCCGGGATGGTGCCACGCCTCCGGATGGTCGAGATCGTCGAGCAGGAGCGCCGGAAATCGGCCTGACGACACACCTCGACCGGGGCATTCGACGAGTGGTCGATCCGATCGGGTGAACGGTAGGTAGTCGTGACCAGCCCCAGGATGTAACGCCCGTCACACCTTTCCGCTCATGCTGGTCCGAAGGTGTTTCGGCGCATCACGGAGAGTTTTTGCCCTTCCCATGGTGGACGCGGTGCCCCTGGTTTCGTAACCTGTCCGAGATCTCGTGGCCGGAAGCCGTCGCCGGACGGCGACACGGGATCGCCACTGAGGCAGCTTTGTCGGGGAGCTGCACCGGAACCAGCCAAGCGCCAAACCTGTTGCGATAGCACTCGGCCAGGCGCGAGGCGGGAAACGCGGGGAACCGCGCGGGCCTCACGGTCGGGGTCGCGGCTTCGCGGAAGAGGGCCCCCGACCTCTTCGTCCCGGGTTCCGAGTCGGTGGCCGACAGCAAAGGAGACACGCGCGACCGTGCAGTCGCATCCAGTCAAGCGCGTGGTGTCAGGAGCTCTGGCCGCGGCCGCGGTGATCACCGCGGTGACAGTGGCCCAGCCTTCAGCCACCGCTGCCCCAGGCCCCGCCCTCCAACAGCCCCCGTCCGGCTCGGACGCGCTCGCCAAGTACCGCGACCTCGCGGCACAGGCGGAGAAGGCGAACGAAGACCTCCTCAAGGCGAAGGACGACCTCGCCGCGAAGCAGGGTGAGCTCGACAAGGCGACCGCCGACGCCGCCGCGGCCAAGGAGCTCGGCATCAAGGCGGCCGGCGACGAGAAGACCTTCCAGGCCGAGGTGAACAAGTTCGCCGGTGCCTCCTTCACCAGCGGTGTGCAGCTGAACAAGCTGTCGTCGCTGCTGTCGGGCGCGTCGACCCAGGACTTCCTGGAGCGTTCCTCGGCACTCGAGGTCCTCGCCGCGAACAAGAACACCGCTCTGACCAACCTGAGCGGTGCCGTCGCCCAGGCCGCGGCCGCGGCCAAGCAGGCGGCGGACGCCCAGAACACCGCCACCTCCGCCCGTGACGCGGCCGCCAAGCTGACCACGGACATCGAGGCGCGCCAGAAGACGCTGAGCGACCAGCTCAAGGAGATCGAGCGCGCCGGCGGCAACCTGAGCGCCGCGGATCGCAACGCCCAGAAGGACAAGGGCGGCGCGTTCCCGAACCTGCCCGCCCCGGGTCCCGCCGCGGCGGCGGCCCTCGCGGCCGCGAAGAGCAAGCTCGGCAGCCCGTACGGCTGGGGTGACACCGGGCCGTCGTCCTTCGACTGCTCCGGTCTGATGCTCTGGGCGTACAAGCAGGCCGGTCTGACCCTGCCGCGGTCCAGCCGTCAGCAGTCGACCTTCGGCGCCCCGGTGCAGAGGTCGCAGCTCCAGCCGGGCGACCTGGTGTTCTACAACTCGCCGGTCTCGCACGTCGGCATGTACGTCGGCAACGGCATGATGGTGCACGCGCCGACCACCGGTGACGTCGTCAAGGTGTCGCCGCTGCAGAACAACTACGTCGGCGCCCGTCGCCCGACGGCCTGACGAACAGACGACAAGGGGCGGTACCGCGCAAGCGGTGCCGCCCCTTTCGCATGCGGAGGGCCAAGTAGCCTGCAGGGGTGCTGAGGACCCTGCTGGTGACCAACGACTTCCCGCCCCGGCCGGGCGGTATCCAGAACTACCTGAACTCGCTGGCCACCCGCCTGCCCGCGGACGACCTGGTCGTCTACGCCCCCTCATGGGAGTCGAGCACCGGCTCGCACGGCGAGTTCGACGCCGCCGCCCCGTTCGAGGTGGTGCGCCACCCGACGTCGCTGATGTTGCCGACCCCGGACGTGCTCAAGCGGGCGAAGGAGATCATGCGCGCCCGCGACTGCGAGGCCGTCTGGTTCGGCGCCGCGGCGCCGCTGGCGTTGCTGGGGCATCCGCTGCGGGCGGCCGGTGCGCGCCGGGTGCTGGCGTCGACGCACGGCCACGAGGTCGGCTGGTCGATGCTGCCGGGCTCACGGCAGGCGCTGCGGCGGATCGGCGACACCGTCGACGTGATCACTTACGTCAGCAAGTACACGCGTTCCCGGTTTTCGGCCGCCTTCGGCCCGATGGCGGGGCTGGAGATGCTCCCGTGCGGCGTCGACACCGCGCTCTACCGGCCGGATCCGGCCGCGGGCAAGGAGATCCGCGAGCGGCACGGGCTCGCCGACCGGCCGACGATCGTCTGCGTTTCGCGGCTGGTGCCGCGAAAGGGCCAGGACATGCTGATCAAGATCCTGCCCGAGCTCCGCAAGCGGATCCCGGACGTGGCGCTGCTGCTCGTCGGCGGCGGCCCGTACCGCAAGACGCTCACCGGGCTCGTCGGAGCGCTGGGGGTCGAGGACAGCGTCGTCATCACCGGATCGGTGCCGTGGAAGGAATTGCCCGCGCACTACAACGCGGGCGACGTCTTCGCGATGCCGGCGCGGACGCGCGGGAAGGGGCTCGACGTCGAGGGCCTGGGCATCGTGTACCTGGAAGCGTCGGCGACCGGGCTGCCGGTCGTCGCCGGGAATTCCGGTGGTGCGCCGGAAACGGTGCTCGACGAGGTCACCGGGCACGTCGTCGACGGCCGCGACGAGCAGCAGCTGCGGGAGACCCTGGCCGCGTTGCTGGCCGATCCGGTACGGGCACGGCGGATGGGGGCCGCCGGTCGCGACTGGGTCGGCGAGAACTGGCGGTGGGACACCATGGCGAGCCGGCTTTCCGGCCTGCTCGACGGCGACCCCGTCGCGGCGGTGCGCTGAGGAAATCAGGGTTCGTAGCGCGCCGGATGCTTCGGATCGTCGACGCGGATCACCACGTCCGACAGCGCCGACGGATCGACTTCCTGTTCGTAGCGCGCGTAAGCGGGAAGCGCCCAGGCATCGGGCACGCGCCGCTTCAGCGCGCCGGGCGAGAGCCACAGGTGCACGCTCAGGTCGAAGGCGAGCCCGGCGCCGAACAGGAACTCGCCGTCCAGCAGGACGACGCCGCCCTCGGACAATTCGACGCGTTCGGCGCGGGTGGCGCGATCGCGGACCGGATCCCATAAGGACGGGAGAACCAGGCCGCTGCCGTCCTCGGCGAGCGGGTCGAGCACTTCGCGGCGCAGGGCCCCGAGGTCGAGCCAGTCGCCGTAGCGCGAGTCCGGGTCCTCCTTGCCGCGTTCGAAGCGCAACGAGGCGGGGCGGAGGAAGTCGTTCGCCGAGATCCGCAACACCGCGTGACCGGCGATCCGCAGGGGATCGACCAGGGCGTCGGCGAGTTCTGTGGTGTTGGTCGCACCGGCCGCGCCGTCGATCGCGACCGCGATCCGGCGGCGGCCCGTGATCGTCGTGATGCGCTCGGTCAGTTCGGAGACCAGCAGAGCGGGAGAAATCGGACGGTAGCGCACGGGAAGACATCCTCCACCCGGACCGGTGACTGTCGCACGGTACACCCGATGGGATGATGGCCCGGTGACCAAGACAACGGCCAAAACAGCCGGAAGTGGTTGGCAGGTAGGCGTTTCCCAGACGGTGCCGTACAGCGGCACCCAGGTGTGGGACTTCCTGGTCGGACGCGAGGGCGTCGGCATCTGGCTCGGTCCGGGCGCCGAACTCGGCCACGAGCTGGGCGCGGCGTACGAGACGGCCAACGGGACGACCGGCGAGATCCGCGGCCGCTCCGAAGGCGACAAGCTCCGGCTGACCTGGCGCCCGAAGGACTGGGACCACGACTCGACCCTGCAGATCACGGTGAGCGGCACCGACCAGAAGACCACGCTCCGTTTCCACCAGGAATGGCTCGCGGGCGCCGACGAGCGCGAGGAACAGCGGGCATACTGGACCGAGGTGACCGAGCGAGTGGTGGCCGCGCTGGCCGAACGCTGACCGGCGCGCCGGGGGAGGCGTACCGATGGGGGAACCGAAGAACCTGGACTGGGAGCTCGTCCAGGATCCGCACCGGGTTTCGGCGCTGCTGCGTGAAGAGGGCCCGGCCCGCAAGGTCCGGCTGCCGCGCGGCCTCAACGTCTGGATCGTCACCGGATACGCCGAAGCCCGCGCGATCCTCGCGGATTCCCGGGTGGGCAAGGATCCGGAGGCGATCCGGCGGCTCTTCGAACGCGACGGTTTCGAATCCGCGGCCGACAACGCCGTCCGCGCGCTCGGCGCGCATATGCTCAACTCGGATCCGCCGGACCACACGCGGTTGCGCAAACTGGTCAACCAGGCCTTCACCTCCCGTACGGTTTCCCGTCTGCGGCCGAGGATCGAGCAGATCACCGCGGAACTGCTGGACGGCATCGGCGACGCCGAGCGCATCGACCTCCTGCCCGCTTTCGCCGTCCCGTTGCCGATCCGGGTGATCTGCGAACTGCTCGGCGTCCACGCGGGCGACCAGCCGGCGTTCGCGACCTGGTCGAACACGATGGTCGCCTGGTCGACGCCGGAGGAACTCCAGGCCGCGGCCGCGAAGATGCACGCGTACCTCGTCGACCTCATCGAAGAGAAACGCGCCGAGCCCGCCGAAGACCTGCTTTCGGCCCTGATCCACGCCAGCGACGAAGGCGATTCGCTCACCTCGGACGAATTGCTGGCCATGGCGTTCCTGCTGCTGGTGGCGGGATTCGAGACGACGGTCAACCTGATCTCGAACAGTGTCTTGGCGCTTCTTCGTGAGCCGGACCAGCTGGCCGCCCTCCGTGCCGATCCCGCCCTGATTCCCGGCGCGGTCGAGGAGTTCCTGCGCTACGACGGCGCGATCCACCTGGCGACCATCCGGTTCACCAAGGAGGCCGTGCCCGTCGGTGACGTCGAGATCCCGGCCGGCGAGTTCGTGCTCGTCTCCCTGCTGGGCGCGAACCGGGACGCCGGACGGTTCGAAGACCCGGACCGCCTGGACGTCACGCGTTCGGCGACGGGACATCTCGCGTTCGGCCACGGCATCCACTACTGCGTCGGCGCCCCGCTGGCCAGGCTTGAGGCCGGGATCGCCTTGCGCGGACTGCTGGAAAGGTTCCCCGCCCTCGGCTTGGACGCCGAACCGGAAACCCTGCGGTGGCGGGAAAGCACCCTGGTGCATGGTCTGGAAACCCTCCCTGTGCGCCTGCGCTGAGGAGGGCGTGTCGTAGGGTCGCCGGATGGACGCCGCCGAACTTCTCGCGCTCGACGCGGAACACGTCTGGCACCCGTACGCGCCGATGCCGAGCACGATCGACTCCCTGCTCGTCCGCGAGGCGAGCGGGGTCCGGCTCACCCTCGACGACGGCCGCGAACTGGTCGACGGCATGTCGTCGTGGTGGGCGGCGATCCACGGCTACCGGAACCCGGTGCTGGACGCGGCGCTGGCGGAGCAGGCGGGCCGGATGAGCCACGTGATGTTCGGCGGGCTCACCCACGAACCGGCGATCAGGCTGGCCAAGACCCTGGTCGACCTCGCGCCGGAGGGGTTGCGGCACGTCTTCCTGTGCGACTCGGGGTCGGTGTCGGTCGAGGTCGCGGTCAAGATGTGCCTGCAGTACTGGCAATCGGTGGGGCGCAAGGAAAAGCGGCGCCTGATGACCTGGCGCGGCGGCTACCACGGCGACACGTTCACGCCGATGAGCGTCTGCGACCCCGAGGGCGGCATGCACTCGCTGTGGCGCGGGATCCTGCCGGACCAGCTGTTCCTGCCCAGGCCGCCCGGCGGTTTCGCCGACGAGCCGGATCAGGACTACCTGGAGCTGCTCGCGACCGAGATCGGGCGGCACGCGGACGAGCTGGCCGCGATCATCGTCGAGCCGGTCGTGCAGGGCGCCGGCGGGATGCGGTTCCACCCGCCCGCGTACCTGCGCGCGCTGCGCGAGATCACCGAGGCGAACGACGTCCTGCTCATCTTCGACGAGATCGCCACCGGTTTCGGCCGCACCGGCCGGATGTTCGCCGCCGAGCACGCCGGGGTCACCCCCGACGTCCTGTGCCTCGGCAAGGCCCTGACCGGTGGGTACCTGACGATGGCGGCGGCGCTGTGCACGCCGGAAATCGCCGACGGGATCTCGCGCGGCGAGCTGCCCGTGCTGGCGCACGGCCCGACGTTCATGGCGAACCCGCTGTCCTCGGCCGTCGCCAACGCCTCGCTGGGGATCCTGGCCGAAGGCGGCTGGAAGTCCGACGTCCCGCGGATCGAGGCCGCGCTGAAGGCCGGGCTCGAACCGGCTCGCGAGCTGCCCGCGGTCGCGGACGTGCGCGTGCTCGGCGCCATCGGCGTGATCGAACTGGACCATCCCGTGGACATGGCGGTGGCGACGGAGGTCCTCACCGGGAACGGGGTCTGGCTGCGCCCGTTCCGGAACCTGATCTACACGATGCCGCCCTACATCTCCGAGGCGGACGACCTCGCCGCGATCACTTCCGCAATGGTCTCGGCCGCACAAAAAGCGTAAAAACGGCGAAATTCAGCCCAAAGAGTGTGACAGCGGCCACAGCAATCCGGAGAGGCCACGCTCGGTACAGAGCGTGGTCGCGAGTTGATCTTGGTCAAGCGAACGGGCGAGTCCGATCGGGGTCCTTCTCGGGCGCTTTGTCGCGAAAGCCGGTTATGTCCTAGTTCTCGGGCGCACAAGCAAACCTGAGAATCCTTTGCGTAGCGGACTTTTGCGCGCCGATCCGGTTTCCTGCCCCCATGATCGACATCGTTGGTGACGAGCACGACACCGGGCCTCCGGGCCGCCGCAATCCCGCATCGACCCTCCTGAAGAACCTCCGCCACGACGTCCCGGCTTCGGTCGTCGTCTTTCTCGTGGCCGTCCCGCTTTCGCTCGGCGTCGCGCACGCCGCCGGAGCACCCTTGCTCGCGGGACTCGTCTCCGCCGTCGTCGGCGGGATCGTCGCGAGCCTCTTCGGCGCCTCCGCCCTGCAGGTCAGCGGTCCCTCCGCCGCGTTGACCATCGTCATCGCGGAGAGCATCGCCACCTTCGGCTGGGCCGCCACCTGCGCGATCACCGCCGGGGCGGGCCTGGTCCAAATCCTCTTCGGCCTCTGCCGCGTCGCCCGCGCCTCGCTGGTGATCTCGCCCGCCATCGTGCACGGCCTGCTCGCCGGGATCGGGCTGATCCTCGTCCTCGGCCAGCTGCACGTCGTGCTCGGCGGGGTGGCGCGGGGTTCCACGATCGAGAACGTCCTCGCGCTGCCGGGCCGGATCGTCGGGCACCACGACCAGGCCGCGCTGATCGGTGTCGTCACCGTCGGTGTTCTGCTGGCCTGGACGCGGATGCCGCGATCGGTGCGCCGCGTCCCCGGCCCGCTCGCCGCCGTCGCGCTGGCGACCGGCCTTTCCGCCGCGGCGGGGATGGACCTGCCGCGCGTCGACCTCCCGAACGGCTTGCCGGGGCTGGGTTTCGTCCCCGAGGTGCCGTCCGGGTCCTGGGCCGCGATCATCGGGGCCGTCCTCTCCATCGCGCTCATCGCCAGCCTGGAGAGCCTGCTTTCCGCCGTGGCCATCGACAAACTCCGCGACGGGCAGCGCACCGACCTCAACCGCGAACTGGTCGGCCAGGGCCTGGCGAACGTCGCCGCCGGGTCGCTCGGCGGTTTCCCGGTCACCGGCGTCGTCGTGCGCACCATGACCAATTTCGAAGCGGGCGCCCGCACCCGGATGTCGGCGATCCTGCACAGCGTCTGGATCCTCGGCTGCTGCCTGTTCCTGGCGGGCGCGCTGCGGCTGATCCCGCTCGCCGCGCTCGCCGGTCTCCTCGTCTACGTCGGCGCCAAACTGGTCAACCTCACCAATCTCCGCGAGGTCCGCCGTCACGGTGATCTGCCGGTCTATCTCGCGACCCTGCTCGGCGCGGTCGCGGTGAACCTGCTGACCGGGGTCGCCGCGGGGATCGCGGTGGCGCTCGCGCTGATGCTGCGCCGCATGCTGTTCTCCGGGATCCACGTCGAGCAGGACGGCTCGCGGACCCGCGTCGTCATCGAGGGCGCGCTCACTTTCCTTTCCGTGCCAAGGCTCACGACCGTGCTGGCGGAGGTTCCCGAGCGGGCGGAGGTGACGCTGGAACTGTTCGTCGACTACCTCGACCACGCCGCTTTCGACTGCCTGCGCGGCTGGCAGCGCGCGTACGAACGCGCCGGGGGAACCGTGATCGTCGACGAGATCGGGCATCCGTGGTTCGAACGCGGCAAGGCGGGCGTGCCGACCGTGCGCCGCGGCGTGGCGTCCCGCGTGGTGCCGCGCTGGCTCGCGCCGTGGTCGCAATGGCAGGCCGAACATCTCGAACTGCCGAGCCAGCGCGGCGGCAGCGTTCCGTTGTGCCGCGGTGCTTCGGAGTTCCAGCGGCGGACGGCGCCGCTGCTGCGGAGCACCTGGGACGGGCTGGCGAACGGGCAACAGCCGCATACGCTTTTCATCACCTGTGGCGACGCGCGGATCGTGCCGAACCTGATCACCACGAGCGGGCCGGGCGACCTGTTCACCGTGCGGAACATCGGGAACCTCGTCCCGCGCGCCGAAGCGGATTTCTCGGTGGGGGCGGCGATCGAGTACGCCGTCGGGCTGCTGCGGGTGCGGGAAGTGGTGGTGTGCGGGCATTCCGGCTGTGGCGCGATGAAGGCGTTGCTCGGGGACGCGCCCGCCGGCCTGGCGCACCTCGGCGGCTGGCTCCGCCATGGCGAGGCGACCATGCGGCGCAGGGAAAGCGAGGGTCCGGTGCTGCTCGACGGCGCGTGGCCGTCGCACGAAGGCGATCGGCTCGCGCTGCACAACGTGGTGCAGCAACTGGAAAACCTGCGCTCGTACCCGGTGGTCGACGCCGCGCTGGCGCGCGGGGAACTGCGCCTGACGGGGATGTACTTCGACGTCGGGAAGGCGAACGTGTACCTGCTCGACGAAGCGCTGCGGTCGTTCACCTCGGCGGCGGCCCCGGTGAAGTCCTGACACGTCGTGAGTGGCGAGGACGGTTCTAACCGTCCTCGCCACTCACGACGATCTTGACCGGGCGGCCGACCGATAGTTCCCAGGATCCGGGACAGGACAAGGCTTTTCGCAACGCGGGAGACATCTCCAGGCAACGAATCGGGGTGAAAGTGGGCCACGCCACCCGTTCGTAGAGTGATATTCACTCGATCAGGTGGTGCGAATCGGACAATTCACCAGTTTCCTGGTGATCATGCTCGCCAGTTCTAAGAAGCCCAAACCTCTCGCCGTGCTTCGTCACGACCTGCCCGCCTCATTGGTGGTGTTCCTCGTCGCCGTCCCGCTTTCCCTCGGGATCGCTCTCGCGTCAGGGGCGCCGATCGTCGCGGGGCTGATCGCTGCCGTGGTGGGAGGTGTGGTCGCCGGAGCCCTCGGCGGCTCCGCGCTTCAGGTCAGCGGCCCGGCCGCCGGCCTGACGGTGATCATGGCCGAGACCATCGCGACCTTCGGCTGGGCGACCACCTGCGCGATCACCGTCGCCGCTGGCGCGCTGCAGATCCTGCTGGGGCTGAGCCGGATCGCCCGCGCGGCGCTCGCCATCTCGCCCGCCATCGTCCACGGCATGCTGGCCGGGATCGGCGTCACGATCGTGCTCGGCCAGCTCCACGTCGTGCTGGGCGGAGCGGCGCAGAGCTCGGCGCTCGAGAACATCGCGCAACTGCCCGCGCAGATCGTCGGCCACCACGACACCGCCGCGCTGATCGGCGTGCTCACGATCGGCATCCTGCTCGTCTGGCCGCGGCTGCCCAAGGCCGTCCGCAAGGTGCCCGGCCCGCTCGCCGCGATCGCGCTGGTGACCGTGCTGTCGGTCGCCACCGCGATGACCCTGCCCCGGGTCGACCTGCCGGGTGACCTGCTCAACATCCGCTTCGCGCCCGAATTCCCGGACACCGGCTGGGGCGCGTTCGCCGTCGCGGTCGTCACCATCGCCCTCATCGCGAGCGTGGAAAGCCTGCTTTCGGCCGTCGCCGTCGACAAGATGCACACCGGGCCGCGGTCGAACCTCGACCGCGAACTGATCGGCCAGGGCGCCGCGAACATGACCTCCGGCGCGCTGGGCGGCCTCCCCGTCACCGGTGTGATCGTCCGCAGCTCGACCAACGTCGCCGCCGGTGCCCGCACCCGGGCGTCCGCGATCCTGCACGGCGTCTGGATCCTGGTGTTCGTCGCCGCGTTCGCCGGGCTCATCCAGAACATCCCGCTCGCCGCGCTGGCCGGTCTGCTCGTCCACGTCGGCGCGAAACTGGTCAACCCCGGCCACATGAAGCAGGTCCTCAAGCACGGTGACCTGGGGCTGTACCTGGTGACGCTCGCCGGTGTCGTCGTCTTCGACCTGCTCACCGGCGTCCTGCTCGGTATCGCGCTGTCGGTGCTGCTGATGCTGCGGCGCACGGTGTGGTCCGGGATCCACGCCGAGCGCGACGGCGACGAATGGCGCGTCGTCGTCGAAGGCGTCCTGACGTTCCTTTCGGTGCCGAGGCTCAGCCGTGTGCTCGCGACCGTGCCCGAAGGCGCGAAGGTGACCTTGGAACTGGTCGTCGACTACCTCGATCACGCCGCCTTCGAGAGCCTGTCGAACTGGCAGCAGGGCCACGAACGCGCCGGCGGCACCGTGATCGTCGACGAGGTCGGGCACCCGTGGTTCGCCAAGGGCAAGTCCGGCGATCCCACGCTGACCCGGACGGCCGCCGCGCGTTCGGTGCCGCGGTTCCTCGCGCCGTGGTCCGACTGGCAGGCCAAGGACGTCGAACTGCCCGGACAGCGCGGCGGGCCCACCCTGCGCGGGGCGACCGAGTTCCAGCGGCGCACCGCCGCGCTCATGCAGCCCGCGCTCAGCAAGCTGGCCGCCGGTCAGTCGCCGCACACCCTGTTCATCACCTGCGGTGACGCGCGGATCGTGCCGAACATGATCACCACGAGCGGTCCCGGCGACCTGTTCACCGTGCGCAACATCGGGAACCTCGTGCCCGCCCGCCGGGCCGATCCGTCGATGGGGGCCACCGTCGAGTTCGCCGTCGGCGTGCTGAAGGTGCGCGAGATCGTGGTCTGCGGTCATTCCGGCTGCGGCGCGATGCAGGCGCTGGCCACCGGAGCCCCGGACGGCGCGCCGATGCTGGCCTCCTGGCTGCGGCACGCCGAGCCGAGCGCGCAACGCGAGGCCACGGTGACCCTCGACGGCGAACGCCCGGACAGCGAGGTCGACCGGCTGGCGCTCAACAACGTGCTCCAGCAGCTGGAGCACCTGCGCCACTACCCGCTGATCGCCGAGGCGGAGGCCCGCGGCGAGCTGCACCTGACCGGTATGTACTTCGACGTCGGGGCGGCGCAGGTCTACCTGTCGGACGAGGGGAGCCCGTCGTTCGCCCCGGTCGGGGTCGTCACCGCATCCGGGGGCTAACGGAAGCCGTTCAGCGGGACTCGATTCCGACCCACTAGATTCAACGCACGTGAGCATGCTGGTCATGACCGGCACCGGTACGGGTGTCGGCAAGACGATCTCCACCGCCGCCATCGCCGCTCTGGCCGCCGGTCAGGGCCAGCGTGTCGCCGTGCTGAAACCGGCGCAGACCGGAGTGGGCCCGGACGAGCCGGGCGACCTCGCCGACGTCCTCCGCCTCGCCGGCCCGGTCACCACCCGTGAGCTGCGGAGGTACCCGGATCCGCTGTCGCCGGAGGCGGCGGCCAGGCTCTCGGGACTGCCGACGCTCGCCCCGAGCGAGATCGCCGCCGCGGCGAGCGACCTCGACGGCGAACACGACCTGACCCTCATCGAGGGCGCGGGCGGGCTGCTGGTCCGTTTCGACGCCGACGGGGCCACGCTGGCCGACGTCGCGTGGTCGCTGGGCGCGCTGGTCATCATCGTCGCCGAGGCCGGGCTGGGCACGCTCAACGCGACCGCCCTGACCGCCGAGGTCGCCACCAAACGCGGGCTGACCGTGGCCGGGGTGATCATCGGATCCTGGCCGGACGAGCCGGATCTGGCGGCGGTGTCGAATCTGCGGGACCTGCCGGTCGCCGCCGGGGCCCCGCTGCTGGGCGTGCTGCCCGCCGGGCTGGGCACGGCCGGGCCCGAGGAGTTCGCCGACCGGGCCAAGGCGGGTCTTTCGCCGTGGTTCGGCGGGGAGTTCGATCCGGAATGCTTCGTCGGCCGGGCCTCGGCACAGAAGTGACCTGCGTCGCTGTGGCCGAGCCGCCCGGTCGTGCACGATGATGTGCCTTCGCTTCACCGCCCCACCTCGAACAGGAGCCGCCTCGTGACCACTGCCCCGGAGACCGTCGACATCCTCGCCGTGGCGCGTGACCAGGTCCTCGAGCGCGGTGTCGGGCTCGGCGAGGAGCAGATCCTCGAAGTCCTGCGGCTCGACGACGACCGCCTGACCGACCTGCTGGCGCTGGCCCACGAGGTGCGGATGCGCTGGTGCGGCCCCGAGGTCGAGGTCGAGGGCATCATCAGCCTCAAGACCGGCGGCTGCCCGGAGGACTGCCACTTCTGCTCGCAGTCCGGCCGGTTCCCGACGCCGGTGCGGTCGGCGTGGCTGGACATCCCCGGCCTGGTCAAGGCCGCCCGTCAGACCGCCGAGACCGGTGCGACCGAGTTCTGCATCGTCGCCGCCGTCCGCGGCCCCGACAAGCGGCTGCTCTCGCAGGTCCGCGAGGGGATCAAGGCCATCCGCGAGGACGGCAACGACATCCAGATCGCGTGCTCGCTCGGCATGCTCACCCAGGAGCAGGTCGACGAACTCGTCGAGATGGGCGTGCACCGCTACAACCACAACCTGGAGACCGCGCGCTCGCATTTCGCGAACGTCGTCACCACGCACACGTGGGAAGAGCGCTGGGAAACCCTCCGGATGATCCGCGAGGCGGGCATGGAGGTCTGCTGCGGCGGCATCATCGGCATGGGGGAGAGCGTCGAGCAGCGCGCCGAGTTCGCCGCGCAGCTGGCCGAGCTGAACCCGGACGAGTGCACGATGAACTTCCTCATCCCGCAGCCGGGCACGCCGTACGAGGACTACGAGGTCGTCGAGGGCAAGGACGCGCTGCGCACCGTGGCCGCGTTCCGGCTCGCGATGCCCCGCCCGCTGCTCCGCTTCTCCGGCGGCCGTGAGCTGACCTTCGGCGACCTGGGCACCAAGCAGGGCATGCTCGGCGGCATCAACGCGATCATCGTCGGCAACTACCTGACCAACCTCGGCCGCCCGGCCACCGCGGACCTGGCGATGCTCGAAGAGCTGAAGATGCCGGTGAAGGCGATCAGTGACGTCCTCTGACCCAGCGGCGTACTGCGTCCACTGTGGACAGACGTCCGACGGTGGCGCGGAACATCCGGCCTGCCACAACCCCAGAACGGCACTCGAGCCGCCGCGGTACTGCACGTACTGCGCGCGGCGGATGGTCGTCCAGATCACCCCGGTCGGGTGGACGGCCCGGTGCAGCCGTCACGGTGAACTCACCGGCTGACTCCCCGCATTTCGTCCTCTGAATGCGGTAGTTGCACGCGCAAGCATCGCATTCAGAGGACGAAACGCGGGGCGATGCGTGCCGGGTTGCGTGCGCTGGGGGCGTCATTGGTTACGCTCTGCACAAGCAGCACGAGGGAGGAGTCCGGGGTTGGGCGAGACGACGGGTAAACCGGCGCACCTGTCTTCCAGCGTGCCCGACCCCTGGTCGGTGCCCGTGCTGCCGAGGCCGCGCCGCCCGTACCCCAAGGTCGTCGTCAAGGCCGATCTGCTGCCCGCGGTCAGCGTCCTGTCCACGGCGGGCCTGCTCGGTTTCCCGCTGGCCTGGCTGTGGGCGCGGCTCGCGCCGCCCCAGCGGATGCGGGTGATCAACGACCAGGGCGGTCTCGCCCCGCTGGAGCTGGAGAGCTGGCACCGCTTCGACGACCTCGCCGTCTACGGTTTCCTCGCGCTCGGCGCCGGGCTGCTGATCGGCATCGTGACCTGGCTGCTGCGGGAACGCCGCGGCCCGGTCGTGCTGATCGCCGCGACCGGCGGCGCGACCCTCGCGGGCTGGCTGGGGACGACGATGGGCGTCGCGTTCGCCAACGGCCGCTACGAGATCGGCGCCGCGCCCGCCGTCGGCGACGTCATCGCGAAGGCGCCGCAGATCGAATCGACGTGGATCATGCTCGCCGCGCCGTTGATGACGACGCTGGCGTACACGCTGCTGACCGCGTGGAACGGACGGGAAGACCTGGGCCGCCGCCTCGGCTGACGAATTTCCTCTAGGGTGGGCGGCAACTTCTCTAGGGGGCTTTCTCTTGACCGACGACATCGAGGTTTCCCGGCACAACGCCGTCCGCTTCCCGGGTATCAGCCCGCGCGCGTACGAACACCCCGTGGATCGCGGCGCACTGGCCACCCTGCGCGCCGTTCCGGGGTTCGCGCAGGTCGTGAAGGCGGTTTCCGGTTTCTACGCCGAACGCGGTGAGCGGCTCATGGCGCTCGCGTCCGCGATCCGGGTCGGCCCGACGCAGTATCCGGAACTGGACAGGCTGCGCCACGAATGCGCCGAAACGCTCGACCTCGACCGCGTGCCGAATCTGTTCGTCGCCCGCAGTCCCGAAGTCAACGCTCAGACAATCGGGATGGACGAGCCGTTCATCGTGCTCAACACCGCCGCCGTCGAGGCGATGGACCTCGCGTCGCTGCGGTTCGTGATCGGGCACGAGATGGGGCACGTGCTGTCCGGGCACGCGGTGTACCGCACGATCATGATCCGGCTGATCGGCCTGCAGATGTCGATGTCGTGGACGCCGGTGAGCGCGATCGGCATCCGCGTCGTCATCGCGGCGCTGCGCGAGTGGTACCGCAAGGCCGAACTGTCCTGCGACCGCGCCGGGCTGCTGTGCTCGCAGGACCCGACGGCGGCGCTGCGCTCGCAGATCCTGGTCGCGGGCGGGATCGACCCGTCGAAGATCGACATCCCGGCCTTCCTGCAGCAGGCTTCGGAGTACGAGTCGGTCGACGACATCCGCGACAGCTACCTGAAGCTGCGTTACGTCGAGACGATGTCGCATCCGCTGGCCGTCGTGCGCGCCGCCCAACTGCAGAAGTGGGCCGCGTCCGAGGAGTACCGGGGGATCCTGGCCGGCGAGTACCCGCGCCGTGACGAGGACGCGCCTTCGTCCACCTGGACCGACGACCTGAAGTCGGCCGCGAAGTCGTACAAGGACTCCTGGAACAGCTCGACCGACCCGCTGACGAAGGTGTTCAGCGACGTCGGCGAGGCGGTGTCCGGGGCAGCGGGGAAGGTGTGGAGCAAGTTCGGGACCGGCAACGGGGCGGACGATGGGGGTTCTTCGGAGGCCGGCAAGTAGCGCTTCGCGGGTGTCATGAAAGGGCCGTTCAGGACGTTTCTTGTCCTGAACGGCCCTTTCATGACACGGGTCGGCACCTCACGCGTGCTATGAACGGGCCGTTCCTTGCAAAATTTGCAAGGAACGGCCCGTTCATAGCATTCGGGGCAGGGGGAGGGGCAGGGGCAGCTCGGGAGCGAGGGGCCCGGCGCTTCAGTTCAGGTTCGAGGGGCGCGTGAACTCGCCGAGTTCTCCCGGCGGCATCGGCACCGCGCCCAGCGTGCTCAGGAACCCGGCCTCCCGCGTCAGCAGGCGGCACGCGATCCGCAGCCGCCGCAGCGGGTTCGTCTCCTCCAGCAGGCGCTGCCGGTCCTCCAGCGGGAGCAGGCAGTCGGCGGTGAGCCGGTACGCGAGCGCAGCGATGTCGCCGTCCTCGGGCGGGGTGGTCCAGTCCTCGTCGTTCCAGGCGGACTCGCAGTAGCGCCGGTGGGCGGCTTTCGCGACGTCGGCGAGCCTGGTCACGGTGTCGCCGTGCACCGTGGCGATGCGGTCGTCGGGCACCCATTCGACCGAGCCGATCAGGTACGGCGCGGAGACGCGGTCGATCTCCAGCAGCCGGAACCGGCGCCGCGCGGTGGTGACGACGTCGAATCTGCCGTCCGGCAGCCGTTTCGCCTCCCGCAACACCGTGCTGCAGCCGAACTCGTGGACGTGTTCGGGCCCGCTGACCTCCCTGATCATCGCCGAACGCAGCGCGACGACGCCGAACTCGCGGTCCGGGACCACTTCGGCGACGAGGTCGGCCATCAGCTGCCGGTACCGCGGTTCGAAGATGTGCAACGGAAGGTGTGTTCCGGGCAGAAGCACGGTCTGTAGCGGGAACAGCGGCAAGATCGCCTTCCCGGTGGACTCCTCGCTCGGCTCGGTCACCCGTTCAAGGTACGGGGACCGGGAGGAGTTCGCAGGGCGGTCACTTCCCGGTGGGCGGGCGGAACACCGCGAACGGGTCGGTGATCTGCATCCCCTTGCCCGCGAAGGAGAACAGCGCCGCCGGGCGGCCGCCGCTGCGTCCGGGCGGGGCGGTGTGGCCGGTGGGCAGGAGCAGCCCGCGCCGGGACAGCACACGCTGCAGGTTCGTCGCGGACACGCGGTAACCCAGCGCAGCCGAGTACAGCCTCCGCAACGCCGAAACGGTGAACTCTTCCGGGGCGAGCGCGAAGCCGAGGTTCGTGTAGCAGAGCTTCGAGCGGAGGCGGTCCCGCGCGCGCAGGACGATGGACTCGTGGTCGAACGCCGTCCGGGGGAGCTCGGAAACGTCGTGCCACTCGGTGTCTTCGGGGATCTCGGGGTCCACATCGGACGGAACGAGGCCGAGGAACGCCGTCGCGACGACGCGGGGGCCCGGCACCCGGTCCGGCGCGCTGAAGACGGCCAGTTGCTCCACATGCTTCAACTGGCGTACGTCGACCTTCTCCGCGAGCTGCCGCCGGATGGACGCCTCGACGTCTTCATCCGGGCGAAGCCTGCCGCCGGGAAGGGACCAGCGGCCCAGGTGCGGATCGAGCGCGCGCCGCCACAGCAGGACCCGGAGTGTGTCGGAGCGCACTTGAAGGACCGCTCCCAAGACCTCGTGGGCGAGGGGGGTCTGGGTGTTAAGATGACTTCGCACGGTTTTCGATTATAAGGCGAAAACCGGAGACAGGTCCAGGAGGGCCAGAACGATGACGAGCACTCTGCAGAACGACTTGACCCCGTACGGTGGCGTGGTCGCCGACGCGGCTTGGGCGGAGGAGGTGCGCAGCCTCGCGCGTAAACGCGACGCCGTCCTGCTCGCGCACAACTACCAGGTCCCCGAGATCCAGGACATCGCCGATTTCACCGGCGACTCCCTTGCGCTCAGCCGCATCGCGGCGAGCAGTGACGCGTCCACCATCGTCTTCTGCGGCGTGCACTTCATGGCCGAGACGGCGAAGATCCTGGCGCCGGAGAAGACGGTCCTGATCCCGGACGCGCGGGCCGGCTGCTCGCTGGCGGACTCGATCACCGGCGCCGAACTGCGCGCCTGGAAGGCCGAGCACCCCGGCGCGGTCGTCGTGTCGTACGTGAACACCACGGCCGAGGTCAAGGCGGAGACCGACATCTGCTGCACGTCGTCGAACGCCGTCGACGTGGTCGCGTCCATCCCCGCTGACCAGGAAGTTCTCTTCCTGCCGGACCAGTTCCTCGGCGCGCACGTCAAACGCGTGACCGGCCGGGAGAACATGCACATCTGGGCCGGGGAGTGCCACGTGCACGCCGGGATCAACGGCGCGGAGCTGGCCGAGCGGGCCTCGGAGAACCCGGACGCCGACCTGTTCATCCACCCGGAATGCGGCTGCGCGACCTCGGCGCTGTACCTGGCGGGAGAGGGCGCCGTCGCCCCCGAGCGGGTCAAGATCCTCTCGACCGGCGACATGGTCCACGCCGCCCGCGACACCAAGGCGACGTCGGTGCTCGTGGCCACCGAGATCGGGATGATCCACCAGCTGCGCAAGGCCGCCCCGGAGATCGACTTCCGCGCGGTGAACGACCGGGCGTCCTGCCGGTACATGAAGATGATCACGCCGGCCGCCCTGCTGCGGTCGCTGCGCGAGGGTGCCGACGAGGTCCACGTCGACGCCGAGACCGCCGCCCGTGCCCGCGCTTCCGTGCAGCGCATGATCGAGATCGGGCAGCCTGGCGGCGGAGAATGACCGGCCCGGTTACCGCTCTCCAGGCGAAAACCCACCCGGTCTGGGAGGCCGCCGCCGATCTCGTGGTGATCGGCAGCGGGGTGGCCGGGCTCACCGCCGCGCTGCGCGCGCACGAGCTCGGCCTGCACGTCCTGGTGGTCACCAAGGCGACGGTCTCCGACGGCAACACCCGCTGGGCGCAGGGCGGCATCGCGGTCGTGCTGGAGGGCGAGCACGAGCGAGGCGATTCGGTCGGCAAGCACGCCGACGACACGCTCACCGCCGGTGCCGGGCTGTGCGACGAGGACGCCGTCCGGTCGATCATCGCCGGCGGCCCCGCCGCGGTGGCCCGGCTGCGGGCCGAGGGGGCGCGGTTCGACCCGGCGGCCGAAGGGCGGCCCGAACTGGCCCGCACGCGGGAAGGCGGCCACAGCGCGTTCCGCGTCATCCACGCGGGTGGCGACGCGACCGGCGCCGAGGTCGAGCGGACATTGGTCGCGACGGCCGGTGACCGGCGGATCCCGGTGCTGGAGCACCACATCGCGGTCGACGCGATCCGCACGCCCGCGGGCGAGGTCGTCGGGGTGACCGTCCTCGACCACAACGGGGTGCCCGGCGTCGTCCGGGCGCCCGCGGTGCTCCTGGCCAGCGGCGGGCTGGGGCAGCTTTATCAGGCGACGTCGAATCCGGAGCTCGCCACGGGGGACGGGCTGGCGCTGGCGTTGCGCGCGGGCGCGCAGGTCGCGGACGTCGAGTTCGTCCAGTTCCACCCGACGGTCCTGTTCACGCCCGGCGCACGCGGCCGCCTCCCGCTGGTCACCGAGGCGGTGCGCGGCGAGGGCGCGACCCTGCACGACGCGACGGGTGCCTCGGTGATGCGCGGCGTCCACCCGCTCGGCGATCTCGCGCCCCGCGATGTCGTGTCGGCGGCCATCACACGCCGGATGGGGCAGGCGCCCGGCGGTGTCGACGACCACGTCTTCCTCGACGCCACCGGGATTTCCGGCTTCGCCCAACGGTTCCCGACCGTCCACGCGGCGTGCGCGGCGATCGGGCTGGACCCGGCGAAGGAGCCGATCCCGGTCACGCCCGCGGCGCATTTCGCCTGCGGCGGGGTGGTGACCACTGTGGACGGACGGTCCGGTGTCCGCGGTCTCTACGCCGCGGGCGAGGTCGCGAGGACGGGCCTGCACGGCGCGAACCGCTTGGCCTCCAACAGTTTGCTCGAAGGTCTGGTGGTCGGGCAGCGGGTGGCGGAAGCGGTCGCCATCGACCTCGCCGCCGGCCTGCTGGGTGACCCGCGCCGCGGTGTGCTCCTGCCTCCGGCGAAGGTCCCGGTGGCCGATCGGGACGCGTTGCAGCGGGCGATGAGCCGGTACGCCGCCATCGGCCGGGACGCCGAAGGTCTCGCGGTCGTGGGTTCGGTGCTGGATCTGTCCGTGACCGAGAGTCCTTTGTGGACGCCGAGGATCGTGGAGGACGCGGCGCTCACCCTGGTGGCTGAGGCCTTGGTCGCGGCGGCGGCGCGCCGCACGGAATCCCGCGGCTGCCACGTGCGGACCGATTTCCCCGAACGCGACGACGACGTCTGGCAGCGCGGTCAGCTCATCCGGCTCAGCCCCTCGGGACAGCCGGTGCTGGCCGATCCGATCGCTTTGGAGGGTGTGGCATGACCGAATTCTCCCCTTGGGTCGTCAAGGCACTGGCCGATCACGGCCTCGACGTCGCCGACGTGCACCGGGTCGTCACGACGGCGCTGGCTGAGGATCTGCGGTACGGGCCCGACGCGACGACGAACGCCACCGTCCCCGAATCCGCGCGTGCGCTGGCCGAACTCACGCCGAGGTCGGCCGGGGTGGTCGCCGGGATCCCGGTGGCGCTGGCGGTGTTCGACGTCGTGCTCGGTTCGGATCTGGAGATCCTGGCCGCCCGTGACGACGGCGACCGGCTGACCGCCGGTGAGCCCGCGCTGGTCGTCCGCGGTCCGGTGCGTGGCCTGCTCACCGCCGAACGCACCGCGCTGAACCTGTTGTGCCACCTGTCCGGTATCGCCACCGCGACCGCCGCCTGGGTGGCCGCGGTGGAGGGGACCGGTTGCCGCGTCAGGGATTCCCGCAAGACCCTGCCCGGGCTCCGGCTGCTGGAGAAGTACGCCGTCCGCGCGGGCGGCGGGGTGAACCACCGGCTCGGGCTCGGCGACGCGGTGCTGATCAAGGACAACCACGTGGTCGCCGCCGGTTCGGTGACCGCGGCGCTCGCCGCCGCGCGCGAGCACGCGCCCGAACTGCACTGCGAGGTCGAGGTCGACGACCTGGCCCAGCTGGAGGAGGCGCTCACCGCGGGTGCCGACGAGGTGCTGCTGGACAACTTCACGCCCGACGAATGCGCGAAGGCGGTCGACCGGCGTGACGAGGTTTCCCCGAAGACCCGCCTGGAATCCTCGGGCGGCCTGCGGCTCGACGTCGCGCGGGCGTACGCGGAGTCCGGTGTGGACTTCCTCGCCGTCGGAGCGCTCACGCATTCCTCGCCCGCGCTCGACCTCGGGATGGACCTGCGCTGACGTGGCACACTAGAATTCCCTTGTGTGACAAGGGGATTCTGGAGGAATGGTGGGCTTTGCCGGTAAAAGTGCCGTCGCGGGATGCGTCGGTTTCGTGGCACTGCTCGGCACCCCCGTCCCGTCGACGGCGGTCGCCGAGCAGTGCGCCAACCCGACGGGTACCTACACCGCGGCCGTCCCGTGGGGACAGCGGCTGATCGATCCCGTGCGGCTCTGGCCGCTGTCCCGCGGCACCGGCCAGCTGGTCGCGGTGATCGGCACCGGCGTCGACGGCGGCAACGGCCAGTTCGCGCCGGGACAGCTCCTCGGCGGGCAGGGCACCGAGGCCGAAGACTGCGACGGCCGCGGCACGATCGCCGCCGGGATCGTCGGCGCGCAACCGGATCCGTCCACGACGTTCACCGGGATCGCGCCCGGCGCCAAAATCCTGCCGATCCGCTACACCCAGGTGAACGGCGGCGGCGATCCCGGACAGCTCGCGGGCGCCATCGAGACCGCGCTGAACCGCGGTGCCGGGATCATCCTGATCGCCGTCCCGGCCGCTTCCGACAGTCCCGCGCTGACCGGCGCCGTCTCGCGCGCCAGGGAGAAGGGCGCGCTGATCGTCTCGCCCGCGGCGGGGTCCCAGCAGGGCCAGACGTCGTACCCGACGGCGACACCGGGCGTGCTCGCCGTGGGTTCGACCAACCAGGCAGGCGAGGCCGTGCAGACGGAATCCGGTGCGTACGTGGGGATTTCCGCGCCCGGTGCCGAACTGGTCAGCACGTCCGCCGGCGCGGGCGGGACGGTGGCGCACCGATGGCCGGTGAGCGATCCGAGCCTGGCCGCCGCGCACGTCGCCGGGGTCGCCGCGCTCGTGCGCGCGTATCACCCCGGGCTGTCGCCGGAGCAGGTCGTCGCGCGGCTGACGCTGACCGCGCACCGCGGTCCGAGCGGTGGGCACGATCCCCGCCGGGGCTGGGGCGCGATCGACGCCTACGCCGCCGTTTCCGCCTCGATCCCGGCCGGTACGCCCGGCCCGGGAGGACCGCCGAGCGTCGGCCCGGACACGTTCGTCGTCCCCGCCGCGGCCCCGGCCCCCACCAAGGCGGACAAGGTCTCCGGTGTGCTCGCCATCGCCGGGGTGGCCCTCGCCATCGCGATCTTCGTGGTGGTGGCCGCGGTCCGGCGAGGCAAGCGACGGGGCTGGAAACCTTCGCGATTCCGCGCCTCGTGAGCGGCAGCGGTGTACTGGGGGACACCGCCGCCGCTCACGAGGTCTTTCGCGACCCCCTGGGTTTAGGGGACGGATACGCAGGCCGTCGAGCCCACGATGGCCACGCCGTCGCCGGCGCGGGAGACGTGCACGTTGAAGTCGGCACCGTCGCGGCTGAACTGCGCGATCAGCTCACGCGGGTTGCTGCGGTCGCGCCACCGCCAGCCCTGGCCTTCCAGCAGGGGCAGGACGTCTTCGACGAGTTTGCGGATCGCGTCGGTCGCGTCGTCCACTCGGAGGCCGTACTGCCAGCACAGCGACCGGCCAGGCTGAGTGGGGTCGCAGTCCAGTTCGCCTTCCACGGTGCGCTCCGCGGTGGTGCCGAAGGTGCCCGCGACACCGTCGATGACCGCCGTGAGGTCCTCGGCCAGAGGGTCGAGCCCGGTGTGCCTCGTGATCATGAACAATCCCTCACAAGCCTCGTCCGACGCCTTCGATGACCATCTCGCGCAGCGAGCCGCCGGTGAAGCCTTCGTGCGTGACCGCGCCGCCCGTGATCACACCGTAGATGTTGTTCCACGAATCGGAACCCGGTTTGAGCACACCGCTGTGGGAATCGAAACCCCACTGCAGATCGCCGTTCGCGTCGCGGCCGGTTTCCAGTTCGACGACGCCGGGGAAGCGGTCGGGGTCCGCTCCGTGCCCGGCGCCGAGCCATTCGACCAGCCCCGCGTTGCCCTGGGCGATCACGATCGGGTCGAAGGGGGCCGTCATGGAGTACCGCTGCACACCGGCCTGGCTGGCCGGGAGGTCGCTCGGGCTCCAGATCCCGTGTCCCATGCCCGCGGATTCGACGTGCAGCACCTGATCGGCCCTGAGCCCGAGCTGCTCGGCGAGCCCCACGGTGGCGCCGCCGTAGCTGTGCCCGACGGCGGTGACCACGACCCCCGGTCCGGCGTGGCTGTCGATCTGGCCGCGCAGTTCGTCGCCGAACGCCTTGAGATCGGGCGCCATCGTCTGCGCGTAGTGCGCTGCCGGGCCTTCGGTGACGACGTTCTGGGGGAACACCCCGTCGGCCCAGACCACCATCGCGGTCCGGCCGGTGGCGTCCGCGGCGACCAGGCTCTTGCCGAGGTCGGCGTAGCTCTGGAAGTTGTCGAACGAGGTGTTGACGCCGGGGACGAACAACCCGACGTTGCGGGTGCCCGGCTCGATACGGCCGACCAGTTCGACGATGCGCCCGTTACCGGACGGGTCGAACCGCAGGATCTGCCGGTCGTTGGCGAGGATGTCCTCGTACAGCGCGATCCGGGTGCGCGCGCTCGCGATGTCGTCGGCTTTCCCGCCCTGTGCCAGGAGATTCGCGAGCCGCTCGCGTTCGGCGGTCAGCGCGTCGGTGACCTTCGTGCGGTTCTCGGCGATCGCGGTGGCCCACGATCCGGTGTCGGCCGCGCCGCCGACGCCTGCCGGATTCCCGGCCTTGGGCAACGGGTTCTCCGGCATCAGCGACCGGTACGAGGCGGCGACCTGGACGTCGGCGCGCCGGTAGCCGCCGCCCGCGGCCGTCAGCCCTTGATGGATCACCGTCGCCTTGGTGATCTGGCCGTCGAGTTTGCTCGCGACGTCCTTGATCGTCTTGGTGTACGTGGCCGAAGCCGCGCTGGAAGCCGAAACCTGGCCGAACGCGGTGGCGGGGACGTTCTCGCCCGCCAGCGCGGTCTGCGCGGTCTTGAGCACGCCGGCGCGCTGTTCGAGTTCGGCCGCCGCCGCTTCGAGCCTGGCGGGGGCGACTCGGTAACCGCCCGCACTGGATGCCATCACCGAGCCGCCTCTCCTGGTGGAAAACGATCAGTACTGTTCGGGTTCTTCGCCGAGCACGGCGGGAGCGACCGGGGACGACTGACCCCAGACGTTCTCGGTCTCCACGAGCCACGGCGGGATCCGCCGTCCGGAGCCCATGTCGCCGCCCGCGCCCATGCCCATCGGCATCATGGGCATCATCGGCATCGCGCCCTTGGCCGCCGCCGCGCCCGCGGCACCGGCCGCTCCGCCCGCGAGGCCGCTCATCGCGCTGCCCGAGCCACCGTCGCCGGCCAGGCCGGAGAACGCGGCCGGAGCCTCGCCGGGGCCGGAGAACCCGCCGCCGCCACCGGCGCCGATCGCGCCGCCGTCCAGCGACGGCGCTCCGCCACCGCCGATCGGGATACCGCCGCCGGCGCCACCCGCGGTCGCGCCGGCCGCACCGGCGCCGCCGCCCGCGGGCTCGCCGTTCTTGTCCTTGTCGTTCTTGCCGTTCGCCCACGCGGGCACCCGCGGCATGATCGAACCGAACCGGCCGAACGCGGCGGCCGAAGCCGCGGCGAGACCGGCGGTGAACATGTCGCCGAACAACGGGTTCGACTTGGGCGGCTGACCGGGCTGTCCGGTGGTGGGCGGGGTGGAGCCGTCCGAGGGCAGCGGATGCGTGTTGTCGCCCGGAACGACGCCGACACCCGGCGTCCCGCCGATGTTGTTGCCGACCGAACCGCCAGGGGCGGTGCCGCCACCGGTGACCGGCGGCGGGGCGACGGCGTTGGGCGAGGCCGGGATCGACTCCTCTGCCGTGGAGTATTCGCCCGCGAGCTGGGTCATCACCACGATCGCCTTGCCGTGCGCCGCGCTGGCCGCGCTCGCCGCCTGCTGCTGCGCTTCGACGTTCGCGATGGCCTGCTGCCGCTGCTGGGCGGCGTTGATGATCGTCGCCTGCGACGAATCCGGCGGCAGGAGCGGCGGATTGACGGCCAGCGCGAGATCGGCGGGGGAGACGTCCGGCACCGCGACCGGCGGCGGCATCTCCTTCTTGGCCTTCACGAGCGCGTCCGCGGCGTCCTCGAGGAGGTTGTTCATCGCGTGCGCGGTCTGGGCGACCTTGCGGATTCCGCCGACGAGATCGGTGATCATCGTGTGGTACTTGTCGGCCGCTCCACCGGTCCAGTTGCCGGAGAAGTCCTTCAGCTCGCCGGTGAGGTTCTCGGCCTGCTCGAACAGCCCGGAGCCGGTGGACTGCCATTTGTGGGCCGCGTGGCGGGCCGTGTTGGGGTCGCCCGCCTGCAGCATCGCGTAGAGCTGCTGGTGCGAGTACGCGGCGAAGTTCGTGTGCGCGGTGTCGGTCATCCCTTGTTCCCCCCGCCGTTCGAGCCGCTGTTACCGCCCAGCACGCCCCCGAGGACGTTGAGCAACGGATCGAGCAGCCCGGTCTGCTGGCTCGAGTGGTTCATGTCGCCCGCCACCGAATCGTCGGCCGCCGCGTAACCGTCGGCGACGGTCGTCGTGAC
Source organism: Amycolatopsis sp. WAC 04169 (assembly GCF_003947535.1). Lineage (NCBI taxonomy): Bacteria > Bacillati > Actinomycetota > Actinomycetes > Pseudonocardiales > Pseudonocardiaceae > Amycolatopsis > Amycolatopsis sp. WAC 04169. The sequence continues at coordinate 686,300 of NZ_QHJI01000004.1, read as the reverse complement.
GTCCTGCGCGAAGGTGATCGCGCCCTTGACCTGATCCAGCAGGCCCTGCATCTCGGCGACGGCCGCCTGGTGCGCCTTGTTGAGTGAACCCGCCTCCCCGAACTCGCCGAACAGCAGCGGCTGTTCGCTCAGGGTCAGCAGGAAGTCGTTCGGCTTGGACATCGCGTGGATCTGGGTCTCCAGTTCCCGCACGAAGTCCTTCAGTGATTCCAGATGGACGTAGTACGAGTGGTCTTGCATTGATCCCGGCTCTCTCGTGAACGGCCACGCCGACAAGGGGGACGACAACACGCAAAGCCGGCCGGCCGGTGCCGAGGGGGGTGAAAGCACCGGCCGGCCGACGGATGGGGATCAGCCGGCGAACAGGCCCTGGTTGCGGTTCTCCAGGCTGTGCTGGAGATCGTGGGCGTCGCCGACCTTGCCACCGAACTGCGCGATGATCGCCACGATGTCCGCGGTGGCCTGGCGCAGGCGGGTTTCAGACGCACGGGCGGCCTCACCGGCGGAGCTGCCGGAGGCGTACCAGGTCTGGGTGATCGGCTGCAGGTTGGTGTGCAGCTGTTCGAGCTGTGAGGTGAGCGCCTTGGCCTTGGCGGCCAGCGAGGCCGAGCTGTGCTGCAGCGCGGCGAAGTTGATTTCGACGACGTCAGCCATGATTGGTGGTCCTCTCGCGGATCAGGGGTTCAGCCGGTGGATCACGGTCTGGTCGACGACTCCGCTGACCCCGGTGAGGCTTTCCCGGACCTGCTCGTCACCCGAGTTGTAGTTCCGGTTGCTCTCGTGCACGAGGCGCGACATCGTGTTGAGCTCGTTCACGGCGATGGTCATCTTCTCCTGCAGGCGGCGCTGCAGGTCCCAGAACGCGACCGCCTGGTCACCCTTGTAGTTGTGCAGGGTCTGGGTCAGCTCGCTCTCCAAGCTGGCCATCGTGGTCTTGGCGTTCGACGCGGTTTCCTCGAACCCCTGGACGGCGCGCGCCATCGCAGCTGCGTCTGCCTGATATCCCGTACCGGTCATTGATGGGCCACCTCCTCTCATCTCGCTGGAAATCCCGGTGAGCACCAGGGGACGCCCTGTCTGCTCTTGTGAAGGACACGCTAGAAAAGAGGGGAGTGCGGTCAAACGGCACAACTGCCGGTCGCGGTGACGGCACTATTACCCACAGGTCGGCGGTAGGGCTTTCCCCACCCCCGATCAGGGGGAGTACTCCAGTGTCCGGATCGGAGCTTCCCGGCACCCTCGAATCCATGGTGGACAAGGGATCCAGGACAGTACTGCATCGCCCGTTGATGATCTTGGCGGCGGCGATGGCGGTGCTCGGCGTGATCGCGCTCGGGGGCCTGGTCTTCGACGATCGCAGCCTCGTGAACGCGCCCATTTGGCTCAAACCGCTCAAGTTCACGATCTCCGTGGGGCTCTACGCGGTGACACTGGCCTGGCTGATCGGTCAGCTGACCCGCGGCAAGCGGCTCGGCTGGTGGCTCGGGACGGTGTTCGCGGTCGGCCTCGGCATGGACATGGCGCTGCTGTTCTGGCAGATCGCCGTCCGCGGGCGGACGCTGCACTTCAACCGGGAGACCCCGGTCGACCAGTGGATCAACAACATGGTCGCGAACGGGGCGTTCACCGGCTGGGCCGCGACGGCGGCCATCGCGATTCTCCTGCTGTTCCAACGGCTTCCCGACCGGGCGATGAATTCCGCGTTGCGCGCGGGTGCCGCGTTGTCGGTCGCCGGGATCGGGATCGCGTTGCTCATGTTCGGACCGAACGAGCAGCAGCTGGCCCAGTTCCGCGCCGGCGAACGGCCGTCGATCGTCGGCGCCCACGCGGTCGGCGTGCCCGACGGCGGGCCGGGGCTGCCCGTGCTGGGGTGGAGCACGGTGGGCGGGGACATGCGGATCCCGCACTTCTTCGGGATCCACGCGATCCAGGTGCTGCCGCTGGTCGCTTTCGGACTGCTCAAACTCGCCCGGCGGTATCCGGTGCTCGAATCGGAATTCGTGCGGCGGAATCTGGTGCGGACCGCTTCGGTGGGTTTCGCGGCGCTGCTCGTACTGCTCACTTGGCAGGCTCAGCGTGGACAGTCCATTGTGCATCCGGACTTCTGGACGCTGGTCGCGGGCGCGGGGATCATCGCCGTCGTGGCGGCGGGTTCGGCTTTTTCGCTCCGGCCGATGCATCAACTGGCATAGTGCTCAGTGCGTCCACTTTGGACAGGGGCCGTTCGCGTGAACGGCCCCTGTCGGTCTTCTCAGACTCCCGCGGTGGTGCGGATCCAGTCGCGGCTCGCCGCGACGCTCGCGTAGTTCTGGGTGCCTTGCGGGTTCGTGCCGGAGTTGCTGCCGGTGGAGCAGACGCCGACCTGGACGCCGTTCGCGAGCTGCGGACCGCCCGAGTCGCCGTGCCAGGCGGAACCGTTGATGCCGACGCTGGCGATGGCCTGCCCGCCGTACGCGTCACTGCTGGTGCCGGTGATGCGGACATCGGCCGTCTTCAGGACGCTCGAAGGCGGGTTGTTGCCCTGGGTGCGGCCCCAGCCGTAGATCTGGTTCGTGGTGCCGTTGGCGGGGTTCGCGGTGCCGAGCTTCATGTACGTCGTGCTGACCGCGGTCGTGAGGTGCAGCAGGGCGATGTCGCCGCTCGGCGCGGCCTTCTGCTGGTCGACGTCGGCCTCGGTGCCCTGGTTCAGGTTGACGTTGCCGACCTTGACATGCATACCGGGCTTGTTGAGGCAGTGTTTCGCGGTGAGGACCCATTGCGGCGCGATGATCGTGCCGGAGCAGTTGAAGCCGCCGAACGCGGTGGCGTCGTCCCAGTAGATCTGGGCGCCCCACGGCGCGGAACTCACGGTGCCGCCGCCGATGATGTCCTGGCCCGCGTTCGCGGCGGGGGTGGCGGCAAGGGTCAGCGCCGCGGCGGCGCCCGCCACCGTTGCGACGATCTTGGACATACGCATGAATACGCCCTTCGGCCTGCGTCGGGGAAACCGCTTCGAATTCGAAACGGTTTCACCAAATTAGGTCGCGGTAAGGATTTTAGTAACCTACCGAAGTCGGTAAACGTCGTGAGGAATGTATTGGCACGTCCCTTGTATCCGTTTTGCTGGAAAAGTGTTCCTCTTTAGGCTGTCCTGGTGACGACCAGGGTGATCGTGTTGAACGGCGGCTCCAGTTCCGGCAAGTCGGGGATCGCCCGGTGCCTGCAAGCGGTGCTGCCGGATCCCTGGCTCACCCTCGGTGTGGACACCTTGATCGACGCCATGCCTGCCGCCGTGGACGAGGGGATCGAGTTCGCGGGGGACGGCGGGGTGAGTGTCGGCGCCGGCTTCCGGCAGCTCGAGGACGCGTGGATGGCCGGTGTCGCGGCGATGGTGCGGGCGGGGGCCCGGGTGATCATCGACGACGCGTTCCTCGGTGGGGCCACCTCGCAGCAGCGGTGGCGTGACGCGCTGGACGGACTCGACGTGCTGTGGGTCGGGGTCCGGTGTGACGGCGTCGTGGCCGCCGGGCGGGAGATGGCGCGGGGAGATCGGGTCACGGGGATGGCGGAGGCGCAGGCCGAGGTCGTGCACCGGGGCGTGGTTTACGACTTCGAAGTGGACACGGGGGTGAACGAGGCTCTGGCCTGTGCGCGGGAGATCGCCGCACGGGTCGGGTGACTTCGCTGGGGTGAGGCGGTGGGTGGGCTGGCGCAGAAAGTGGTACGGGGGCGACGCCGTCGTAAGTGAGATCCAAAGCGGACGGAGTCGACGAGCGCATGACCGAGCCGCGAAGGCCCCTCCTGGGGAGCCTTCGTCGAAGCCTGGCGACACGCTTCAGAAGGGTGGGGTGTCGTCCTCCGGTTCGGGTCGTGGGTCGTGGAGCGGTTCGGGTGTTGCGGTGTAGATGCGGCCGGTGGGGGTGGTGATGGTCATGCCGCCGTTGCCGGTGGGTTCTGCGGTCCAGCCGGGTTCTTCTTTCAGCATGTTGTGGATTTTGCAGGCGGCGTGGCAGTTGTGGTGGTCCGTGCCGCCGTTGCGGGCCCAGGTGGCGATGTGGTCGATCTCGGAGAACTCGGCCGGGCGGTGGCAGCCGGGGTGGGTGCATTCCCGGTCTCGTGCCTTGATCAGGCGCGCCAGCGACGCCGGGGACCGGTAGGTGCCGGGGCCGGCTTCGAGGAGTTGCCCAGTGAGCGGGTCGGTGATCAGCCGGGACCAGGTGGAGCCGGGGTCGGCGGCGATCTCCTGGGCGAGCCAACCGGGGATGGGTCCGTAACCGGCCAGGGTCGCGGGGTCCTCCTGGGCACCGGTCAGGGTCAGCAAGTCGACATAGACATGGACATGCGCCCGAGGCGCGCCATGACCGTCTTCGGCGAGGAGCCGTTCGGCGAAGATGTCCGCACGATGCTGGTCGAGGGTGCGGGATTGGTCGGATGCGCGGCGGGCCTTGGCCGCGCGGGACAGCGACGCGTACACCGAACTGGCGACTTCCGCGGGAAGATAGCCCGTCAGTTTCGACATGGTCTCGTCTTCGTGGTCCAGCGACACATGCCGCAACGCGCGTTTCTGCTCGGCGCGGTCCCGATACCCGTCGGGGTCGAATTTCTGCACCGCGTGATCCACCGATTTCCGGATCGCGGTCGGGTCACGCCCGGCCAGACGGCCCGCCATCCACGCGTCCACCCGGGCGGCGACCTCATCGGACACCTCCCGCGTCAACTGGGACACCTTCGACGCCTTGAACAGATCGATATCACCTTTCTCCAGTGCTGCCAACGTGTTCGGCAACCGGCGAACCAGCGCGCACGAGGTTTCCACCAGCAGATAGGCCTGATTACGAGAGACCGAGAACGCCAGAGCGACCTCCTCGGTCACCGATCTTCGCGAACCACCCACCCTGGCGAACTGGGCTATCGAATGCACCTGCCGCCCCTGCGCACGACGAAGCACCACCTCCTCGTCACACGCGGCGTCGAGAAAACGAGCAGCTTTCGGATTAAAAGCAAGAGACTGGGTCATGACCAAGATCATACTCGAACGTGCGTTCGATCGCCACTGAATCGGCGGTGCGGGGTAAACCGTCTAACGTGCCCGAGAATCTATTGGGAGACAAGGGAAATACGACTCCCTTGCCATACGGACAATCGGTCACGGCAGAAAAGGCATCCGAAACTGCGACGCTCAGTCCTCCACCGGCTTCGTCCACGCCACCTGCACCAGCCCGGTCCCATGCCGCCGCGACACCAGCACACCCCGCCCGGCGGGCTGCGGTCCCGGCTTCACGTCCCCGAGCAGCGCCCCTTCGTCCCGCGAGCCGGACATCACGAGCCCGGGCGAACCGAGCTCGCGGATCCGTTGCAGCACAGGCTCGAACAGCGAACGCCCGGCACCGCCGCTGCCGCGCGCGATGACGAGGTGGAGTCCGATGTCCCGGGCCTGCGGCAGGAATTCCAGCAGCGGCTGCAACGGGTTCCGGCCCACGGTCGCGACCATCTCGTAGTCGTCGACGAGCACGAACAGTTCCGGGCCGCGCCACCAAGACCGGTTCCGCAACTGCTCCGGCGTGACGTCCGGGCCGGGCAGCCGGTTCCGCATCGCCTGCTGGCACTGGTCGATCAGCCCGCCCAGCACGGTTTCCGAACCCGCGTAGCCGAGCAGATGCGAATCCGGCACCGCGCCCAGCATCCCTCGCCGGTAGTCGGCGACCACGATCGCCGCTTCCTCCGGGGAGTACTTCGACACGATGCCCTGCGCGATCGCGCGCAGGAGCGAGCTCTTGCCGGATTCCACGTCGCCGAAGGCCACGAAATGCGGTTCGGTGGCGAAGTCGAGATGCACCGGCCGCAGATTCGATTCCGCGATGCCGAGCGTGACCTGCTTGCGCGGCCCGGCTTCCAGCGAGTCCAGCGGGACCTCGGGAGGCAGCAGCCGGACCTGTGGCGCCGCCGCACCCTTCCACGCCGCCGAAATCCGGCGGTTCAGGTCCAGTCCGCCCGCGCCGACGGTGTCCGGCCGCTGGTCCGAGTCGATCCGCGGGAGCGCCGCGAGGAAGTGCAGTTTGTCCGCGGTCAGCCCGCGGCCCGGCCGGTCCGCCGGGACGTTCTGCGCGATCTTGCGGTCGATCAGCGAGTCCGCCGGCTCGCCGAGCCGCAGTTCGAACTTGGTGCCGATCGCGTCCCGCAACGGCGCCCGCATGCCCATCCACTGGTTGATCGAGACGACGACGTGGATGCCGAAGCCGAGCCCCCGTGACGCGAGGCTGGTGATCTGTTCCTCCAGCTGTTCGTATTCCTGGCGGATCGTGGTCCAGTTGTCCACGAACAGGAAGACGTCGCCGAATTCGCGCCCGTCGGTGCTTTCCTGGTACTCCGAACGCCGCTGGCGGAACGTCGTGATCGATTCGATCCCGTTGGCGGAGAAAAACTCCTCGCGCTGTTCGAGCAGAGTCGTCAGCTCAGCCACCACCCGGCGGCATCGCTGGGCGTCGCGCCGGGTCGCGTAGCCGGACACGTGGGGCAGCCCGGCGATCGGCGCCAGCGCGCCACCACCCATGTCCAGCACGAACAGCTGGACCTCTTCCGGCGTGTGGGTGAGCGCGAGCATGGCGGCGATGTCGCGCATCAGCGTGCTCTTGCCGCTCTGCGGCGCCCCGACGATCAGCGCGTGCCCGGCGGCACCGGAGAAATCGGCCCACAGCATGTCGCGCCGCTGTTCGAAGGGCTTGTCCACCAACGCGACCGGGATCATCAGCTTGCCGTTGCCGCCCCAGCCCAGCGGGCACAAGCCGCGCGCGGGGTCTTCGCCGAGCGGCGGCAGCAACTGGTCCAAGGTGGGCGGTTCGGCCAGCGGCGGAAGCCAGATCTGGTGCGCTTCCGGTCCCTTACCTTCGATGCGCGAGATCATCGCGCCGATGATCGTCTCGCCGGTGCCCTTTTCGACCGGCTCTTCGGCTTCGACGGTCACCGGGATCTCGACCGGCGCCAGCGTGAACGGCATCAGGCCGAGACTCTGGCCGTCCTTGCGCACGATCTTGCTGCGCGGAGGCAGTTCTCCCGAGACGTATGCGGCCTTGAGCCGGATGAGGGTGTCGTTGTCGGACTTCAGGTACGCCGAACCCGGCACGGGCGGCAGCTGGTACGCGTCCGCGACGCCGAGCACCGCGCGGCTCTCCGACGCGGAGAACGTCCGCAGGCCGATCCGGTACGACAGATGCGAATCGAGCCCGCGCAGTCGTCCTTCTTCAAGACGCTGCGAGGCCAGCAGCAGGTGGATCCCGAGGCTCCGGCCCAGCCGCCCGATCGCGACGAACAGGTCGATGAACTCCGGCCGCGACGACAGCAGCTCGCTGAATTCGTCGATGATCACCAGCAGCGACGGCAACGGCCGCAGGTTGGCACCCGATTCCCTGGCCTTTTCGTAGTCCCGCACCGACGCGTAGTTCCCGGCGGCGTGCAGGAGTTCCTGACGCCGCAACAGTTCGCCGTTCAGCGCGTCCGCCATGCGGTCGACCAGCGCGAGGTCGTCGGACAGGTTGGTGATCACCGCGCAGGTGTGCGGCAGCCCGGTCATCCCGGCGAACGTCGCACCGCCCTTGAAGTCGATCAGCGCGAGGTTGAGCTTCTCCGAAGAATGCGTGACGGCGAGCGCGGTCACCAGCGTCCGCAGCAGCTCGCTCTTGCCGGACCCGGTCGCGCCGATGACGAGCCCGTGCGGCCCCATCCCGCCTTCGGCCGATTCCTTGAGGTCCAGGTCGACGGGCCTGCCTTCGGGGTTGACGCCCAACGGGATCCGCAGCCGGTCCCGCGCCGAACGCGGTGCCCAGGTGACCGCGGTGTCGGTGTCGCGCGGGTCGCCGATGCCGAGCAGCCCCGCCAGCCCGAACGTCGCCGACATCGGCGCCTCGCTGACCACCGCCGCTCCCTGGAACAGCGGCGTCAGCATCCGGGACAGCGCCTCGGCGGCCCCGCGGTCCAAGGTGTCCGGCTTGCCGAGGAACCCGAGCCGCTGCTCCGTCCCGTCGCCGACGACCATGCCGAGCTGATCGGGACTCATGTGCAGGCTCAGCAGCCGTTCCGACGAGACCGAACGCGGCTGCTCGGTGCCGATCTCCACCACGGTGACGCCGAGCCTGCCTTCTTCGGCGACGAGCCGGGCGTCGGCGTGGACGTGCCCGCCGTCCACGATCACGACGACGTGCGGCAGATCCAGCCGGGCATCCGGCCGCCGGGTGAACGCGGGCCGGTCGCCGAGGTCGGGGCCGAGGAGGTCGGCGAGCTTCCCGGAGTCGGCGTCGACGAGCCGTCGCGGTCCCGCTGCGTCGGCCGCGGTCGAGGCGACGTGCGGCAGCCACTTCGCCCATTCCCAGTCGTGCAGCCGGTCGTTCTTGACGCACAACGCGATCCGCAGGTCACCGGGTGAATGGAAGGTCGCGAGCTGGGTCAGCAGCGCCCGCGCCGTCCCGAGTGTGTCCGGGCGGCGGCCGGACAGGCTGACCTGCGCGAACGACCGCAGCGAGATCGCGACCGGGAGCCCGTCCACCGTCGAGTAGGTGCGGATGAAGTGCTTGAGGTTCGTCGAGCACACCGGGTCGAGGTCTTCCAGCGGCACGGTCTGCGGCGCCTTCAACGGTGTCGCCAGCCGCTGCGGCCCCGTCCCGACGCGCACCTGCCCGAACTGCGGATCGGATTTGCGGCGGTCCCACAGCTTCCCCGTCTCGATGTACGCCCACAGATCCGCCGGGTCGGGCTGCAACGCCGCCATCGCCGCGCGCTGGTTGTCCGCGATCTCGCGGACCTGGCCGCGCAGACCGGTCAGGTACCGCTGGTAGTCGCGGCGTTCCTCGTTGATCTGCGCCTTCTTCTGCGCGCCGCCGCGGCCGAGCGACATCACCACCATGCCCACCATCGCGGTGAGGAACAACGCGCCGAAGATGTAGGTCATCACCCCGCCGTCGCGTCCGATGTAGACGAACGACATGGCGCCCATGCCCAGCATCATCGGCATGAACATCAGCAGCTGCATGGCTCCGCCGGAGGAGCCCTTCGGCAGCATCGGCGGGGACTGCAGGACGATCTCTCCGGGCTGCTCGCCCAGGGCCGGCAGGCGGTCGCGAGTGGCGCTCATCAGGGTCTTTCTGGCCGCTTGTGGGTAATCCTGCCGATCATTCTGGCCACTCGTGCCGCCCTTGCGGTGGGTACTTTTGCCGTCCGCTCACGTCTGGTGGCGAACTTACGCTGCTGGTCACGCAGACGTGGGGGAACGAGAGAAGGAGAGCCATGGTCGGCACGGGCGAGTACCGGGCGGAGCCCGAGGCCATGCGCTCGGCGGTCGGGAACCTGGGCGGCATCATCATGCAGGGCATCAACGTCGTCGCCGACCTCGAACGCACCGTCCTGCAGCCGATGTCGTTCGCCACGTTCGGCAGCGCGGTGGCGGCGGCCAACACGGCGATGCAGAGCCAGCAGGTGGTCGCGGTCCGCACCCTGTTGCAGCTGCTGCAGCAGATCAACGGCTTCATCAAGAGCAGCGCCGACGCGTACCAGGCCGCCGACGAGGCGGTCGCGGGCGGATACGGCGGCCGCCCCGGCGGCGGTGCCGGATCGACGTCTTCGTCGATCTGGGGGAACTCGCACGCTTCCGAGCTGGCGACGCTGGCCATCAACGACAGCGCCGGCGGCACCGGCGAGCCGTCTTCGGTCGGCAACGTGCTGCGCTACCTGCAGGACGCGCGGCTGGGGCAGCTCGGCGACCACCCGATCACCGACACACGATTCCACGGAGTGTCGGACTTCAACGACTGGCTGGCCGGTGACGCCGACAACCAGGCGCGGGTCGGGGTCATCGAGGTCTACGCGGGCACGGCGCGCAACTTCGGCGACGTGCCGGGCGGTGTGCACAGCGGTGACGTCGTCGTGGTCGAACCGCTCCTGTTCTCCGACAGCAAGCCGATCATCGCCATCGCCGGAGAGGGCGGGCTGCTCTACAACCACGGAATCGTCGAAGCGGACATCAACGGCCTGGCGAAGGTCAGCGTCTACCGCCCGGCTTCCGTCTGACTTCCGGCCTGAGGAGCGACATGCTGACTTACCCCAATTCCAGCGCGATGGACGCCACGGCGTCCTCGGGCGGGCCGATCACCATCCTGCCGCAGATCCTCACCGGCCAGCCGGAGCAGATCGCGAAGCACGTGCTCGAAGTGCTCAAGAAGGCCAACGAGTTCCTCACCATGTACAACGAGGTGACGAAGGCCGCCGAGCAGCTGGGCAAGATCTGGTCCGGTGGCGCGTCGGACTCCGCGCTGAAGAAGATCACCGATTCCCTGAACTCGCTGACCAAGATCATCCAGGTCGTGCAGAAGGGCGCCGAGCTGCTCGGCATCGCGGGAACGCTGATCAAGACCGCGCAGACCGCGTACAAGGCGGTGGTCTCGGCGGTGAACCCGACGGTCGCGGGCCTGATGTCGAATCCGTGGACCTACGGCGCCGCCGTCGCGCTTTCCACCGCCACCAGTGCCTCGCTGCGCGCGTTCATCACCGCGATCGGCGCGCTGCTGAAGGCGCTCGGCGTGGTCGACCTCGCCAACCAGATCACCCAGATCGCCACCATCATCGGCGAGGTCCAGAAGCTGTTCGGGCACAACGACGCCGGCGACAACGGCGCGGCGGGCAACTCGGCGGTCTCCGGCACCCCGGTCACCAACCCGCAGGCACCGGGTTCGGTCGCCAGCGGTTCGGGGCAGGCCGCGATCGGCGGTTCCGGTGGCGGCGCGGGCGGCGGTTCGACGCCGGGCGAGACGCCACCGTTCACCCAGTACCGGCCGCCTGCCTTGGGCGGCAACGGATCCCAGGGCAACTGGCCGGGCGGCGCCGACGCCTGGATCCCGGTGGACAGACCCTCGGGCGGCGGCGCGGGTTCGCCGGGCTCGTTCCCGGGAGCGGGCGCGGGCAACGGGAACACCGTCACCATCACCACCGACCTGAGCACCGGCAAGTCCACCGTGCAGGCGCCGGGTGGTCAGGACATCGACATCGACATCGACATGAACTACGGCGGGAAGCACTTCGAGCAGCACATCGACATCGATGCGGGTGCTGACTCACCGGCGAAGGGCAGGTAGCCGTGTGGGGGAGCGGTGTGGTCGACGCTTCGGGCGTCGTCAGCTCGATCCTGTCGAATTACCGGCGGCTGGTGGTCGAGTACCAGCGGCGGGTCACCGGTGACCCTTCGGCGCTGACCGCGGCCGGTCAGCGGTGCGGCGACCGGGCGTCGACGGTTTCCGGCCGGGCGGACGAGATCGGCAAGGCGTCGAAGGCGCTCAACGCGTCTTGGGAAGGTGACGCCTACACGGCGTTCTCCGTCTCCGCCGCGAAACTGTGCCAGGAACTCGGCGAGCTCGGCGCGAAACTGAGCGACCAGTCGAACCGGCTGCGGGCCGGAGCGCAGGCGCTGCAGGGCGCGAAGTCCTGTGTGGACTCGATCCTCGCGCAGTTCGACCAGTACGCCGCGCAGCTCGTCAGCCAGGCGCGGACGGCGAACGCGAACGCGGTCGACGCGTTCATCTCCGCCGCCCGCCAGCTCGGCGAACGGGCCGCGCAGGCGGCACAGGAGATCGCCGACGAGCTGAGCGAGGAACTCGCGCGGCTGTTCCCGCCGGAGGGCACCGGCCGGATCGAGCACGAGCTCGGCAAATGGGGCCGCGGCCCGTTGTACTGGCTCAACGGCGAAGCGCTCGACGGCCGCAAGCGCCCGCGTTCGCATCCTTCGTGGTTCGGCAATTCCGGCTGGAAGAAGCTCACCTGGGACGGGCTCGAAGGCACGCGCGCCCCGCGGGCCGGCGACACTCCGTTCGGCAGGCCGAAGCCGGAGACCCTGGGCGAAAAGGCCTGGGGCAACACCGAGATCACCTACGCCAAGTGGAAACAGGAGCAGGACGGTTTCACCCCGGGGTGGGACGCCAAGATCTCCACGCAGGGCTGGGACTTCAAGGCGTCCGGGCATGCCGAATTGGCCGCCTTCAAGGAAGAGCTCGAAGGCAAGAAGGAATGGGGCGTCGCTTCGGCCAGTGCCAAGGGGACCGCGTTCGTCGGCGGTGAGGTGAACGGCTCCCTCCAGGCGGGCGCGCACGGCGTCGGCGTGCACGCCAACGCCTTCGTGGGCGGCAAGATCGAAGGCGAGCTCGCGGCGGACGTGGCGGGCGTCGGTGTCGGCGCGAGCGGCACCCTCCAATATGGACTCGGCGCGCAGCTCGACGGCCAGGCCGTCTACGACGCCGGGCACATCAAGGTCAACTTCAAGGCGGGTGTCGCGCTCGGGCTCGGTGCCGGGATCGGCGCGAAGATCGACATCGACCTGCCGAAGATCGCCGACACCTTCGGCGAGTACGGCGGCGCGGCCGTCGACGCGGTGAGCGGCGCGGCGGGCCAGGCGGCGGACGCCGTCGGCGAGGCGTGGGACGACGCGATCTCCTACGTGGGCACGTGGTGACGGGGATGAACGACATGGCGACGCAGGACCGGGTCTCCCTTCCGCTCGGCTTCGACATCCCCGACGGCTGGGTGCCGGTCGAGCCGTCGTCCGTCGGTGCCGAGGGCGCGGTCTTCGTGGCGGTGCACCGCGGGACCGCGTCGGAGTTCACCCCGAACATCACCCTGAGCGTCGGGCAACGCCCGGACCAGGCGCAGATCACCGACATCGCCGACGAGGCCGTCGAACGCCTCGGCCGCACCATGGCCGCGCTGGAAGTGGTGCGGCGCAAGGTGATCGGCGCCGGGGTCGCGCCGGGCGTGACGCAGGTGCTGCGCATCCGCACCGGCGAAGGGCAGGACCTCGTCCAGACGCAGGTGCTGCTGACCGTGCCGGGGGCGAACCCGGCCGAGCGGCTGATCCTCGAGATCGCCTGCACCGCGACCCCCGAGGCGGCCCGCGGCCTCGGCGACGACTTCCGGCGGTTCGTGGGCAGTGTCCACGTCCGGCGGGATACCACCGCAGATGAAGGAGAAGACTCGTGACCACCGACCCCTACGCCATGCCGGACATGGACGAGTTGCTGGACCAGGTCCGCAAGCAGACCGAAGAGGTGCAGCGCATCCAGCGTTCGGTCGAGGCGATGGAGGTCAAGGCGCACTCCCGGCAGAACGAGGTCACCGTCGTGCTGCGCGGGGACGGCCGGTTCACCTCGATCGACATCGACCCGCGCGCGGTGCGCCAGTACGACGCGCGCAACCTCTCGGAGATCGTGCTGGAGGCGGTCAACAACGGGCTGCAGAAACTGGCCGAGGCCAGCAGCGCCAAATTCGCCCCGGTCATCGAGTCCGCCAAGTCGATCGAAGCATGACGGCCGCGATCGCGGGCTCCACCCGGCGCGTCACGGTGGTGACACCGCGGGCGCGCGTCGATGTGGCGCTGCCGCAGCAGAGCACGTTCGCCGAACTCGTCCCGCAGCTCGTGCGGCTCGCGGGTGCATCGGGGCAGGCGTCGGCCGAGCATCCCGGCTGGGTGCTGTCCCGGCTCGGCGGCGCGCCGCTCGCGCTCGGGCTCACGGTGGCCGCCGCGCAGGTGCGCGACGGCGAAGTCCTCCATCTGACCCCGCGGGAACGCCCGCGGGGTCCGCTGCTGTTCGACGACGTCGTCGATTCGATCGCCAGCGTGGCCGAGTCGGGCACCGGCCGCTGGGGTCCGTCGGTGGCGCGCAAGGCGGGCATCGTCGCGTCCGTGGTGCTGCTGCTCGCCGGCGGGCTGCTGGTGCAAGCGGCGGCGTCCGGGAGTGTGCTGGCACCGATCGGGACCGGGCTGCTCGCGCTGGTCCTGGTTCTGGGCGGTGGCGCGCTGAGCCGCGCGTACGGCGACGCGGAGGCCGGTGCCGCCGGTGCCCTCGCCGGGGTCGGCGCGGCCCTGCTGGCCGGGATGTCGATCCTGTCGCCGCATCCGCTGTTCTCCCTGTCGGCGGGACCGCTGGCCGCGGGGCTCGCCGTGGTGACCGTGTACGGCGTGATCGCGGCCGTTTCGGTGGCGGACCGGCTGCCGTGGTTCGTCGCGGTGACCGTCGCGGCCGGGCTCGGCGCGATCACCACCGCCGTCGTGCTGCTGGCCGACGTCCGTCCGGTCTCGGCGGCCGCCGTCGTCGCCGTCGTGGCGACCGCTCTGGCCGCGGTGGCGCCGATGATGGCGCTGCGGCTCGGCAGGCTGCCGCTGCCGCGGGTGCCGGACGACATGGACTCGTTCCGCGCCGACGAGAACCCTTCGCTCGGCGAGGACATGGTCGGCGGGACGACTTACGCGCAGGCGTTGCTGACCGGGCTGCTCGTCGCGCTCGGGCTCGTCGTGGTCTCGGCGTCGGTGGTCCTGTCGTCGTCCGGCGGTGCCTGGGAAGCGGGCCTGAGCGCGCTGCTGGGCCTGGCGCTGATGCTGCGTTCGCGCGCGTTCGCCGGCCGTTCGCAGCGGCTCGTGCTCATCGGTTTCGGTGCGGCGGCCCTGGCGGCGGCCGGTTTCTGGCTCGCCGCGGGTGGTCCGCGTTCGTTCGTCTTCGCCGCCGGTTGTGCCGTCGTCGTTGCGGCGGGCGTCTGTCTCACCTACGCGACGCGTGTCGCGAAGGGGCGGCGTTCCCCTTACTGGGCAAGGACTCTCGATATCGTCGAGTTCCTGGTGCTGCTCTCGCTGATCCCGTTCGTCGGCATGATCGCCGGGGTCTACGAGGCCGTGCGAGGCTGACTCTCTTCCCGCATTTCGTCCTCTGAATGCGGTACTTCGCCTCGCGCAGCCAACCGCATTCAGAGGACGAAATGCGTCACGTCCGTGGAGGATTCCTTCCCTACCCTCAGAGAAGAAAGGAATCCTCCACGGACCGTCCCCTCAGTTCTCCAGCGCCAGCGGCAGGGTCCGCCGGACCGCCGCCGCGTGCCGCCCGTGCAGCGGGGTGACCGCGATCCCGCCCGGCCGCACCGTTTCCGCCCCCGGCCGCCCACCGACCCGGATGGTCACCTCGGACTTCTCGCGCCCGCCAGGGGAGCGGTACAGCGTGTACGAGGTCGCGGTGAACGCCGAGCCGGGGACGTGAAGGTCCAGTGTCCGCGCGAGATCCCGCTCCGAGCGGGGCCGGTAGCAGACCTGCGCCGCGCCGCCCCAGTCCCAGGAACGCCAGCCGTCCACCGGCGCGCCCTGACCGCTGCCGAGCGCGACGCGCAGGTTTTCCGCCACCTCACCGGCTTCGAGCACGGTGCTCTCGAACCCGGCTTCGGCCAGCGCGCCCATGAGCGACAGCGCCGCGCAGGCGGTGCTCCGCAGCGCGCCCAGTTCCCCGCCGCCCCTGGCGAGCGCCGCGATCGGCGCGTCCTCGGGGCGGTACCGGACGGTGAGCCAGCGGACGCGCAGCACCGACTGTCCATTGGGGACGGTCCAGGTCAGCAGTTGCGCGCTGGACAAAGGGATCCCGGTGCTCGCGTACGCGTCCCGCAGGATGCCGACGAGCAGGTCCGGCGCGGGTGCCACGGCGCCGGGGGTGAGCCGGACGATCGCGCTCCACCCGTCGCTCACCTCGGCGACACCGAACCGGTTGCCCGCGCGGTCGACGTGCTGACGCACCCGGACCGGGCCGGCGATCCGGTGCAGCGGATCGGGGACTTCGGGTTTGTTCCGGCGCTTCAGCCGGTAATCGGCCCAAGTGAGCAGCCAGCCCGCGGCGTGGCGTCCGGCGAAGCGGACCGAAGTCGTCAGCACGAGGACGCCGGCGACGGCGGCGACGCTGATCCGCGCGGCCTGCGGGATCCCGTCGACGGTGAAGGCCAGCAGGATCGCGATCCCGGCGATCTCCCAGAGCGCCGCCTGCAGCGGGCGGACCGGCAGCAGCCAGGGCAGGGGAGCCGAGCCCGCGACACCTCGCGCGGGAGCGTTTTCCTGGACCGGGCGGGCCGGGGCATCAACCGACAAGGAATTCCCCTTCTCCGTGCACGCGCCCGACGGTAGCCCCGCCCCGCGCGGGGGAGGGGCGTAAAAAATACCCTCACCGCGAACCGGGGCCGGACCTAACGTGAGCACCCTCGAAACGGGTGGGCACGAACGGCGGGGGACGGGAGCGTGTGGACGCAGCGGGACCAGATCCAGGCCTACCAATTCCTCCGCAGGAGACTGGTTTCGGCACTGGTCTCGGCTGACGCCAACCACCCGGTCGCCCCGAGCCGCAGGCTCGTCATCGGCACCCTGTGCGGGCTCGGTGTGGCGTTGCTGGTCACCGCGGTGTTCGGCGTGATCGGCCTGCTGAACCCTTCCGGCGGCAAGGACTGGCTGGCGGGCGGCAAGGTGATCGTCGAGGAGGGCACCGGCGCGCGCTACATCCTCGGCCAGGACGGCGCTCTGCATCCGGTGCTCAACTACGCCTCCGCGCGGCTGATGGCGGGCGGCAACGGCGAGGCCACTGTGACCGTCCCTTCGGACAAGCTCGCGAAGGCACCGAGGGGTTCGCAGATCGGCATCCCCGGCGCCCCCGATTCGCTGCCCGCGGCGGCCGCGCTCGTGAAAACCCCGTGGACGGCCTGTTCGCGCACGACCCAGGACGCGCCCGCGTCGGCCGAACCGGAGACGACGGTGCTCCTCGGCGCGCCCGCCGCCGGGATCGACCTGCCGAGGGATCAGGCCGTCGTGGTCCGCGTCCCCGAGGGGGAGCGCTACCTCGTGACGGCCGGGCGCCGCTACAAGCTCACCCCGGAAGCCGCCACGGCGTTGCAGTTCGACACCTACCCGGCGATCGCGGTGTCCTCCCGGTGGATCGGCACCGTCGCCGCCGGACGCGATCTCGCCTACCGCGCGGTGGAGGACGCCGGGCGGCCCGGCCCGAAGGTCGGCGGCACCGCGACGAAGGTCGGCTCGGTGCTCGGCGTCATCGACGCGATGGCGTCGCCCAACGACGCGACGTCGTACTACCTCGTCCACGCCGAAGGGCTCGAACCGATCGGCCAGACCGCGGCGAGCCTGCTGATCAACACCCCGCAGAACGCCGACGCCTACACCGGTGTCCCGGCGCCCGTCGCGGTGCGCGCGGCCGACGTCGCCGCGGTGGCGAAGGTCGGCACGGCACGGGCGGGCGGGGCCGATCCCGCGGAGTATCCCGATCGGATCCCCCGAAAAGCGCCCGTTACCGGACAGTCCGTGACGTTATGCGCACAGGGTTCTCGAATCGTTATCTCCGCACAGGTCCCGTTGCCGCAAGGTGCGAAGGCGATCCCGGTGACCGCGCGGACGGACGCGTTGGTCGCCGACGCCGTCTTCGTGCCCCCGTCGGGAGGCGCGGTGGTGGCGGAATCCGGTTCCGGCACGGTCTACGTCGTCACCGACACGGGCCAGAAGTACCCGGTGGCGAGCACTGAGGCACTCGCTTCCCTCGGCTACGGCCAAGCCGAACGGCAACCGGTTCCGAATGGATTGCTGGCACTGGTTCCGCGCGGTCCCGCGCTGGATCCGGCGCAAGCGGGCCGTGCGGTGTCCGCGGCGGGTGGGACGGGGTGATCGGGAACGTGCAGAGGACCGAAGACAGACCGGAGACCGACCGGGTCGACGTCGCGGTGATCGAGGACCATCCGCTGTACCGGCACGCCGTGGTCCGGGTCCTCACCGAGGCCGACGGCATCGAACTGGGCGCCGTGGTCGATTCGGTCGCCCGGTTCCACGTCCATCCGCAGCCGCCCGGCAGTGTGGTGCTGCTCGACCTCGGCCTGCCGGGGATCGCCGGTGCGGCGGCCGTGCTCCAGGTGTGCGAACTGGGACATCACGTGCTCGTGGTGTCCGCGCAGGCCGAGCCCGAGCAGGTGCTCGGTGCGATCGCGGCCGGTGCCAAGGGTTTCCTGTCCAAGGACGTCGACGTCGACGAACTGCTGACCGCGATCAGGACGGTCGCGCGGGGCCGGGCCTACGTTTCCGCGGTGGTGGCCGGAATGATCATCAAGGACAACGCCGACCGTCCCGCGTCGGCTCCGGACGTCGCGCTCTCCGCGCGGGAGAAGCAGGTCCTGCGGCTCGTCGCCGCGGGCGAACGCGACGTCGACATCGCCCGCATCCTGGGCATCGGAGTTCGGACGGTCCGCGGTTATCTGGACCGGATCCGTGACAAACTCGGAGAGAGAAGGCGGGCCGGTCTGGTCCGCAAGGCCATCCAGCTCGGGCTCGCGTCTCCGCCGGAGGTGCCCGGTCCGTCTCGGCCGGTCGCGCCCCGCGCCGACGCGGGCGGATTCGAAGGACGCCGGTGAACGCAGACGAGCAGCAGCCGAAACGCAGTACGCCGATCAACGTCGGGGTGATCGAAGATCATCCGCTGTACCGGGACGCCGTCGCACGTGTCCTCACCGAGGCGCCCGACATCGAGCTGGGCGCCGTCGCCGACTCCGTCGCGCGGTTCGCCGTCCAGGAGCAGCCTCCCGGCAGCGTCGTCGTCCTCGACCTCAAGCTGCGCGGTGTCCAGGACGCCGCCGCGGTGCTGGAGGTGGGACAGATGGGGCACAAGGTGCTCGTGGTGTCCGCGCACGCCGAGCAGCCCGAGGTGCTGGGCGCCATGCAGGCCGGGGCGAAGGGCTTCCTGTCCAAGGACGTCGACGGCGACGAACTCCTGCGCGCCATCCGCACCATCGCCGAAGACAACGCGTACGTGTCGCCGACGCTGGCCGGGATGATCATCCAGGACAGCGAAGACCGCCACGCCGGGCCCAAGATCGTCCTGTCCGAACGGGAGAAGCAGGTCCTGCGGCTGGTCGCGGCCGGCGAGCGGGACGTCGACGTGGCGGAGATCCTGAACATCAGCGTGCGGACGGTACGGTCCTATCTCGACCGGATCCGGGACAAGACCGGCGAGCGGCGGCGCGCCGGCTTCGTCCGCGTGGCGATCCGGGAAGGCCTGCTGCGCTAGACCCCCCCATGCATTTCGTCCTCTAAATGCGTGGAGCGGAGAAGTTCACCCGCAGCGTGTACACCGAACTGGACGCGGTGATGAACAGATCGTTCCGCCGCGGCCCGCCGAAGGTCAGGTTCGAACAGACCTCCGGCACCCGCAGCTTCCCGATCCGCGTGCCGTCGGGCGCGAAGCAGTGCAGGCCGTCGTGTGCGGCCGCCCAGAGCCGCCCGGCGGCGTCCAGCCGCATCCCGTCGAAACCGCCGGCGTCGCTCGTCGCGAAGACCTCGCCGCCGGAGAGCCGCCCGTTCTCCACCGAGAAAACCCTGATGTGGCTGGGTTTCTGCCGCGTGTCGGCGATGTAGAGCCGCGACTCGTCGAGGGAGAACGCCAGCCCGTTCGGGCGCGAGAAGTCGTCCGCGACGATCCGCACCGAACCGTCCACCGGATCGACGCGGTAGACGTGACAGGCGCCGATCTCGCTCTCGGCTTGATGGCCCTCGTAGTCGCTGTCGATGCCGTAACTCGGGTCGGTGAACCAGATCGCGCCGTCCGAGGACTCGACGACGTCGTTGGGGCTGTTGAACCTCTTGCCCTGATAGGTGTCCGCGAGGACGGTGGTCGTGCCGTCGTGCTCGGTACGCGTCACCCGGCGGCCACCCTGTTCGCAGCTGACGAGCCTGCCCTGCCGGTCGACGGTGTGCCCGTTGTGGAATCCGGCGGGCTCGCGGAACACGCCGACCGCGCCTGTGGTCTCGTCCCAGCGCAGGACCCGGTCGTTCGGGATGTCGCTGAACACCAGGTACCGCCCGGCGGGGAAGTAGGCGGGGCCCTCGGTCCACCGGCAGCCGGTGTGCAGCCGCCGCATCCACTCGTCCCCGTTGACCCGGGCGAATCGCTCGTCGAGCACCTCGAACTGTGCCTTGACCATGTCCATGAGAACCCCAGTGTTCCGAATGAGATATTGTGATCATCATGAACCGCCGAACTTGATATGGTCAACCTGTGGATGACGTAGATCGCATGTTGCTCACCGCGTTGCAACAGGACGCGACGCAGGCGTACGCCGCGCTCGGCAAGGCGGTCGGGCTGTCTGCGGGCGCCGCGCACGAGAGGGTCCGCAAACTGCGCGAACAGGGCGTCATCCGGCGCACGACCGTCGACGTCGATCCGGCGGCCGTCGGCCGGGGCGTGATGGCGTTCGTGCTGGTCGAGGCGGGCTCGTGGATGGGCGACGCGCCGACCAAGGCCGCGCTGGAGGCGTTGCCGGAGGTCGTCGAGGCGCACATCATCGCGGGTCCGGCCTCGCTGCTGGTGAAGGTGCGCACGCCGACCACCGAGGAGCTTCAGGCGTCCTTGCGCAGGCTGTACGCGATCGAGGGCGTCACCGGGACTCAGACGATCGTGGTGCTCGAATCCTTCTTCGAGCGATCGGTGGACGCTACAGGCGACGGTTCGCCAGAACGCCCGTCGCCGCCCGCGCCTTCCCGCTGATCGCGGGGTCGAGATCGACGACCACCAGTTCCGCCCCGGCGCCCAGCTGGGTGTGGACGCGGCCGAAACCGTCGGACACCGTGGAGTAGCCGATCCCGGTCGGCGCCTTGGGGTTCACCGGGGTCGACGTCGTGGCGGGATCGGCCTGCCCGCAGCCCAGCACCCAGCAGCCGGAGTCGAGCGCGCGGGCGCGCACCAGCACCTCCCACTGCTCGCGTTTGCCCTCGCCCGCGCCCCAGGACGTGGGCACGAGGACGATGTCGGCGCCGTCGTCGGCCAGCTTCCGGAACAGTTCGGGGAAGCGGATGTCGTAACAGGTCGCGAGGCCGAAGGTGACCCCGTCGACCTCGAAGGTGCCGGGCGCGGTGCCCGGGGCGACCGTGTCGGACTCGGCGAACCCGAACGCGTCGTACAGATGGATCTTGTCGTAGCCGAAGTGATGCCCGGCGCCGGTGACGAGCAGCGTGTTGCTCACGCGCCCGTCGGGTGACGGCGTGAACATGCCCGCGACGACCACGACGCCGTGCTCGTCGGCGAGGGCGGCCACTGTGGACGCCCAGGGACCGTCCAAGGGTTGCGCGACCGGCGCGAGCGGGATGCCGAAGCGCGCCATCGCCGCCTCGGGGAACACCACGATCCGCGCGCCCTCGGCCGCCGCGGCCGTCACGCCTTCGCGAATCAGCTTCAGGTTCGTTTCGGGATCCTCGGCCGCCGTGAGCTGGCACAACCCGATTCGCGGCACGGAGGCCTCCCTCATCGTGGGATCGCTGGTCACCACCCCAGTGTGCCTGCTCGGGGCGATCCGGCCACCTCGTACCCTTGACCCATGCTGAACCGTACCGACCTGCGTGGACAGGTCCCGTCCGTTGCCGAACTCAGGAGCACGCTCCCGCGTGCCGAGTACGACGTGGACGCGGCGCTGCATCACGTACGGCCGGTGGTCGAGGCGGTCCGCGATCGCGGCGTCGAGGCGGTCCTCGAGTACACCGAGAAGTTCGACAAGGTGCGTCCCGGCGGTGTCCGCGTGGCCGCCTCGGAGCTCACCAGCGCGCTCGCGAACCTGGACCCGGCCGTCCGCGAGGCGCTGGAGGAGTCCATCGTCCGCGCCCGCAAGGTCCACGGCGATCAGCGCCGTCAGGACGTCACGACCGAGGTCGTCGACGGCGGCACCGTCACCGAGCGCTGGATCCCGGTCGAGCGCGTCGGGCTGTACGCGCCGGGCGGGCTGGCGGTGTACCCCTCGACCGTGGTGATGAACGTCGTCCCGGCGCAGATCGCCGGCGTCGGCACGCTCGTGCTGTGCTCGCCGCCGCAGGCCGCGTTCGGCGGGCTCCCGCACCCGACGATCCTGGCCGCCGCCGAACTGCTCGGCGTCGACGAGGTCTGGGCCGTCGGCGGCGCGCAGGCCGTGGCGCTGCTCGCGTACGGCGGCACGGACACCGACGGCGCGACACTGGAGCCCGTCGACATCGTCACCGGGCCCGGCAACATCTACCTCACCGCGGCCAAGCGGCTGCTGCGCGGCATCATCGGCATCGACTCCGAGGCGGGCCCGACCGAGATCGCGATCCTCGCCGACGAGACCGCCGACCCGGTGCACGTCGCCGCCGACCTGATCAGCCAGGCCGAGCACGACCCGCTCGCCGCGAGTGTGCTGGTCACCACGTCCGAAGGGCTCGCGGACGCCGTCGACAAGGAACTCACCGGGCGCGTCGCCGCGACCAAGCACTCCGAGCGGGTGACGGAGGCCTTGGGCGGCAAGCAGTCCGGCGTCATTCTGGTGTCCACTGTGGACGACGGGATCCGCGTCGTGGACGCGTACGCGGCGGAACACCTGGAGATCCAGACCGCGGACGCGCGCTCGGTGGCGGCCCGCGTGCGCAACGCCGGCGCGATCTTCGTCGGGGCGTACGCGCCGGTCTCGCTCGGCGACTACTGCGCCGGGTCGAACCACGTCCTGCCGACCGGCGGGTTCGCGCGGCACTCGTCCGGGCTCTCGGTGCAGAGCTTCCTCAAGGGCGTGCACGTCGTCGACTACAGCCAGGACGCGCTGCGCGAGATCGCCGGCCGCGTCGTCGCGCTGGCGAACGCCGAAGACCTGCCCGCGCACGGCGAGGCCATCACGGCGCGGTTCGAGGGGGAGCGGGCATGAGCATCGGCGAGGAGATCACGCTCGACGCGCTCCCGCTGCGGGAGGATCTGCGGGGCAAGACCCCGTACGGCGCGCCGCAGCTCGACGTGCCGATCCGGCTCAACACCAACGAAAACCCGTACCCGCCGCCGGATGAGCTGGTGGCCGACGTCGCCGAGGCCGTGCGCGCCGAGGCCGCTTCGCTGCACCGCTACCCGGATCGCGACGCCGTCGCGCTGCGCCAGGACCTCGCGGACTACCTCGCGGTGTCCACCGGCGTGCTGGTGTCGGAGTCGAACGTGTGGGCCGCCAACGGATCCAACGAGATCCTGCAGCAGATCCTGCAGGCCTTCGGCGGTCCCGGCCGGTCGGCGCTGGGCTTCGAGCCGTCGTACTCGATGCACCCGATCATCTCGGCGGGCACCCGCACCGAGTGGCTGCCGGTGCCGCGCCGCGACGATTTCACGCTCGACACCGAGAAGGCGGCCGCGCTGGTGGGCGAACGCCGTCCGGACATCGTGTTCGTGACCAGCCCGAACAACCCGACCGGCGGGTCGATCCCGTTCGGCGAGTTGCGCGGGCTGCTCGAAGCGGCGCCGGGCATCGTGGTGGTCGACGAGGCGTACGCGGAATTCTCGTCGCAGCCGAGCGCCGTCGAGCTGATCGAGGAGTATCCGGCGAAGCTGATCGTGTCGCGCACGATGAGCAAGGCGTTCGCCTTCGCCGGTGGGCGGCTCGGCTACCTAGCGGCGGCGCCCGCGATCGTCGACGCGCTGCAGCTGGTGCGCCTGCCGTATCACCTCTCGAAGCTCACGCAGGCCGCCGCGCGCGCCGCGTTGCGGCACGCGGACGCCACCCTCGCCTCGGTCGCCAAACTCGCGGCCGAACGCGACCGCGTGGTGGAGTCGTTGCTGGGCTTGGGATTCACGCCGGTCCCGAGCGACGCGAACTTCGTCCTCTTCGGACGGTTCGCGGACGCGCCCGCGACCTGGAAGTCCTATTTGGACAACGGTGTGCTGATCAGGGATGTCGGCATCGCCGGGCACCTGCGGGTGACCATCGGCACGCCGGAAGAGAACGACGCCTTTCTCGAGGCCAGCAAGGAGGTGCCGCGATGAGTCGCGTCGGCAAGGTGGATCGCACCACCAAGGAATCGTCCATTTCGGTCCAGCTCGACCTGGACGGCACGGGTCAGGTGGAGATCGACACCGGCGTCCCGTTCTACGACCACATGCTCACCGCGTTCGGTGTGCACGGCTCGCTCGACCTCAAGGTGCAGGCGACCGGTGACGTGCACATCGACGCGCACCACACCGTCGAGGACACCGCGATCGTGCTCGGCCAGGCGCTGCGGCAGGCGCTCGGCGACAAGAGCGGTATCCGCCGGTTCGGCGACGCGTGGATCCCGATGGACGAGACCCTCGCGCACGCCGCGATCGACGTCTCCGGGCGCCCGTACTGCGTTCACCTCGGCGAGCCGGAGCAGTTCAACAGCTTCACCATCGGCGGGAACTACCCGTTCGTGCTGACGCGGCACGTGTTCGACTCGCTGTCGTTCCACGCGCAGATCGCGCTGCACGTGCGGGTGCTGCACGGCCGGGACCCGCACCACATCGCGGAGGCCGAGTACAAGGCCGTCGCGCGGGCGCTGCGGGCCGCGACCGAGCCGGACCCGCGGGCGGGCGGCATCCCGTCGACGAAGGGCGTCCTCTAACTCCCGCATTTAGAGGACGAAATGCGTCCGGCCGACTCCCTCGAACGGCCCCCATTTCAGGCTTCCCGGCCGGTGGGTGACGACGAATTTCGGGTGCCGGTGGCAAGGTGCGAGCCCGGCGCGGTCCGGCTCGCGGGCGTGTGGCAGGGTGGCGGTCGTGAGTAACACGACCATCGCTGTGCTGCTGTTCGCGCTCGGCGGCTTCCTGATCGGCGGCGTCTACGCGACCTGGAAGAGCGTCAAGTTCATGGCCGTCGTGCTGGGGATCGGCGCGCTGCTGGCCATCGGCGGCGCCATCGCCTGGCTGGCCTGACCGCGCCTGCGGCTTCCGACCTGAGTACGTGAAGGCCCCCTTCACTGCGTCTAGCGCAGTGAAGGGGGCCTTCACGTACTTATGCGGGTGCCACGCCGCAATGGCACCTACTTCGTGGCGTCGACCAGCTCCCGCTCATCAGGCGCATCCAGCTGCTTCGCGAGCTTCTCGCCTTCGACGTCGACATCGGGCAGCACGCGATCCAGCCACTTCGGCAGCCACCACGCACCGCGGCCGAGCAGCGACATCAGCGCCGGCACGATGGTCATCCGGATCACGAACGCGTCCACCAGCACCCCGAAGGCCAGCGCGAACCCGATCGACTGGATCAGCGAGGACTCCGCGAGCACGAATCCGGCGAACACGCTGATCATGATCAGCGCGGCGGCGACCACGACGCGGGAGCCGTGCCGGAAACCGGTCACCATCGCCTGCTGCGGGTCGGCGCCGTGGACGTATTCCTCCCGCATCCGCGTCACCAGGAACACCTGGTAGTCCATCGCGAGCCCGAACAGCACGCCGATGAGCAGGATCGGCAGCATGCTCATGATCGGCCCGGTCGTCTTCACGCCGAGCAGGTCGGTGAGCCAGCCCCACTGGAACACGGCCACCACGGCGCCGAACGTCGCGACCACCGAACCGAGGAAGCCCAGCGTCGCCTTCAGCGGCACGACGATCGACCGGAACACCAGCATCAGCAGCAGGAACGCGAGCCCGACGATCAACGCGAGATACGGCAGCATCGCGTCGGCGAGTTTCTCGGAGACGTCGATGTTGGCCGCGGTCTGGCCGGTCACCGCCAGCGACGCGCCGGTGGCCGTGCCCAGTTTCGCGTTCAGGCCGCGGATGTCGCTGACCAGGTCTTCGGTCGCGGTGCTGCTCGGGCCGCTCTTCGGGATGACGGTCAGCAGCGCCAGGTCACCGGCGCGGTTGGTCCTGGGCGGCGTGACGATCGGGCGTTCGGGGAGGCCGCCGATACCCGCGGCCGCCTGCTGGAGCGCGGCCTGCCGGTCGGTGCTCCCGCTCAGGTCGACGACGATCACCAGCGGGCCGTTGGCGCCCTCGCCGAAGCTGCGGGCGACGGTGTCGTAGGCCTTGCGCTGGGTGGTGTCCGGCGCGGCGGTGCTGTCGTTCGGCAGGCCGAGCTGCATGCTCGCGGCGGGCACGGCGACGATCGCGAGCCCGGCGATCGCGGCGATCAGCACCGGGATCCGGTGGCGGGCGACGAACTTCGCCCAGCGCTCGCCGTGTGTCGTCGTGCTTTCCTTGCGGCGCAAGCGGATCTTGCCGCCCGCCAGTTTGGCGCCGGCGAAGCCGAGCACGGCGGGCAGCAGGGTGAGCGCGATGACGACCGCGATCGAGGCGGTGTTCGCCGCCGCGATGCCCATCTCGCCGAGGAACGGGATGCCGACGACGGTCAGGCCCGCCAGCGCGATGATGACGGTCAGCCCGGCGAACACCACGGCGGAACCCGCGGTACCGGTGGCGCGGCCGGCGGCTTCCTCCGGATCGCGGCCGACGGTGAGTTCGTGCCGGTAGCGGGAAACGATGAAGAGCGCGTAGTCGATGCCGACGGCGAGGCCGATCATCAGCGCGAGCACCGGCGTGTTCGTGTTCAGTTCGAGGAAACCGGACGCCGTCGTGATGCCCGCCATGCCGATGCCGACGCCGATGAGCGCGGTCAGCAGCGGGATCCCTGCCGCGAGCAGCGAGCCGAAGGTGATGATCAGGACGACCGCGGCGACGGCGACACCGAGGCCTTCGGTGGCGTTGGTCGCGGGCATCGCCTGCACGGCGTCACCGCCGAATTCGACGGTGTACCCGGCCGCCTTCGCGGAATCGGCGGCGGCCATCAGGCCATCGCGGTCGGCGTCGGTGAGCTCGAAGCCCGGCACGCGATAGCTGACCTGCGCCAGCGCCACATGCTTGTCGGGCGAGATCGCCTGTACCTGCAACGGGTCGATCACCCCGGCGACCTTCGGCGCGTCCTTGAGCCCCTTGACGAGACCCGCGATCGCGGCTTGCCCGTTCG
Source organism: Amycolatopsis sp. WAC 04169 (assembly GCF_003947535.1). Classification (NCBI taxonomy): domain Bacteria; kingdom Bacillati; phylum Actinomycetota; class Actinomycetes; order Pseudonocardiales; family Pseudonocardiaceae; genus Amycolatopsis; species Amycolatopsis sp. WAC 04169. The sequence goes on along the minus strand of NZ_QHJI01000004.1, from coordinate 659,774 downwards.
CGTCGGTGATGTCGCCGGGCGTCGAGATGACGACGCGCCCCGTCGCGCCACCGGCGGCGGCCTCCGGGAACCGGTCGGCGAGCTGGTCGATCGCCTTCTGCGATTCGGTGCCGGGGATGGTCACCGAGTTCGAAAGCTGGCCGGACAGGGTCAGCGCTCCCGCGCCGAGGGCCACCAGGACGGCGGCCCACACCGCCGTCACCAGTGCCCGGCGCCGGAACGAGAACCGGCCCAGGCGGTAGAGGAAGCTGGCCACGAAAGTCTCCCGTTCACTCGATCAGGTTCATTCCAAGCTAGCCGATCGGCTAGGGGCCTACAAGCCGATCGGCAAGTGTGTGACTAGCCGCACGGCTAGTACTCGTTTGGCCACGCGGGCACGCTTGACGTAATCTCCGACGGCTGAACGAGGAGGGAACATGGACGTCGTCCACGCGGAGGACACCCGCACGCGACTACTGGGCACGGCGTTGCGGTTGTTCACCGAACACGGCGTGGAAGGCACCTCGCTGCAGATGATCGCGGACGCCCTCGGCGTCACGAAGGCCGCCGTCTACTACCACTTCAAGACGAAGGCGGAGATCACCGAGTCGGTCGCCGAGCCCGTGCTGCGCGAGCTGGAGGGCATCGTCGACGACGCGCGCGCCCAGCGCACCCGGGGCGCGCAGATCGACCACCTGCTGGACGGTTTCGTCGATCTCGTGGTGCGGCACCGTTCGCTGGTCGCCCTGTTCTCCAGCGACCCCGGCATCGCCCGCGCGATCGAGAAGTCCGTGCACAGTTCGGACAGTTTCAAGAACCGGCTGCTGGAGATCCTGGTCGGCCCGGATCCGGATCTCACCGCGATCGTCACCGCGCAGGTGCTGCTGGCGGGGATCGCCGTCGCCGGTGGATCGCCCGAGGTCGCCTCGCTCGACGACGAGACGCTGCGCGAAACGCTCTTGGCCGTCGGCCGCAAGCTCTACAACCGCCCGCGCCGCCGCTCGTGACCGATGTGTTCAAGACAGCGGCCGCGATCCACGCGACCCTGTCGGTATGAACATCGATCTGAAGACGGCGGCCACGTTCATGGCCACCCAGGCCCGGCTGCTCGACAGGCGGCGTTTCGAGGTGCTGTTCCGCGATGGTGACCCGGCGGCGGCGCTCGCCGCGCTGGAGGCGTACCGCAATCCCGACGGCGGTTACGGCCACGGACTGGAACCCGATTGCCGTTCGGCGACGAGCCAGCCCGGTGGCGCGCTGCACGCTTTCGAGGTCTTCGCCGACGTCGGCCCGGTGACCAGCCCGCGCGCGGCCGAACTCTGCGACTGGCTCGGCTCGATCTCCCTTCCCGACGGAGGGATCCCGTTCGCGGTCCCGATGCCGGATCCGTTCGGCAGCGCGCCGTTCTGGGCGAACGCCGATCCGTCGGTCTCCTCGCTGCAGATCACCGCGATCGTCGCGGTCACCGCCCATCGCGTCGCGGCGCACGATCCCGCGGTCGCCGCGCATCCGTGGCTGGCGAAGGCGACGGGCTACTGCCTCGGCGAGATCGAAAAGCTCGACGAGACACCGCACGCGCTCGTGCTCGCCTTCGCGATGAAGCTGGTGGACGCCCTGGGCGACACGCGTCTGGTCGAGAAGCTCGGCCGGTTCCTCCCGGCCGACGGGGTGGTGGCCGTCGGCGGCGGGATCGAGGGCGAGGCCATGCGCCCGCTCGATTTCGCCCCGGAACCCGGCGGCCCGGCACGGAAGCTGTTCCGGCCCGAGGTCATCGAAGCGGATCTGCGGCGGGTGGCGGGCGGCCAGCACGAGGACGGCGGCTGGCGGGTCGACTACACCAGCTATTCGCCCGCGGCCGCGCTGGAGTGGAACGGCATGTTCACCGTGGGCACGCTGGGGCTGCTACGTGCCAACGGCCTGGTCTAGGCGAGCCGCCGCAGGAACTCCGGCGGAACGGCGGCGGTGAGCCAGACGCCGTTGGCGCTGACCTGGAATTCGTGCCCGGCGGCGGTCATCTCCCGCGCGCCGACGGGCAGCAGCACCGGGACGCCACGCCGGGCCCCGACGGCTCGCGCGGTGTCCACGGTCGCCGAGAGATGCACGGCGTGCCGGTTCATCGGCCGGAGTCCCTCGTGCATGATCGCGTCGAGGAACCGGGACACGGTGCCGTGGTAGAGCACGTCCGGCGGGATCGCCGCGGGCAGCGCCAGGTCGACCTCGACACTGTGTCCCTGGCTGGCGCGGATCCGCAGCCCGTCCTCGTCGAAGGCGAAACGCCGCTTGTCGTTGCCCTCGACGACTTCGTCGAGTTCGGCGCGCGTGAGCTTCAAGCCGTTGCGCCGCAAGGCAGCCAAGAGAGTGTCGACTTCCACCCAGCCGTCTGGGGTGAGGGTGATCCCGATGTCGCCGGGTGCGTGCCGCAGATGCCGGGAGAGTCGTTTCGAGGCCCGGATGAGGTGTTTCTTGTCCATTTCGAGTCACAGTGACCCACATCCGGCCCCCGCGTGGCAACGGAATTCAGATGCCGCCCTCGGAAGCCGGGCGCAGTTTGCCCGCGCCGGGGCCGAACCGGGACATCTGGTCGTCGGCGTTGTAGAGCCCGCAGCTGCGCAGGGAAAGGCAACCGCAGCCGACGCAGCCGGTCAGCCTGTCGCGCAGGCGCTGCAACGCGTCGATCCGCGCGTCGAGCTCGTCCTGCCAGCCCCGTGAGAGGCGGGCCCAGTCGGCCTTGGTGGGGGCGTGGTCCTTGGGTAGGGTCTCCAGTGCCGAGCTGATGTCGTCCAGGCTGAGGCCGACCCGTTGCGCGGCGCGGATGAAGGCGATCCGGCGCAGCACCGAACGCGAGTACCGCCGCTGGTTGCCCGCGGAGCGCTCGGAGCTGATCAGCCCTTTGTCCTCGTAGAAACGCAAAGCCGTATGGGGCACGCCGCTGCGGTCGGCGACCTGCCCGATGCTCAGGTGTTCAGCCAGTCTCGTCACGTCGCCAGGCTAGCCTTGACTTCGACCTAAGTCGAGGTTGCAACCTCGGTTCATGACCACTGACATCAAGACCGGCTACGAGGATCTGCCGCGGCTGATCTCGCTGATGACCGGGGACGAGAAGCATCAAGCCGCCGCCGAGTCCACTGTGGACGTATTGTGGGTGCTCTACGACCGTGTGCTCGACATCACCCCGGAGAACGTCCGCGAGCCCGGCCGCGACCGTTTCCTGCTGTCGAAGGGCCACGGCCCGATGGCCTATTACGCGGTGCTGGCGAAGAAGGGCTTCATCCACGAGGAGGAACTCGCCGACTGGACTTCGGCCGAGTCCCGGCTCGGCCACCATCCGGACCGGGCGCGGCTGCCCGTGGCCGAGATCTCCAGCGGTTCGCTCGGGCACGGCCTCCCGCTGGCCATCGGCACGGTGTTCGGCCTGCGCGCCAAGGGATTCCGTGACGCCAAGGTCGTCACCCTCGTCGGCGACGCGGAACTGGACGAGGGCTCCAACCAAGAGGCCATCGCGGTCGCCGGCCGCATCGGCATGCCGCAGCTGACCGCCGTCGTCGTCGACAACTCCTCGGCCACGCACGGCTGGCCCGGCGGGATCGCGCGCCGGTTCGAGGTCGAGGGCTGGACCACGCGCACCGTCGACGGCCGCGATCACGACGCCCTCCACGATGCCTTCACCACCCCCCACCCGGACCGGCCGCTGGCCGTGGTCGCGACCGTCGAGCGAAAGGCCTGAAACCGTGAACATGCGTGAAACGTTCCTGGAAGCCGCCGCCGAAGTACTCGACACCGACCCGAACGTCGCCGTCGTGCTCGCCGACATCTCCGCGGCACAACTCGCCTTCGCCGCGAGGAAACACCCCGACCGGGTGCTCAACGTCGGCATCCGCGAACAACTGATGATGAGCACCGCGGGCGGGCTGGCGCTGGCCGGGATGCGCCCGATCGTCCACACGTTCTCGTCGTTCCTCGTGGAGCGGGCCTTCGAGCAGGTCAAACTCGACCTCGGGCACCAGGACGTCGGCGCCGTGCTGGTGTCCTCGGGCGCCTCCTACGACATGCCGACCGCCGGGCGCACGCATCAGGCGCCCGGGGACGTCGCCCTCATCGACACGCTGCCGGGCTGGACCGTGCACGTGCCGGGACACCCCGAGGAAGCACGGCGGCTGCTGCTCGAATCCATCCCCGGCACCGGGCGCGTCTATCTCCGGCTCTCCGCGCAGGAGAACGCGAAAGCGCACCTGGGCGCGGGGCTCCAGACGCTGCGCGAAGGCACGCGAGGAGTGGTGGTGGCCGTCGGGCCGATGCTCGACAGGGTGCTGGAAGCGACCGCCGACCTCGGCGTCACCGTGCTGTACACCTCGACGATCCGGCCGTTCGACGCCGCTGGGCTGCGCTCGGCCGTCGATGCGGCGGGCAGCACCGACGTCGTCCTGGTCGAGCCCTACCTCGCGGGGACCTCGGCGCACGCGGTGGCGGACGCCTTGTCCGGAACGCCGCACCGGCTGCTTTCCCTCGGCGTCCGCCGCGACGCGGAGGTCCGGATCTACGGCGAAATGGCCGACCACGACCTCGCGCACGGTCTCGACGCCGGCTCGATCGCCTTGTCGGTCAAGGAATTCCTCCGCTAGCGTCACCGGGATGACGAAGATCCGCCCGCTCGCGCTCGGGGTCATCCGCCGCGGTGAAGACCTTCTCGTGTTCGAAGGCCGTGATCACACCAAAGGCGTGACCTACCACCGGCCGCTCGGCGGCGGGATCGAGTTCGGTGAGACCGCCGCCGAGGCGCTGCACCGCGAATTCCAGGAGGAACTCGCGGCGGAGCTGACCTCGGTCGAGCAGATCGCCGTGCTGGAGAACGTGTTCACCTTCGAAGGCAGGCCGGGGCACGAGATCGTGTTCCTGTTCACCGCCGACCTCATCGACAAGACGTTCTACGAGCGCGACGAGGTCGGCGTCGTCCTCGACGACGGCGCACGCGTGCACTGGCTGCCGATGGCCGACGTGGCGAGCGGCAAGGCGATCCTCTACCCGGACGGACTCGCGGACCTCCTTTCAGCGCAGGACTGAGCGCGCGGTCGGGGCCAGTTCCAGTTGCTGCCAAGGGCGTTCGAGCTTGTCCGCGAGTTCCGCGCCCACCCCGGCGAGGACTTCCCGGTGCTCTTCGGCGGGCTTCGAGAACCAGACGAACACCGTCTCGTCCTCCCGCACGGGAAGCCGGGGGAAGGTGTTCTCCGCCGGCTCCGTTTCGAAGTGGCCGAACGTGTCCACACCGGAATCCCGCAGCCTGGGGGCCACGGTGTCCGCGAAGTACGCGGAGAACTCCTTGACCGGGACGGCCGGATGGCACACCGTCGCGAGCACCCGGGAATCCCCACCGCCGCCGGGAGCGGGGAAGCCGGGCCCGGACGGGCGCAGCAGGAGGACGTCCGAAGCGTCGATCATCGTCTCGTTCGCCGCCGGGCCGTGCGCACGCCAAACCGGCCCGCCGTAGAACGCCTCGAGCGCGGCCCGCCTGGTGGCCATGTCCCGGAAACCGCGCAGCCACACGAACTTGTCCGGCTCCGCCGGTTCGCGGAAGAGGCCGAACAAGCGCATGCCGCAGGCTTCCTGGCTCTCCACGAACTCGCGCTCGAAGAGCTCGATCAGCTCGTCCCGGCGGCCGGGGTGCAGGGTGTACCGGCGCAGCTCGACGACGGACTGGAACTCCGGGGAATCGATCATGTGCGGACCATAGAGGCCCGCACCGACAATTTCCGGCGGACGGCTCAGCGGAAGGCGGCCAGCCCGGTGACCGACTGGCCGAGCGAAAGCGCGTGCATCTCCTCTGTGCCCTCGTAGGTCAGCACGGTCTCCAGGTTCGACATGTGCCGCATCACCGGGTACTCCAGCGAGATCCCGTTGGCGCCGAGCATGCCGCGCGCGGTCCTGGCGACCTCCAGCGCGGAGCGGACGTTGGCGAGCTTGCCGAAGCTGACGTGGTTGTGGTGCAGCGTCCCGGCGTCCTTGAGCCGCCCGATCCGCAGCGCGACCAGCCCGGCGCGGTTGACCTCGACGACGAGGTCGGCGAGCTTGCGCTGGGTGAGCTGGAAACCGGCCAGTGGTTTGCCGAACTGTTCCCGGCTCAGCGTGTATTCCAGCGCGGACTCGTAGCAGGAACGGGCGGCGCCGACGACGCCGAACAGGATCCCGTAGCGCGCCTCGTTCAGGCAGGACAGCGGCCCGCGCAGCCCCCTGACCTCGGGGAACGCCGCCGAATCCGGCAGGCGGACGCCGTCGAGCACGAGTTCCGCGGTCAGCGAGGCCCGCAGCGAAAGCTTGTGCTTGACCTCGTTCGCGGTGAAGCCCGGCGTGTTCGTGGGGACGACGAAGCCGCGCACGCCCTCGTCGGTCTGCGCCCAGACGACCGCGACGTCGGCCACGGTTCCGTTGGTGATCCACATCTTCGTGCCGCTCAGCACCCAGTCGGAGCCGTCGCGCACCGCGCGCGTCCGCATGCTGCCGGGGTCGCTGCCGGCGTCCGGTTCGGTCAGGCCGAAGCAGCCGAGCGCCTCACCGGCGGCCATCCGCGGCAGCCACTCCTGCTTCTGCTCTTCGGTGCCCCATTTGTGGATCGCGTACATCGCCAGCGAACCCTGCACCGAGACGAAGCTGCGCAGCCCGGAATCGACCGCCTCCAGCTCGCGGCAGGCGATGCCGTAGGCGACGGCGCTGGTCCCGGCGCAGCCGTAACCCTCGAGGTGCATGCCGAGCAGGCCGAGCTGCCCGAACCCCTTGGCGAGCTCGGCGGCGGGCAAGGCGCCCGATTCGTACCATTCGGCGATGTTCGGCAGCAGCTGGTCCTGCGCGTAGGAGCGCACGGCGTCCCGCATGGCCCGGTCCTCGGCGGAGAGCTCGGCGTCGAGATCGAGGAAGTCGCGCGGATCCGGGCTGCTGCTCATGCGTCACTCCTGGTCGGCTCGGTGGGCACCTTCCCAAGAAGAAAACCACACACTGGACCGGAGTCGGGTGTCAGCGATCGCGCCATCCGGTGGTCTTCGTCACCTGAACCGATGCCGTGGCCGTCCGGGCCGGGGCGGAGCGCCGCTTCTGCGCCGGGATCAGCAGCTCCGCGAAGGTAGGGAAAGGCACGCTGTCGATGTCCTCGCGCCACGCGCTGAGCAGGCGGGTCAGGTCGTCGGCGTCCTGCATCGTTCCTCCATAAGTGCAGGGCGGTCCTGCGCCGGCCTTTCACTCGGAGTCGCTATTACCCAGAAGAGTGAAGGTCGAAACAGGGAATCCGGGAAAAATCCGGTCCGCTAGCCTGGACGGGTGGCTACTCCTCGCGTGGTGATCCTGGACTACGGGTCCGGCAATCTCCGGTCCGCCGAACGCGCCGTCGAGCGCGCCGGCGCCGACGTCGAGGTCACCGCCGACCCGCATGCCGCGCTCGAGGCGGACGGCCTGGTCGTCCCCGGTGTCGGCGCCTTCTCCGCCTGTATGGAGGGGCTGCGGTCGGTGTCGGGGGAGAAGATCATCGGCAAGCGCCTCGCCGGCGGCCGCCCCGTGCTGGGCATCTGCGTCGGCATGCAGATCCTGTTCGAACGCGGCGTCGAGCACGGCGTGGAGGCCGAAGGCGCCGGTGAGTGGCCGGGCACGGTCGACCGGCTGGAGGCCGACGTCCTCCCCCACATGGGGTGGAACACCGTCCGCGCGCCCGAGGATTCGCGGCTTTTCGCCGGGCTCGACGCGGACACACGGTTCTATTTCGTGCACTCCTACGCCGCGCGGACCTGGGATCTGGACTCCGGCCTCGCCGGGCAGCAACCCAAGGTGACCTGGGCGAACCACGGCCAGGACTTCGTCGCCGCCGTCGAGAACGGGCCGCTGTGGGCGACCCAGTTCCACCCGGAGAAGTCCGGGGACGCGGGTGCGCACCTGCTGCGCAACTGGCTCCAGACCCTGTCTTAGAGTGGGCGCGTGACTTTCACGCTCCTTCCCGCCGTTGATGTGGCCGATGGCCAGGCCGTGCGACTCGTCCAGGGCGAGGCCGGCACCGAGACCTCCTATGGCAGCCCGCTGGAGGCGGCGCTCGCCTGGCAGCGCGACGGGGCGGAATGGATCCATCTGGTGGATCTCGACGCCGCGTTCGGCAAGGGCTCCAACCGCGAACTGCTCGCCGACGTCGTGGCGAAGCTCGACGTCCAGGTGGAGCTGTCCGGCGGCATCCGCGACGACGCCTCGCTGGAGGCCGCGCTGGCCACCGGCGCCCGCCGGGTCAACCTCGGCACGGCGGCGCTGGAGGACCCGGAGTGGACCGCGAAGGTCGTCTCCTCCTACGGCGACCGTGTCGCCATCGGGCTGGACGTGCGCATCACCGAGGCCGGGCACCGGCTGTCCGCCCGCGGCTGGACGCAGGACGGCGGTGACCTCTGGGAGGTCCTCGACCGGCTCGACCGCGACGGCGCGCAGCGCTACGTCGTCACCGACGTGAGCAAAGACGGCACGCTCCAGGGCCCGAACATCGACCTGCTCCGCGAGGTCGCCGCGCGTACCGACGCGCCGGTCATCGCCTCCGGCGGCGTGTCCAGTGTGGACGATCTCCGCGCCCTGGCCGCGCTGGCCCGCGACGGTGTCGAGGGTTCCATCGTCGGCAAGGCGCTCTACGCCGGCGCGTTCACCCTGCCCGAGGCGCTCGCGGCCGTCGCGGAGTTCTGAGCTTTACCTCCGGGGTAATCGACGCCACGCGCCCGCTCGGTCAGGATTCCTTCCAGGACAACGAAACCTGGGAGGACATCATGACCGCGTACGGAATCGCCCACCTTCGCCCCACCGGTGCTCCGAGCGAAGAGGTGCTCGAATACCTGGAGCGGATCCAGGACACGCTCGACCCCTTCGGCGGCAAGTTCCTCGTGCACGGGAACGAGATCGAGGTCGTCGAAGGGGAGTGGCCGGGAGCGCTGGTGATGATCGGCTTCCCGAGCCTCGACGTGGCCCGCGAGTGGTACGCGTCGGCCGCCTACCAGGAGATCCTGCACCTGCGGGCGGACCACATCCCGGGCGATCTGATCCTGGTGGACGGCTGCGGGCCGGACCACGACTCGGCGGCGATGGCGGCGGAGCTGCGGGCGGCTCAGCTCACCCGGCCAGCTTGATCGCGATCCCCACGGTCCGGTCCTTCGGCCCCCGCAGCCTGCTGAAGAACATCGTGACCCGGCCGGTGATCCCGTACTTCCGCGCGATCACCTTGCGCACCCGTTCGGTCTCGTCGAGGTCCAGCAGCCGCGCCTCGCCCGCGACGACGTCGCCGTGGGTCTTGTTGCCCCGGAAGTCGCAGGCCTGGACCTCGACCCGCCCGCTGTTGCGGATGCGCTTGACCTTGCCCGCCTTCCGCTCGGACCAGAGCACCAGTTCGCCGCCGTCGCCCGCCGCCCAGACCGGCGTCGGCACCGGGGTGCCGTTCTTGCGGAAGGTGGTCAGGACGACGTACTTCTCGGCGGCGATCCGCTCGAACTCCGATCCCATGTCGAAAGTCTAGGCCGTCCGCCTCCGCAAGGTCGCCGCGCCGAGGACCAGCGCCGCCAGGGCACACGCCCCGACGATGATCAGATTCCGGATCAGCGTCGCGTCCACGGTGCCCGACGTGGTGACGCGGGAGAGGGCTTCGACGGCGTACGAAAGCGGCATCACGTTCGACAGCCAGTTCAGGAGCCAGCCCATCTCCCCGCGCGGCACGAACAGGCCGCACAGCAGGATCTGCGGCAGCACGAACAGCGGCATGAACTGCACCGCCTGGAACTCCGTCCGCGCGAACGCGCTCACGAAGAGGCCGAGCGCCATCCCGAGAAGCGCGTCGAGGACGGCGATGAGCAGCAGCATCCCGATCGAGCCCGCGATGTCGAGGCCCAGCCAGGCGAGCGACACCCCGGCGGCGACGCCGACCTGCACGATCGCGATCGAGCCGAACGCGAGCGCGTAGCCGAAGAGCAGGTCCATCCTGCCGATCGGCAGGGTCATCAGCCGTTCCAGGGTGGCGGTGGTGCGCTCGCGCAGTGTCGTGATCGAGGTGATCAGGAACATGATCAGGAACGGGAAGACACCGAGCAACGCCGGGGCGACGCGGCTGAACACCGCTTCGGAGTTGAAGACGAAGCGCAGCAGCACCATCAGCAGCGACGGGACGACGATCAGCATCGCGACGGTGCGTGGATCGTGCCGGAGCTGCAGGAGGATGCGGCGGGCCGTGGCCAGGGTCAAGGCGGGGTTCATGACGGGCTCACCTCGGTCTCGCGGACCAGCCGCAGGAACGCCTGCTCCAGATCGGTCGTACCGGTGCGCTCGCGCAGCCCGGCCGGCGTGTCGTCGGCGAGGATCCGGCCTTCGCGCATGAGCAGCAGACGGTCGCAGCGCGCGGCCTCGTCCATGACGTGGCTGGACACGAGCAGCGTCGCCCCGCCCTCGGCGAGACGGCGGAACAGGGCCCAGAGCTCGTCGCGGAGCACGGGATCCAGGCCGACGGTCGGCTCGTCGAGGACGAGCAGTTCGGGCTTCCCGAGCAGCGCGACGGCGAGGTTGGCCCGGCTGTGCTGGCCGCCCGACAGGGCGCCGACGAGCTTGCCCGCGTGCTCGGCGAGCCCGACCTCGCCGATCACTCTGTCCACATCGGACACCGGCGCGCGGAGCACGGAAGCGAAGTAGCGCAACGCTTCCGTGATGGTGAGGTCGGCGTAGATGGCCGGGTTCTGGGTGGCGTAGCCGATCAAGCGCCGCAGCGGCGGGCTGCCCGCGGGGTGGCCGAGCACGGTGACCTCGCCCGCGGCGACGATCTGCACGCCGACGATCGAGCGCATCAGCGTCGTCTTGCCGCAGCCACTGGGGCCGAGCAGGCCGGTGATCCGGCCGCGCGGCGTCGCGAAACCGATGTCCCTGACGACCTCCCGGCCGCCGCGGACGACCCGCAGGCCGGTCACGGAGATCGCAGAATTAGTCATGCGTTTAATTCTGCGCCCGTTGAGAAGCGAGAGTCAAGGGGTGCGGGGTTCAGGACAGCCGCACGGCGATGCCCGGGTAGTCGTGCACCAGCAGGTGCCGGTCGTAGCGCAGCACGCAGGAGAAATCGAAGACCGGTGCGGTATAGGCGAAATCGCGGTCACCGATCCGCTCGTAGCGCTGCTCGAGCCGCTCCACGGCGAGGTCGCCGGCCCGGACGTACACGGCGGGCGCCCCGGCGGCGGCACCTGGCGCCAGGCCGAGCCGGTGCACCGGCAGCGTGTTCGTCATCGACGACGACTCGAGGTCCACGTCGAAACAGCCGTCGAGCCGCGGATCCGTGACCCCGTCCACCCGCCATCGTCCGTCGCCGCCGGATTCGAGCACCGTGCGCCGGGCGCCGCCCGCCGACCGGCCCGAGATCTCCGCCGACCGCGTATGCCAGCCGGCGTCGACGGTGATCACGTACTCGACGAACCAGGATTCGCCGTCCTCGACGGCCGTCGTGGCCCCGCTGATCCTCCAGCCGCCTTCGTGTTCTTGGAAGAACGCGACCTCGAGCCCGGTCCTCGCGTCCCGATGCAGCCAGCTCGCCGTCGCGGGAAGGCTCACGGGACCAGGACGAGCTTGCCCCGGACGTGGCCCGCTTCGCTCTCGTCCTGGGCCGCGGCCGCTTCGGAGAGCGGGTAGACACGGGCGATCGGCAGGTCGAGCTTGCCTTCTGCGGCGAGCGCGGCGCCTTCGGCCAGCGAGCCGGGCACCTGCTCGGCCGGGGAGCCCGAGGTGAAGCGGACGCCGTGCTCGGCAGCGTCCGGCGCGGCGATGGTGATGACCCGCTTCGGGCCACCCGTCAGCTCGACGAGGGTGGCCAGCGAGCCACGCCCGGAGGCGTCGAAGGACGCGTCGACGCCCTGGGGCGCGACGTCGCGTACGCGTTCGGCAAGTCCTTCGCCGTACTGGACCGGGACGGCGCCCAGCGAGCGCAGGTACTCGTGGTTCCCTTCGCTCGCGGTGCCCACCACGGTCAGCCCGCGCGCGACGGCGAGCTGCACGGCGATGGTGCCGACGCCACCCGCGGCGCCGTCGATGAGCAGGGTCTCGCCCTCTTCGAGGTCCAGCAGGTTGAGGGCGCGATAGGCGGTGTTGACGACAGCGGGCAGCGCGGCGGCCAGTTCCCACGAAAGCGAATCGGGCTTGGGGATCAGGCGCGCGGGATCCGCGAGGACGTACTCCGCGTATCCGCCCGCTCCGGAGCCGAGCACCTCGTCACCGGCCGCGAAACCGGACACGCCCTCGCCGATCGCGTCGATCACGCCGGCGATGTCGCCACCGGGGACGGCCGGGAACTCCGTCGGGAACGCGTCGGCCATCAGCCCGGAGCGGATCTTCCAGTCGATCGGGTTCACGCCCGCGGCCCTGACGGCGACCCGCACCTGGCCGGGGCCCGGCTCGGGCAGCTCCCGCTCGAGGACGCGAAGGACCCCGGAGTCGCCGTATTCGGTGAACGCGATGGAGCGGTAGCTGTCCGTCATGCCGTCGACAACCCGCGCCCCTCCGTCCCTATTCCGGTGCCTTCCCGAACCAGCCGAAATCGCCGGGGATCAGCTGGATGTCGTTCGCGATATCGAGCAGGGTGGCCTGGTCCCGTTTGCCGGACACGGTGAGCCAGCGCCCGCCTTCCACCTGGACGGCGACCGTTTCGTCCTCGTGCCCGAGCCGCCCGGTCCGTTTCGGCAGGAAGAAGCCGTCGAGACCCCTGACCTTGAGCGGCACGGGCGCGGCGTCGCCCGAGTCCGGCCGTTCGGCGCGGAGCGACGCCCTGACGACCGCCGCCGCGGTGGGTTGCCCGGCACGGGTCGCTTCGAGTTCCGTCGCGCCCCCGCCGACGGTCATGAACAGGTTCACCCCGCACAGCTCCAGGTCGGCGGGCAACCGGCCGAACCGCAGTTCGCCCGAAACCCGGGCACGGTCGTCCCGCACCATTTCGTCCGCGATCCGCTGACCGACGTCGCGCGGGTTCTTCACCCCGATCAACGTCAAGCTCAGCAGGTACGTGTCGTCGGGCGACCAGGTCAGCATCGTCCCGTCGCCGTAGACCTCCGCGACCATCCCGACGCGGCCGTGCACGATGATCTGGTTCGGCGCGGGCGCGATCGTCCAGGGTCCGCGCCGGTCGTCCAGCGGTGTGGTGGTCAGCTGCACCTGCCCGGTCGCGCCGCTGCTCCACGTCCTGGTCTGCGGTCCGGGATAGGCCTTCGCGCTCCGGGTCAGCTCCTTGAAGCCGTCGGGCAACCAGCCGGGCTTGTACGGCAGTACCGTCCAGTCGGCGTTTCGCGGGGAGGCGGGGGTGACCGTGGTGTAGGCCCGCAGGCCCAGCGGGACGGCGAGCGCGATGATCGCGACCGCCGCCGCGACCAGGGCCAAGGCCATCGTCGGACGGTTCGACGGCCGTTGGGCCAGCACCTCGCGAATCTCGGCCCCGTCGGGCGCCCGCGTCGCCAGATGTTCGAGGCTCTCCCGGATCAGGTCCTCGGTGTGCTCATCACTCAGTCGGGTCATTTGCGGGCTCCCGTGGGCTGCACGGACGGGGACGGCCCGGTTTCCCGCAGCGTCGCGAGCGCGCGCGAGATCTGGCTGCGCACGGTCGACGTCGCGCAGCGGAGCACCGCGGCGATCTCCTCGTCGGAGTAGTTCTCGTAGTAGCGGAGCACGATCGCGGCGCGTTGTTTGCGCGGGAGCTTCGCGAGCCGGTCCAGCATCGCGTCGCGTTCGTCGTACTCGATGGAGTGATCGGAGACCGGCGGGCTCACCAGGTCGAGCACTTCCGGCGACGACGGTGTCACCCGGCGGACCGCCAGCCGCCTCCGCCACGAGAGGTACTCGTTGGTCACCATCCGGCGGACGTAGGTCGGTGGCGAGTCGATCTTCGGCCAGCGTTGCTGAGCACGCAGCAGCACCTCCTGGACGATGTCCTGCGCCAGATACGGATCGTCGGTCAGGACGGTCGCGTAGCGCAGGAGCCCGTCCAGGCGATCCGCGACGAACTCGTCGAAGGTCGCAGGCACGTGTCCCCCTCAGCCGGTGGTCTCCCTCTCAAGACGCGCGAGACCACCCGGCTGATGCATCGGGAGCGGAACTTTCTCGGTGAACACGATCACCGCACGGCGGTCTCCAGGCGGACGAAGGCGAATCCGGTCGGCGCGAGCTCTTCACCGGCGGGGTCGGTCGCCGCCGGGCGGCGTTCGCCGTCGTGCACCACCAGCAGGCCGTGCGGGAACAGCGGCCCCAGGGACTTCGTGGAGATCGCGGCGCCGTCGGAATGCTCGACCGAGTCGGTCCCGTGTCCGGCGACGACGCGGAAATCGCGCCGCGGTGTGCCTTCACGGTCGTAGACCACGAACCGGGAGTCGCCCTGGCTCGACGCGAGCAGCTTGCCGTCGGCCAGCGCCAGCCCTTCGGCGTCCGCCGTCAGCCACTTGCCGCCGAAACCGGGGTCGGGGCCGTCGGCGACGCATTCCTCGGTCGCCTCGTCGAACCGCTGCGGCACCCCGAACGACCGCACCTTGTCGATCAGTACCGGACGGCCGAAACCGGCTCCGTCCACCGGGATCCGCCAGATCCCGACGTCCTCCTGCGCGGTGTAGAGCACGCGGTTCGCGGTGTCGAGGATCGAACCTTCCAGTTGCGGCCGCTCGTCCGGTTCGCCGCAGGGCGACCACGTCTTCCCGTTCGGCAGCCGGAACTCCGCCGGCAGGTCGATCGTGCCGATCGGAGCCGTGCCCACGGTGCCGTCCGCTTTGTCGACAAGTCGCAAGAGCGCCACGCGTGTCTCGTGGCGCCGGGTCACCGCGACCCAGCGCGCGCCGGTGCGCGGGTCGCGTCCGGCGGTGAGCCCGTACGCGGTCCGCTGTTCGTCCACTTCGGACTCCGACGCGGAGAAAACCGGTGGGGCAGAAGGATCCGTGACGTCACGCAGCACCCGCGAGCCGGCCGCGGCACCGGCCGGGTCGATCCGGTAGACGCGCACGCGGTCGCGGCCGCGGTCGCTCACCACGGCGAGATCGCCGACGACGTCGACGTTGTTGAACCGGCCGCCTGCGGGAACGGCGAGATGCTGCAACTGCCGCGCCTTCAGGTCGAACGCGGCCAGCCCGCCTTCCTTGAGCGTGCCGAGCACGACGCTGGCCGACGGATTCTTCGGGTGGACCCAGATCGCCGGGTCGTCGGCGTCGGCGTTCGCCGGGTCCGCGCCGGCGTCGTCGACGTACGCCCTGGTCTGAGCCACGGGCGAGGGGTTCTGGCCCGCTTCGGCGGGCGCGGCGGCGAGCAGCGAGGCCGCCAGCAGGGGGAGGGGGAGGAGAGCAGCTATGCGCATCCTCGGGAAGCTAGCCGCGCGGGGTGACCGGGTGGTGAACGTCGGGGGTCAGGTAGTACTGCGCGACCGGCGCCAGCATCGCGACGATCTCGTCCTCCGAGGCGGCGGCCAGCGGCGGGAGCCCGATGACGTAGCGCAGCAGCGCGAACCCGATCATCTGCGCGGCGATCCCGGCCACCCGCACCTTCGGCACGCCGCGTGCTTCGGCGACCCGCGCCAGCACCGCCCGCTCCAGGAACTGCCGCATCATGGTCGCGACCTGCTCGTTCGTGGTCGCGGACCGGATCATCGCCAGGAACGGCGCGCGGCCCTCCGGGGCCTGCCAGAGACCGAGGAACGCGCGCACGAGGCGCTCGCCGATCTCGTCCTCGGGGCCTTCGAGGATCCGGGGGACCAGCTCGCCCGGATCGACGGGCAGGTTCATCGACAGGGCGAAGAGCCGTTGCTTGGTGCCGAAGAAATGGTGCAGCAGCGCGGCGTTGACCCCGGCGTCGGCCGCGATGCCGCGCACGGTCGCCCCGTCGTAGCCCTGTTCGGCGAACCTGCGCCTTGCCGCTTCGAGGATCACCTCCCGCGTCTCGGTCTGCCCCGGACGCCGCCCCGCCTGTGCCATTCCGCGAGCTTAGAACGCGCTTGACTACGCTTGTCCCCATGTCAGTCGCAGTCAGGGTCATCCCGTGTCTCGACGTCGACGCGGGCCGTGTGGTGAAGGGCGTCAACTTCGCCGACCTGCGCGACGCCGGCGACCCCGTCGAACTCGCCCGCCTGTACGACGCCGAGGGCGCGGACGAGCTCACGTTCCTCGACGTCACGGCCTCCTCCGGGGACCGCGAGACCACCTTCGACGTGGTCCGCCGGACCGCGGAGCAGGTGTTCATCCCGCTCACCGTCGGTGGCGGCGTGCGCACGAACGACGACGTCAACCGGCTGCTGCGCACCGGTGCGGACAAGGTGAGCATCAACACCGCCGCCATCGCGCGGCCGGAGTTCCTGCGCGAGGCGTCCCGCCGGTTCGGCGCGCAGTGCGTCGTGCTGTCGGTGGACGCGCGCCGGGTCCCCGAGGGCACCGAACCGACCCCGTCCGGCTTCGAGGTGACCACTCACGGCGGCCGTCGCGGCACCGGGATCGACGCCGTCGAATGGGCTGCGCGCGGCGAGGAACTCGGCGTCGGCGAGATCCTGCTCAACTCGATGGACGCCGACGGCACGAAGAACGGCTTCGACCTCGAACTCCTCACCCAGGTGCGCGCGGCCGTCCGCGTCCCGGTGATCGCCAGCGGCGGCGCCGGCGCGCTGGAGCACTTCCTGCCCGCCGTCGAGGCCGGTGCCGACGCGGTGCTCGCGGCGAGCGTGTTCCACTTCGGACAGTTGAAGATCGGCGAGGTCAAGAGCGCGCTGCGCGCCGGGGGAGTCGTGGTCCGGTGATCCCGAACAAGTGGAAGGCCGCCACCGAGGTCAAGGTCGTCTGCGCGCTGCTGCTCGGGCTCGCCGTCGCATACCTCGCGATGGCCGGGATCCTCATGTTCGCGCCGTATTCGTCCGCACGGACGTTCCTGCTGCCGGGGACGTCGCTCGTGCTCGGCGGCCTCGTCGTGGCGGGGCTGGTGCTGAAGATGCCGTCCGCGCGGTTCGCCGGGTTCGCGGTCAGCTTCCTCTTCGGCTTGCTGCACGCGCTGTCGATGCTGGCGGCGGAACTCTTCTGGGTGAAGATCGTCTCCGGGATCCTCTTCGCCGGGTACATCTACACGGCGGTCCTGCTCAACTCGATGCCGGTGAAACGGCACCTTCTCGGAGCCACGAATGACGCTTGACCCCGCCCTCTCGGATCGCTTGAAGCGCAACGCCGACGGGCTGATCGCCGCCGTCGTCGTGGAACACTCCACATCGGACGTCCTGATGATGGCGTGGATGAACGACGAGGCGCTCGAACGCACGCTCACCACGCGGCGCGGCACCTACTACTCGCGCAGCCGCAAGGAACTGTGGGTCAAGGGCGAGACGTCGGGTCACGTCCAGCACGTGCGCGAGATGCGGATCGACTGCGACGGCGATACCGTCCTGCTGCGCGTCGACCAGACCGGCCCGGCCTGTCACACCGGCACGCACACCTGTTTCGACACCGACGAACGGCTGCTGCTGGCCGACGAGAGCGAGTAACCCGTGAATGTCGTCGCCAACGTGCTGGTCGGCATCGTCGCGCTGATCCACCTGTACATCGTCGTGCTCGAGATGTTCCTGTGGACCACCCCGCGCGCTCGCGCCTCCTTCGGCACCACCGAGGAGTTCGCGAAGGCGAGCTCCGCGCTCGCGGCGAATCAGGGGCTGTACAACGGTTTTCTGGCCGCCGCGCTGATCTGGGGCCTGATCGCGACCGGCAGTACGGCGTGGCAGTTCAAGATCTACGGCCTCGCGTGCGTGATCGTGGCCGGGCTCTACGGGACGGCGACGGCGAGCAAGAAGATCTTCTTCGTGCAGGTGGTGCCGGGCACGCTGGCGTTGATCGCGGTGCTGGTCGCGGGCTGACGCGCCTGCTCACTTGTACGCTCGGCCGAGGCTTGCGGTTGCCCTGGAGCGACACTGAACTCGTTATCCGGAAAGGCCGCTCTTCTCGATTAACCTCAGTGCATGAAACTGGGGAGAAGATCGGCCGATCGTGACCGTCCGCGACGCCGTCCGCGCGTTGCCGGGCTGCCGCGGCCCAATTCGGGAGCCGAAGGCCCTGAGGACACGTCGGCGGTACACGACGACGTGGCCATCCCTTTGATCGAGAAACTTTCGCAGTTCAAGGTGCGGGCGCTGGCTTTGTCGGTGCTCTGGCTGATCTTCTTCGTCGTCTGCCAGTTCGGTCTCGATCTGCTCCGGCCGGATCCCGCGGAGGTGGTGAGGGCCGGGGTCTGGGTGCAGGGCACGGTGGAAAAGGTTGAGCCGACCTCCAAAACCGGACGTAAAAAGATCACACTCGCCTATTTCGGTGGCTCGAAACCGCGCACGATCGCGGTCGGCATGAGAGCGGCGCGCGGGCTCGAGGTCGGGGACAAGGTGTCTTTGGTCTACGAGCCGGGAAACCCCGCGAAACTCCTGGCATTGGATGGTGAGGTCGTCGGCGACTCCGATGACGTTTTGCTGACTCCGTTGTCTTTCGCGGCTTTCCTGGGTTTCCCGGTGTGCCTGTACGCCGCCTATCTGTGGCGGAGCAGGTATCGCTCGGCCTCTAAGACCGGCTTGCGCGAGGCCACGGCGACGGTCCGGCCGGGCTGGTTGTACCCCAGGATCGACGTCTATCTCGAGCGCGACTACAAACTGCTCCAGACGCGCCGGTCACTGCGGATCGCTCCCCGTTTCAAGGGACTCGAGAAGATTCCCGTCTTCGTCGGCGGCGAGGAAACGGACATGATCGTGATCTTCCCGCGGGGCCGGTTCTCGAAGGACACGCTCTACACGGTCCCCGTCAAGGAGATCGAACCGGACACAGCGTGAGCGAAGGCGTAACTCGTGTGATTGAAGGCGTAACTCGCGTGTTTGGAAGCCGAACTCCGAGATTCGCCTTCAATCACGCGAGTTACGGCTCCAAACACGCGTGATCGCCCGAAGGGTCAGTCGATGTCGCCGGTCAGGTAACGCTGCACGGTCGGCGCGATCGCGGTGACGAGCGGCTCGATCTCGCTCGAAGCCATCGGCTCGAATTTCGCGACGTAGCGCACCAGCCCCATCCCGACGAGCTGGGAGGCGCAGAGCGTGGTCCGCAGTTCGACGCGGTCCGAGCCCAGCCCGCCG
Organism: Amycolatopsis sp. WAC 04169; assembly: GCF_003947535.1. Classification (NCBI taxonomy): domain Bacteria; kingdom Bacillati; phylum Actinomycetota; class Actinomycetes; order Pseudonocardiales; family Pseudonocardiaceae; genus Amycolatopsis; species Amycolatopsis sp. WAC 04169. The sequence continues at coordinate 640,690 of NZ_QHJI01000004.1, read as the reverse complement.
ATCACCTTCGTGAAGAAGTTCTGGAAGAAGCCGCGCAGCACGGCCGCGGCCTGCTCGTGCCCGGCGACGCTGCGGACGAGGGCCTGGAACACCTCGCCGCCCGCGCCGTCCCATCGGGTGAGGAAGGTGCGGACGATCCGCTGGCCGAACTCGTCGTCGGGCCCGTCGCGCAGCACCACGAGCAGTTCGTGCGGGTCGAAGGGGAGCTTCAGGATGGCTTGGGCGAACAGCCCTTCCTTGCTGCCGAACCAGTGGTTCACCATCGCCGCGTCGACCCCGGCCCGCGTCGCGATCGCGCGCACGGTCGCGCCGTCGAAGCCGCTCTCGCCGAACACCGCGCGCGCCGCTTCGATCAGCGCGGTCCGGGTGTCCTGTCCGCCGGGCCGCCGTCCCCGCCGCCGCACGGTAGTGTCTTCACCAGCCATGGCGTCATCATGAACGGACCGGGCCAGAAATTCAACAACCTTTGAATTCATCCCCCCGTCCCGGCCCGCCCGGCCGTTGCAGCACAATGAGCGACATGGTCAGCGCCGCAAACGCCAGCCCGTCGGGGCTCGGCTCGGTCAGCCCTTCGCGCGACGAGTTCCGCGCGCTCGCCGAGGGCCGTCGCGTCATCCCCGTTGTCCGTCGCGTGCTCGCCGACGGTGAGACCCCCATCGGGGTCTACCGCAAGCTCGCCGCCGACCGGCCGGGCACGTTCCTGTTCGAATCGGCGGAGAACGGCGCTTCCTGGAGCCGATGGTCGTTCATCGGCGTCGACAGCCCCGCCGCGCTGACCGTGCGTGACGGCCAGGCCGTGTGGACGGGCACCCCGCCGGTCGGCCTGCCGACCGAGGGCGACCCGCTCACCGTGCTGCGGGAGACGGTCGCGGCGCTCCACACCGAGCAACTGCCCGGGATGCCGCCGCTCACCGGCGGCATGGTCGGCTACATCGGCTACGACGCCGTCCGCTGGCTCGAGCGGCTCCCCGAGCTCGCCGAGCGTGACCTCGACATCCCCGAGCTCACCATGCTGCTGGCGACCGACCTGGCCGCCTTCGACCACCACGAGGGCACCGTCACCCTGATCGCCAACGCGGTCAACTGGGACGACTCGGCCGAGCGCGTCGACGCCGCGTACGACGACGCCGTCGCGCGCCTGAACGCGATGACCAAGCAGCTGCACGTCGCCGCTCCGGCCACGGCCGCGGTCTTCGACCGTCCCGCGCCCGAATTCACGCGCCGCCGGTCCAAGCCCGACTTCCACGCGGCCGTCGAGAAGGCCGTCGAGGCGATCAAGGCGGGCGAAGCGTTCCAAATCGTGCCGTCGCAACGCTTCGAGATCGAGACGCAGGCCGACGCGCTCGACGTCTACCGGGTACTGCGCACGTCCAACCCGAGCCCGTACATGTACCTGCTGCGCCTGGACGGTTTCGACATCGTCGGATCCAGCCCGGAGTCGCTGGTCACCGTCCGGGACGGCCGCGCGACCACGCATCCGATCGCGGGGACCCGCTGGCGCGGCGCCGATCCGGAGGAGGACGCGCAGCTGGCCAAGGACCTGCTCGCGGACGAGAAGGAGCGCGCCGAGCACCTGATGCTCGTCGACCTCGGCCGCAACGACCTCGGCAAGGTCTGCAAGCCCGGCACCGTGCGCGTCGTCGACTTCTTCGACGTCGAGCGCTACAGCCACGTCATGCACATCGTCTCGACGGTCACCGGGGAACTCCTCGACGACAAGACGGCTTTCGACGCCGTCACCGCCTGTTTCCCGGCAGGAACGCTCTCGGGCGCGCCGAAGGTCCGCGCGATGCAGCTGATCGAGGAGCTGGAGCCGACCCGTAGGGCGCTCTACGGCGGCGTTGTCGGCTATCTCGACTTCGCCGGCGACGCCGACACCGCGATCGCGATCCGCACCGCGCTGATGAAGGACGGCACCGCGTATGTCCAGGCCGGCGGGGGAGTCGTCGCCGACTCTGTGGCCGACTACGAGGACAACGAGTCGCTCAACAAGGCCCGTACGGTGCTTTCCGCCGTCGCGGCGGCGCAGACGATGATCGCCGCGGACGAACTCGACCCGGCCGGTGACAGCACTCGTGTCTGACACCGCGTCACCGAAGAAGGCCAAGCGTCCACTGTGGATCGCCGTGGTGGGCCTGCTGCTGGGCGCGGTCGCGCTGTGGGGTTCTTCGCAGCTCGTCTGGTTCGCGGAGTTCCGCGACGGTGGCGTGCGCGGCACCGTGCTGTACACGGAAACCGGTTCACAGCGCGCGGTTGCGCTGATTCCCCTCGCGTTGCTGGCGCTCGCCGGCACCGCCGGGCTGATCGCCACCGGCGGCTGGCCACGCCGGGTGCTCGGCGTGGTACTCGCCGTGTCCGGTCTCGCCGCGGTGTGGATCGGCGTGGCGGGCGGCTCGTTCAGCGGGTTCGCCGACGGACTGCCCGTCGCCCAGATGCTGGGAGCCCGCGGTCTCGGGATCCTCGGGGGAATTCTCGTGGCCGCGGGCGGGTTGGCAGCCATCAAGGGCGCGGGCCGGATGCCGCGCCTCGGCGCGAAGTATTCGGCGCCGGGGGCGAAGAAGAAGGCCGCGAAGGATCCGGAGACCGAGCTGTGGGAGGCGCTGTCCGACGGCGAAGATCCCACCGCGACGCGGTGACGACGGCGGAATTCGCGGGTTTCGGAGATCTACGCCGGGAAAGATGACACGGTGGGCATTCGGAGTAACGGACATACCCGGAACCAGGCCGTATCCGTGCGGGGGTTAGCATCGTTTCGGCGGGAAGGGGAAGGTTTTTGTGAGCGACCTTGCGAAGGAATCCGTGAGTACGACGGCCGGTGAGGAACTCCGGTGAGCGTGCTCGAAGACATCGTCGCCGGCGTCCGTGCCGATCTCGCCGAGCGCGAGGCGGCTCTGCCGTTCGACGAACTGAAGAAGCGCGCGACCCAGGTCGCGCCCCCACGTGACGTCCTCGCGGCCCTGCGCGAGTCCGGTATCGGCGTCATCGCCGAGGTGAAGCGGCGCAGCCCCTCCAAGGGCGACCTGGCCGAGATCCCGGATCCGGCCGCGCTGGCGAAGGACTACGCCGACGGCGGCGCCCGGGTGATCAGCGTGCTGACCGAGCAGCGGCGGTTCGGCGGCTCGCTCGCCGACCTCGACGCGGTCCGCGCGGCGGTCGACATCCCGGTGCTGCGCAAGGACTTCATCGTCAGCCCGTACCAGGTCCACGAGGCGCGGCTGCACGGCGCCGACATGGTCCTGCTGATCGTGGCCGCGCTGGAGCAGAACGCCCTGATCGCGTTGCTGGACCGCGTCGAATCCCTCGGGATGACCGCGCTGGTCGAGATCCACAACGCCGAAGAGGCCGACAAGGCGCTCGAAGCCGGCGCGAAGGTGATCGGCGTCAACGCCCGCAACCTGCACACCCTCGAGGTCGACAGGGACGTCTTCTCGCGGCTGGCCCCCGGCCTGCCGATGGACGTCTTCAAGATCGCCGAGTCCGGTGTCCGCGGCCCCGGCGACCTGATGTCCTACGCGGGTCACGGCGCCGACGCCGTCCTCGTGGGCGAAGGGCTCGTCGCTTCGGGAGACCCGAAGGGCGCCCTGGTCAAGCTCGTGACCGCCGGTTCGCACCCCGCTTGCCCGAGGCCTTCTCGATGAGCGTGGAGTACACCGAAACACCGCACGGCGAGCACGACCCGGACGGCCGGGGCTACTACGGCCCGTACGGCGGCCGGTTCATGCCCGAGGCCCTGATCGGCGTCGTCGACGAGGTCGCGGCGGAATACGACAAGGCGAGGACCGACCCGGACTTCGTCAACGAGTTCCGGCGCCTGCTGCGTGAGTACGCCGGCCGCCCGTCGCTGCTCACCGAGGCCAAGCGCTTCGGCGAGCACGCCGGCGGCGCCCGGATCTTCCTCAAGCGCGAGGATCTGAACCACACCGGTTCGCACAAGATCAACAACGTGCTCGGCCAGGCGCTGCTCACCAAGCGGATGGGCAAGAAGCGGGTCATCGCCGAGACCGGGGCCGGACAGCACGGCGTGGCCACCGCCACCGCCTGCGCGCTGCTGGACCTGGAATGCATCGTCTACATGGGCGAGGTCGACACCGAGCGGCAGGCGCTGAACGTCGCCCGCATGAAGCTGCTCGGCGCCGAGGTCGTCCCGGTGAAGACCGGTTCGCGCACGCTCAAGGACGCGATCAACGAGGCACTGCGCGACTGGGTCACCAACGCCGACACCACGCATTACCTCTTCGGCACGGCGGCGGGCCCGTACCCGTTCCCGATGATGGTGCGGAACTTCCACAAGATCATCGGCGAGGAGGCCCGCGCCCAGATCCTGGAGCAGGCGGGCCGCCTGCCCGACGCCGTCGCGGCCTGCGTCGGCGGCGGGTCGAACGCGATCGGGATCTTCCACGGCTTCATCGAGGACGAGTCGGTGCGCCTGGTCGGTCTCGAGCCGGGCGGCGAGGGTGTCGAGGGCAACCGTCACGGCGCCACGCTGACCAAGGGCACCCCGGGCAACCTGCACGGCGCGATGACGTACCTGCTGCAGGACGAGGACGGCCAGACCGTCGAATCGCACTCGATCTCCGCGGGCCTCGACTACCCGGGCGTCGGCCCGGAGCACGCGTGGCTCAAGGACAGCGGCCGCGCCGAGTACCGGCCGGTGACCGACGCCGAGGCGATGGACGCGTTCAAGCTGCTTTCGCGCACCGAGGGCATCATCCCGGCGATCGAGTCGGCGCACGCGCTGGCCGGCGCGCTGGTGCTCGGCCGTGAACTCGGCCCCGAGGGGCTGATCATCGTGAACCTGTCCGGTCGCGGCGACAAGGACATGGACACGGCCGCGAAGTACTTCGGCCTGGTGGAGAACGCATGAGCGCGCTGGACGACATCTTCGCCAAGACCCGGGCGGAGGGACGCGGAGCGCTGATCGGGTACCTCCCGGCCGGTTTCCCGACGGTCGACGGGTCCAAGGACCTGCTGGCCGCGGTGGTCGACGGCGGCGCCGACCTGGTCGAGGTGGGCGTGCCCTACTCGGACCCGGTGATGGACGGCCCGACCATCCAGGCCGCGTCGGTGAGCGCGCTCTCCGGCGGCTTCAAGCTCAAGCACCTGTTCGAGGTCGTCGAGTCGGTGTCGGCGCGCGGCGGCAAGGCCGTCGTGATGACGTACTGGAACCCGGTGCACCGCTACGGTGTCGACCGTTTCGCGCGGGACCTCGCCGCCGCCGGTGGGCTCGGGATGATCACCCCGGACCTGATCCCGGACGAGGCCGACGAGTGGATGGCCGCCTCCGAACAGCATGGTCTGGACCGGATCTTCCTGGTCGCGCCGTCCTCCTCGGAGGAGCGGATCGCGAAGACCGTCGCGGCCGCTTCGGGCTTCGTGTACGCCACCGCCGTGATGGGCGTGACGGGCGCTCGTGACCAGGTCGGCGTGCACGCCGAGGATTTGGTCGAGCGGACCCGCGCGCATACGGAACTGCCGATCGGCGTCGGGATCGGCGTCCGGTCCGGCGAGCAGGCGGCGCAGGTCGCCGGGTTCGCGGACGGTGTCATCGTCGGTTCGGCGCTGGTGACGGCCGCGGCGAGCGGGACCGACGCGGTGCGCGAACTTTCGGCCGAACTGGCCGCGGGTGTGCGGAAGGCCGTCGCCCCCGCTTGATCTGACGTGAGCCGAAGGGGCCCTTCACCGCATCTCAGGCGGTGAAGGGCTCCTTCGCTACATCAGATGCCGCAGTCGGTGATGGACGACGGCGACGAGTAGAAGCTGGTGTACCAGGTGAATCCGGCGACGTTGTTCGCGTGGTCGAGATACAGGTCCCACCGGCGGTTGCTGCCGTCGGACACATCGGTGAGGAACCCGAGCGTGCAGATCGCCGCGACGTCGTGGCCCGGGTACATGACCTCGTGAGCCCAGTTCGCCTGTGGGTAGAGGTGCACCCAGGTCTCGCCCTTGGCCCCGCCGGTTCCCTGGCCGACGTTCCCGCACCATTGGCCGGACGGCGCGGTGAGGTACGACGCGTAGGTGTACCCGACCTTGACCGCGTGGTCGTCGTAGACCAGGTTCCAGAGCCCGTCGGCGGCGGGCACGTAGCAGAGGGCTCTGAGGCTGACGTCACTGACCACGACATACGCGGAATCCATGGCGGGCCGGAAATGCACCCATGCCTCACGGATCCCGGGCTGGAACTTCGTCGGATTCCCGGCCGCCGCGCTCGCCGCGGTGGCGGTCGAGACCAGGGCCGTCAGGGCGAGCAGGACTGTGACGAGGACGGCTTTCAGTTTCTTCATCGGCTGAGTTCCCCAGTTCGCACAAAGCCCACCCGACCTGGGCGGGCGAGCGTCACTTTAGAGAGCGGCCAGGTCACCGGACAGAGCTGTTCCGGTGACCTGCCTCAGTGCCGCCACCGCTGCGCTTCGGTGATCTCCTCCGGGCTCGCGTCCGCGAACCGCTCGATCTCCGCCCGTCGCACGTCCACGATCGTCGTCGCCAGCGGAGCGCCGAACGCGGCCGCCAGGTCCTTGTCCGCCTCGAACGCGGCGACGGCCTCCTCCAGCCGCTGAGGCAGGCGCTCGACCCCGCGGGCGGCGCGTTCCTCATCGGTCAGGGTTCCGGGATCGACGTCGAGTGGCTCCGGCAGTGACGCGTCCTCGTCGACACCGGCCATCCCGGCGAACAGCAGCGCGGCCGCCACCAGATACGGATTCGCGGTCAGGTCGAAGCATTTGACCTCGAGATTCGCCGCCGTCTCACGGTTCCCGGCGACGCCGCGCACCAGCCGCAGCGGCGTCTCCCGGTTCTCCAGCCCCCACGCGGGGTACACCCCCGCCCAATGATGCGGCTCCAGCCGCAGGTAGCTGACCACCGACGGAGCCCCGATCGCGAGCAGCGCGGGCAGCCGCTCCAGGATGCCCGCGCTGAACGACTCGGCGACCGGTGTCAGCCCGAAAACCCTTTCCCCGCCGGAGAAAAGGTTCCGTGCACCGTCCCAGACACTCAGGTGCACATGCCCGCCGTTGCCCACGCCGGCGGGCGCGAACTTCGGGGTGAAGGACGCCTTGAGCCCGTGCCGGTGGCTGAGTGCGCGGATCGTCTCCTTCGTCAGCACGGCGACGTCGGCCGCCCGCACCGGATCGGCCGCGGCGACGGACAGCTCGAACTGGCCGTCGGCGTATTCGGGATGGATCTGCTCCACCCCGACGCCCTGTTGGTCCAAAGTGGACACGAGGGCGCGAAGATAGTCCGCGCGCTCGGAAAGCCTCGCGTAACCGTAGGCCGGGCCCGCCGTGGCCGACTTCGCGTCGTCGGGGGAGTCGGCGCTGGTGATCACCCATTCGATTTCGAAACTCATCCGCGCCCGCTGACCGCGTGCGGCGAGCCGGTCCACCGCGGTCGCGAGCAGTGCCCGCGGATCCAGCGGATGCGGCTCGCCCTCCTGGTCGAGTTTCGTCACCGGCGCCCAAGCCCAGCCGGGCTGCCCGGCGAGCACGGTCAGCGCGTCGAGATCCGGATGCAGCCGCAGGTCGCCGACCGGTCCGAGGGAATGCTCACCGCCGGTGATGACGTCGTCGAAGCCGAAGAAATCGAAGGAATTCGAAGCGCCGACACCCCACGCGGCCGCCGACGGCAGCTTCCGCAGCGGCACCGCCTTGACCCGGGCGATCCCGGCGTTGTCCACGAAGGTCAGCGCCACGAGCTCGACACCCCGTGCCCGGAGTTCCCCGGTGAGGGCGGTCGCGCGGGCCGTCAGTGCTTCCCGGTTCACCATGGTTCCTCATCCTGGCCTGTTCTCCAGCCCCTTGCCACGCCCGGATCCGGCCATAGGGTGAGGCCGCACTCGTCGATCACGAGAAGGGACGCGCTCATGCCGGGAACCCCGATCCTGCCGTTCGTGGCCCGCACGCGGCTGGTGGACCACCACTGCCACGGCGTCGTCACCGGCGACCTCGGCCGGATCGAGTTCGAACAGCTGCTCACCGAGGCCGACACCGTCTCGTCACTGGGCACGACCCTGTTCGATTCGCTGATCGGGCTCGCCGTGCGGGCCCGCTGCGCTCCCGTGCTCGACCTGCCGCCGCACGTGCCGGCCGAGGTCTATCTGGCCCGCCGCGCCGAACTGGGCGCCACGGAGGTCAACGCGCGGTTCCTGCGCGCCACCGGCACGACCGAGTTCCTGCTCGACGGCGGTTTCCTGCCTGACACGCTGACCACGACGGAGCAGTTCGCGGCCCTGTCCGGTGCCCGCGCGCGGGACATCGTCCGGCTCGAACAGGTCGCCGAAACGGTGATCGGAGCGACCGGCGCCGCCGGATTCGCCGAAGCCTTCACCGGCGAACTGGCGAAACGCGCCACGACGGCCGTCGGGTTCAAGTCCATCGCCGCCTACCGGGTCGGCCTCGACCTGGCGGGGGAGCGGCCGGCGGACGCCGAAGTCACCGAAGCGGCGGGCCGCTGGCTCGCGCGGATCGAGGCGGGCGAACCGGTCCGGCTCGCGGACGAGGTGCTGCACCGGTTCCTGATCTGGACCGGGATCGACCTGGCGTTGCCGATCCAGTTCCACGTCGGGTTCGGCGATTCGGACGTCGACCTGCACCGCTGCGATCCGCTGCTGCTCACCGCGCTGCTGCGGGCCACCCGGTCACACGGGGTGCCGATCATGCTGCTGCACAACTATCCCTTCCACCGGAACGCCGCGTATCTGGCGCAGGTGTTCGAGCACGTGTTCGTCGACGTGGGACTCGCGACGCACAACGCCGGTCATCGTGCGCCCGCGATCATCGCGGAGACAATGGAGATCGTGCCGTTCGGGAAGCTGCTGTTCTCCACGGACGCGTTCGGGCTGGCCGAGCTGTACCACCTCGGTACCGCGCTGTTCCGGCAAGGACTGTCCGACTTCCTGTACGCGGGGCTCACTTCGGACGTACTGTCCGAAGTGGACGCGCATCGGATAGCGGCGCTGGTGGGGCACCGCAACGCCGAACGGGTGTACGGGCTGGAGGGGACATGACGGAGCTGGACGAACTGCACGACCGGTGGGAGGCCGCGGTCGAAGCGGAGCTGCCGTCCGCGATCGAACTGCGGCACCGGGTGCACGCCGACCCCCGGGCGTCGGGGGACGAGGAGGACACCGCGCGCGTCGTCGTCGAGGCGCTGGGCATAGACGACGGGGTCCGGGTCGCGAAGACCGGGCGCGCCGTGCTGCTCCCCGGGAGCCGGCCGGGGCCGGCCGTGGCGCTGCGCACCGAACTGGACGCGCTGCCGGTCACCGAGCGCACCGGGATGCCGTGGGCCTCGGAGACGCCGCTGATGCACGCGTGCGGACACGACGTGCACATGGCCGCGCTCGTCGCCACCTGCCGCGCGGCCGCCGTCGTCGGGGTGCCGCGGCCGCTCGTCGCGCTCCTGCAGCCGCGTGAGGAGACGTCGCCGTCCGGCGCGCTGGACATCGTCGAGTCGGGCGTGCTCACCGAGTACGGCGTCGAGTCCGTGATCGGCGCGCACGTCCAGCCCCGGCTCGCGGCGGGCGTGGTGTCGGCGGTGCCGGGACCGGTCAACGCCTCCACCGACGAGTTCGACGTCGTCGTCCGCGGCCAGGGCGGGCACGCCGGGTACCCGCATCTGCTGCGGGACCCGATCCTCGCGCTCAGCCAGATCGTGGTGAGCCTGCAGCAGCTCGCGAGCCGCCGGGTCGACCCGGTGTTCGGCGCGGTCTGCTCGGTCGGCCGGATCGAAGCCGGGACCACGGCGAACGTCGTGCCGAACGAGGCCCGTCTGTCGGGCTCGCTGCGGCTGATGCGTGCCGAAGACCGCGACCTCGCGCTGGAGGGGCTCGCCGAGGTCGTCCACGGAACCGCGAAGGCGCACGGCTGCCGGGCGGAACTGGAGATCAGCCCGTGCGAACCGGTGCTGCACAACGACGCCGGGCTCACCCAGCGCGCGCACCGGCGGCTCGTCCGGACCGGGGTGGCCGTGGACACCGAATTCCGGTCGTTCGGCGCCGACGACTTCGCGCACTACTGCGGGATGACGCGCGGGCTGATGATGTTCGTCGGCCTCGGCGACACCGCGGGCGCGCCGAGCCTGCACGATGAGGTGTTCCTGCCGCCCGACGCCGCCGTCGGGCAGGTCGCTTCGGCGCTGATCGCGGGCTATTTGGCCGCCGTCGAGGGCTGACGCCCCCAAGAAGCCGATGAAGCGCTACGGTGGCCGACGTGAATACCGCCTCGGCAGCGTTCCTCGCGACCATCCCCAGCCCCGACCAGGGCGTCTGGCATATCGGGCCGATCCCGATCCGGGCCTACGCGCTCTGCATCATCGCCGGCATCATCGTGGCGATCTGGCTGGGCGAGCGACGCTGGGTGAACCGCGGCGGCACGAAGGGCACCGTCATCGACGTCGCCGTCTTCGCGGTGCCGTTCGGCCTGGTCGGCGGCCGGTTGTACCACGTCATCACCGACAACCAGCTGTACTTCGGCGAGGGCAAGAACCCGCTCAACGCGCTGAAGATCTGGGACGGCGGCCTCGGGATCTGGGGCGCCATCGCGCTCGGCGCCGTCGGCGCGCTGATCGCCTGCCGCCGCCGGGGCATCCCGCTGCCCGCGATGGCGGCCGCGCTCGCGCCGGGGATCGTGATCGCGCAGGCGATCGGGCGGCTCGGCAACTACTTCAACCAGGAGCTCTACGGCGCGCACACCGATCTGCCGTGGGGCCTGGAGATCTACCAGCGCTACAACCCGACCAACCCGGACGACTTCCTGAACGGCGTCGCGATCGGGCACGTCCCGCTGCCGGACAGCCCGGTGCACCCGACGTTCCTCTACGAGCTGCTCTGGAACCTCGGTGTCGCGCTGCTGGTCATCTGGGCGGACAAGAAGTTCCGCCTCGGCCACGGCCGCGTGTTCGCGCTGTACGTCGCCGGGTACACCGCGGGCCGGTTCTGGATCGAGATGATGCGGACCGACACCGCGAACCACATCCTCGGCCTGCGGGTCAACGTGTGGACCTCGATCCTGCTGTTCGCCGCGGCGATCGCGTACTTCGTCCTCGCCGCCAAACGGGGGCCGAGGGAAGCGCCGGAAACGCTGTGGAGCAAGGACGTGCCGCGCGAGGACTCCGACTCCGCCTCCGCTTCGGCCTCCGCTTCGGCCGACTCCGGCGAGTCGCACGCGGAGGTCGCCGCGGCTCCGGACACCGTCCGGGACTCCGCCGCCGACAAGGCGACCGAGGACCCGAAGCCGGACGCCGAGAAGTAGCACTCCGCTCTCCGTCGCGAGTGCCATGAAAGGTCCTTTCCTTGCGAAATTTGCAAGGAAAGGACCTTTCATGGCATCCGGCACTCGCCGCCCGCGGTGAGTCGCGTGATCAGACGGACGACACATGTGTCCAGACGGACGACACGCGTGATCAGGTGGACGGCGCGCGAGAGGACCTGGCCGCGGCCCGTGTCGTCCGTCCCGCTCCTCAGGGAGTCACCAGGCCCCGGCCAGTCACCAAAGGCAGGTCCAGCGCCGTCAGCAGCCCGGGCGGAGCCGCCACCACCGCCGGGATCGCGTTCACCAGCCGCATCGCGGTCGCCTTCAGCCCGGCCGTGTTGTGGTCGCCGTCGGTCCCGACCAACCGCAGGTCCAGTTCATACCGAGGCTCCCCGGTCACCTGGACGCGGTAGCAGCCCTGCCCGGTCGGCTGCGGCCAGTCCGGCCCGAGGTCGCCGCGCAGCCGCGTGATGTGCTCCAGCACGCACACCGGCCGCCCGCCGCGCATTCCGCGCACCTCGAACCGCAGCGCCGCCGCCGTGCCCGCCTTGATGGTTCCCGAGGCGATCTCGAACGTCTCAGGTGCCGGGAGCCGCTCGTAGACCTCCTCGACGGCGTCGAGCTCGACGTCCAGCCCGGCCGCGAGCTGGCGCACGACGCTGCCCCAGGCCAGCGACAGCACACCGGGCTGGAGCAGCAGCGGCAGGTCGTCCATCTCGCGGCCGAAGCCCATGATGTCGAAAAGTACTTTGGCCTGGTTGTACGTCGAATAGTCGAGGATCTCCAGGCAGCGCACCTCGTCGATCCGTTCGCACACGCCGGTGAGCACCAGCGGCAGCCAGTCGTTGGCGAAGCCGGGGTCGACACCGTTGACCCACAGCGAAGCGCCGCCTTCGCGGGCCGCCTCGCGGATCGGCTCGATCATCTCCGGCGGCACGACACCTTCGGGGTACTGGAGGAACACCGGGCTGCTGGACACGACGTTGATCCCCGCGCGCAGAAAGCGTTTCAGGTCCTCGACGGCCTCAACGAGCCTGTCGTCGGCCATCGCCGTGTAGAGCACGCAATCCGGCTTCAGCGCGATGAGCGCGTCCGCGTCGGTGGTGGCCGCGACACCGAGCGGGCGCCCGAGTCCCGCCAGTTCCCCGGCGTCCACGCCCGCCTTGGCCTCGCTGGAAACCCAGACCCCGGCGAGTTCGAGATCGGGCCTTGCGGCTACCCCGGCCAGCGCGTGGCGGCCGACGTTCCCGGTACTCCACTGGACCACGCGCAAGGCGTTCGCCTCCTAAAGATCGGGCAGGCCAAGCTCAAGGTTCGGGGCCTGCAATCCACCGTCGACTTCGATGATCTTGCCGGTGACGTATCGGCCCGCGCCCGACGCCAGGAACACGACGGTGGCCGCGATGTCCTCGGCCTCGCCGATCCGGCGCAGGGGAGTGGCGGCCTCCATCCGGCCGCGCAGTTCGTCGTTGCCCACCACCACTTCGAGCGCGGAGGTCGCCACCGAGCCGACCGAGATCGCGTTCACCCGCACCTTCGGCGCGAGGTCGGCCGCGGCGAGCCGGGTGTAGTGCGCCAGCGCGGCCTTCGCCGTGCCGTACGCGGCGAAACCACGGCCGGTCACGCGGCCCATGACCGACGAGATGTTGACGACCGAGCCGCCCGACTCCAGTAAGGACGGTGCCGCCGCGACGGTCAGCGCGTGCGCGGTGGAGACGTTGAAGCGAAAGGCTTCTTCGAGGAAGTCCGCGGTGGTTTCCAGCAGCGGCCGTGGATACGTGCCGCCGACGTTGTTGACCACGAGATCCAGTCGCCCGAACTCCGCCTTCGCGATACGCGCCAGCTCGCCGGCGGCGGCCGGGTCGCTCAGGTCGGCGGGCACCACGTGGGCGCGCCTGCCGGTGGCGGCGACGAGGGCGGCTACGTCTTCGAGCTGGGTTTCGGTGCGGGAGGAGATCACCACGTCGGCGCCGGCCTCGGCGAGCGCCACGGCGGTCGCCGCGCCGATCCCGCGTCCGGCGCCGGTGACCACGGCGACCTGGTCGGTGAGCCGGAAACGGTCCAGGATCATGGCCGAAACTGTAACACGTTCTATTTCCGGTGTCCTGGGCTCGCGCCGGGCGCCGGGAGTGACTAGGGTCGCCTCACCGCTTCTCGTGACATCCCGGAACAGGACATATACTTAGCGGAACGAACTACTGTGACCTCATCAGGAACTGTGTCGTTCCGGGCGTCCAGATCGTTACCCATCGGCGGGCTTTCGCGCCCGCCGAACTGATGCCTACGTGTTTCACAGGTGTTAAAGTCGCGCTAACGAACGGGCCATCGTCGTCCCGTGCGCATCCCCCGGCCGGTCCGCCCGGCCGCTGAGCACAGACGACGAAGGAGGTCCCTTCATGATCTTCTCCGCCATTCCAGGCAAACAGGGTCTCTACGATCCCGAATCCGAACAGGACTCCTGCGGGGTGGCCATGGTGGCCGACGTCCGCGGGCGGCGCTCGCACGGCATCGTCACCGACGGCCTGTCCGCGCTGACGAACCTCGACCACCGAGGGGCCGCCGGCGCGGAGCCGACCAGCGGCGACGGTGCGGGCATCCTGCTGCAGCTCCCGGACGAGCTGCTGCGGGCGGAGGTGGACTTCCCCCTGCCCGAGGCGGACGCGGACGGTCACCACACCTACGCGACCGGGATCGGTTTCCTGCCCTCGGACGTCGAGGAGCGGAACAAGGCCATCGCCCTGATCGAGCGGATCGCCGGCGAAGAGGGCCTCGACGTCCTCGGCTGGCGTGAGGTACCGGTCGACGCCGACCGCGCCGACATCGGCCCGACGGCGCGTTCGGTCATGCCGCATTTCGCGATGCTGTTCGTCGCGGGCGCCGAGGCCGACGGGCGATGTCCGTCCGGGCTCGAACTGGACCGCCTCGCCTTCTGTCTCCGCAAGCGCGTCGAGAACGAGAGCGTGACCGCGGGCTGCGGCACCTACTTCCCGTCGCTGTCCTCGCGGACCATCGTCTACAAGGGAATGCTGACCCCCGAGCAGCTCCCGCTCTTCTTCGCCGATCTGACCGACACCAGGCTCACCAGCGCCATCGCGCTCGTGCACTCCCGGTTCTCCACCAACACCTTCCCGTCGTGGCCGCTGGCGCATCCGTTCCGGTTCGTCGCGCACAACGGCGAGATCAACACCATCCGGGGCAACCGCAACCGCATGCGCGCCCGTGAGGCGCTGCTCGAATCGGACCTCATCCCCGGCGACCTCACCCGGCTGTACCCGATCTGCTCGGCCGACGCGTCGGACTCCGCCTCCTTCGACGAGGTGCTGGAGCTGCTGCACCTCGGCGGGCGGTCGCTCCCGCACGCGGTGCTGATGATGATCCCCGAAGCGTGGGAGAACCACACCGGGATGAACGCACAGCGCCGTGCGTTCTACCAGTTCCACGCCAGCCTCATGGAGCCGTGGGACGGCCCGGCCTGCGTCACCTTCACCGACGGCACGCTCGTCGGCGCGGTGCTCGACCGCAACGGCCTGCGGCCCGCCCGATGGTGGCGCACCGCGGACGACCGCGTCGTGCTGGCCAGCGAGGCGGGCGTCCTCGACGTCGCCCCCGCGGACGTCGTGGCCAAGGGCCGCCTCAAGCCCGGCCGCATGTTCCTGGTGGACACCGAGGCGGGCCGGATCGTCGACGACGAAGAGGTCAAGTCTGCGCTGGCCAAGGAACTCCCGTACGAGGGCTGGCTGCACGCCGGTCTCCTGCAGATCGCCGACCTGCCGGACCGCGACCACATCGTGCAGAGCCACGATTCCGTGCTGCGGCGCCAGCTTTCCTTCGGCTACACCGAAGAAGAGCTGAAGATCCTCCTCGCGCCGATGGCGGTCAAGGCGGCCGAGCCGATCGGTTCGATGGGTTCCGACACCCCGCCCGCGGTGCTGTCGCAGCGTTCGCGGCTGCTTTACGACTACTTCAAGCAGAACTTCGCGCAGGTCACCAACCCGCCGCTGGACGCGATCCGCGAAGAGCTCGTCACCTCGATGAGCCGGATCATGGGCCCCGAGCGCAACCTGCTCGCCCCCGGCCCGGCCTCCTGCCGTCACGTGCAGCTGCCGTATCCGGTGATCGACAACGACGAGCTCGCCAAGCTGATCCACATCAACGACGACGGCGACCTTCCCGGCTTCGCGTGCAGTGTCCTTTCCGGACTGTACGAAGTGGACGGTGGCGCCGAGGCGCTGGCGTCCGCGATCGAGCGGGTCCGGCGCGAGGCCTCCGAAGCGATCGCGGCCGGCGCGCGCACGCTCGTGCTGTCCGATCGCGACTCCGACCACCGCATGGCGCCGATCCCGTCGCTGCTGCTCGTGTCCGCGGTGCACCACCATCTGGTGCGCACCAAGGAGCGGCTCCGTGTCGCGCTGGTCGTAGAGACCGGTGACGCGCGCGAGGTCCACCACGTCGCGCTGCTGCTCGGCTACGGCGCCGCGGCGGTGAACCCGTACCTGGCCTTCGAGACCATCGAGGACATGATCTCGACCGGTGCGGTCACCGGGATCGAGCCCGCCACGGCGGTCCGCAACTACGTCAAGGCGCTCGTGAAGGGCGTCCTGAAGATCATGTCGAAGATGGGCATCTCGACCGTCGGCGCGTACACCGCGGCGCAGGTCTTCGAATCCTTCGGCCTGGCCCAGGATCTGCTCGACGAGTACTTCACCGGGACGTCGTCGAAGCTCGGCGGGGTCGGGCTGACCGTGCTCGCCGAAGAGGTCGCCACGCGTCACCGCCGGGCGTACCCGGACAACCCGACCGATCGCGTCCACCGTGGACTCGAGACCGGCGGCGAGTACGCGTACCGCCGCGAGGGCGAACTGCACCTGTTCACCCCCGAGACCGTCTTCCTGTTGCAGCACGCGACGAAGACCGGCCGGGAAGAGGTCTACAAGAAGTACTCCGACGAGGTGCACCGCCTGTACCGCCAGGGCGGCGCGCTGCGCGGGCTGTTCTCCTTCCGCGAGGGCGTTCGTGAACCCGTACCGCTGGACGAGGTCGAGCCCGTCGAGGCGATTTTCAAGCGCTTCAACACCGGCGCGATGTCCTACGGCTCGATTTCGGCCGAGGCACACGAAACGCTCGCCATCGCGATGAACCGCATCGGCGGCCGGTCGAACACCGGTGAGGGCGGGGAAGACCCCGAGCGGCTCTACGACCCGGCACGGCGCAGCGCGATCAAGCAGGTCGCGAGCGGCCGGTTCGGCGTCACGAGCGAATACCTCGTCAACGCCGACGACATCCAGATCAAGATGGCGCAGGGCGCGAAGCCGGGTGAAGGCGGGCAGCTGCCGCCGAACAAGGTCTACCCGTGGATCGCGCGCACGCGGCACTCGACGCCGGGCGTCGGGCTGATCTCGCCGCCCCCGCACCACGACATCTACTCGATCGAGGATCTGGCGCAGCTGATCCACGACCTCAAGAACGCCAACGAGAAGGCCCGCATCCACGTGAAGCTGGTGTCCTCGCTCGGCGTCGGCACGGTCGCGGCGGGCGTGTCCAAGGCGCACGCGGACGTCGTGCTGATCTCCGGCCACGACGGCGGCACCGGCGCCTCCCCGATGAACTCGCTCAAGCACGCGGGGACACCGTGGGAGATCGGCCTCGCCGAGACCCAGCAGACGTTGCTGCTCAACGGTTTGCGCGACCGGATCACCGTGCAGGTCGACGGCGCGATGAAGACCGGCAAGGACGTCGTCATCGCCGCGCTGCTCGGCGCGGAGGAGTACGGTTTCGCGACGGCGCCGCTGATCGTCGAAGGCTGCGTCATGATGCGCGTCTGCCACCTCGACACCTGCCCGGTCGGCGTCGCGACCCAGAGCCCGGATCTGCGCAAGCGGTACACCGGCCAGGCCGACCACGTCGTGAACTACTTCCGGTTCGTCGCCGAAGAGGTCCGGGAAACGTTGGCGGCACTCGGTTTCCGCACCCTCGACGAGGCCATCGGGCACGCCGAGGTGCTGAACACCGACGAGGCGATCGAGCACTGGAAGGCATCCGGTCTCGACCTCGCGCCGATCTTCGAGATGCCGGCTGAAACCCCGTACGGCGGGGCGAAGCGGCGCACGCGGGCGCAGGACCACGGCCTGGAGCACGCGCTCGACCGGACGCTGATCCAGCTCGCCGAGGCGGCGCTGGAGGACGCGCATCCGGTGCGGCTGGAGCTGCCGGTGCGGAACGTGAACCGGACCGTCGGCACGCTGCTCGGTTCCGAGATCACCCGTCGCTACGGCGGTGAGGGGCTGCCCGAGGACACGATCCACGTGCTGCTGACCGGTTCCGCCGGGCAGTCGCTCGGGGCGTTCCTGCCGCGCGGCATCACGCTCGACATGGTCGGCGACGCGAACGACTACGTCGGCAAGGGCCTTTCGGGCGGGCGGATCATCGTGCGCCCGCATCCGGACGCGAAGTTCGCCGCGGAGGGCCAGACCATCGCCGGGAACACGCTCGCCTACGGTGCCACCGGTGGCGAGATGTTCCTGCGCGGCCAGGTCGGCGAACGGTTCTGCGTGCGCAACTCCGGTGCGGTGGTGGTCGCTGAGGGCGTCGGCGACCACGCCTTCGAGTACATGACCGGCGGACAGGCCGTGGTGCTCGGCCCGACCGGGCGCAACCTCGCGGCGGGTATGTCCGGCGGCGAGGCCTACGTGCTCGACCTCGACCGCGGCAAGGTCAACGAGGAGATGGTGAACCTCCAGACGCCGTCGTCCGAGGACCTCGCCTGGCTCAAGAAGACCGTGCAGAAACACTACGACCTCACACGTTCGGCCGTGGCCGCGTCGCTGCTCGGCGACTGGCCGCGTCGCTCGGCGGCGTTCACCAAGGTGATGCCCCGCGACTACCAGCGTGTCCTTGACGCGGCGAAGGCGGCGCGTGCCGCGGGCCGCGACGTCGACGAAGCGATCATGGAGGCCGCTCGTGGCTGATCCGACGGGTTTCCTGAAGTACGACCGTGAAGAGCCGAAGAAGAAGTCCAAAGAGGACCGTCTCGCCACCTGGGGCGAGGTCTACGCCGACGTGGATCCCGGCGAGCGCAACGAACAGGTGCGCAAGCAGGCTTCCCGGTGCATGGACTGCGGCATCCCGTTCTGTCACTCCGGTGGTTCCGGCTGCCCGCTGGGCAACCTGATCCCGGAGTGGAACGACCTGGTGCGCCGCGGCGACTGGGCCGCGGCGAGCGACCGGCTGCACGCGACCAACAACTTCCCCGAATTCACCGGGAAGCTGTGCCCCGCGCCGTGCGAGGCGGGCTGCGTGCTGTCGATCTCGCCGCTGTCCGGCGGTCCGGTGTCGATCAAGCGCGTCGAGCAGACGATCGCCGACCAGTCCTGGGAAGCCGGTTACGTGCAGCCGCAGGTCTCGGCGGTTTCGTCGGGGCAGCGGGTCGCGGTCGTCGGCTCCGGTCCGGCCGGGCTCGCCGCCGCGCAGCAGCTGACCCGCGCCGGCCACGAGGTGACCGTCTTCGAGCGGGACGACCGGCTCGGCGGCCTGCTGCGGTACGGCATCCCCGAGTTCAAGATGGAGAAGAAGGTCCTCGACCGGCGGCTCGCGCAGCTCCGCAAGGAGGGCACGAAGTTCGTCACCGGCTGCGAGGTCGGCGTCGACCTGACCGTCGAGGAACTGCGGGCGGAGTACGACGCGGTGATCCTCGCCGTGGGCGCGCTGCGCGGCCGCGACGACAAGACCACGCCCGGCCGCGAGCTCGCCGGGATCCACCTGGCGATGGAACATCTGGTCCCGGCCAACAAGTACGTCGAGGGCGACGGCCCGTCGGCGATCGACGCGGCGGGCAAGCACGTCGTCATCATCGGCGGCGGCGACACCGGGGCCGACTCCTACGGCACCGCGACCCGGCAGGGCGCGCTTTCGGTGACCCAGCTGGACCAGTACCCGACGCCGCCGTCCACAAGGGACGACGAACGCTCGCCGTGGCCGACGTGGCCGTACATCCTGCGCACCTACCCGGCGCACGAAGAGGCGGGCGAGCGCAAGTTCGCCGTCGCGGTCACCCGGTTCATCGGTGACGACGAAGGCAACGTGCGCGCCGTGGAGCTCCGTCAGGTCCGCGTGGTCAAGGACCCCGAGACCGGCAAGCGCATGGTGACCCCGGTCAACGACGAGGTCGAGGAACTGCCCGCCGACCTGGTGCTGCTCGCGATCGGGTTCGAGGGTGTCGAGCACATGCCGCTGCTGGACGGGCTCGGTCTCTCGCTGACCCAGCGGGGCACGCTCTCGTGCGGCGCGGATTGGCAGACCTCCTCGCCCGGCGTGTTCGTCTGCGGCGACGCGCACCGCGGTGCCTCGCTGGTGGTGTGGGCGATCGCCGAGGGACGTTCGGTGGCGAGCGCCGTCGACGCGTACCTCACCGGCGCTTCGGACCTGCCCGCCCCGGTGCACCCGACGGCGTTGCCGCTCGCCGTCGTCTAAGCCTGCTGGAGATGTCAGGAAAGGGTCGTTCAAGACGTTTTTCGTCCTGAACGACCCTTTTCTGACACTCGGGGTCGACGAACGGCAGGGTGAGCCCCCACCCAAGGCGGAGGTCCCGGATCAGACTCCGGTCCGACGCGGTAGAGCGGCAGGCGGCGCCAAGCTCGCCGCATGAGAAAAACGTTGGCGATACTGGCTTTCCTGCCCTTGGCCGTAGCCGTCCCGGCGACCGCCGAAGCAGCTCCGGCGCTGCGCTGGACGTCGCCGTGCCCGGACTACGGCATGACTCCCTCACCGACCGAGGGCCTCGAATGCGCGAAACTCCGGGTGCCGCTGGACTACGCCGATCCTGGCGGCCGGACCATCGAGCTCACCATTTCCCGCAAGGCGAGCAATTCGCCGAAGCGGCGAGGCGTGCTGCTGATGAACCCGGGCGGCCCGGGGAGCCCCGGCCTCGCGATGCCCGCGCAACTCGCGCAGCGACAGGGGCGGTCCGGCCTGCTCGACAGTTACGACGTCATCGGTTTCGATCCGCGCGGGACCGTCTACAGCACGCCGGTGACCTGTGACCTGAGCGAGGCACAGCGGTTCATCCTCGTCGGCCCGTACGCGGAGGGCCCGCGTGACGTCGCCGAGAAGGCGGTGAAGTCGCGCGCGGTGGCGAGGCAATGCGCCGGGTCGAAGACCGCGGATCTCCTGCCGCACATGACCACCGCCAACACCGCGCGCGACCTGGACCGGATCCGCGAGGCGTTGGGGGAGCGGAAGATCTCGTACTACGGTGTTTCGTATGGGAGCTACCTCGGTGCCGCGTATTCGTCGATGTTCCCCGCGCGCACGGATCGGATCGTGCTGGACAGCCTGGTCGGTCCCAACGGGCTGGATGTCCAGGCACATCAGCGTTTCGCGGACGGCTTCGACGATCGCTTCGGCGACTTCGCGGCCTGGGCGGCGGCGCGGGACGACGTCTACCACCTCGGGCGGACACCGGCCGAGGTGACGGCGAAGTTCTTCGAGCTGGCCGAAAAGCGCCCAGGAATCCGCACCGACACCTGGGGAGCGCTGTACGACGACGCGAACTTCCCCGGCCTCGCCGAGCGATGGGCCGCTCCGGCGGCGAAGGCACAAGGCGGACCGCCGGACACCGACAATCACGCCGCGCTCCAGCTCCAGGTGCTCTGCAACGACTCCGACTGGCCGGAAAGCGTTCGCCACTACCAAAAAGCGGTCGAGCGCGCCCGCGTGACGCAGCCGATGTTCGGCCCCGCGGCCGCGAACATCACCCCGTGCGCGTTCTGGCCCGTCGAGCGCCGCGAACCACCCGTGCGGATCCACGACCGCGGACCGTCGAACATCCTGCTGGTGCAGAACCTCCGCGACCCGGCGACCCCGCTTGTCGGCGCCCGCGAGATGCGGTCGGCGTTGGGTGGACGGGCCAAGTTCGTCACCGTGGACGCCGGCGGGCACGGTGTCTTCACCATGGGCAACGCCTGTGGCAACGACTTCGTGATCCGGTATCTGCGGGACGGTGCCCTCCCGGCGGCCGACGCGCACTGCCGCTAGACCGAACGGCCCATACGCCACCCCGGATGCGGCCGAACGGCCGCTTGTACCCCTGGTAGCAGGACAAATACTTTCGAAATGTCGTGCAAGTCATACGGCAATTCACCGGTGGCGAAAGGTGGTACGCCATGAAGAGGACGGCTTCCCGGGCGGGGATACTGGCGGCACTCGTGGGGCTGGCGGTGACGGCGCTGACGGCCGTCGCGAACCCCGCCCACGCCGGGCCGGTCCAGCATCAGGCAGCGGCCGACGCACAGGCGGTCGCGGCCTACTGGACCCCGGAGCGGATGCGGTCGGCGGTGCCGATCGAACAGCTGGTCCAGGCGCCCGCCTTCACCCCGAAGGATGTCGCGAAGGGGACGAGCACGATCATCCAGAGCATCCCCAACGGCGGGGGCGCGTGGACCGGCGCGGGCAAGGTCGTGCAGACCGCGGGCCGGGTGTTCTTCACCATGGGCGGGCGGAACGCGTCGTGCTCCGGTGACGCGGTCACGAGCACGAACGGCAGTGTCGTGATCACCGCCGGGCACTGCGTGAAGTACCAGGGCGCCTGGCACACCAACTGGACCTTCGCGCCCGGCTACAACAACGGCAACACGCCCTACGGCACCTGGGCCGCGAAGAGCACGCTGACCACTCCGCAGTGGGAAGCGAGCGAGGACATGAACTACGACATCGGCGCGGCCGTGGTGAACCCGCTCAACGGGCAGAAGCTGACCGACGTCGTCGGCGCGCAGGGGATCGCGTTCAACCAGGCGCGCAACCAGTCGATGTACACGTTCGGGTACCCGGCGGCGGCGCCGTACGACGGCTCGAAGCTGATCTACTGCAGCGGGAGCACCTTCACCGACTTCCTGCTCACCAAGGACCACGGGATGAACTGCAACATGACCGGTGGTTCGAGCGGCGGCCCGTGGTTCCTCAACTTCAGCGAGGCGACCGGTGCGGGCATCCAGGCCTCGGTGAACAGCTTCGGCTACAACTTCCTGCCCGGCTACATGTTCGGCCCGTACTTCGGGACGGACGCGCAGAACCTCTACAACAAGGCCCAGGCCGCCTGATCTCCTCCGCCGCCCGTCCACGTTCTGGGACTTTCGTCCCGGTGGGCGGGCGGCTTTCGGTCCGGCATATCCTGGTGCCCGTGAACTGGACAGTGGACGTTCCCGTCGACACGCTCCCCGAACTGCCACCCCTGCCGCCCGGCCTGCGTGACCGGCTCGACGACGCGCTTTCCCGGCCCGCCGCCCAGCAGCCCGAGTGGCCGGACGCCGAGCTGACGAAGCGCGTCCGCGGCGTGCTGGAGAGCGTGCCGCCGATCACCGTCCCCGCCGAGATCGACCGCCTTTCGGACCGGCTCGCCATGGTCGCCCGCGGCGAGGCGTTCCTGCTGCAGGGCGGCGACTGCGCGGAGACGTTCGAATCGAACACCGAGCCGCATATCCGCGCCAACCTGCGCACCCTGCTGCAGATGGCCGTCGTCCTCACCTACGGCGCGAGCCTGCCGGTGGTGAAGGTCGGCCGGATCGCGGGCCAGTACGCGAAGCCGCGTTCGGCCTCCACCGACGCCCTCGGCCTGCCGGTCTACCGCGGCGACATCATCAACTCGCTCGTCGCCAAGCCCGAACTGCGCGTGCCGGACCCCGGCCGGATGATCCGCGCCTACGCGAACGCGGGCGCCGCGATGAACCTCGTCCGCGCGCTCACCGGCGCCGGCATGGCGGACCTGCACCAGGTGCACGACTGGAACAAGGACTTCGTGAAGTCCTCGCCCGCCAGCGAGCGCTACGAGGCGCTGGCCTCGGAGATCGACCGCGGCCTGCGGTTCATGTCGGCCTGCGGCGTCACCGACACCTCGCTCCAGTCCACCGAGATCTTCGCCAGCCACGAGGCGCTGCTGCTGGACTACGAGCGCTCCATGCTGCGGATGGACCGCGCGGACGCGGCGAACCCCAAGCTGTACAACCTGTCCTCGCACTTCCTGTGGGTGGGCGAGCGGACGCGGCAGCTCGACGGCGCGCACATCGCCTTCGCCGAGCTGCTGGCCAACCCGATCGGGCTCAAGATCGGCCCGACGACCACGCCCGAGCAGGCCGTCGAGTACGTCCGGCGGCTCGACCCGCGCAACGAGCCCGGCCGCCTGACGCTGATCGCCCGGATGGGCAACGGCAAGGTGCGCGAGGTGCTGCCCGCGATCGTCGAGAAGGTCGAGGCGTCCGGGCACAAGGTCATCTGGCAGTGCGACCCGATGCACGGCAACACGCACGAGTCTTCGACGGGTTACAAGACCCGGCACTTCGACCGGATCGTGGACGAGGTGCAGGGCTTCTTCGAGGTGCACCGCAAGCTCGGCACCTACCCCGGCGGCATCCACGTCGAGCTGACCGGCGAGGACGTCACCGAATGCCTCGGCGGCGCGCAGGAGATCTCGGATCTGGACCTCTCGGGCCGGTACGAGACCGCGTGCGACCCGCGGCTGAACACGCAGCAGTCGCTGGAGCTGGCGTTCCTGGTCGCGGAGATGCTGCGCGGCTGACCTGGCCCCTTACGCGCGCAATGAAAGGTCCGTTCCTTGCAAAATTTGCAAGGAACGGACCGTTCATTGCATTCGTTAGGCGGTGTTTAGCAGGCGCGAAGCGGACTTGAGCACCCCGTCCCGCAGCGAACCCACGTCCGAGACCGCCGCCCCGTTCGCCTGAAGTCCGATGTGGACCGAGTCGCGATAGGTCGCCACCGCGATCCCGATCGCCTGCCGCGGCGCCAGCGGCACGAACGGGTACACGCCCGAGACCCTCGTCCCGTCCAGGGTGAGGCGGTTGGGCGGCACCGGCACCGTGGTCACCACGAGATCGAACAGCAGCGGCGCGGCCAGCCCGGCGGCCTTCGAACCGAGCCGGTGCAGCATCGGCGGCATCCGGTCGGCGAGCAGCGGGAAGGCGCCCGCGCCCTTGGCCGGGCCCGCCGCCTTGTTCCGGCTCATCTCACGCTGGACGGCCAGCAGCCGCTCCACCGGATCGTCGAGGCCGACCGGCAGCTCGCAGAGGTACCCGGACAGCTTGTTCCCGCCGAGTTGCTCGGCGGACCGCCCGCGCACGCTGACCGGGATGAGCGCCCGCAGCGTCCGGTCGTCGGCGCGCTGGCCGCGGTTGATCATCCATTCGCGCAGGGCGCCGCTGAGGATCGCCAGCACGACGTCGTTGGCGGTCCCACCGTGGGCCCGGCGGATCCGCCGGATCTCGGCGGTGTCCAGCCGGACGAGGCCGAGCCGTCGTTCGGTCGACGGCGGCGCGCTGAGCGGGGACAGCGGCGAACGGGTCGCGCGGACGACCGAAGAGGCGATCCCGGCCTGGGCCAGCGTCGAGCCGACCGCTTCCTTGACAGCGTCCACAGGGGAGCGGGGCGAGGGCGGCCCGGACCCGCTGTGCGGACGCCTCGGCGCGCGGGGGAGCTCGTCGAGCAGGCCGACGGCGACGGCGTACGCGCCGGCCCCGTCGGTCAGGGCGTGGTGCAGTTTCAGCAGCAACGCGAACTCGCCGTCCGGCAGGCCGGTGACGAGATGCAAGTCCCACAAGGGTTTTCCGGTGTCGAGCGGCCGTCCCATCCAGCGTGACGCGTAGGCGGAGAGCGGGTCCGGCTCGTACAGGGAGCTCAGGTGGTGATGTGAAATATGTTCACTGGCAACGAAATCCGGGTCTTCGGCCCAGATCGCGGCGCCGGGCGGGAACAGCGCGGTGCGGGGACGCTGACGCAGCTTGGGGAGCCGCGCAGCCCGCTCGGCGAGCAGCGTGGTCAGCTCGCGCGCGTGCACCTGCCCGTGCGGGCGGAAGGTGACCACCGCCCCCATGTGCATGGGCGTCGTTTCGCTTTCCAGGCAAAGGAAAGCGACATCGAGTGCGCTCAGCTGCAGGCCTGGCATCAGTGACCTTTCTCGGGTGCTCCGGCTATGGGCACAACTGCACCAGCCTGACATGACGGGCGGGTGGTCGTCATGTTTCCTCGGCGCTAACTACCGCCGGTTTCACTCGAACGATGGGATCACGTTCGGACACGGACCACCGCTCTGCGACAGATGGTGGACAGTGCGTCCCGGGGTAACTCGTTAGCGGATCATCCGAGGAAACCGGCAGACTGCACGACCATGACCGACGAACCGAAGCGCCCCGAACCGCCGCTCACCGGCGACGAGCGCACCCAGCTGAACGGCTTCCTCGACTTCCTCCGCGCCACCGTCGTGTGGAAGTGCTCGGGCCTCACCGACGAACAGGCCCGGCGGCCGCTCGTCCCCAGCGAACTGACCACCGTCGCCGGTCTGCTCGGGCACCTGACCCTCGTCGAGCAGTACTGGTTCAACGTGGTGCTCAACGGACAGGAGGACGTCTGGAAGGAGGCACTGGAGGCCGATCCGGACGCCGAGTTCCGGGTCGCCATGCAGACCCCGATCGAGCAGCTGATCGCCGCCTACGAGGCCGAGTGCGAGCGGAGCCGCAAGATCGTCGAAGCGATGGGGCTGGACGATGAGGTCCCCTTCCGCGGCGACCGCAAGGTCAACGTCCGGTTCGTGGTCGCGCACATGATCGAGGAGACCGGCAGGCACGCCGGCCACCTCGACCTGTTGCGCGAGCTGACGGACGGTCTCACCGGGGAGTGAGTTTGCGAGGGGGTAGCGGGAAGAACCCGCTGGTCCGCTCGACGTACGTCGCGTATCCCGGCCGCGAACGCCGCAAACCCTTCTCCAGCAAAGGTTTTCCGGTCCCCTTGGCCAGCGTGTACGTCATCGCGACCGGCGACAGCACGGTCGCCGCCCCCACCCAGCTCGAACACGCCAGCAGGTACAGGCCCCACCACACGCACGCGTCCCCGAAGTAGTTGGGATGCCGGGTGTAGCGCCACAGCCCGCTGTCGAGGACCTTCCCCTTGTTGCCGGGGTCGGCCTTGAAGCGGCGCAACTGCTCGTCGCCGATCGCCTCGAACCCGAAGCCGGCCAGCCACACCGCGACGCCCAGCCACGCCGTCACCCCGAAGGCGTCGCCGTACATCGCGAACTGGACCGGCAGCGAGACGAACCAGAGCACCACGGCCTGCACGAGGTACACGCGGACGAAGAGCTTGAGCGCCGGATTCGGGCCGGCGTTCTCGGCCATCCGCACATAGCGAGGGTCTTCGGGCAGCTTGTGGTTGCGCAGGTGGAGGTGGACGCCGAGGCGCACACCCCAGACCGCGGTCAGCAGCGCGGCGACCACGCGCAGCGCGACCGACCCGTCCCCGAGCGGGGCCGCCACCAGCGCGACGAGCGCGAAGCCCGGCCCCCACAGCGTGTCGACGGTGTCGTACCGCTTTCGCCGCCGCGCGATGCCGAACGTGACGACGAAGGCCAGCAGCGTCGTGCCCGCCGTGACCGCGAGGGTCCCGCCGAGGGGCATCAGGACCACTCCCGGGTGGCGGGCAGCGCGCTCAGGCCGTCTTCCGAGGGACGGACCGCGAGGATCTGGTCCACGCCCATCCGGTTCTCTTCGAAAGCGAGCGCGCCGCCGACCAGATACAGCCGCCAGACCCGCGCCCCGGATTCACCGATCAGCGCGACGACGTCGTCCCAGTTGCCTTCGAGCGTCTTCTCCCAGGCGCGGACCGTGCGCACGTAGTGCTCTCGAAGCGCGTGGACGTCGCGGATCTCGAAGCCCGCGGTCTCCAGATGCCCGAGGGTGCGGCTCAGCGGCCGCATCGTCATGTCGGGGGCGATGTAGCGCTCGATGAACGCGCCGCCGCCGGGCGCCACCGCGCCGCGGGACATCTGCTGCAGGACCAGCCGTCCGGTGGGCTTGAGCATCCGGTACAGCGTCCGCGTGTACTCGGGGTAGTTCTCCTCGCCGACGTGCTCACCCATCTCGATGGAGGCGACGGCGTCGAAGGGCTCGTCACGCAGTTCGCGATAGTCCTGCCGCCGGACCTCGACGCGATCCTCCAGATCGTGCTGGACGAGGCGGCCGCGGACGTGCTGCAGCTGTTCCGCCGACAGCGTGATCCCGACGGCGGTCACGCCGTGATGTTTCGCGGCGTGCACCAGGAGCGAACCCCAGCCGCAGCCGACGTCGAGCAGCCGCATCCCGGGGCGCAGGCCGAGCTTGCGGCAGATCAGTTCGAGCTTGTCCCACTGGGCCTGTTCGAGGTCGTAACCCTCATCCTCGGACGTCCAGTACGCCGACGAGTAGGCCATCGATTCGTCCATCAACAGCTGGTAGAAGGCATTGCCGAGGTCGTAGTGGTGCGCGATGGCCGACTTGTCGCGGAGCAGGGTGTGCAGCTTCCCGGACAGCCGGGCCTCCTCGGCGGGCGGTGCGGGCGGCGGCCCGACGACACCGAGGCGCACCGCGAGCCGCAGGGCCTCGGCCCAATCGCGCGGGCCGAGCTTCGCACCGCGCACGGCACCCGAACGGGTCAGCGCCCAGATCCGGCGGAATCCGTCGGCGAGGTCGCCCTCGACGTCGAGATCACCTGAGACGTACGCCCTGGCCAAGCCCAATTCGCCGGGGGCGTAGAGGAGACGGCGCAGGGCCCGCCGGTTGCGGAGCACCACGGTCGGGGCATCCGGCGGACCGGTGCGTACGCCATCCCAGGTACGCAGACCGACCGGAAGGGCACCACCGAGGAGCCGCTCGACGAACGGGGCTAGGCGGGACACGGGACTGTTCGGCATAGTCGTCATTCGCTCCCGGACCGGAAAGGGATGGGTCGGATGCCGAGCCGGTTCACGAGATCCAATCCCCGCCCGAGCCGGCTCCGAATGCTTCACGTGCACACCAAGAGTCAACGCATCGGAGTCATCGGCAGCGGCGTGGCCGGCCTCACGGCCGCGTATCTGCTCCAACGCCGCTACGAGGTACTGCTGTTCGAAGCCGAAGACAGGCTGGGCGGGCACGCGCACACCCATGACGTCCCGAGCGCGCACGGCGGCACCGTCGGCGTCGACTCCGGCTTCATCGTGCACAACGAGCGTACCTACCCGAACCTGCTCCGCCTGTTCGCCGAACTGGGCGTCGCCACCCGCGACACCGAGATGTCGATGAGCATCCGCTGCGACGGCTGCGGGCTCCAGTACGCCGGGGCGAAGGGACTGACAGGTCTGTTCGCGCAGCCGCGCAACGTCGCACGGGGCCGCTACCTGCGGATGCTCGCCGACGTCAAACGCTTCCATCGGCACGCGAAGCGCGTCCTCGATGCGCCAGAGGCCGGAGACGTCACCCTCGGCGCGTTCCTCGCGATCGGCGGGTACACGAAGTACTTCGTCGACCACTTCATGCTCCCGGTCGTTTCGACCGTCTGGTCCGCCGACCGGACCGACACGCTCAGGTACCCCGCGCGCTACCTGTTCGAGTTCCTCCGCAACCACGGGATGCTGTCGGTCGGCGGGTCCCCGAAGTGGCGCACCGTCGTCGGCGGCTCTCGCGAGTACGTCGAGCGGGCGGCCAAACAGCTGACCGCGGTGCACCTGTCGACCCCGGTCCGCTCGGTCAAGCGAACCACGCGGGGGATCGAGGTCCGCGACGACGCCGACACCCGGCACCGGCTCGACAAGGTCGTCCTGGCCACGCACGCGGACCAGGCGCTGAAGCTGCTCGCTTCGCCGACCGCGGCCGAGCGTGACGTCCTCGGCTCCTTCCGGTACTCCAGCAACGAGGCGTGGCTCCACACCGACACCGGCGTGCTCCCGACGGCGGAATCGGCGCGGGCGGGCTGGAACTACGCGACCCCGTTCTGCGGAGCCCACCACGGCGCGGTCCGGGTGTCCTACGACATGAACCGCCTGATGCGGCTCGACGAGCCGACCGGCTACGTCGTCACGCTCAACCCGGGCACCGGCCCGGCCGACGGTTCGGTGCTCGCCAAGATGACCTACGAACACCCCGTCTACACGCCGGAATCCGTGGCCGCCCAGCGCCGTCTGCCCGAACTGAACGACGCCACGGTCGCCTTCGCCGGCGCGTACCACGGCTGGGGTTTCCACGAGGACGGCTGCGCGTCCGGCGTCCGCGCGGCCGAGAACTTCGGGGTGCGATGGTGACCGTCATGGCGGTGCTCTACGACTCCACGGTGGCGCATGTCCGGCGCAACGATCCGCCGATCTCGTTCGCCCACCGGATCTACCTGTGGTTCGTCGACCTCGATGTGCCGCCGAAGCTGCCGTGGTGGCTTCGCCCCTTCGCCCGCTTCGACTCGCGAGACCACTTCGCGCCCGAGGACACCTCCAGCATCCGGTCCAAATTGGACCGCTGGCTCGCGGCGCGCGGTGTCGACCTCCGCGGCGGCCGGGTGCTGATGCTGGCGGGCGCGCGGATGCTCGGCCACAACTTCAACCCGATCACCCTGTACTGGTGCCACCGGCCCGACGGCGGACTCGAATGCGTCGTCGCCGAAGTGCACAACACCTACGGGGGCAGGCACGCGTACCTCCTGCGGCCCGACGCGGACGGGAACGCCTTCGCGGACAAGGAGTTCTACGTCTCGCCGTTCCAGTCGATGGACGGCGAGTACCGGATGGCGGTGCCCAGGCCGGAGTCGCTGCTTTCCGTCAAGATCGCCCTCCACCAGGACGGGAAGACGCCGTTGATCGCGTCGCTGCGGGGCGTGCGACGTCCCGCCACCGCCAGGTGGCTGGCGCACATGCTGATCACCCGTCCGCTCATGCCGCACCGGGTCTCCGCGCTGATCCGGCGGCATGGGGTCAAACTGTGGTTGAAGAAGGCGCCGATCACCCCGCGGACGCCGCAGACGGCCGGAGGCAGGCTTGATGGATGAATCGGCACGCCCGCGCCGGATGGCGCCCGTCCCCGGTGACGGCGAACCGGCCGGCCCGACGGCCGAGGACCTGCTCGTCCGGGTCGCGAAGGGTGACGAGCGGGCCTTCGACGCCTTGTACGACCGGCTCGCCGGGCCGGTCCTCGGCCTCGTGCGGCGGATCCTCCGTGACGCCGCGCAGTCCGAAGAGGTCACGCAGGAGGTCATGGTGGAGCTGTGGCGCACGGCCACGCGCTACTCCCCGGAGCGGGGGAGCGCGCTGAACTGGGCCATGACGCTCGCGCACCGCCGCGCGGTCGACCGCGTCCGCTCGGCACGCGCCAGTTCGGACCGCGAGGTCAAGGCGACCTTCGAGGCCGCCCGCGCGCGGCCCTTCGACGAGGTGGCCGAGGCCGTCGCGGCCCGCTGGGAGCGTTCGCAGGTACGCCGCTGCCTGACCACCCTCACCGAGCTGCAACGGGAATCCGTGCTGCTCGCCTACTACCAGGGCTACACCTATCGCGAGGTCTCGGAGGTGCTGCAGACGCCGCACGGGACCATCAAGACCCGTCTCCGGGACGGCCTGATCAGGCTCCGGGACTGTTTGGGGGTGACGGCATGACCATGCCCGAGATGCACACGCTCACCGGCGCGTACGCCGTCGACGCGCTGTCCGAAGTGGAGCGAGCGCAGTTCCAGCGGCACCTCGCCGAGTGTGCTTCGTGCGCGCAAGAGGTCCTCGAACTGCAGATGACCGCGACCCGGCTCGGTGCCGCGCTGGCTGAGGACCCGCCGCCCGAACTGAAGCGACGCGTGCTCGCCGAGGCGATGGCGACCAGGCAACAGCCGCCGAAGACGCGCTTCGGCGCGGGGGATCGCGTCAAGGACCGGCGTCGCGCCCCGCGCTGGGCGATCGCCGCGGTCGCGGCGGCCGTCGTCGGGCTCGCGGGCACCGCCGTGTTCGGCGGGATCGCCTACGATAACCACTCGCAGCTGACGGCCGCGCGGGAGCGTGCGGCGCAGTACGCGGAGCGCTACGCCCCGGTCGCCGACGTCCTTTCGGCCGCCGATCTCCGGACCGGGCACGCCGAGACCTCGGCCGGCGGTGGCGGAACCGTGATGATGTCGCGCGCGAAGGACCGGCTGGTGTTCATGGCGGCGCAGCTGCCGGCGAACGAACCGGGCCGGGTCTACCAGGCCTGGCTCATGTTCCCGGGTGCCGCGCCCAAGCCCGCCGGGCTCATTTCCGGTGGTCAGGACGGTGCGCTGCTGGTCGCCGACGGGCTCGGCGGGGCGGAGAAGTTCGCGCTCAGCGTCGAACAGGCGGGCGGATCACCGACCGGGGCGCCGTCGAAGGACGTCGTCATGCTCATGTCCATGCCCACCTGATCTTGCTCTTTACCAGGCCGCCGTTCGCCGCCGCGACCGGGTCTCGCTCTTGCGCCCGCGAACATGTTGTGGCAAAACACCTTTGCGACACACGGCGTGGCTACTGGATTCGAGCCAGCCTGGTGCATACCGTCCTGCTTCAACGTCGGCAGTTGACATAACTCTCAATCTGAACTTCAGCTAGAGGGTTCGGCACAGGCTCAGCGACCGGCGGGCAGCACGGGCACACACGATCAGGAAGGCGGCCCCGATGACGCCCCCGCACAACTACCTTGCGGTGATCAAGGTCGTCGGTATCGGCGGCGGCGGCGTGAACGCCGTGAACCGCATGATCGAGGTCGGCCTCAAGGGCGTCGAGTTCATCGCGGTGAACACCGACGCGCAGGCACTGCTCATGTCCGACGCCGACGTCAAGCTCGACATCGGCCGGGAACTGACCCGCGGCCTCGGTGCCGGCGCCGCCCCCGAGGTGGGGCAGAAGGCCGCCGAGGACCACCGCGAAGAGATCGAAGAGGTCATCAAGGGCGCCGACATGGTGTTCGTGACCGCGGGCGAGGGCGGTGGCACCGGCACCGGTGGCGCGCCGGTCGTCGCCCAGATCGCCCGCAAGCTCGGCGCGCTGACCATCGGCGTCGTCACCCGCCCGTTCACCTTCGAGGGCAAGCGCCGCAGCAAGCAGGCCGAAGAGGGCATCCAGCAGCTGCGCAACGAATGCGACACGCTCATCGTGATCCCGAACGACCGGCTGCTGCAGCTGGGCGACATCGGCGTCTCGCTGATGGACGCCTTCCGCTCGGCGGACGAGGTGCTGCTGTCCGGTGTCCAGGGCATCACCGACCTGATCACCACGCCGGGTCTGATCAACCTGGACTTCGCCGACGTCAAGAGCGTCATGTCCGGCGCGGGTTCCGCGCTGATGGGCATCGGCTCGGCGCGCGGCGAGGGCCGGGCGATCCAGGCGGCGGAGAAGGCGATCAACTCGCCGCTGCTGGAAGCGTCGATGGACGGGGCGCACGGCGCGCTGCTGTCGATCGCGGGCGGGTCGGACCTCGGCCTGTTCGAGATCAACGAAGCCGCGTCGCTGGTGCAGGAGTCCGCGCACCCCGACGCCAACATCATCTTCGGGACGATCATCGACGACTCGCTCGGCGACGAGGTCCGGGTCACCGTGATCGCGGCCGGGTTCGACGCCGGCACCCCGACCCACAAGAAGCTCGACCCGCCCGCGTTCGGCTCCCGCACGAACTCGACCGCGTCCGCGCAGGCGGGCCAGGTCAACGCCGGCGGGGCGACCCCGGTGCAGAGCCCGCCCTCGGGTGCCACTCCGGTGCCGTCGACCGGTTCGAACGGCTACCCGGTCGCGCCGACGCGCACGCACACGCCGATGTCGTCCGCCCGCAGCGAGGGCAACGGTTCGCTGAGCGGCGGGCTCCCGCAGCCCGGCGGCGGTTCGCGCGGCTACTCGCCGATCGGGTCGAACACGAACCACGGCAGCCTGCCCGGCCGCGCCACCCCGGTGCACGACGACCCGTCGGACGACGAGGTCGACGTGCCGCCGTTCATGCGCCGGTAGTTCGCCAGTACGTTCCGTGAAGGCCTCCTTGACTACAGTCGAGGGGGCCTTCACTCAGGTCTAGGAGGAAAAGCGTGCGGGTACGGCGGGTCGTCACGACAAGGGCGGGCGGGGCTTCCCGCGCGCCTTACGACACCTTCAACCTCGGTGATCACGTCGGCGACGACGCGGGCGACGTCTACGCCAACCGTAAGCGCCTCGCCACCGAACTCGGCCTCGCCGAGGACAGGCTGGCGTGGATGGAGCAGGTCCACGGCCGGACCGCGACCATCGTGGACGGTTCGGAGACCTCCGCCGCCGAAGCGACCGACGCGCTCGTGACGGCCGAGCCCGGCCTCGCGCTCGTGGTGCTCGTCGCCGACTGCGTACCTCTTCTGCTGGCCGACGCCGAAGCCGGTGTCGTCGCCGCCGTCCACGCGGGCCGCGTCGGCGCCAGGGTCGGCGTCGTCCCCGCCGCGGTCGAGGCGATGCGTTCGCTCGGCGCCGAACCGGCCAGGACCGAGGCGCTGCTCGGTCCCGCGATCTGCGGCGACTGCTACGAAGTGCCCGCCGACATGGCCGCCGACGTCGAAAAGCACGTCCCGGGCAGTGCCTGCAAAACCCGCAAGGGCACGCCGGGGCTCGACCTGCGGGCCGGTCTCTGGCGGCAACTGGCCGACCTCGGCGTCGGCAAGATCGGCGTGGATCCACGCTGTACCAACGAAGACAAGACCCTCTTCAGCTTCCGTCGCGACGGCACCACAGGCCGGATCGCCGGAATCACGTGGCTGGACGCGTCGTGAGTGACACCCGCAAGGGGGAACTCGCCGCCTCCCTCGCCGAAGTGGAAGAGCGGATCGCGGCCGCGTGCGAGTCCGCCGGCCGGGCACGCGACGAGGTCAAGCTGCTCGCGGTCACCAAGACCTTCCCGGCGCTCGACGCCGCGCTGCTCGCCGACCTCGGCGCGCTCGACCTCGCCGAGAACCGCGATCAGGAAGCGGGCGCGAAGGCCGAAGAGGTCGCCGGTCTGCGGCCGGACGCTCGGATCCGCTGGCATATGGTCGGCAGCCTGCAGCGGAACAAGGCCAAATCGGTCGTGCGCTGGGCCGACGAGGTCCAGTCCGTCGACTCCGAACGGCTGGCCGAGGCGCTCGCGAAGGCGACCAAGTCGGCCCTCGAATCCGGGCAACGCGAGTACCCGTTGGACGTCCTCATTCAAGTAAGTCTCGATGACGATCCGAAGCGCGGGGGCATTCGGTTGAGCGAAGTGAGCCATTTGGCGGAGCGGATAGCCCATGTGGGTGATATTCGCCTCCGGGGGCTTATGGCGGTCGCCCCGCTGGGTACTGATCCCGCGGAGGCGTTCGGGAAACTCGCCCGAGCGTCGGAGCGTCTACGGGAAGAACACCCAAATGCCCGTGAGATCTCCGCCGGAATGAGCAATGATCTCGAGCAGGCGATCGCGCACGGGTCGACCTGTGTGCGTGTCGGAACCGCGTTGCTCGGTGGACGCGGTTTAGCCTCGCCTTAGGGAATACCGTCCCGTCGTTACGGGGAGTGGCGGCGAGGGCGGGGGAGTACGTGCGGGACGCGGCTAAGGCTAGGGAGAGGCATGAGCGCGCTGCAGAAGCTGAAGGCCTACTTCGGGATGGTGCCCGCGGACGAAGACGGCTATGACGTCGAGGATGACTACCGGCGAGGCTACGCCGACGACGAGTACGACTACGACGACGAGCCGCCGGCCCGGTCACGGGGTGGACGTTACCGGGACGAAGTTGACACTTACGACGAGCCCGCACCCCGGCCTCGGTCACGCTCCGTGGCCAGCCCGGAGCCGGCCGTCCACGGAGCGCTGGCGATGGACCGTCAGCCGGAGCCGGTCGCGCGGCTGCGGCCGGTCACCGAGCCGGTGCGTCCGGCGGTGCGTGACCCGTTGAGCCGGATCACGACGCTGCACCCGACGAGCTACGCGGAAGCGCGCGCGATCGGGGAGCACTACCGGGAGGGCATCCCGGTGATCATGAACCTCACGGAGATGGAGAACGCGGACGCGAAGCGTCTCGTCGACTTCGCCGCGGGGCTCGCTTTCGCGTTGCGCGGATCGATGGACAAGGTCACCAACAAGGTGTTCCTTCTCTCACCGCCCGATGTGGATGTCACCGCGGAGGACCGTCGGCGGATTGCCGAAGGCGGATTATTCCTGCGCGGCTGATCACCCGGTGACCGCTGAGCGCAGCCGGATGTGATTTTGTCGACTCATCGGCATCCGCGGCCAGTCAACTGCGTCTTTTGACGCGAGGCATGGCAGAGTGGTTACGTGAATGCTGTGTTGCTGGTCGTCTGGTACGTGCTGTTCGCCTTCTGGCTCCTGCTGACGGCACGGATCGTCGTCGAGCTCGTGCGTGCTTTCGCTCGCGAGTGGCGTCCTGCCGGAGGGGTTGCGGTAACGCTCGAGACCATCTACACAGTGACCGACCCACCGGTTCGTCTGTTCAGACGAATCATCCCGACCGTACGAATCGGCGGCGTCGGACTGGACTTATCGATTATGGTGCTGCTGTTGGTTGTGTTCTTCGCGATGCAGCTGGCAACGCCAGGGTGATTTTCGGGGAGCCCCGGTGGACCTGCAGGCCATGGAGTGCGTGAGGTGATCTGATGTCGTTGACCCCCGCTGACGTGCATAACGTCGCGTTCAGCAAGCCGCCCATTGGCAAAAGGGGCTACAACGAGGACGAGGTGGACGCGTTCCTCGACCTGGTGGAGACCGAGCTTGCCCGGTTGATCGAGGACAACAACGAGCTGCGGCAGCAGGTCGAGCAGCTCGACAACGAGCTCGAGACCACGCGTGGTGAGCTCGAAAACGCCAAGGCCGGCGCCGTCGGCCCGCCGCCGCAGGTACGCGACGAGCCGTCGCGCCGCCTGGCGCCGGTGCCGCCGCCGCAGTCGGCGATGGAGCAGACCCAGGCCCACTCGATGGTGCCGGACAACGGGGAGCCCAACGTCCAGGCCGCGAAGGTGCTCGGGCTGGCGCAGGAAATGGCCGACCGGCTCACCGCCGAGGCCAAGACCGAGTCGGACGGCATGCTCGCCGAAGCCCGGACCAAGTCCGAGCAGCTGCTGTCGGACGCGCGGTCCAAGTCGGACTCGATGGTGAACGAGGCGCGCACGCGTGCCGAGACGATGCTGAACGACGCGCGGACCCGTGCCGAGACCTTGGAGCGCCAGGCGCGCGACAAGGCGACGACCATGGAGCGCGAGGCTCAGCGCAAGTACACCGAGACCATGAACAACATGAACGCGGAGAAGGGCTCGCTGGGCAAGAAGATCGAAGAGCTGCGCACGATCGAGCGGGAGTACCGCACGAGGTTGCGCGGGTTCCTCGAGTCCCAGCTGCGTGAGCTCGACGACCGCGGTTCGGCCGCTCCCGCTTCGGCGTCCTCGTCGACCTCGGGGCAGTCGTCGTCCTCCGGTAGCGGACAGGGTTACTCGTTCGGCCCGCGGGCCGAAGCGGGCTGATTTCTACCCACTGGAACGGCCTCGGCACTCTCCGGAGGGTCGGGGCCGTTTCGCTGTGCGCTCGTGTTGTAATTCACCGTGCTCTTCATCGTCCTGGTACTGGTACTGGCGGCTCTGGGGCTGCTCGTCGCGGCGCTCATCACCGCGAACTCCCTGTGGGCTTGGATCTCCATCGGTCTCTCCGTCGTCGCGGGGTTGCTGCTCCTCTTCGACTGGCTGCGCCGCCGGAAGAAGCGCGCCGCCGCGGCTCCCGCGGAGGAAGCGGAGGAAGACCCGGCCGAAGAGGACGAGCCCGCCGAGGATGAGGAAAAGAAACCCGAGGACGTCGAGCAGACCGTCTTGATGCCCGCCGCGGGTGAACTCGGTGACGCGGAAGACACCCCGGAGCCTCAGCAAAGCGGTGACCCCGGGGAGGAGAAGAGCGACCCCGCGGATGTGGCGGTCGTCTCCGAACTCGAGATCGAGGTCGTCGTCGTCGACGAGTACCCGCGCTATCACGTGACTTCGTGCGAGTGGCTCGAAACCAGGGACACCATCCCGCTCGGCATCGGTGAGGCGCGGCAGCTCGGGTTCACCCCGTGCGCGCTGTGCACGCCCGACGCCGAGATCGCCGGGAAGCACCGCGAGAAGGCTTAGAGCTTCTGCGCCGCTTCGCCGACCGCCACGACGTCGGCGGCGATCGTGTCGAGCACCAGGCGCTGTTCCTCGTCGGCGTCCCGCGGCACGGGGATCTCCGCGGCTTCTTCGGTGCCGAGTGTGCGCGCCGCCTCGTCGACGGCATCCGCCGCTTCGGCCGATCCGGGCCGCAGCAAGAGCGATGACGCCGTGACGGACAGGCCGCGCAACGCTTCGGCGGCCTTCTCCAGCGCGTCCTGTTGACCGGGCGCGGGTTCCTTCGTGCCCGGCTCCGCCGCGAGCAGACCGTGATGGGCGATGGTGGCGGCACGGAACTCGCGGCCGAGTGTCCGCGGGTCGACGTCCTCCCCGCGTAGTTTCCGCGCCACAGAGCCGAGCAGCTCCCGAGTGGCGCCGACGGCGTTCTCGAACCGTTCCGCCGGGCCGGGTTTCGGCGCCCCGGGAATCGCGG
Source organism: Amycolatopsis sp. WAC 04169 (assembly GCF_003947535.1). Classification (NCBI taxonomy): domain Bacteria; kingdom Bacillati; phylum Actinomycetota; class Actinomycetes; order Pseudonocardiales; family Pseudonocardiaceae; genus Amycolatopsis; species Amycolatopsis sp. WAC 04169. Next base: position 603,108 of record NZ_QHJI01000004.1, on the reverse strand, counting down.
CGAACCCGAACAGCAGCGCGATGACGCCGGCGAGGACCATGAGAAGCAGGTACTCGACGAGGACGTAGCGCGGGTCGAGATGCCTGGTGGTCGCGTTCATGCCGACCGACATCAGGACCATGCAGCCGTTGAACACCGCCGGCCGCGTCCGCATGAACGAGAACCCGCCGAGCAGTGCGACGAGCCCGATGGGCAGCAGAAACCCTTGCGGCAGAAGCCAAAGAACGAGACTGAGCACGACGGCGCCGCCGAGTGAGCCGCCGATCCGCTGCCAGGCCTTGCCGAGGCTGTCCCGCCATTCCGGTTGCAGGATGGCGAAGGTCCCGAGCAGGAACGACACGGTGAGCGGGTCGCCGGGCCGGAAACTCGCGACCACCAGCGCCAGCCCGACGCCGAGCCCGCAACGGAGCGCGTGCCGGAACTGCGCCGACTGCCAGGAAAATGCGCCACCCAGCTCGATTCGACGCAGTTCCTTGCGAAGTCCCTTCGGAACGTCCACACGAGACTCGTCGCGTTCGGTCGCCGCGGTCCGGATGGTTTCGAGTGCCTCCCAAAGCGCGGTGACGAGCCTCGCCGTGGCGCCGGGCAGCCCGGCGGGTTCGTTGCGCCGCACCGGTTCGACGTCGTCCGGTGCGGTGGGACTTCGGACGGCTTCGGCCAGCCTCGCGGCTTCTTCCTTGGCGGCGTTGAGTGTTTCGAGGATTTCGTTGCTGTCCAGCCGTTTCCGGCGGATCTCCAGCAGCCCGGTGGCCGCGCGATACCGGAACAGGCCGCCGAGGACCCCGCCGGTCCAGCGACGGGGCCGGTCCGCGAGCCAAAGCCTCGCCGCACGCACTTGGGTTTCGGAGTTGCCTGTCGAGAGCGCGTCGGCCAGCGCGTCACGGGTCGGCTTGGCGGGATCCTTCGCGCCCATAAGCACCCGCAACAGGATCACGACCCCCACCGCGAGCGTGGGCGCCCCCAGGATCTGCCCCGCCGACGCCGTGCCCGTCAACTGGAAGCCGTATCCGAACAGCGACGCCATCCCTAGTCCCAGTCCGACGGTCACGAACCGCGGCCCGAGCACCGGAAGCAGGCCGGCCACGACCACGATCGCCACCAGCAGCCCGATCGCCGCCCACTGCGACACCGCGCCCAGCAACCGAGGTACCCCGACCGCGAGGATCAGCGCGGGCGCGAACCACGCCAGCAACCGCAGATCCGCCCACAGTGGCCCGCCGACCGCCGCGATGAGACAGAAGAGCGCCGTGAGGGCGGCCAGGACGGCCGCGTTGCCCAGTCCCAAGAGGAACCCGAGCCCGCTCACGCCACCGAGGACGACCAGCAGGACGAGGAGGAGTCCGGGCCCTTTCATCGGGCCCCGCAGATCGGCATACCGTCAACCTAGATGCGGTGGCGGGGACGGCAACTCGGGGGCTGCGTGGTGGGCCGGCGTTGGTCGCGCTCGTGACTCCAATTCATGCCTAGTGCTTAAGGCGCCTTCGTGTCCTTAAGGTGCTTCGCCGCTTTAAGACTCCCTTCGCTGTCGCCATTTTTCGGCAATTCTCTACGTTGGTCTGTTTGAGCTAGCGCATGCGTTCGATTCAGGCTAGCTTCGGTGTCGTGGCCAGCAACGATGCACCTCCGAGGACGTCCGCCGAGTGGTGGCGCGTCGATACCGCGACGCTGCACGCCCGCAAACAGGAACTCGAGGTTCTTAAGCGCCAGTTGGATGCCGAGCAGAACGCGATCCTCGCCGAAATCAATTCCCGCGGGATCCGTGGCTGTAGCGGTCATTCGACGTTGGCGGGGCTGATTCTCGAGGATTTCCTGGTGTCGGACAAGGAAGCCGCCGCCCGCGCCGATCGGGTGCTGGCTCTGCATCCCGGTCCGTCGATCGGTGGGGACCCCGAGCCGCCGTTGGCGCCGTTGACGGCTGAGGCTGCTGCGGAGGGCGCGGTCGGCGGCGGCCAGATCGACGCCATCATCAAGACTCTCGCCCGCATCCCCTCCACCGTCCCCGGCAAGGATGTCCGGGCCGGAGAGAAGATCCTCGTCGAGCTGGCCCGGCACGCCGGGCCGAGGCAGATCGCCCGCGCCGGACGACGCCTACTCGACGAACTCGATCCCGACGGCAAAGAACCCCGCAACGAAGACCCGAAGGAGACTCGCCCCGAACTACGGTTCATCAAGCACCGCGACGGTACCTTAGGCCTCAAGGCTCGCCTGGATCTGGAAACCTATGCCCGGTTGAAGTCCGACTTGGATCCGATGGCCAAGCCGCACAAGGCCATCGACGGGGTCCGGGATGCCCGTACCCAGGACGAACGCTACGGCGATGCCTTCACCGACTATGTGCGGTTGAAGACCACCAGCCGCAACCTTCCCGGCCAAGCCGGGGAAGCCACGCACATCCTGGTCACGATGTCCTACGAGGATTTGATCCGGGACATTGGTGAAGCCCACCTCGACCTCGTCGGACCGATCAGCGCCACCGACGCGAGGATCCTCGCCTGTGACGCCCGAGTCCGCCCCGGCGTCCTCGGCACCGCAGGCGAACCACTCGACATCGGCCGGTCCAAACGTACCGTGTCGTTGGCACAGAAATACGCGCTCACCCTCCGAGACGGCGGCTGCGCGTTCCCGGGCTGCGACATGCCCGTACCTCGCTGCACGGCTCATCACATTGTTTTCTGGCGGCATCACGGCGAAACGAAGATCGACAACCTCGTACTCCTGTGCACCAGACACCATCGGCTGATCCACCGCAGCGAATGGAAGGTCCAGATCGCCCAAGACGGACTCCCCGAATTCACGCCGCCTGCCTACCTCGACCCCACCGGAACACCAAGGAGGAACACCATGCACCTCAGGACATAGGCCGTTTCGTGGCCGTATAACGACCTACACGGCTGCGCTCAGGGCCGCTGACTCAACGATCGGGGCGTGCCCTTAGGCGCGCAAAAGATAAGCCCGATTCCGCAATGCCGTGGCCCGCGCCGTGGGAGCCAGCCGGACGGCCTCTTCCGCGGCATCGGCGGCGTCCTCGAAACGTTCCATCGTCAAGAAGAGTTCCGCGAGATCGGCGCGGGTCCAGGCGAGCGCGTCGGTGTTCTCGGCGGACTCGAAGCTTTCGGCGGCCATGAGCAGCCGGGAAGCCGCCTCGTCGAGATCGCCGAACGACTGCGAGAGCTTTCCGTGGGTGTACAGCACCTCGGCTTGTACCTCGGGGTTCCCGCCGACGGGGTCGGGCTTGTCGATCAGGTCGAGAGCGGCCTTCGGATCGCCCGTGAACGCCAGGATCCACACCGCCATCAGCCGTGCGCGGGCGGCGTTCGTGTAGTCCGACTTCGCCAGGAAGAGGTCGATGGCCTCCCGCGCGAACGTCAAGGCTCGCAAAGGGTCCTCTTCCAGAGACGGCGCAGCGCCCCAGAACGCGCGTGCCCCGGGATCACGGTCGGTGGCTTCGGCAAGTTCGCGGGAACCGGCGAGGCGGCGCGCGAGCAGTTCGCCTCCGGGGTTCGGCAGGAGCTCGTCGAACCGTTCCCACATGACGGCGGCGAACTCAGGATCGTCTTCGTTGCGTTCCGCCAGGGAAGCCAGTTCCTCCACGGTCGTCGGATAGATCACGAGGCTCGGCCCCATTTGCTTGGTACGGGGCAGCAACGCCGAACCCAGGTCCACCGCGACCGGGGCCGGATCCGCGGTGAGCGACGCCAGGATCCGCTCGCTTTGCACGGAGTTGCCGTTGCGGGCGTCGAACCGGGCGGCGATCTCCAGCGCGAGGGACGCGTGGGAGTCAATCATCAAGGCCGCCGCGGCATGGAACTCCATCGTCGCGAAGGGCGTCGATCGCCACCCGCCGTGCCGGGCGACCAGTTTCCGGGCCGCGGCGTGATTGCCCGTGTGCGCGCAGAACTCGACGTGCCGGGCCAGCGAGCCGAGCTCCGCCGGTTCGGTCCAGAAGGCCGAATAGGATGCCCGGAACGCTTCCACCGCGTCGTCGAGCCGCCCGGCTCGGGCGTACGGGAGCATCAGTGCCGCGAGCATCGCGTGCGGCTGGCGGGAGCAGCGGTCGTCGTCGGAGAAGAGCTCGACGGCGTCGTCGAAGCGGCCGATCCGGAGCAGGTGGTCGATCCTCAAGCCGGTGTCGCACTGGCCGCACCGCGAGCTTTCCGCAGGAGCTTCGTACCCGACGTCCGCGTCGGTGCCGAGATGCGACGCGATGATCAGGCGGTTGTCGGGCATCGGGCCGAAGAGCCGTTCCCCTTCGTCGAGCGCGGCGAGGGTGTCCGCGAGCGGAACGCGCGGATCTTCGGTGAACGCCTCGGCGAGGTGGTCGAACACCGGCCTGAGGTCGGGGTCGCCGGAGTCCAGGCACAGGGAGAGGGGCTCGAAAGCCTTCGCGGGCTCGCCGCCGAGCAGGTACGCGGTGGCGAGCCGGACGCGCGCCTCGTTCCGATGCGCGATCAAGCCGAGCGCGTCCACGCGACGAGTCACCTTCTCGAGCGCGGCGATCTGCCCCGGGCCTTCCCACATCCGGTCGGTGACGCGGATCTGGCGCCAGAGCTGTTCTTCGGTGTCCATCACCCTCCTCGGGCGGGAGCCTAATCACGGCCGCCTGCCGCCGCCTCCGGGTTTCCGCACACCCCGGACAACCCGGTTGCCCTCGCGCGCTACCCTTGAATCAACTGGCACCGATCCGGCCATCACCGGGGAGCCTCCGGAAGAACAGGGCCCGCGCCCTCAGTAGAACCGGACGGGTACGGCCCGTCACAGCCGTCGAATGAGCGGCCCAGCCGGAAACACCGACCGGCCGGGCAAGCGGGGTGGTACCGCGGAACGCGCCGGAAACGGCCGTCTCGTCCCCGTGTGGGTGAAAGCCCGTACGAGAGAGACGAACCGCGAGGAGCACCGAAGATGTATCCCAAGGCACAGGTGGACGGCGAGACCGGCGTCCCGTCCCAGCCTTCGTTCCCCGAGTCGGAAAAGCGCGTCCTCGCGTACTGGGAAGCCGATCGGACCTTCCAGGCGTCGATCGACGCCCGCGACCCCGGCGTCAACGGTTCGAACGAGTACGTCTTCTACGACGGCCCGCCGTTCGCCAACGGTCTCCCGCACTACGGTCACCTGCTCACCGGGTACGTGAAGGACCTGGTGCCGCGTTACCAGACCATGAAGGGCAAGCGTGTCGAGCGCCGCTTCGGCTGGGACACCCACGGCCTGCCCGCCGAACTCGAGGCCATGCGCCAGCTCGGGATCACCGAGAAGTCCGAGATCGACGCGATGGGCATCGACGTCTTCAACGACGCCTGCCGCGAGTCCGTGCTGCGCTACACCGGCGAATGGCAGGACTACGTCACCCGTCAGGCCCGCTGGGTCGACTTCGACAACGACTACAAGACGCTCGACCTGTCCTACATGGAGTCGGTCATCTGGGCGTTCAAGCAGCTGTGGGACAAGGGCCTGGTCTACGAGGGCTACCGCGTCCTGCCCTACTGCTGGCGCGACGAGACCCCGCTGTCCAACCACGAGCTGCGCATGGACGACGACGTCTACGCCAGCCGCCAGGACCCGGCCGTCACGGTCGGTTTCCGCTTGGAGGGCAACGACAACGAGCTCGACGGCACGTACCTGCTGATCTGGACCACGACCCCGTGGACGCTGCCGTCCAACCTGGCGACCGCGGTGCACCCGGACGTGCGGTACGTCGTGGTGGAAAGCGACGGCAAGCGGTTCCTGCTCGCCGAAGCGCGCGTCGCCGCGTACGCCCGCGAGCTCGGTGAGGAGCCGACGGTCGTCGGGCACTACACCGGTACCGAGCTGCTCGGAACCCGTTACGCCCCACCGTTCCCGTACTTCGCCGGGCACGAGAACGCGCACCGCGTGCTGTCCGCGGACTACGTCACCACCGAGGACGGCACCGGTGTCGTCCACATCGCGCCCGCCTACGGTGAAGAGGACAAGGTCGTCACCGACGCGGCGGGCATCGTCCCGGTCACGCCGGTGGACGCGCAGGGCAAGTTCGACGCGACCGTCTCGGATTACGAGGGCCAGCAGGTCTTCGACGCCAACCCGAACATCATCAAGGACCTCAAGAACGGCACCGGTTCGGCCGGCCGTCAGGGCGCGGTGCTGCTGCGTCACGAGACCTACGAGCACCCGTACCCGCACTGCTGGCGCTGCCGGAACCCGCTGATCTACCGCGCCGTCTCGTCGTGGTTCGTCGCGGTGACCGAGATCAAGGACCGGATGGTCGAGCTGAACCAGCAGATCACCTGGTACCCGGAGAACGTCAAGGACGGCCAGTTCGGCAAGTGGCTGGAGAACGCCCGCGACTGGTCGGTCTCCCGCAACCGGTACTTCGGCACGCCGATCCCGGTGTGGCAGTCCGACGACCCGGCGTACCCGCGCACGGACGTGTACGGCTCGCTCGACGAGATCGAGCGTGATTTCGGCGTGCGGCTGGAGAACCTGCACCGGCCGTTCATCGACGAGCTGACCCGGCCCAACCCGGACGACCCGACCGGGAAGTCCACCATGCGCCGGATCGAGGACGTGCTGGACGTCTGGTTCGACTCGGGCTCGATGCCGTACGCGCAGGTGCACTACCCGTTCGAGAACACCGAGTGGTTCGAGCACCACTACCCGGGCGACTTCATCGTCGAGTACATCGGGCAGACGCGCGGCTGGTTCTACGTCCTGCACGTGCTGGCGACCGCGCTGTTCGACCGGCCGGCGTTCCGCACCTGCATCTCGCACGGCATCGTGCTCGGCTCGGACGGCCAGAAGATGTCCAAGTCGCTGCGCAACTACCCGGACGTCAACGAGGTCTTCGACCGCGACGGCTCCGACGCGATGCGCTGGTACCTAATGGCGAGCCCGATCCTGCGCGGCGGGAACCTGGTCGTCACCGACAAGGGCATCCGCGACGCCGTCCGCCAGGCCGTGCTGCCGCTGTGGAACTCGTACTACTTCCTCGCGCTCTACGCGAACGCCGAGGGCGTGGAAGGCCAGTGGCGCACGGATTCGAAGCACATCCTCGACCGGTATGTGCTGGCGAAGACGCACGAACTGGTGACCGACGTCGAGCACGCGCTCGACACCTACGACGTCGCCGGTGCCTGCTCGACCGTCCGCGACTTCCTCGAGGTGCTGACGAACTGGTACGTGCGCCGCTCGCGTGACCGGTTCTGGGCGGGCGAGCAGGACGCGATCGACACCTTGCACACCGTGCTGGAGGTGACGTCGCGGGTGGTGGCGCCGCTGCTCCCGCTGACCACGGAGGTCGTCTGGCGCGGGCTGACCGGCGGCCGTTCGGTGCACCTGACCGACTGGCCGAACGCGCTCGACCTACCCGCCGACGCGGCGCTGGTGACGGCGATGGACCGGGTGCGCCAGGTGGCGTCTTCGGCGCTGTCGCTGCGGAAGTCGAACAAGCTGCGCGTGCGGCTGCCGCTGGCCAAGCTGGTCGTCGCCGCGCACGAGGCCGACTCGCTGCGCGACTTCACCGACATCCTGCGCGACGAGGTCAACGTCAAATCCGTCGAGCTGACCACGGACGTCGCCGCGCACGGCGGCTTCGAGGTCGCGGTGAACGCCCGTGCGGCCGGACCGCGGCTGGGCAAGGACGTCCAGACGGTGATCAAGGCCGTCAAGGCCGGTGAGTGGACGACGTCCGAGAGCGGCGCCGTCGTGGCGGCCGGGATCGAGCTCGTCGAAGGCGAGTACGACCGGCGTCTGGTCGCCAAGGGCGGCGGCGCGGCCGCGGAACTGCCGGGCGGTGCCGGGCTGGTGCTGCTCGACACCGAGGTGACCGACGAACTGTCGGCCGAGGGCCTGGCCCGTGACCTGGTCCGGGTCGTGCAGCAGGCCCGCCGCGACGCCGGGCTCGACGTCGCCGACCGCATCGCGCTGACGGTCGACGCGCCGGAAGACGTGGTCACGGCCGCGAAGACGCACGAGGAGTTCATCGCTTCGGAGACGTTGGCGACTTCGGTGGCGTACGACGCCGTCGCCGACGGCTCGGCCGGGACGGTTGGGGAGGGCACGAAGGTGACCGTGGCGGTCACCAAGGCCTGACCCACGTGACATGAAAGACCCCTTCATCGCAAATTTTGCGATGAAGGGGTCTTTCATTGCATTACCGATCACCGGGATCACGAAACGGATTCGGAATAGCCGCTTTCCCGCCCTAAACGCGCCTTGCGCGGGGGAAATCGGCAGGCTGGCGCCCGGGGGCGCGCGAGGGGCGCGCCGCACTGGGGGAGAGCGAATCCATGAGTCCTGCCCGGAAAAGAGGGATCCTGATCGGCGCCGCGCTCGGCGTGGTCGCCATCGTGGTGGCCGCGGTGGTGCTGCTGGTCAGGGAGGACCGGGCGCCGGCGGCTTCCGGCGGTGGCCAGGGCGACGCCACCGAGAGCGCGCAGGAGAGCCCGGCGCAGGTGGCAGGGCGGTTCCTGCGGCTGTTCGACACCGGCGACCTGACCACCGCCCCGGTCGACGATCCGGCGGCGGCCACGACCGCCCTGTCCGGAACGCGCACGGCGCTCAACGGGGCATCGGTCAGGACGTCGCTCGGCGAGGTCCCGACGACACCGGGCAACGCGACCACGACGTCGGCCACCTTCCACGTCGCGTGGACCTTCGCGGGCAACAGCGCCTGGAAATACGAGGGCAAGCTTGAGCTGGTGCGCAACGCCGGGAAGTGGGTGGTCCGCTGGGCGATGTCGGTGATCCACCCGAAGCTCGAAGCGGGCCAGCGGCTTTCGCTCGCCCCCGTCGCGGCCAAGCCGATCGTGGCCGACCGCGACGGCAAGGCACTGGTCGGCGGTGACGCGACGGGCGTCGCGCCGATCCTGCAGGGAGCCTTGTCCAAGGTCGCCTCCGGGGAGAACAGCGGCACCGGAGCGACCGTCACCGTGTCGCGCGTCGACGTCTCCGGCAAACCGGTCGAGACACTCTTCGGACAGGCGGCCGAGACGGACAAGCCGCTGGTTTCGACCTTGAGCGTGGCGTCCCAGAACGCCGCTCAGAAGGCCGTCGACGGCTTCGCGGGACCGGCGATCATCGTCGCGATGAAGACCTCGGGCGAGCTGCTGGCGGTCGCGCAGAACGGCGCCGCCGGGAACCAGCCGAAGGCGCTCAACGGCCTGTACTCGCCGGGTTCGGCCTTCAAGATCGCCACGGCGACCGCGGCGCTGCAGCAGGGCGGGGTCTCCGCCGACTCTCCGTTGCCCTGCCCGGGCAGCGAGCAGATCGGGACCCGCACGCTCAAGAACGACAACGGGTTCGACCTGGGGACCGTCTCGCTGAAGACGGCGTTCGCCGCGTCGTGCAACACGACCTTCGGGCGGCTCGCCGGGCAGCTGCCCGCGGACGGCCTCGCGAAGGCCGCGAGCCAGCTCGGCCTCAACGCCGACTTCGAGATCCCCGGACTGGCGACGGAGGCCGGGAAGGTGGAGGCGTCGGGCAGCGGTGACGAGCAGGTCGAGGCCGGCATCGGCCAGGGCAGGGTGCAGGTCAGCCCGCTGGGCGCGGCGCTCATGGCCGCGACGGTCGCGGCCGGGAAGCCGGTCGTGCCGAAGCTGTGGCAGGGGCTCGAGACCAAGGTCAACGCCGGGTACCAGGCTCCGCCTGCCGGGGTGCTGAACCAGGTCCGCGCGATGATGCGCGAGGTCTGCACGACGGGGACCGCGAAAGCGTTGAAGGGTAGCGGAGCCGTCTTCGGAAAGACCGGTACGGCGCAGTTCGGCTCGGGCGCCGACGCCAACGGCTGGTTCGTCGGCTATCGCGGCGACGTCGCCTTCGCCGTCATGCTCGAAGGTTCCAACGACTCCAAACCCGCGGTCCAGCTGGCGGCGAAGTTCCTGGCGGGCTGACGCTTCGGCCGCCGCCGAACCGTGCGTCTTCTACGGTGAAGGCATGGAAACGATCGCACTGGCCGAGGTCGCGGCCGTGCTCGCCGATCCGAGCCGCGCGTCGATGTGCCTCGCGCTGCTCGACGGGCGCGCCTGGACGGTGACCGAGTTGGCGGGTGCGGCCGAAGTGGCCGCGTCGACGGCGAGTGAGCACGTGACGAAGCTGACCGACGCCGGGTTCGTCGTGCGGGTCAAACAGGGGAGGCACAGTTACGTCCGGATAGCCGACCCCCGGGTGGCGGAGCTGATCGAGCATTTGGCGCAGCACGCCGAGCACCGGCCGGTGAAGGGACTGCGGTCTTCGGTGCGCGTGAAGCGGCTGGAGTTCGCCAGGACCTGCTACGACCACCTCGCCGGGACGGTCGGTGTGGCACTGCGGGACGGGATGCTCGCCACCGGGCTGATCGACGACGCCGGCGGACTGACGCTGACCGGCCGCGGGCGCGAGGTGCTCGACGGGCTCGGGGTGGAGATCGACGACGGCCGCCGTCCGATGCTGCGTGACTGTCTGGATTGGACAGTGCGCCGTGATCATTTGGCTGGCCGGGTCGCCGCGGCGTTACTGTCTCACGGAGTGAGCGCCGGCTGGTTGTCCCGGGAGGGTAACCGCGCGGTGAAAGTCCTGCCCGCGGCGGAAGAACCGTTCGCCGAACTCGGTGTCGACCTGGTGGCCCTGCGCAGTCCCTAATGGACAGTCTGTAACACAGGTTATCCGGACACTTTTCGACCGGTACACGAACGTGTGACGATCACCGCCTCACTATTCTGGAGCCCTCACGGCGACCGGAACGGGAGGCGACATGGAGCAGCTCCCGCTCATCCTCGGTACCGGTGGCGCGGTGCTTCTTGTCGCCGTGATCGCCGTCCGGGTGTCGATCCGGGTCGGCCTTCCTTCGCTGCTGCTGTACCTGGGGATGGGGGTCCTGCTCGGCGAAGCCGGGTTCGGCATCCAGTACGACAACCCCGAGCTCACCCAGTCGCTCGGCCTCGCCGCGCTGGTGATGATCCTGTCCGAAGGTGGCCTCACCACCCGGTGGACGGCCGTGAAACCCTCGCTGGGCATCGGAATCGCACTGTCCACAGTGGCCGTCGCGGTGAGCATCGCGGTCACCGGCGCGGCCTTGCACTGGCTGCTGGGCCTGGACTGGCGGATGGCGTTGCTGTGGGGCGCGGTACTCGCCTCCACCGACGCCGCCGCGGTCTTCTCCGTGCTGAGATCGGCGGGGATCGGGAAGCGGCTCGTGGGCGCGCTGGAGATCGAGTCCGGTATCAACGACGCCCCGGCCTACATCGCGGTCGTCGTCCTCGCCGAGGGGGCGACCATCGACTGGTCGCTGCCGCTGCTGGTGGTCTACGAACTCGCCGCCGGCCTGGTGATCGGCCTGGCCTTCGGCTGGGGCGGGGCGTTCGCGCTGCGCCGGGCGGCGCTTCCCGCCACCGGCCTGTACCCGCTGGCCACGGTCGCGGTGTGCGTCGTGGCGTACTCGAGCGGGCAGCTCGCCCACGCGTCGGGGCTGCTCGCCACCTACGTCGCGGCCCTGGTGCTGGGGAATTCGAAGCTGCCGCACCGATCGGACACGCTCTCCTTCGCCGAAGGGCTCGGCTGGCTCGCGCAGATCGGCCTGTTCGTGCTGCTCGGCCTGTTCGCCTCGCCGAGCAGGATCTTCGAAAGCCTGGTCCAGGGCCTGGTCGCGGGCGCGGTCGTGTTGCTGCTGGCGCGCCCGCTGTCGGTGCTCCTGTCGGCGCTGCCGTTCAAGATCCCCTGGCGGGAACAGGTGTTCCTGTCCTGGGCCGGGCTGCGCGGCGCGGTCCCGATCGTGCTCGCGCTGATCCCGCTGTCGTCCGGGGTGCCCGGCGCGCAGGAACTGGTCGACGCGGTGTTCGTGCTGGTCATCGTGCTGACGCTGCTCCAGGGGGCGACGCTGACGCCGCTCGCGCGAGCGCTCGGGCTGGCCCAGCACGCCGAAGCACACGAGATCGATGTCGACTCCGCGCCGCTCGACGAGATGGGCGCCGAGCTCCTGCAGGTCCGGATCAACACCGGATCGAAGATGCACGGTGTCTACCTGGCCGAGCTGCGGCTGCCGGTGGGGGCGACGATCAGCCTCCTCGTCCGCGACGGCACCGGCTTCACGCCGAACAAGAACACCCGGCTGCAGGAACGCGACCAGTTACTCGTCGTGACCACCGCCGAAGCCCGCGACGCGGCCGAACGACGCCTGCGGGCGGTCGACCGCGCCGGCCGCCTGGCCAGGTGGAAGGGCGAATCCGGCCAGTAGATCACGAACCGGCACCAGCTGTTCGTCGGTTGATCTCAGAAAATTCTTCCCTTTCGTACTCCCTTTGGATTACTTTCCCCGCAATCGACTCCATCGAATGGGTGAGTGTCGCGGGGTAAGGAGTACGCAAGGTGACGAAACTTCGTGCGCGGTTCGCCGGTCTGGGGGTCGCCGCGACCCTTGTCGGGGTGGTTCTCGCGGCCCCGACGGCGACAGCGGCCGGTGCCTTTCCCGCGTTCGGGCTGCCCTTCGACACGGGCCAATCGGTCTACTCGGCGGGCATCCACTCGGACAACGGGAACTCCGGCGTGAAGAACGCCATCGACTTCAGCCCCGGCGACAAGACCGTTCGCGCCCCGCTGGCGGGCACCGTCCGGATCCAGCACTGCTCCGGCGGCGACTGGGTGACCGTCGACCACGACGGCGGCTGGCGCACCGGCTACTACCACATGGAGAACATTTCGGTCACCGACGGCCAGAAGGTCGAGCCGGGCGACGCACTCGGCCGGACCGGCAACGCGCTGCCCTGCGGTGGCAGCAGCACCGGCGCCCACGTGCACTTCACCTTGTGGACCCTGCCCACGGCCGCCGCCCAGGGCGGCGACTCGCGCGACTTCGGGGTCGGCGCGGGCAACTGGGACGGCAAGTCCTACGACGAGGTCTCGACCAAGGTCGCCGAAGCCTACGGCGAGGCGGTCGACGGCAAGACCTTCGGCGGCTGGCAGTTCACCGCGGGGACCGATCAGTACTCGGGTACCGCGACCGAACTCTCCTCCCGCGCGACCATCGGGCTGCCCGGCCGATTCCGGGTCTGACCTGCCGTTGCCCGGCGCGGCGCGGCGCCGGGCAACGGTGTTTCCCGCTCACCGGGCACGTGAGCGGCGTCTCAAGATGCGGACGAGGGCTGGCTCGATCGGCCGCCCATCCGCTAACTTCGTCCGTAGGTCACGAGTGTCAGCGTCAAGCCCCGGCTAGCTGACCGGCAACCCTCCTTCCGCGGTGGGGTGCCCCGGGTGAGGACCTGGCTCGTCGCGCGGTGCGACGGGCAAGCGCGGGATCCTCGGCGGGTCCCCTGGCCCGGAGGATGACGATGACCCTCGCTCTCGAACGCACCAGCACCCCTGCTGAAACCGTTGCCACGCACGAAATCCCGGCGGTCGCCTGCGCCGATCTGCGGGTTCCGCTGGTCACCGGCGGCGACATCGGCTACGCCAACCTCGATCACGCGGCGAGCGCGCCCTGTCTGGACAAGGTGCGGTCCGCGGTCGACGAGTTCCTGCCCTGGTACGCCAGCGTGCACCGCGGCGCGGGGTTCGCCTCGCAGGTCTCCACCAAGCTCTACGAGCGCACACGCGGAATCCTGCGGGACTTCGTCGACGCGCGATCGACCGACACCGTCGTGTTCACCCGCAACACCACCGATTCCTTCAATCTTCTCGCGCGCAGTCTGCCGAAGCACACGTCGGTCGTCGTGTTCGACACCGAGCACCACGCCGCGCTGCTTCCGTGGAAGGGCCCGAACGTCCGCCGGATCGAGACGCCGCGCACCCGCCTCGCCGCGGTGTCCGCTGTGGACGAAGCGCTCGCGGACTGCCCGCAGGGGCCGCGGCTGGTGGTGCTCACCGGCGCGTCCAACGTGACCGGGGAACTGTTGCCGGTCAAGGAGATCGCGGCCGTCGCGCGGCGGCACGGCGCCCGGATCGCGCTCGACGCGGCGCAGCTCGCGCCGCACCGGAAGATCTCGGTGCGCGAACTCGACGTCGACTACGTCGCGCTGTCGGGCCACAAGCTGTACGCGCCTTTCGGCGCCGGCGCGCTGATCGGCCGCGCGGACTGGCTGCGCGCGGCTCAGCCGTACCTCGCCGGCGGCGGCGCGACGAAGCTCGTCAGCCGTGACTCCGTGGTCTGGAATTCCGGACCTGAGCGGCACGAAGCCGGTTCTCCCAACACTGTCGGCGTCTACGCGCTCGGAGTCGCCTGCGAGACGCTGGCCGCGAACTGGGACGGCATCGTCGCCCACGAAGAGGAACTGCTGGCGCGCCTGCGTCGCGGCCTCGCCGCCATCCCCGGCTTCGCCGAACTGCGCTTGTTCGACGCGCCGGTCGACCGGGTCGGCACGCTCAGCTTCGTCGTCGACGGTTTCGACCCGGGCTGGCTCGCCGCGGTCCTTTCGGCGGAGTACGGAATCGGCGTGCGGGACGGCGCGTTCTGCGCGCACGTGGCGACGAAGCGGCTGATCGCCGTGGCCGGTTCGACGGGGCAGCAGGCCGTGCGCGTGAGCCTCGGCCTCGGCAGCACCACCGAGCACGTGGACCGGATCGTGCTGGCGCTGCGCCAGATCGTCGCCCGCGGCGCGCGCTGGCAGTACGAGAAGCCGGAAGGCCGCTGGGTGCCGGAAAACGATCCGCGCGAACTGCCCCCGTTCTGCGCCTGACCCACTACCCTCACCCCGCATGGGGAACGAACGACCGCGTTACTGGTTTCCGCTGGCGTTACTGGGATTCGCCCAGCTGGCCGTGGTGGCCTTTTCGCTGGGCGGGATCCGCTCCGGGGGCTGGTTCGCTTACGCGCCCGCCGGTGAACGACATTCGTTCGGGTACGTGAGCTTGCACGGCGTCGAGATGAGCCGCGAAACCGCGGCCGCGCTGGACACGTCGTTCGACATCGCAGGCCGGAACGACGGCTGGCTGTTCGCCGTGTTCGCGGTCTACCTCGGCACAGTGCTCTTTTACACCCTTCGGACGAAGACCATGCGGTGGTGGAAGGTCGCCGCGATCGCGCTCGGCGGCCTGGTCGCCATCGCACTGGCCGACCTGGTCGGCTACTGGGAGTTCGACCTCGGCGGGGACACCCGGAGCGCGATCCTGCTGACGATCGGCCTGGTCCTGCTCGCCTGGCTGGACCGCAGCGTGCTGGTGCTGGCCGTGGCCGCGGCTTTCATGCTCTGCGCGGTCGTGCCCGCACGAGGACAGCTCGCGCTGGTGCTGTCGTCGCTGGTCGCGCTCGCCGGGGCGTTCGCGGCCCTGCTGAGCAGGCCGAAGGCGGCCGCCGAGGAGGCCTGAACACGCTCAGTGGACAATGGGGGAGTGAGTACAGAGCCCGAAACGGCGCCACCGTCGCCGCCGCTGCCCAAGAAGCGCGTCGCCGTGGTGTTCGCCGTCGCCGCGGTGCTGTGGGGGATCGACCTCCTCACCAAGCAGATCGCCGTGTCCACGCTGGAGGGCAAACAGCCGGTCGAGTTCCTCGGCGGGCTCGTGTACTTCCAGCTGGTGCGCAACCCCGGTGCCGCCTTCTCGATGGCGACCGGGCTGACCTGGGTGCTCGCGCTGGTCGCGATCGCCGTCGTGATCGCCATCGTCTGGCTGTCCCGGCGCCTGCGCTCGGTCGGCTGGGCGATCGGCCTCGGCCTCGTGCTGGCCGGCGCGCTCGGCAACCTGACCGACCGGATCTTCCGCGCCCCCGGCCCCCTGCAGGGGCACGTGGTCGACATGATCTCCGCCTTCGCGCCGAACGGGCAGGGCTGGGCGATCTTCAACGTCGCCGACTCCGCGATCTGCGTCGGCGGTGTGCTCATCGTGGTTCTTTCCTTGCTGGGCAAGGACTACGACGGAACATCCACAAAGGACAAGAAGAAGGCGGCGACCGAATGAGCGCGCGCATGCTGCCCGTCCCCGACGGGCTCGACGGAATGCGCGTCGACGCGGGGCTGGCGAAGCTGCTGGGACTCTCCCGCACCGTCGTGGCGGAACTGGCCGAATCCGGCGAGATCCTCCTCGACGGCAGGCCCGCCGGGAAGTCGGACCGGCTGACCGCCGGCGGGCTGCTCGAAGTGACGCTGCCCGATCCGGCGTCGGCGGTCGAGGTCGTCGCGGAGCCTGTCGAGGGCATGAAGATCCTGCACGACGATGACGACATCGTGGTGATCTCGAAGCCGGTCGGCGTCGCCGTGCACCCGAGCCCCGGCTGGACCGGGCCGACCGTCGTCGGCGGGCTCGCCGCCGCCGGGCTGCGCATCGCGACCTCGGGCGCGGCCGAACGCCAGGGTGTCGTGCACCGGC
The DNA here is from genome assembly GCF_003947535.1 of Amycolatopsis sp. WAC 04169. Lineage (NCBI taxonomy): Bacteria > Bacillati > Actinomycetota > Actinomycetes > Pseudonocardiales > Pseudonocardiaceae > Amycolatopsis > Amycolatopsis sp. WAC 04169. The sequence goes on along the minus strand of NZ_QHJI01000004.1, from coordinate 586,872 downwards.
TGGACGCCGGCACGACCGGCGTGATGGTCGTGGCGAAGAGCGAGCACGCGTACACCGTGCTGAAGCGGGCGTTCAAGGAACGCACCGTCGACAAGGGCTACCACGCCATCGTGCAGGGCCACCCGGACCCGACGCGCGGCACCATCGACGCGCCGATCGACCGGCACCCCCGGCACGACTACAAGTTCGCCGTCGTCCAGGGCGGGCGGCCGAGCGTCACGCATTACGAGGTCGTCGAGGCCTTCCGTGCCGCTTCGCTGGCGCAGATCAAGCTGGAGACCGGCCGCACGCACCAGATCCGCGTGCACTTCTCGGCGCTCAAGCACCCGTGCGTCGGTGACCTGACCTACGGCGCCGACCCCGTGCTGGCGCGCAAGCTCGGGCTTTCGCGGCAGTGGCTGCACGCGAAGACGCTCGCCTTCGCGCACCCGGCCGACGGGCGCTGGGTCGAGTTCGAGTCGGAGTACCCGGACGACCTGGCGAACGCGCTGCGGATCCTGCAGGACGAGAACTAGCCCCTCGCCGCATTTAGTCCTCTGAATGCGGGACGGATACGTGAAGGACCCCTTCATTGCGTCTAGCGCAGTGAAGGGGTCCTTCACGTACTTGAGGGGGTGCTGGATGTCATGAAAGGGTCGTTCAGGACGAAATATGTCCTGAACGACCCTTTCATGACATCCGGGGAGTCGCGAAGGTCGAGTTCCCTCGGCTGAGCCGCGTGAAGGGGTCCTTCACGCGCAACCGTTGTGGCGTGTGGTTCTTCCGTGACCGTTAAGGCGATCGGCGGGCCGTGAAGGCCTCCTTCACAACCCTGAGGGTAGGAAAGGAGGCCTTCACTACCGTTGCCTCATTGCGTCCTGAAGAGCCGCATTTAGTCCTCTAAATGCGGAGACAGCGGGCGCGTCAGTCCTCGATCGACCAGGTCAGCGTGCGCTCGTCCGGTTCCGGCCGCGGCGACCAGCGCACGGCGACCACGCGGGTGGCGTCCGGCAGCACGTAGACGGTGTGCCCGCCGAGGGTCTCGCCGGGCCGGACGCCGATCTTGTGCGGCGGCCGCGACGTCAGCGAGACCGGCGCCTTCGCGATCGGCTTGCCGTCCGCGGTGAGCAGTTCGAGGTAGTTGTCCGGAAGCGACACGAACGGGATGTTGCCGCGGTTGGTGATCTCGGTGTGCACCACGACCGACCGTTCCCCGGCCTCCAGCGAGTAGCCCGCCGCGCTGAACAGGTAGTCCGCCGGGTCCTGGACCTCGAGCAGCTGGACGGTGAGCTGCTCGCCTTCCAGGCCCTGGGTCTCCATCACGTCGCCGGTCCGGCCCTTCTTGCCCTCCGGGGCGGCCTGCGGGGTCACCTGCTGCTCGTCGCCGCGTGCCCACGAGGCGGTCTGGGGGACGCCCCAGGTGCTCATCACCGGGTCGGCGGGCGTCATCGGCGGCGGGGCGAACTGCTGCTGCGGCGGGGCGGGCGGACGCGGCGGGGGCTGCGGCGGCGCCATCGGCTGGCGCACCGGGGCCGACGGCGGACCGGGGTAGCGGCCCGACGGCGTGCCGTGCACGTTGTACGCGCCCGAAGGCGTCCCCTGGACGTTGTACGGACCCGAGGGCGTGCCCTGGATGTTGTGCGGCCCGGAGTGCCCCGGCGGACGCTGAGGCTGTTGCGGGGGCTGCTGCGCCCAGGAGGGCGGGGCGCTCGAGATGGCGGCCCGCAGCCCGTTCGGGTCGCTCTCCACACCCACGAGCAGCGGCAACCCGCTGCCCGAGAGGGCCACCAGGCGGTACGCGACCTCGCGTGGATCCATCCCGACCTTCGCCGCGAGTTCGTGTACGGCCGCCTTGCCCAGGTCCGCGAGGGCGGCGAGCAGGCGGATGTCCACGGGATCGGTCACGGCCACGTCCGGGAACGCTACCGTCTCGCCTCCGGCGCCGCGGGGAGAGGCCGCCCGAGCGCGGCAAAACCCGGCTTCGGTAGTACTCGCTCTCCATTAGGGTCGGGGATACCGCCTCCATCGACCACTGGGGAAAGCAAACATGAGCCAAGTCTCCGCCCTCGCCGACGAGTTCGTCGAAGCCCTCTTCGACGCCGAGCCGGTCATGCCCGCTTTGCAGGGCTTCCGTCCGGAATCGACCGGCCTCACCGATCTCAGCGAGGCCGCGGGAGACGCTTTCCGCGCGCGGCTTGCCGGGCTCGCCGAGCGGGCCGAGGCACTCGCCACCGACGGGTTGAGCGCGGAGGAGAAGACCACCCGTGACGTCCTGATCGCGATGGCGCGGGCGAGGATCGCCCTGCTGGACTCGCGGTTCGTCGAGTTCACCATCAGCGACCTGTTCATCTCGCCAGCCGCCGAGGTGCTCACCGTGCTGCCGATGATGTCGGTCGGGACGGGCGCGCAGGCCGACGCCCACCTCGGGCGGATCGCCGCGATCCCGGAGTACCTGCGGCAGGCCGCGCAGCGGCACCGGGACGGCGTCGCCCGCGGCCTGGTCCCGGTCGCCTACCTGGTCGACGCCGCCGTCGCGTACCTCGACCGGCATCTCGCCGACCCCTCGGCCGATCCGCTGCTGCGCCAGCCCGCGCCCGACGAGGGCTTCGAGACCCGCCGCGCCGAACTGCTGCGCGACGTCGTCCGTCCCGCGATCGCCGAGTACCGGGAGGTGCTCGCGAAGGAGATCGCCCCGCACGGCCGTCCCGAGGACAAGCCCGGCGTCTGCTGGCTGCCCGACGGCGAGCGCCTCTACGCCCTGCTCGCCGAGATGCACACCACGACCGTCCGCACCCCGCGGGAGCTGCACCAGACCGGTCTCGACGTGATCGCCGGCCTCGCCGACGAGTACCGCGAGTACGGCTCACGGGTCTTCGGCACCAGCGACCTGCAGGAGATCTTCAGCAAGCTCCGCAGCGACCCGGACCTGCGCTGGTCCAGCGCCGAGGAGATGCTCGACTCCGCCCGCGCGGCCATCACCAGGGCCGAGGCCGAGGCGCCGAACTGGTTCGGCCGGATCCCGCCGCAGCCGTGGACGGTCGAGCCGGTACCCGCCGAATCCGCGCCCGGCGCGCCCGCCGCGTACTACATGTGGGCCGCCGTCGACGGCTCCCGGCCGGGTATCTACTTCGCCAACACCCACAAGGCGGAGGAGCGGTTCCGGCACGCGGCCGAGGCGACGGCCTTCCACGAGGCCATCCCCGGCCACCACTTCCAGCTGAGCCTCGCGCAGGGCCTCACCGAGCTCCCGTTGCTCCGCCGCGTCGGTGACTTCACCGCGTACGCCGAGGGCTGGGGCCTGTACACCGAGCGCCTTGCCGACGAAATGGGCCTGTACTCCGACGACGTCGCGAAGCTCGGCATGCTGACCATGGATTCGATGCGTGCCGGACGGCTGGTCGTCGACACCGGGCTGCACGCGCTGGGCTGGAGCCGCCGCCAGGCCATCGACTTCCTCACCGAGAACACGCCGATGGCGCTCGTGGAGATCGAGTCCGAAGTGGACCGGTACATCGCCTTCCCCGGCCAGGCGCTGTCGTACATGGTGGGACGGCTGGAGATCCAGCGCATCCGCGCCGCGGCCGAGCTGACGCTGGGCAGCCGGTTCGACATCAAGGCCTTCCACGACGTCGTGCTCGGCGGCGGGTCGCTGCCGCTTTCGGTGCTGGACGGCGTGGTCCGCGACTGGGTGAAGGGCCACGGCGACACCCCGAACGGCCTCGCCGAGGAGCTGATGGAGCTCAAGTTCGAGGAGCTTCCGCTGTGGCGCTCGCTGCTCGGCCTCCCCGGCGACGAAGGCGCGTTGCCCGACCCGAGCGCGGAGGCCGCGGCCGCACAGCGTGCGTCGGCGGTCGCCATCGCCGAACGGGCCGAAGCCCTTGCCACCGAAGGACTTTCCCCGGCCGAGGCGGTCACCCGCGAGGTCGTGATCCAGCAGGCGAAGGCGATGGTCGACGTCATCGATTCGCGGGCCTCGGAGTTCTCGGTCAGCGATGGGCTCGCCTCGCCCGCGCTGTTCATGCTCAACGAACTTTCGGTGCTGTCGCTGAACGACGAGGAAAAGGTCCGCGGTTACCTGAAGCGGCTGGAAGGCCTGGGCGCCTACCTCGACGCCCTGATCGTGCGCCAGCGCGCGGCCGCGGCCGACGGGCTCGTCCCGCCCGGCTTCCTCGTCGAAGGCGGGATCGCTTACGTGGAGCGCTATCTCGGCGACGAGGCGGGGGATCCGCTGGCGCTCACCGCGTCCGTTTCCGTGGACGGCTACGAGGCCGAACGTGACCAGCTGCTCGCCGAGGTCGTCCGGCCCGCCTACAAGCGGTATCGCGATTTCCTCGCCGACGAGCTGCGTCCCGTGGCGAAGCCCGAAACCGAGCCGGGTCTCTGCGCGCTTCCCGGCGGGCAGGAGAAGTACGCCGCGCTGATCCGGGCGCACACGTCCACCGAGCGCACCGCGCGGGATCTGCACGACACCGGCCTCGACATGATCGCGAAACTGGCCGACCAGTACCGCGAGCTGGGCGAGAAGATCTTCGGCACCAAGGATCTCGACGAGATCTTCGAACGGCTGCGCACCGACCCGGCGCTGCGCTGGCGAGACGGCGACGAACTGCTCGACGCCGCGCGTGACGCCATCACCCGCGCCGAAGCCGTCGCGCCGGAGTGGTTCTCGACCGTGCCCGAGGAGCGGTGCCAGGTCGAGCCGGTTCCGCCCGCGGAGGCGCCCGGCGGCACGCTGGCGTACTACATCGAGGCGGCGCTCGACGGTTCGCGGCCGGGCACCTACTACGCGAACACCTACGAGGCCGAGCAGCGCCCGAAGCACACGAGCGAGGCGATCGCCTTCCACGAAGCCGTTCCGGGGCACCACTTCCAGATCTGCATCGCGCACAAGCTCAAGGGCCTGCCCATGTTGCGCGGGCACGCCGACGTCAACGCCTACGTCGAAGGCTGGGGTCTCTACTCGGAGCGCCTCGCCGACGAGATGGGCCTGTACTCGAGCGACCTGACCAGGTTCGGCATGCTCACCCAGGATTCGATGCGCGCCGGACGGCTGGTCGTCGACACCGGGATGCACGCGCTCGGCTGGAGCCGTCAGCAGGCCGTCGACTACCTGGCCGAGAACACGCCGATGGCCAGGGTGGAGATCGAGGCCGAGATCGACCGCTACGCCGCCGTCCCCGGGCAGGCGCTGTCGTACATGGTGGGACGCCTGGAGATCGAACGGATCCGCGCCGAGGCCGAGGCCGCGCTCGGGGACCGGTTCGACATCAAGGGCTTCCACGAGGTCGTGCTGAGCAACGGGATCCTGCCGCTGGCGGTGCTGGACGACGTGGTGAAGGGCTGGGTGGCCGCGCAGTGAGCCGGAACACACGCGAAGTACGCGCTCCCGGCGCATACTGTCGCTAAGCGAGCGCTCAGTAACTCGATGAGGAGATGCGGATGAGGATCGGGACCGCGATCAGCTACGCCGGCGGGTTCGCCGAGAGCGTGGCCGACATCGTCGAACTGGAGAAGGCCGGGCTGGACATCGTCTTCGTCCCCGAGGCCTATTCGTTCGACGCGGTCAGCCAGCTCGGCTACGTCGCGGCGAAGACCGATCGCGTCCAGATCGCGTCGGGCATCTTCCAGATCTACACGCGGACGCCGACGCTGACCGCGATGACCGCCGCCGGGCTCGACTTCGTGTCCGACGGCCGGTTCACGCTCGGCATCGGCGCCTCCGGTCCGCAGGTCATCGAGGGTTTCCACGGCGTGAAGTACGACGCGCCGCTCGGGCGCACGCGCGAGATCATCGACATCTGCCGTCAGGTGTGGCGGCGGGAGAAGGTGGTGCACTCCGGTACGCACTACTCGATCCCGCTGCCGCCCGAGCAGGGCACGGGGCTCGGCAAGCCGCTGAAGCTGATCAACCACCCGGTGCGCGAGCGGATCCCGATCCTGCTGGCGTCGATCGGCCCGAAGAACGTCGCGCTCACCGCCGAACTCGCCGAGGGCTGGGAGCCGATCTTCTTCCACCCCGAGAAGGCCGCGGACGTCTGGGGCGCGTCGCTGGCCGAGGGCAAGGCGAAGCGCGACCCGTCGCTGGGCGAGCTGGACACCTTCGTCGGCACCGCGCTGGCGATCGGTGACGACGTCGAAGGGATGCTGGACCACCTTCGCGGCATGCTGGCGCTCTACATCGGCGGGATGGGCGCGCGCGGCAAGAACTTCTACAACAGTCTCGCTCAGCGGTACGGCTACGAAGCCGAAGCGAAGCTCATCCAGGACCTCTACCTGGACGGCAAGAAGGAAGAGGCCGCCGCGGCGGTGCCGAAGGAATTGATCAGGGCGATCTCGCTGATCGGTCCCGAGGGTTACGTCAAGGAGCGGCTGGCCGCCTTCCGCGAGGCCGGTGCGACCACGCTGGTGGTCAACCCGCTGCTGCCCGGGCGCGACGCCCGTGTCGCGCAAGTTTCGAAGCTCCGCGAACTCATCGACTAGGCGCGCAGGGGGAGGTGAACCTCTCACCTGTATCGATACGGTATACTTGACCTGCGCCGGTGTAACCCCTTCGTGGTCAAAAAACGGCCTCCCGGTGGAAAGAGAACGTGAATCACGCCTGAACGGCGGGAAAATCCGCCATTATCAGGAGTGAAAGCGAGACCTCGGGGGAATCCGTTCGCGACGAAGGTGAGGTGCCTCGCGTGCGCAAGCAGATCGGCGAGCCGTCCGCCGCGGTCCTGGACGTCGGGTCGTTCAGTGCACGGCTGGTCGTCCTGGCCAAGGGTGGTTCGCCACTCGATCCCGCGCTGAGCCATCAGACGCGGCTGCGGCTGGACCGGGAACTCGACGATGACGGGAACCTGACCCGGCGTGGCATCGACGCGGTCTCCTCCGCGGTCGAGGCGGGGATGACCATCGCCGCCAAGCACGGCGTCGAGAACGTGTACCCGCTCGCCACGTCGTCGATCCGCGACGCGGCCAATGTGAAGCAGGTCGTCTGCGACGTCGCGAAGGCCACCGGGGTCAAACTGCGCTTCCTCACCGGCCGCCGCGAGGCCGAGCTGGCGTACGTCGGCGCGCGCCGCTGGTACGGCGCCTCCGCCGGGCGGCTGCTCGTGCTCGACATCGGCGGCGGGACCGTCGAACTCGCCGCGGGAGACGCCGAGGAAGCCGGGTTCGCGCATTCCCTGCCGCTCGGCGCGCGCTCGCTGACCCGGGACTGGTTCGCCACCGAATGCCCGTCGCCCAAGGTCGTGCGGGCGATGCGGGAACACGTGCTCGACGAGGTCCGCGACGCGATGCAGGACGTCCTGCCGCATATCCGCGACCATCGCGCCGTCGGCTGCTCCAAGGTGCTGCGGCAACTCGCCCGGCTCGCCGGCGACCGGCCGTCCCGCTCCAGGGAACTGCACCTCGACGATCTCCGCGCGTGGATCCCGCGGCTGGCGAAGCTGCCCGCGAAACGCCGCGCCGAACTGCCGGGCATCTCGCGGCAGCGCTCCCATCAGGCGCTCGCGGGCGCGATCGTCGCCGAGGCGTTGCTGACGCTTTCGGGTGGTCAGGTCGCCATCTGCCCGTGGTCCACCAGGGACGGGCTGCTGCTCGGCATGCTCGACGGGCTGGTCACGCTGGACGGCAAACCGGCGAAAGCCGCCTGAGGACTGGCGCATCCGGCCGCGAGCGGGTACCCCGGACACATGAGGGAAAGCAAGAAGAGCTTCGGGCAGGACGACGAAGAAGACCTCGACGACCTCCGCGGGATCCAGCCGAAGACCGACGTGCCGAGCGCGCCCAACCGTGACATCGGGCCGCACGGCACCAAGGAGGTCGACGACGTGCCGGGCGGCGGCGAGGCGCCGATCGAACCCCCGGACTGACCGGTATCACGCGTCCTTCGGCTGCCGTCGCGCCGGAGCGCGGCCCGCGGGCTGAGTCGGCGCCGGCCCCGGATCGATCGCCGGGATGGGCAGCCGCACCGGTTCGGTGGTCACGGTGAACGTCTCGCCGTGGTGCGCCAGTTCCAGCGGTTCCCCGGTGATCACGTGGTACGTCGCGCCCTCGCCGTCGATCTCGACCTGGAACCGGGTGCCGCGGAAGGTCAGCCGGAACGCGATCCGCCGCAGCTGGGGCGGCAGCCTCGGCGCGAAGGTAAGCCGTCCGCCGTGGTCGCGCAGCCCGCCGAACCCGGCGACGGTGCCCTGCCAGGCGCCCGCGAGCGACGCCAGGTGCAGGCCGTTGCGGACGTTGTTGTGCACGTCGTGCAGGTCGGTCAGCGCCGCCTCGGCGAGGTAGTCGTAAGCCAGGTCGAGATGTCCGACCTCGGCCGCCACCACGGCCTGCGTTCCCGCGGACAGCGAGGAATCCCGCACGGTGATCGCCTCGTAGTAGGCGAAGTCGCGAGCCTTCTCCTCGGGAGTGAAGGAATCCCCGCACAGGTGCAGCGCGAGCACCAGATCGGCCTGTTTGACCACCTGTTTGCGGTACAGGTCGAAGTACGGGAAGTTCAGCAGCAGCGGGTAGAAATCCAGGTCCGTCGCCTCGAAATCCCACTCGTCGTGCTCCAGGAACCCTTCGGACTGCGGATGGACGCCGAGGTCCTCGTCGTAGGGCACCAGCATCGCGTCGGCCGCCTCGCGCCACAACGCGACCTCGTCCTCTCCGACCTCGAACCGCCGGGCGATGTCGTCGTGCTGGCCGACGATTTCGGCGGCGTAGAAGAGATTCCGGCGGGCCATCAGGTTCGTGTAGACGTTGTTGTCCGCCACCGCGGAGTACTCGTCCGGCCCGGTCACACCGTCGATCCGGAAGCGGCCTCGCCGGTCGAAATGCCCCAGCGACACCCACAGCCGCGCGGTTTCGAGGAGCAGTTCCGCGCCACAGGTCCGCATGAACTCGTCGTCGCCGGTGGCGTTGAGATAGCGCACGACGGCGTCGGAGATGTCCGCGCTGACGTGGAACGCCGCCGTGCCCGCCGGCCAGTACGCCGAACACTCGGCACCGTTGATGGACCGCCAGGGGAACGCGGCGCCGCGTAAACCCAGCTGCGCCGCCCTTTCCCGCGCTTTGTCCAAAGTGGAGTGACGCCAGCGCAGGGCGTCGCGGGCGGCGTCCGGGATGCTGTAGGTGAGCACGGGCAGGACGAAGGTCTCGGTGTCCCAGAACGCGTGGCCGTCGTAGCCGGGGCCGGTCAAACCCTTGCCCGCCAACGCCCTCGTCTCACCGCGGGCGCCGGCCTGCAGGAGATGGAAGAGCGCGAACCGCACGGCCTGCTGCAGTTCGGGGTCGCCGTCGATCTCGATGTCCGAGGTCTCCCAGAAGTCGTCGAGGAACGCCTTCTGTTCGGCGAGCAGTCCCTTCCAGCCGGTCTGCCTGGCCCCGGCCAGCGCGGCCTCGACCTGCGCGCGCACGGCGGGCACCGAACGCTGCGCGGACCAGCCGTAGGCGAGGAACTTGGTGATCCGCAGCCGTCCGCCCTTGGGCACGTCGACGGCGATGGTGAGCCGCGCGAGATCGTCCTCGGCCTCGATATGCGTGCGCACGCCGTCGGAGACGTCGATCTTGTGGTCCATCGCGGCGGCCATCCGCAGCCCGGATCGCCGGGTCTGGTGCACCAGCACCGCGTGATACGCCTCCGCGTGGTGATATTCGCCGACCAGCGGCGATTCCAGGGCCGCCGCGACCCGCGGATCGCGCGTGTCGGACTCGATCGGCTCGTTCGCCAGCAGATCGGACTGCACCACCAGTTGGAGATCGTCGTCGAGCGGTTCGACCTCGTACCGGATCGCGGCGACGGCGCGCTGGGTGAACGAGACCAGGCGTTCGGTCTTCACCCGGACGCGGCGCCCGGTCGGCGAGGACCAGACGGTGTCGCGCGCGAGGGTGCCCTTCCGGAAGTCGAGCACGCGGTCGTGTTCGGTGGCCTGGCCGTAGCGCATGTCGAGCGGTTCGTCCTCGACCAGCAGCCGGATTATCTTGCCGTCGGTCACGTTGACGACCGTCTGGCCTTCTTCGGGGTAGCCGTAACCGGTTTCCGCGTACGGAAGGTCGTGCTGTTCGTAGAAACCGTTGAGGTAGGTGCCCGGCAGGCCGCGCGGCTCCGCCTCCTCCAGCGTGCCGCGCAGGCCGATGTGCCCGTTGGACACCGCGAACGCCGATTCGGTGCGCTGCAACGCGTCGACGTCCATCCCGTGCCAGCGCAGCTCCCAGGGCGCGACCTCGTAGCCGCGGAAAAGCGCTTCGCTCACTTGCGGTCCTCCAGGAGTTCGGCGAGGTCGTCCACCACGACGTCGGCACCGTGCGCGAGCAGTTCGCCCGCCTGGTGCGCGCGGTTCACCCCGACCACGTAACCGAAACCGCCGTCCTTGCCCGCCTGAACACCCGCGAGCGCGTCCTCGAAGACGGCCGCGTTCGCCGGGGCGACACCGAACGCCTCGGCGCCGGCGAGGAAGGAATCGGGGGCGGGCTTGCCGCGCAGGTTCTGCTCGGCGATCACGATCCCGTCGATCCGCGCTTCGACGAACTTGGTCAGGTCTGCGGCGTCGAGCACCTTGGCGCCGTTGGCCGACGAAGTGACGACGCCGATGCGCAGCCCGGCCGCCTTCGCCGCTTCCAGATACCGGACGGAACCCGGGTACGGGGTCACGCCCTCCTCGTCGATGATCTTCAGCACCAGCTGGTTCTTGCGGTTCCCGACGCCGTTGACGGTGGCGGCGTCGATGCCGTCGTCGGGGTTTCCCTCGGGCAGCTCGATCCCGCGTGAGGTGAGGAAGGTGCGGACGCCGTCGGCCCTCGGCCTTCCGTCGACGTAGGCCGCGTAGTCGGTGTCGGTGAACGGCGAGAACGCGTCGCCGTCGCGGGCGCGCAGGAACTCGTCGAACGTGCGCTTCCACGCTTCGCGATGCTGGGCCGCGGTTCCGGTCAGCACGCCGTCGAGGTCGAAGAGACAGGCCGTGATGGTGTCGGGCAGACCGATCATGTCTGGCAACGCTACCCGGGCTCGCCGGTACTCGCTCGGCTCTCAGGCGGCGCGGACCACGAGCGCGACGTGCCGCGCGGCCCGCTCCAGCGGTTCCGGCGACCGGTGGACCCGGCTCACCAGCAACGCGCCTTCGAGGTTGTTCATGATGGCCGCCGCGACGTCTTCGGGATCCTCGACCTCGCCGAGCAGTTCGACGAGCAGCTTGTGCCAGGCGGCGAACGCGTCCTGGCACGCCTTGGTGATGACGGGGGAGGCGTGCGCCATCTCCAGCGTGATCGTGGCGAGCGGGCAGCCACCGCGGTAGTCGTCGGCGGCCAGCGCTTCACCCGCCTTGCGATACCACCAGGCCACGGCGTCTTCGACCGTCTCGTTGCGCTCGAAAGCGCGGCGGACCGTCTTCGCCACGACGGCGGTGCCGAGCTCGATCGCGGCGACCGCGAGCTGCTCCTTGCCGCCGGGGAAGTGGTGGTACGCCGACCCCCACGGCGTGCCTGCCTGCTCGACCAGCCGCCGCCACGAGGTCGCCTGGTAGCCCTCGCGGCGGAAGAGCGTCATCGCGGTCGAGATCATCCGCTCGCGAGTGGTGGTGTCGGACACGTGCCCAGCATAGACCTTGACTAGGACGACCGTCTTAGGAAAGCCTAGGACGATCGTCTTAGGAGGCAGCCATGACCATCGACGTCACCGGGCAGACCAGGCAAAAGACCGTGACCTGGCAGGATCCGCTGCCGACCGCGCGGCTCGGCCGGGAAATGTCCGGCCTCGACTACCTGACCGGGATCGCCGAAGGCCGGATCCCGCCCGCGCCGATCTCGGCGCATTTCGGCATGCGCTGGGTGAGCGTGGCCGAGGGGGACGTCGTGATCGCGGCGACGCCGGACGAGTCGCTGTACAACCCCATCGGGACCGTGCACGGCGGGGTCGCGGCGACCCTGCTGGATTCGGCGGTGGCGTGCGCGGTGCACTCGACCCTGCCCGCCGGCGTCGGGTACACCTCGGTGGAGCTGAAGGTGAACTACCTGCGCGCGATTTCCGGTTCGGTGGGGGAGATCCGCGCGCACGGCTGGATCGTGAAGGCCGGTTCGCGTGTCGCGTTCGCCGAGGGCGACCTCCGCGACGGGCAGGGCAAGGTGCTCGCGACGGCGTCGAGCACCTGCCTGATCATCAAGCCCTAGAACATCTCGGCGCCCGGCGGCACGGGCTGCTTGACGTCCCAGTGCTCCACGATGAGCCCGTCTTCCACGCGCACGATGTCGACGATGGCGGCTCCGAGCTCCTCGCCCGGCCGGACGACGTGCAGGTGCACGACGACGTGCTCGTCGTCGGCGATCACGCGTTTCACCGCGACCTCCGCGTCCGCCAGCGGTGAATTCCGCATGGCTTCGACGAAAGCGTCACGGCCGGAGGGGAAACCCGGGCTGTGGGTGACGAAATCCGGGTGCACGTCCCTGCCCGCGGCGGCGAAGTCCTTGTGCACGAACATGTTCTCGAAGCAGTCGAGGACGATCTTCTTGGCTGTGGTCATAGGAACAGCGTGCACCCGCTGTCGATTACCGCGGAGGTAATGCCTCAGGCCGCCCCGACCTTGCGTTCGAACACCAGGCCCTCGGCGGCGCGCAGCCCGACGCTGATCGCGCCGGTGAGCACTCCGTCGTCGCCCAGTTCGCCTTGGACGACCGCCGGGACCAGGGGAGTGAACGAGCGCAGGGCGCGGTCGATCGGGTCGAGCAGCCGATCGGCCGCGGTGCCGATCCCGCCGCCGAGCACGATCAGCTCGGGGTCGATCACCGCCGCCACCGACGCCACGGTGTACGCGAGCCTGTCGGCCTCCGCCTCGACGGCACGCAGGGCGAGCTCGTCGCCGTCGCGCGCGAGCCGGAAGACCTCGCGGGCGGATTTCGCCGTGCCGAGGCCGAGTTCACGCGCGCCGCGCACGACGGACTGTGCCGCCGTCGCCTCTTCGAGGTGGCCGCGGACCGGAGGGGCGTCCTCGCCCTCGCCCGCCGCGTGCGACTGGCCGTAGGGCAGGTAGCCGATCTCGCCCGCCGCGCCGGTCGCGCCGCGGAAGACCTGGCCGTTGACCATCACGCCCATCCCGACGCCGGTGCCGATGGTGATGCAGCCGAACACGGACGCGCCGCGCGCGGCTCCGCGTTCCCATTCGCCGACGGCGGTGAGGTTCGCGTCGTTCTCGACCATGAGGTCCGGGCCGAGGACCCCTTCGAGTTCGTCGAGCAGGCCCGCCTTGCCCCAGCCGGGCAGGTTCGGCGCGTGCCGGAAGCAGCGTTTGTCCGGGTCGGCGACGCCGGGGGAGCCGAGGACCCGCACGACGATGTCCGCCTGGGACAGTCCCGCTTCGCGCACCGTCGCCGAGGCGAGGGTGCCGACGGCGCTGACGAGCGCGGTGCCCGAACGCGAGGTGTTCCGCTCGTCACGGCGGGCGACCACGGTGTGGCCGAGATCCGAGACGGCGACGCGGAGGTGCTCGCGTCCGATGTCGACACCGAGGACGTAGCCCGCCGTGGGATCCGCTTCGTAGAGCACGGCGGACCGGCCGGTGCCGGTCGAGGTGTGCCCGGTCGCCCTGGCGAGACCGGCGGCTTCGAGCGCCAGTAACGCTTGGCTCACCGTGGGTTTCGAAAGGCCGGTGTCCTTGGCGACTTGGGGCCGCGTCGCCGGGCCGCTGCGGCGCAGGAGGTCCAGCACGGCGCGCTGGTTGATCTTCCGCATCCCGGCGGGGGTGCCGACGGGTGGGTTTTCTGCGCCAACCACGAGCTTCGCCTCCTGTCGAACCAAGGTGTTCCACCAAAGTTATCCGCCTCCGGCCCGAAATGGGCAAGAAGGTTTACATTCGGTGGTCCCAGGCGACGATAAACGTGTCCGCGCCGCGAATCGCGCACGCCGCGCGCGAAAAACCGTGATTCACCCGGTATCCGGGCGCGTGCTCCCAGTGACCGGTAATGGTCTAGACCAGGCGCCTTCAGGCGACGTGGCGGCTCGCGGGCCGCCGGAATCCCCTGTGCTGCCGGGGCCGTTCGGGGGTTTCGCCGGTCTCATGATCGGTTTCGGCGCTGTAGGCGCCCGGGTGATCGGCCGTCGTCGCCGGGCTGGGGCGGTTGCGCAGCCGGTGCTGACGGTTCACCACGTACAGCAGCAGCAGTCCGGCGACGACCAGCCCGTGGGTGAGCACGCGTCCGGCGGTCACCTGCCCGGTGACGAGGTCGCCCGCCGACAGCGCCAGGAGCAGCGCGACGAAACCGGTCAGCGCGGGCAGCTGACCGGCCGCCGCCTTCGTGCGGACGGCCGCCCAGCCGAGTCCGACGCCGACGGCGAGGTTCCACGCGCTGCTTTCGTGGGAAAGGTGCCCGATCAGGGATTCCGTGCCGTGGCCGGCGGTGTGGTCTTCGACGCCCAGTAGCTGGGCGAAGGCGAGCCCGAGCTGCGCGATCGCGACCAGCGCGAGCGCGATCCTGGCGGGCCAGCCCTCGCTCGGCGGGGCGGGGGTGCGTTCGAGGATGACGGCGGTGAGGTCCGGGACCGCGGGAGCGGGCCGCAGCAGTATCGCCCGGTGCATCCGCTCGGCGCGCGAAAGCCACGACCGGCAGGCGGCGCAACCGGCCACGTGCCGGTCGACCACCTCGGGCGGGGCGGGTTCGGTTTCGCCGTCGAGCCGGGCCGACAGGGCCTCGCGGCAGGTCTCGCACTTCACGTCTCACTTGTCGGGCGCGGGCCTGCCCCGGTTCCCGCGACGCTGCTACGTTTCTCGTATGGCCGGGGCGCGCAACCACGACGACGAGCGGGTGACCGAGCTCGCCCTCGCCGCCGCCCGCGGCGACCGGCGGGCGCTCGAGGACTGGGTGCGTGCCACCCAGGCGGACGTCTGGCGCTTCGTCGCGCACCTCGCCGACGTCGGCGCCGCCGACGATCTCACCCAGGAGACGTACCTGCGCGCGTTCGGCAGCCTGCGCCGGTTCGCCGGCCGGTCGTCCTCGCGGACCTGGCTCCTGTCGATCGCGCGCCGCGTGGTGGTCGACCGCATCCGCGCGGCTTCGGCGCGCCCGAAGCTCGCCGACGTCGACTGGGAGGCCACCGCCGAACGCCGCGGCGCCCGCCAGGCCGAGGGGGTCGCCGGGTTCGAAGACCTCGTGGAGCTGCGGATGCTGCTCGACGGGCTCGACCCGGAGCGGCGCGAGGTCCTCGTGCTCACCCAGGTGCTGGGCCTCTCGTACGCCGAGGCCGCCGAAATCTGCGGCTGCCCGGTCGGCACCGTGCGCTCGCGTGTCGCGCGCGCCCGCGAAGACCTGCTGGAAGCGGGCCGGGAGCGCGACTCCATCTGACGCCCGCCTGTGGCGCGTCACACATTTGAGCCCTTCCGCTGTCACCTTGTCACACAGATGGGGCGACACGACTACTCCGCGTTGACTAGGCCGAATGCCGATGCCTAGCGTGTCGCCATCCAACCCCAGGCCGCGCGAGGGTCCCCGCCTGCTCCGCGCGCTCTCGAAGGGATCTTCCCGATGGCCAGTCCCACCACCGCTGAGGGCCACGGCAGTGAGGCTCCGGACCCCGGAGGCCTCGGCCGCCGCCGGTTCCTGACCTTCCTCGTCGCCGCGCCCACCCTCACGATCGCCACGAAGATCGGCATCGACACCGTCGCGCCCGAAGAGGCCGAAGCCGTCATCCCGACCCCGCCGGGCCCGGCCGAGATCCTCGACCTCGGCGACGTGCTGATCCTGTCGAACGCCCCCACCGCCAACCTGCTCGTCCTCGAAGTCCGCGAAGACGGCCGAGTCAGGCTGGAACTGCCTCGGACCGAGGTCGGCCAGGGCATCACCACGGCGAACGCGATGCTGGTCGCCGAAGAAATGGACCTCCCGCTCGACCAGGTCGACGTCGTCCTCTCCGACGCCCGCTCGGAGCTGCTGTTCAACCAGCTGACCGGTGGCTCCAACACGATGCGCTCGCTCTACACCCCGGTGCGGACCGCGGCGGCCGCCGCGCGCGCCCGCCTGGTCGCGACCGCCGCCAGGCAGTGGGGCGCCAAGGCCGACCGGCTGTCCACAAGGGACGGTGCGGTGATCGCCCCCGACGGTCGCCGCGCGGACTACGGCTCGCTGGCCAAACCCGCCGCCCGCGCCGACCTCGGCAAGCTCACCGCGACCCCGAAGGCCGAGTCCGCGCACAAGCTGGTCGGCACGCCGCAATCGCGCAAGGACGCCCGCGCGATGGTCACCGGGCAGCTGAAATACACCCTCGACCTCGACGTCCCCGGCGCGAAGCCGGTCATGGTCCGCCGCCCGCCGACGATCAACGGCACGGTCGCGAAGGTGAACAACGAGGCGGCCGTCCGCGCCATGCCGGGCATCATCGACATCGCGGTCATCAAGACCGGGGTCGCGGTGATGGCCGAGACGTTCGGCCAGGCGCTGGACGGCAAGAACGCCCTCGACGTCAGCTGGAACGGCGGCACCGTCGACGGGGAGAACAACGCGACGATCAAGAAGAAGCTGCAGGCCGCGGCGCTCCCGTTCGTCGTGCCGCCGTTGCTGACCCAGTACGTCGACGGCGAGTTCGACTTCGCCTTCGCCAGCCACGCCCCGCTGGAGACCAACTCGGCGGTCGCCGACGTCCGCGAGGACAGCGCGACCATCTGGTCCGGGATGAAGGTGCCGATCCTCGCGAAGCAGAACATCGCGCAGGAACTAGGCCTTCCCGAGAACAAGGTCACCGTGCACGTCCAGCAGGCGGGCGGTTCCTTCGGCAGGCGGCTGTTCTCCGACGGCGCCATCGAGGCCGCGCGTGCCTCCAAGGCGTTCAAGCGGCCGGTGCGGCTGATGTGGAGCCGGATCGACGACATGCGCCACGGCCGCGCCCGTGCCGCGAGCCACCACAAGATCCGCGCCACCTTCGCGCTCGGCCAGGTGCTCACCTTCGAACACCGCGTCGCCAGCGTGGAGACCGACTGGAGTCACGGGCTCGGCGAGGTACTCACGGCGTTCGCCGCCGAACTGCCCGTCGGCGGCAACCTGAGCTTCGCGCAGACGGTGTTCCTGCTGACGGTGAAGTCGCCGTACAACTTCGGCGTCACCACGCAGCTGCTCAACGAGGTGCCGGTGGACTTCCACACCGGCGCCTGGCGGTCGGTGTACTCGGCGAGCACACGCGGCGCCGAAGAGATCATGGTCGACGAGATCGCCGCGAAACTCGGCAAGGACCCGGTGGAGTTCCGGCGCGAGTTCATCAAGAACGACCGGCAGCGAGCCGTGCTGGACAAGGTCGCGGAACTCGGCGAGTGGGGCAAGAAGATGCCCAAGGGGTTCGCGCAGGGGGTCGCCGTGCACGGCGAGTACAAGTCGTACACCGCCTGCCTCGTCGAAATGGACGCCCGCGACCCGAAGAAGCCGCGTGTCACCAAGGCGACCATCGCGGTCGACGTCGGCAAGCCGATCAACCCGCGCGGGATCGAGGCGCAGATGCTCGGCGGCCTGACCGACGGCATCTCGACCACGCTGACCGCGGGCCTGCACATCGACAAGGGGCTGCCGCTGGAGGGCAGCTACTCGCAGTTCCATTACGCGCGGCAGAAGAACTCGCCGATGGACGTCAAGGTGTTCGTCATGCCGGAGACGGGCGAGATCGGCGGTGCCGGGGAGCTCGGCGTGCCGGCGCCGGTCGGCGCGATCGGGAACGCCTACGCGCGGGCGACCGGGATCAAACCGCGTAGCTTCCCGATCAACTTCCCGATCGACTTCGACCCCTTCCCCCGCTGACTTTCCTTCCCCGCCAAGGAGTTTCGATGCCCAACTACACCTTCACGGTGAACGGGAAGACCGTCACCGTCGACGCGCCCGCGGATCTGCCCATGCTGTGGGCGCTGCGGGACAAACTCGGCGTCCGCGGCCCGAAGTACGGCTGCGGGATCAACGTCTGCAAGGCGTGCACCAGCCACCTCGACGGCGAGGCGTTCAACCCGTGCGTGACGCCGGTGTCCGACTGCTCGGGCAAGGAGGTCACCACGATCGAAGGCCTCGCCGACGGTGACGACCTGCACCCGGTGCAGGAGGCCTGGCTGGAGCAGGACGTCGCGCAGTGCGGCTACTGCCAGCCGGGGCAGATCATGGCCGCGGTGGCGCTGCTGAAGAAGACGAAGAACCCGACGGACGCCGAGATCGACGCGATCCAGAACGTCTGCCGGTGCGGCACCTACTTCCGGATCCGCGAAGCTATCAAGAGCGCGGCCGCGAAGATGTGAACCACCGCTGGTGCGGCGAGAATATCGGCTTCCTGCCGCACCAGCGGAGTCTTCGCGCTTCGACAGGCCACCTCCGGGCAAGTCGTGTTAGATGACGGCCCCAGGGACTCGACGAGGAGTCCCTGCCCCGGAGGACGTCCATGCACTACGAAACTGTGCTCCGCGAAGGCTCGGCCGTCATCGTCGCCGAACTGGCCGTCGAGGTCGAAAAGCAGCTTCCCGGGCTCATCGACGGCACCGTCGAGCAGATCCGCGCCGAAATGCCGGTCTACCGCGACGCGCAGTTCGTCACCCTCGCCGAACTGCGGACGTCGGTGCGGAACAACCTCGAGTTCGTCATGCGGACCCTGCGCGGCACGGAGGAACCCGACCTCGCGCAGGCACGGGCGACCGGGCGCGCGCGGGCGTTGCAGGGCGCGCCGCTGCCGGAACTCCTCCGGGCCTACCGGATCGGGCTCACCGAGGTGTGGAACCGCTTCGTCGAACTGACCGCGTCGGGAGAGCACCAGGACCTTCGCGGCCTCGTCGCCGCGACGTCGGCGATCTGGGCCCTGATCGACGACTACGCCGAGGCGCTGACGACGACCTACCGCGACACGACCGCCGAAGTCATGCTGGCGCACCAAAGCCGGCGCTCGGCGTTGGTCGAGGCGCTGTTCGCCGGCGGCGCGGCCACCGAAGGCACGTTGTGGGACATCGCGCGCGTGCTGGAACTCTCGCTCGACGGGACCTACGTGGTCGTCGCGGCGGAGACCCCGCGCGTCGGGCACGAACCGTTGCCACAGATCGAAAACCGGCTTCGCGACCGGCATCACGCGTCCGCCTGGCGGCTCACGCCGGACCTGCAGGTCGGCGTGGTCTCGATGCGGGATCCGGCGGCGTCCCAGGTGATCATCGGGCTCCTACGGGAGAACCAGACCGGCCGGATCGGCGTCAGCCCGGTGTTCACCGGACTCGGGAACACCTCGCGTGCCCTGCACCTCGCGCGGGTCGCGCTGTCCAGCATGATGCCGGGGACGACGGGAATGGTGCAGTTCAACGAATCCCCGCTCGCCGGTCTCGTCGCCAGCGCGCCGGAGGCGTCGGTCCAGCTCGCGCATCACGTGCTCCGGCCGATCCTCGACCTGTCCGGCGACGACCGGAACGTGCTGCTGCTGACGCTGCGGGCGTGGTTCGAATGCCAGGGCTCCACGAAGCTGACGTCGGAGCGGATGTTCTGTCACCCCAACACGATCCGGCACCGGCTGAAGCGGATCTCCGAAGAACTCGGCCGTTCGCTGACCGATCCGGCGGACATCGCCGAACTCGGCGCGGCCCTGCGCGCGCTCCACATGTTCCCGGATACCTCGCATCTGCCCTCGCCACGGGACCCGCTGCGCTAGGTTTCCCGGCATGGAACAGTTCGCCATCGGCGGAGACCTGCCCGTACGCCGGATCGGTTTCGGTGCCATGCGCCTGCCGACCGAAGCAGGACCCGGACGTGAGCATTCGATCGCCGTCGCGCGGCGCGCGGTCGAACTCGGCATCACGCTGATCGACACCGCGCACATGTATGGCTGGGGAGCCAACGAGGAGTTGCTCGCCGAAGCGCTCCACCCGTATCCGGAGGACCTGGTGGTCACCACCAAGGTCGGCGTCCGGCGAGTCGACGGTGAGTGGAAGTACGACGCCCGCCCGGAATCCCTGCGCGTGCAGGTGGACGAGGGACTTCGGCGGCTGCGGGTCGAACGGATCGAGCTGCTGCAACTGCACCGCATCGACCCGGAGACCCCGCTGGCCGACCAGCTCGGCGCGCTGCGCGATCTGCGCGACGAAGGCAAGATCGGCCGGATCGGGCTCTCCGAGGTCACCGTCGACGAACTCGCGCGGGCGCGGGAGATCGTGGACATCGCGAGCGTGCAGAACCGCTACAGCCTGCTCGACCGTGAGCACGAAGCGGTGCTGGACGCGTGCGAGGCGGCGGGGATCGCTTTCCTGCCTTGGCGTCCGGTGCTCGGCGCCGCGTCTTCTGTCGGCGCCGAGCTCACGGCCGTCGCTTCGGAGCTCGGGGTGACGACGGCGCAGGTCGGGCTCGCGTGGCTGCTCGCGCGGTCGCCGGTGATCCTGCCGATCCCGGGGACGGCGAACGTCGCGCACCTGGAGGAGAACTTCGCCGCGGGGGACGTGAAGCTGACTGCTGAACACCTGGAGCGGCTCACGAAGGCTTGACGGCCTCCACCAGCACCCGCCGGGAGTGCGCGACGAACTTCCCGTCGGTCTCGATCACCCGATGGAGTTCCGCGAGCTTGTCGCGGTACTTCCCGGCCTCGAATCCCGGCACGATCCAGATCACCTTCCGGAGGAAGTGGACGACCGCGGCGAGGTCGAAGAACTCCATCCGCAGTTTCGCCGGTTCGAGGCGATCCACCCGGAGCCCGACGGCTTCCGCCTCGACCCGCAGGACGTCGGGCGTCCAGCCGCCGTAGTCCTGCGGGCCGAGGAAGAACTCCTTCAGCTCCCGCACGGTGCCCGCGCCGATCTGCTGCGACAGGAAGGTGCCGCCCGGACGCAGCACGCGGGCGATCTCCCGCCACGGATTCGCGATCGGATGACGGCTGCTCACCAGATCGAAGGACTCGTCGGGGAAGGGCAGGGGCGCGTCGTACTCGGCCTCGACCACCTGGCCGCCGAGGGGCGCGAGGTTCCTCCGCGCGACCTCGACGTTCGGCGGCCAGCCTTCGGTGGCGGCGAGGACCGGCGGCGGTTCCGGGATGCCCGCGAGCACCTCGCCGCCGCCGGTCTGCAGGTCCAGCCCGGCGGCGGCCGCCGCCATCCGCTCGCCGAGCAACCGCGAGTAGCCCCACGGCGGCCGTTCCTCCGTGGCCCGGCCTTCGAACCACGAGAAGTCCCAGCCTTCGACCGGGACGGCCTCTCCTTCGGCGAGCTGATCTTCGAAAGTCATCTCCGCAGTCTCGGCTCCCCGGCCCGGTGGGGCAACGCGATTAGCTAGCCGGCGTCGGTCGAGCGCTTCCAGAGGTTGATGTCGGCCTCGGTGGCGTAGCGATCGATCTCGGCCAGCTCCTCGTTCGTGAAGTGCAGGTTCTTCAGCGCGCCGACGTTGTCCTCCAGCTGGGCGACGCTGCTCGCGCCGATCAACACCGACGTCATCCGCGGGTCACGCAGGCCCCACGCGAGCGCGAGCTGCGCCAGCGTCTGGCCACGGCGCTGAGCGATCTCGTTCAGCGCCCGGATCTTGCCGAGGGTGCTCTCGGTGATCGTGTCCGGGTTGAGCGACTTCCCTTGCGCGGCACGGGAATTCTCGGGAACGCCGTCGAGGTAGCGGCTGGTCAGCAGCCCCTGGGCCAGCGGCGAGAAGGCGATGCAGCCCGCGCCTTCGGTTTCGAGCGTGTCGAGCAGCTTGTCGCCTTCGAGCCAGCGGTTGAACATCGAGTACGACGGCTGGTGGATGAGCAGCGGGGTGCCCAGCTCGCGAAGGAGGCGGGCGGCCTCGGCGGTCTTTTCCGACGAGTACGAAGAGATGCCGACGTACAGCGCGCGTCCGGACCGGACGGCGGTGTCGAGCGCGCCGACCGTCTCTTCGAGCGGCGTGTCGGGGTCGAAACGGTGCGAGTAGAAGATGTCGACGTAGTCCAGGCCCATCCGGCCGAGCGATTGGTCCAAAGAGGACAGCAGGTACTTGCGCGAGCCCCATTCGCCGTACGGGCCGGGCCACATGTCGTAGCCCGCCTTGGTCGAGATGACCAGTTCGTCCCGGTACGGCTTGAAGTCCGACGCCAGCAGCCTGCCGAAGTTCTCCTCCGCCGAGCCGTAGGGCGGGCCGTAGTTGTTGGCGAGGTCGAAATGGGTGATGCCCAGGTCGAACGCGCGCCGCGCGATGTCCCGCTGCGTGCCCAGCGGCTTGTCGTTCCCGAAGTTGTGCCACAGGCCCAGCGAGATCGCGGGCAGCTTCAGGCCGCTGCGCCCGGTGCGGCGGTAGGGGATGCTCTCGTATCGGCCCTCGGCCGCGACGTAGGTGCTCACGGCCCGATGCTAGCCGCCGTGAAGAGGGCGGCGACGGACGCGAGGTGGTCTTTGAACGCCGAAGGGCTCTCGACCTCGAAAGGCGCGCCGATGGCGGCGAGGATCAGGACCGGCCAGTCGAAGGTGTCGACGTTCATCGTCAGGCGGCAGGACGTCTCGTCGATCGCTTCGAGCGCGCCGCCGAGGTACCGCACCGCCGATTCGACCCGGTCCTTCGGCGCCTGCACCCGGACGACCAGCGTATGCGTGGTCGGCCTCGCCTTGATCTGCGCCTCGACGAACTTGACCGCGTCGCCGCCGGGGATCTCGCGCGGCCGGTAGCGGGCGCCGGTGGTGCGCGGCTCGCTGAGCCTGTCCACGCGGAAGGTGCGCCAGTCCACCCGGTCGAGGTCCCACGCCACCAGGTACCAGCGCCGTCCGAGCGAGACGAGCCGGTGCGGCTCGACCAGTCGCGCGGACTCCTCGCCACCGCGTGCCGCGTAGTCGAATTTCAACCGTTCGTCGTCCCGGCACGCCTGCGCGATCACCGTCAGGCTGGCAGCGTTGACCCGGGGACCCGTGACGGCCGCCGGCGTCGTGTACGCCTGGAGCGCGTCGACACGCCTGCGCAGCCGCGGCGGCATCACCTGGACGACCTTCGTCAGCGCCCGGACCGAGGTCTCCTCGATGCCCTCCACCGAACCGCTCGCCGCCGTCCGGAGGCCGACCGCGATCGCCACGGCCTCCTCGTCGTCCAGCAGCAGCGGCGGCATGACCGTGCCCGACCGCAACTGGTAGCCGCCCGCGACGCCGCGGCTCGCGTTGACCGGATAACCCAGCTCGCGGAGCCGTTCGACGTCGCGCCGCAGCGTCCGCTCGCTCACTTCGAGCTTGTCGCTCAGCTCGATCCCCGACCAGAAGCGGTGTGTCTGCAGCAGGGAGAGCAACCGCAGCATCCGCGCACTCGTGTTCGCCATGAATCCAGATTCGCTCGCATTCCGGTCAGAAAGTGGCCGGAATTGACTTTAGCGTTGTTCCCATGACGATGACACTGGACACCCCGAGCGGTGTGACCACGGAAAACGTGGAGAAGTCCTACCGCTGGCGCTGGCCCGCGCTGTTCGTGATCCTGACTGGCTCGGTGATGGAACTGCTCGACATGACGGTCACGAGCATCGCCGGACCGGTCATGCGGGCGTCGCTCGGCGGCGGCACGGCGATGATCCAGTGGCTCGGCGTGGCCTACACCCTCGCGATGGTGTCCGGCCTGCTCACCGGCGGGCGGCTCGGCGACATCTTCGGCCGCAAGCGCATGTTCCTGATCGGCGCGATCGGTTTCGTCGTCGGCTCGCTGTTCTGCGCGATCGCGGTGAACCCCGAGATGATCATCACCGCGCGGGTGGTGCAGGGCCTCTTCGGTGCCGCGATGGTGCCGCAGGGCCTCGGCATGATGAAGGAGATGTTCTCCGGCAAGGAACTCCAGTCCGCGTTCGGCATGTTCGGCCCGGTGATGGGGCTCGCCGCGGTCGGCGGGCCGATCCTCGCGGGCTGGCTGGTCGACGCCGATCTCTTCGGCACCGGCTGGCGGATGATCTTCCTGATCAACCTCCCGATCGGCGCGCTGGCTGTGCTCGCCGCGCTGAAGTTCCTGCCCGAGTCCCGTCCCGGCGGTTCGCTCACCCTCGACATCCCCGGTGCCCTGCTCGCGACCACCGGCGCGCTGCTGATCGTCTTCCCGCTGGTGCAGGGGCGTGAGTACGGCTGGCCGCTGTGGACGTTCGCGATGATGGCCGCCGCGGTCGTGGTGTTCGGCGTGTTCGCGTGGTTCGAGAAGCGCAAGAGCCGTCGCGGCGGTGACCCGCTGGTCGAGCCGAGCCTGTTCCGCAAGCGCAGCTTCCTCGCCGGGATGGCGACCGGGACGATCTACTTCGCGGCGTTTTCCGGTTTCGGTCTGGTCTTCACGCTGTATCTGCAGCTCGGGCTCGGTTTCTCGCCGCTCAAGGCGGGGCTGACCGGGGTGCCGATGTCGCTGGGGATGATCGTCGGGATGGGCCTGGTGCAGGCGGTGCGCAAGCACGGCCGCAAGGTGCTGCACACCGGCGCGCTGATCATGACCGCCGGTGTGGTCGCCCTCCTGCTGCTCCTCGGCCCGGAGACGGGTCCGTGGCTGATCGCGCCGGCGTTGCTGGTGGTCGGGATCGGCTCCGGGCTGATCATGGGACCGTACTTCGAGATCGCCCTGTCCGGGGTGGAACCGGCGGAGGCCGGATCGGCGTCGGGTGCGCTGACGTCGCTCCAGCAGGTCGGCGGCGCGCTGGGGCTCGCGTTGCTGGGCACGGTGTTCTTCGACGCGGGGACCGCCGACCCGACCGGCGCCGCCCAGCGCACGTTCTGGGTGGTCGCGGTGATGGTGATGCTCACCTTCGCGGTCGGGTTCCTGCTGCCGAGACGGATTCGCGACGTAGAGTCGGCCGGGTAGGCGATCGAGCTGGGAGGCCGCGTGGCTGGGACCGGGTACTTCACATCCGTCGAAGACGTGACGGCGAAGCTCGCCGACACCGGCTACCTGGCCTCCGCGGCCGTCGCCACCACGGTGTTCCTCGCGGACGCCCTCGGCAAGCCGTTGCTGATCGAGGGCCCCGCGGGGGTCGGCAAGACCGAGCTGGCGAAGGCGGTCGCGCAGGCGAGCGGCTCCCGGCTCGTGCGCTTGCAGTGCTACGAAGGCGTCGACGAGTCTCGCGCGCTGTACGAGTGGAACCACGCGAAGCAGCTTCTCCGGATCACCGCCGGCAAGGACGAGACGTGGGACGAAGCCCGCAACGACATCTTCGGTGAAGAGTTCCTGCTGGCCAGGCCGCTGCTGACGGCGATCAAGGGCGACGAGCCGACCGTCCTGCTCATCGACGAGACCGACAAGGCCGACGTCGAGATCGAGGGGCTGCTGCTGGAGGTGCTCGGCGACTTCCAGATCACCGTCCCGGAGCTCGGCACGATCACCGCCGGACGCAAGCCGTTCGTGGTGCTGACCTCCAACGCGACGCGCGAGCTTTCCGAGGCACTGCGCCGCCGGTGCCTGTTCCTGCACATCGACTTCCCCGACGCGGCGCTGGAGCAGCGCATCGTGCGGCTCAAGGTGCCGGGCGTCGACGACGCGCTCGCCGCGTCCGTGGTCAAGGTGATCACCGCGCTGCGGGCGATGGAACTGCGGAAGGCGCCGTCGGTCGCCGAGACCATCGACTGGGCACGGACCCTGCTGGCACTCGGCGCGGACAGCCTCGGCGAGGACGTCGTCCGCGCGAGTCTCGGCGTCATCCTCAAACACCAGGACGACGTCGTGAAGGCGGACGCGCGGCTGGAACTCGGCAAGGTCCTCGACTCGTGAGCGGCGTGCCGGGCAGGCTCGTCGAATTCGTGGAAGCGTTGCGGGAACACGGAATCCCGGCGGGGCCCAGCGAGACGGTCGACGCCGCCGCGGCACTCGAAGTGCTGGGCCTCGACTCCCGCGAGCAGATGAGGGAAGGGCTCGCGGCCGCGCTCGTCCGGCGCGGTGGCCAGCGCGCGGTGTTCGACGCGACCTTCGACATCTACTTCCCGCTCGGTGTCGGCGCGCCGTCGCAGGACCCCGTCGACGATCTGGCCGCGCTGCGCGACCGGCTCGCCACCGCGCTCGCGGCGAACGACCAGCCGGAGCTGACGCAGCTGGCCGGGCTCGCCGTCGACATGCTGGGGGAGTACGGCGGCACGGCGGGCAGCGGCGGCTGGTCGGCGCATCAGACGCTGGAACGGCTCCAGCCGCAGACGCTCGTGGTCCGGGTGCTCGAAGCGATCCGCGCGGGCGGCCAGGAGGAGTTCACCGACCGGCTGGATCGCGACGACGTCCGCCGCCGAGTCGAGGGTTTCCGCGGTCTCGTGCGGACCGAAGCACGGCGGCGCGTGGCTGAAGTCCGTGGCAGGGAACGGGTTTCGCGGCACGCCGTGCCGCCCGCCGCCGACCGCGTCGACTTCCTGCTCGCCAGCCGCGCGCAACTCGCCGAACTCCGCCGGGTCGTGCAGCCGTTGTCACGCAAGCTGGCCACGCGCTTGGCCGCCCGGCGACGGCGGCACGCGCGCGGGCACATCGACCTGCGCCGAACGCTGCGGCGCTCGTTGTCCACAGGTGGCGTCCCGATGCGGCCGTCGTATCGGCGGCATCGGCCGGGGCGTCCGGAAATCGTGCTGCTGTGCGACATGTCGGGCTCGGTGGCCGGTTTCGCGAACTTCACCATGCTGCTGGTGCAGGCCCTGCGCGACCAGTTCAGCAAGGTGCGGGTGTTCGCGTTCATCGACGCCTGCGACGAGATCACCCACCTCGTCGACACCGGCGCCGCCGATCCCGAAGACCTCGGCGCGCGCATCCTCGCCGACGCGGAACTGACCCGCTGGGACGGGCACAGCGACTACGGGCACGCGCTCGGCGAGTTCGTCGAGCGCTACTCGGACGCGGTGGGCCCCAGGACGTCCATGCTCATCCTCGGTGACGCCAGGACCAATGGCGGTGACCCGAACCTCGACGCGGTTCGCGGGATCGCCGCCGCGGCAAGGCATACGTACTGGCTCAACCCCGAGCGGACCGAGCTGTGGTCCACCGGCGACTCCGAGGCGCACGCCTACGCGGAGGTCGTCGAGATGTACGAATGCCGGAACGTGCACCAGCTGACCCGGCTGGTGACGCGGCTGTTGCCCGCCTAGGGCTTCAGGGCGGCCTTCCCATAGGCGTCGGCGTTGCTGAACACTTCCTGCCCGTACTGGGTGGAGTTGTTGTAGGTCAGCACCGCGGTCCACCAGCCGGCGGGGTCGCCGAGGTCGCCGCCCCGGGCGCACATGTACCGCGCGGTCGTCATCGCGGCGTCGTCGATGTTCTGCGGGTCCGGTGCGGCGCCGTCGCCGCTCGCGCGGACGCCGTACCGCTTCCAGGTGGCGGGCAGGAACTGCATCGGCCCGACCGCGCGGTCCCATTTGGGGTCGCCGTCGAGGGCGCCCTTGTCGGTGTCGACCACCGCCAGCACGCCGGGGGAGCCGTCGAGCGGGATACCAATGATCGGCGGCGTCACGACGCCGTCCTCGCCGGCGCGGGAACCGTCGTGCCGGGCGTGCTGGGACTCGGTCCGGCCGATCCCGGCGATGGTGGCCCAGGTGATCTCGCAACGCGGAGTGGTCTTCGCGGTCTTCTCGGCCGCGTTCACGTACGCCCGGAGCGCGCGTGAGGGGATGTCCGTGTTCTCCGACACCTTCGCGATCCAGGCGTCCTTCGCGGGCTCCGCGGGCAGTGGTCCGGCGTCGCCGGGGATGGCCGAACGCGGGGCGGGCTTGAGCGCGGGGACCTCGAATTCCGGCTTGACCGGCACCGGCTCACGGTCGTTGAGGCTGACCACGACCCAGACGGCACCGGCGACCAGGGCGCCCACGACCAGGAGCGCGAGCATCACGCAGCCACGCGGGCCACGTTTCCTGGGCGGCTGTTCCCACTGATCCATCAGGTCCAGGGTCGAAGGGGACGAAGCGGTCACCGGTTCCACGGTACGTGACGAATGTGGAGAACTTGTGTGGCCCGCCGTCCGGGTGATGCGGACCACGGCCCGCATTTCGTCCTCTGAATGCGGTACTTGCGCGTGCAACTACCGCAAGTAGAGGACCGACTGCGGGGTGCGATCGCCCCCTTTGCCCTGTTGACAGCGCTTCATCCGGATGGTGAGACTAGTCCGCGTTAGGAAGGTTTCTTAACAAGGGCTCGCCGCGCCCCCGCTTCACGGAAAGCAACGACGCTTCTGAAGGAGACACAAAGTGGTACGCCCAAGATGGCGGGCGGCGCTGGTCACGGTGCTCGCGGCCGCCTCGGTCCCGATCTCCGCCCAGGCCGCTTCCGCGGCTCCCGTCCGATACGAGTCCGAGAACGCGACGATCTCGCGCGGCGTGGTCGAAGCCAATCACACCGGCTTCACCGGATCCGGGTTCGTCAACTACGACAACGTCACCGGTAGCTACGTCGAGTACACCGTCAACGCGGCGCAAGCGGGCCCGCACACGCTGACCTTCCGTTACGCCAACGGCACCACCGCCAACCGCCCGCTCGACATCACCGTCAACGGCTCCATCGCCGTCGACGACCTCGGGTTCGCCGGCACCGGCGCGTGGACGAGCTGGAGTACCGTCACCACCACGGTGAACCTCGCCGCGGGCAGCAACAAGATCCGCACCACCGCCGTCACGTCGAACGGCGGCCCCAACGCGGACTCGCTGTCGGTCGAAGGCGGCGGCGGTCCCGGTGTCGGGACGCCGGTGTCCATCAACGGCAAGCTCCACGTCTGCGGCGTCAAACTGTGCAACCAGTACGGCAAGCCCATCCAGCTGCGGGGGATGAGCACGCACGGGATCCAGTGGTACAGCCAGTGCGTGAAGACCGCCTCGCTGGACGCGCTGGCCAACGACTGGAAGGCCGACATCCTGCGCGTCGCCATGTACATCCAGGACGACGGCTATGAGAGCAACCCGCGCAAGTTCACCGACATGATGCACAACTACATCGAAGAGGCGACGAAACGCGGGATGTACGTCCTCGTCGACTGGCACCAGCTCGACCCGGGCGACCCGAACGTGAACACCGACCTCGCGAAGACCTTCTTCACCGAGATCGCCCAGCGGCACAAGGACAAGGTCAACATCATCTACGACGTCGCGAACGAGCCGAACGGCGTCAGCTGGGCGGACGTGAAGCGGTACGCCGAAGAGGTCATCCCGGTGATCCGTGCCCAGGACCCGGACAGTGTCGTCTTCCTCGGCACGCACGGCTGGTCGACCTTCGGCGTCTCCGACCAGCGCGACGAGACCGACATCCTGAACAACCCGGTCAACGCCACCAACATCATGTACACGTTCCACTTCTACGCGGCGTCGCACCAGGACGAGCACTACGACGCGCTGGCGCGGACGGCCGACAAGCTCCCGGTGTTCGTCACCGAATTCGGCACCCAGACCTACACGGGTGACGGCGGGAACGACTTCACGTTCTCGCAGAAGTACCTGGATCTGCTGGCCGCCAAGAAGATCGGCTGGACGAACTGGAACTTCTCCGACGACTTCCGCTCCGGTGCCGTGTTCAAGACCGGAACCTGCGCCGGGAACTCCTTCACCGGCACTTCGATGCTGAAGCCCGCCGGTGTCTGGGTGCGGGACCGCATCCGCACGCCGGACGACTTCCCGACCGGCTGACCCCTCGCGTTTCGTCCTCTGAATGCGGTACTTGCACGCGCAAGTACCGCATTCAGAGGACTAATTGCGTTACGAGAGCCAGGCGTCGATCTCGGCGTGGAGGGAGCGCTTGAGGTCGGCGGGCGCGAAGGACGCGTCGACGGCAGCGCGGGCCAGTCCGGCGAGCGCGTGATCGTGGTAGGCGAACGCTTCCCGGGTGCGCAGGAATTCGTCGGTCAGCGTCGTTCCGGTGATCGAGGGGACGTCGGTGCTGAGGGTGACCACGAGCCCGGCGTCGACCAGCCGGGGGAGCGGGTGCTCCTCGAACGACGGCACGAGGCCGAGCGTCACGTTCGACGACGGGCAGACCTCCAGCGCGATTCCGCGTTCCCGCACTTCGGCGACCAGTGCGAGATCCTCCAGGATCCGGATGCCGTGGCCGATCCGCTCGCTGTGCCCGACTTCCAATGCCTCGCGGATGCTGGCCGGGCCGGCGTCCTCCCCGGCGTGGTGGATCAGGTGCAGCCCCGCCTCCTCGGCCTCGTCACAGATCCCGGCGAACGGCGCGAGCGGGTACTTCTCCTCCCCGGCGAGGCCGATCGCGAACACCCCGTCCGGGGCGTACCGGCGGGCGAGGTCGAGGGTGAGCCGGGCGCGTTCGACCGGACGGCGGCGCGAATGGTCCAGGATCATCCGCCAGTGGAGGCCGTGTTCGGCGGCACCCGCCGACAGTCCTTTGAGGACGGACTCCAGCGGCATGTCCGGCTCGCCCACCCGTTCGCCGTGCGAAGCCGCCGTGAAGGTGACTTCGGCGTAGCGGACGCCGTCCGCGACCTGGTCCTCGCAGAACTCCCGCGCCACCCGTTCGAAGTCCTCCGGTCTCCGCAGGCAGGACCGCAGCAGCCCGTTGTAGTCACCGAACGCGCGGAACCCGTCGAACACGGGTTGCTCCGCGGGGACGGCGATGCCGTTCGCCTCGCCGATGTCACGGAGCGTGTCCGGCCGGATGGTGCTCTCGAGGTGGACGTGCAGATGGGCCTTGGGCAGCAGCGAAAGATCCCGCATGAGCACGAATTTAGTGGCCGGGACCCTCGCCGCGCGCCCCGTTTTCCGGCGGTCGTCATCCGAAATGAGTGATTCGGCTCGCCGCGGGGAACCCAGGAGCCGTCACCGGTCGTTGAGCAGGACAACCAGACGACCCCGAGGAAAGGGACCACAGTGCCTCTACTGCGGAAGTTGACCGCCCTGGCCGGCACCGCCGGGGCCGTGCGCGCCTACGTGCGGAAGAACCCCGAGAAGGTCTCCAAGGCCGTGAACAAGGCCGCGACCTTCGTCGACCACAAGACCAAGGGCAAGTACCACAGCCAGATCAACGGCGCGGTGCGCAAGGTCGACGGGATGACCGGGCGGCCGCCGCGCCGACCCTACGAGCACTAGGCGTCGGCGAGCGTCTCGAGGATCTGCTCGCCGTATTTGGCGAGCTTGTTCTCGCCGACGCCGCTGACCGTGCCCAGCTCCTGCAGCGTGGCCGGCCGTTTGGTGGCGATCTGGCGCAGGGTCGCGTCGTGGAAGATCACGTACGCGGGCACCCCCTGCTCCTTCGCCGCCGCGGCCCGCCACGACCGCAGCAACTCGAACACCGGCGCCGCCTCGGCGGGCATGTCGGCGGCCGCGGCCTTCTTCGCGCTGGAGCGGGCCGCGGCCTTCGCCGCCCGCTCCGGTTCACGCCGCAACTGGACCTTTCGCGTCCCGTTCAACACCTCCGCGCTGCCCTCGGTCAGCACCAGCGAGCCGTAGTCGCCCTCGACCGCCGCCAGTCCCTGCGCCAAGAGCTGCCGCACGACGGCACGCCACTCCGGCTCCTTCAGCTCCGTGCCGATCCCGAAGACCTTCAACGTGTCGTGCCGATGCTGGGTCACCTTCGGGGTGGACTTGCCGAGCAGGATGTCGATGATCTGCCCGGCGCCGAATTTCTGCCGCCGCTCGTTCTGCAGCCGGACGATGGTGGAAAGAAGCTTCTGCGCCGGGATCGTGCCGTCCCACGTCTCCGGCGGTGCCAAGCAGGTGTCACAGTTACCGCAGGGCTCGCTCCGCTGCCCGAAGTAGCTCAGCACCTGCACACGGCGGCATTCGACCGTCTCGCACAGCGCCAGCATCGCGTTGAGGTGCGCGCTCAGCTGCCGCTTGTGCGCGTCGGACCCCTCCGAGGTGTCGATCATCTTGCGCTGCTGGACGACGTCCTGGAGGCCGTACGCCAGCCACGCTGTCGACGGCAGCCCGTCGCGGCCCGCGCGACCGGTTTCCTGGTAGTAGCCCTCGACGGACTTCGGCAGGTCCAGATGCGCCACGAACCGGACGTCCGGCTTGTCGATGCCCATGCCGAAGGCGATCGTCGCGACGACGATCAGCCCGTCCTCGCGCAGGAACCGCGACTGATGCTTCGCGCGGGTTCGCGCGTCGAGCCCGGCGTGATAGGGCACCGCCGGGATCCCGTTCTCCACCAGGAAGTCCGCGGTCTTCTCGACCGAATTCCGTGACAGGCAGTAGACGATGCCCGCGTCGCCCTTGTGCTCGGTGCGCAGCAGCTCCAGCAGCTGCCGCTGCGGTGAGTTCTTGCCGACGATGCGGTACTGGATGTTCGGCCGGTCGAAGCTCGCGACGAAATGCCGCGCGTCCTCCAGGTTGAGCCGGGACGCGATCTCGGCGTGCGTCGCCTTCGTGGCCGTCGCGGTGAGCGCGATCCTCGGCACGTCCGGCCAGCGCTCGTGCACCGCGGACAGCATCAGGTAGTCGGGACGGAAGTCGTGACCCCACTGGGAGACACAGTGCGCCTCGTCGATCGCGAACAGCGAGATCTTGCCGCGATCGAGCAGCCGCACCGTCGACTCGACCGAAAGCCGCTCGGGCGCCAGGTACAGCAGGTCCAGCTCGCCGGAGAGGAACGCGGCCTCGACCCTGTTCCGCTCGGCGTAGTCCTGCGTCGAGTTCAGGAACCCCGCGCGCACGCCGAGGTTGCGCAGCGCGTCGACCTGGTCCTGCATCAACGCGATCAGCGGCGAGATCACCACGCCGACGCCCGGCCGCACCAGCGCGGGGATCTGGTAGCACAGCGACTTCCCGCCGCCGGTGGGCATGAGGACGAGCGCGTCACCGCCTGCGATGACGTGTTCGACGATGGCGTGCTGGTCGCCGCGGAAGTCGTCGTAGCCGAAGACGCGGTTCAGCGTTTCAAGGGCTTCCGAGACTTCCGAGGTACCGATGTCGGGGGCTGCCACCCGGACGATTCTAGGGGCGGGGTCCGACAGTCCCCGCGCGCCTAGTCTCCGGCGGCCTTCCGCCGTTCACGGCGGCCGCGGGCGATCTCGGTGGCGAGCGCGTCGAGCGGCCCGGTCCAGAACCGCCGGTACTGCTCCAGCCAGCCGTCGATCTCCTTGAGCGGGCCAGGATCGACCGAGTACAGCCGTCGCGCGCCCTCGGCGCGGACCGTGGTGAAGCCGTTTTCGCGCAGGACGCGCAGATGCTGGGAGACCGCGGGCTGCGAGATCCCGAACTCGGCGCGGACCACGGTGGTCACGTCGCCGGAACTCTGTTCCCCGCCCGCCAGCAGTTCCAGGATCCGGCGGCGCACCGGATCCCCGAGGACGTCGAACGCGTGCATCCGGCAACTATCACGGCCTGGGCTTATATAAGTCAAGGTTGCAAGGCCGGGGTCACCTCTCGGTGGCATCGTGGGGCTGGAGACGCCGGAAGGGGAATCGATGAAACTGGCCGAAGTGGTGGCCGACGGGTTCGGCCGCGTCCGGGAAGTGGTGCACGCCGCCGTCGAGGGGCTGGACGCCGATCAGCTGATCGCGAGCCCGGCGCCGGGTGCGAACACGATCGCGTGGCTGGTCTGGCATCTGGCCCGGGTGCAGGACGATCACGTCGCCGACCTGATGGGTACCGAGCAGCTCTGGACCGCGCAGGACTGGGTCGGCCGCTTCGGGCTGCCCTTCCCGGCGTCGGACATCGGGTACGGGCATCGCCCCGAAGACGTCGAGGCGGTCCGTGTCGGCTCCGCCGACCTGCTGACCGGGTACTACGACGCCGTGCACGAGGCGACGGCGGCCTGGGTCGCCGGACTCGGTGAGGCCGATCTCGACCGTATCGTCGACGAGGCCTGGGACCCGCCCGTCAGCCTCGGGGTTCGCCTGGTCAGCGTGCTGTCCGACGATCTCCAGCACGCCGGGCAAGCGGCGTACGTCCGGGGGCTCGTACTCCGCGATACGTAGCCGAGGTGCCGCTCCACGACGGACGACGGGAGCCTCGCCCGCGGAAACACTGGTCGCATGAGTACTTCCACAGTGCGGCGACCGCTCACCCCGCGGTGGCGGAAACTCGTCCTCGTCGTCCATGTCGTTTCGTCACTCGGCTGGCTCGGGATCACCATGGTGAACGCGGTCCTGACCTTCACCTCGGTGTTCACCGACGACGCGCGGCGCCAGCACGCCGCCATCCTGATGATGGAGCAGATCGGCGGTTACCTCCTGCTGCCGGTCAGCCTGACCGCCCTGGTCAGCGGGATCGTGCTCAGCGTCGGCACGAAATGGGGGCTGATCCGGTACAAGTGGGTGGCGATCAAACTCGTGCTGACCCTGATCGCCGCCGGGCTGACGTTGTTCTCGCTGCTGCCGGGGATCAGGGAGCTGGCTGTCGCGGCGGAGTCCACTATGGACGGTGTGTTCGTGGAGGCGGGGCGTCGCGTGGACGGGTTCTATCCGATCATCGTGTCCACGACGATGTACGTGACCATGACCGTGCTGTCGGTGTACAAGCCGGGCGGCAAGACGCCGTACGGACGCCGGGTGACCGCCACGCGGCTTCGTGACCGGCAGCCTGCCTAGAACTGTTCTAGCGCATCGTCGATACGCGCCGCCTCGGCGCGCAGATCGTCCAGGACGGTCTGCGCGGACGCGGTCTCGCCGTTCGCCGTCTCTTCCTCGAGTTCGGCGTCGGCGAGCCGCCGCCGGAGGTCGTTCGCCTTCTCCGTGGCCTTCTCGGCGCGGCGTTCGGCGCGGGAAAGGTCGATCTCGGCCTGCTTGCGGGCCTTCGCGAGGTCGGCCGCCTCGCGCCGGAGCCGGTTGAACTCCGCCACCCGCTGCTGTTCGCGTTCGGCCTCTTCGCGGGCCTTGTCGATCCGCTCCTGTTCGGCCTTCTCGGCGGCCGCGCGCTTCGCCTTCCGCCGATCGTCCAAATGCGACACGGTGGCCGGTTTTTCCCGTTCCGGCGCGGGTTTCCGCTTCGGTTGCGGGATGAACCCACTGGTCAGCCATTGGTCACCCGAACTGTCCGCGCCGCTGCTCAGCCGTCCGGCCAGGGCGAGCGCCGCGACTTCGGGATCGGCCACGACGGCTTCGAGGGTGGCTTCGACTTCGCGGCTGACGGACTCGCTCATCGAGCGTTCGTCCCGCAGGATCCGGTTCACCAGCTCCTGGCGCCGCCGGGCGAGCTTGCGGAGGTCTGCACCGGCCAGCGCCGAATGCGCCTTGCGGAGCTCGTCGCCCAGCTTGGCCAGCTCCGCCAGCTCGGGGGACCCGGCGCGGCGGTTGAGGATCGTGGCGGCGAGCGTCGGCTTCCGCAGGGCGCGGATCCGTTCGGCCAGGGCCGCGTCACCCGCCGCCTTGGCCTCTTTCGCCCGTTGGTTGCGCACCGCGACGAACTCGGCCGGATCGCCGGCGTAGAGCTCGTCCGCGACCTCGTCGAAGTCCATCGTCCTCCGCAGGTTTCAGTGGCCGTACACGTCCGCCGATGATCCCACGAGACCCGGCGGCTTTCACCTTTTCGGAATTACCCGGAGCCGGACGGACCAAGGGGAGATCGGCACTTTGGAGGTGGCGCGGCCCGGGCGGCGGAACAACGATGAGCAGCGGGGGAAGCCAACAGCCGCTGGAGGTACGAATGTCCGTGACCGAACGCGCTCCCGTTTCCCCGCAGGCCGATTTCCTCGGCTCGGGGCCCTATCCGGAACACAAAGGGCGCATCGTCTTCTGGTCCGTCCTCGCCGGCTTCGCGTTGACGGTGATCTGGTCGGCTCCCTTTGTGGACAGTGTGATCGGCGACAGCGTCGCCAACACCCTCCTGGGACACGACGCCAAGGCGACCCCGATCGGCGGGGTGCTGGCCGGAACGTTCTTCGCGTTCGTCTCTGGCCTCGCCGGAACCTTCACCGCGTGCAACATCGCCGCCTTCGGTGCCGTCGCCCCGCTTGTCGGCGGAGGAAGCACCGGACGGCCGAAGTTCACCCACACCTTGAAACCGCTCGGCTGGATCGCGGCGGGAATGCTGACGGTTTCCGTGGTGTACGGCGTCATCGTCGCGCTCGTGGGCACCCGGATGCCGCAGTTCTCGACCGTCTCGTCACCGGGCGGGCTCACGCCGCGCAACATCCAGTCGATGATCGTCTACGGCGTGATCGGGATCGTGTTCATCGTGCTGGGCCTGGCTTCCGTCGGCCTTATCCGCAATCCGATCGCCGGTCTCACCCGCCGGTTCCCGCCCGCGCCGCTCGTCCTGATGGGCGCGCTCATCGGCGGTTTCCTGGTCGGCAGGCCGTTCCCGCTGTTCCGGATGATGTTCCGCAGCGCGGCCGAGAGCCACAACGTCTTCTACGGCGCCGCCGCGTTCGCTTTGCAATCGGTCGGCAACATCCTGGTGATGGCGCTGTTGTTCCTGGTGCTCACCCACGGCACCGGCGGGCGGCTGCAGCGATGGATGCTCGCGAAGCCCACCAGGATCGCCGTGGTGACCGGCGCCGCGTTGCTGGTCGCCGGCACGTTCACGCTGCTGTACTGGGATCTGCGGGTGCTCGGCCGGACCGGCGTGATCTGGTATCCGACCATCAAGTGGTGAACAGCCGCGCCAGCACCTGCTCGACCGAGTCCTGAAGGCACCTCGCCGCGTCCTCCCGGCCGGCGAGGTGTTTCAGCAGGCCTTGCTGGAACAGGCCGTCGAAGAGCGCGTACGTCGTCGATGGTGCGAAATCCGCCGGTTTGCCCAGCAGTTCCGCGTACCGGGACACGACCCGCCAGATCATCAGTTCGAGTGCCTCGTCGATGGCCAGCACCTCGGCCTGGAACAGTTTCTCGAACAGGCTCTGGTTGCGCAGGTCGTACCAGAGCCGGTGCAGCCGGGCGTTTTCACGCAGCGTGGCAGCGGTCGCGGCGCCGAAAGCGGTCTTCAGCTCTTCGGCCGTCTCCGCGGTCTCGACCATCCGGTCGTATCTGGTGACGCATTCGGCCTTGTACTGCTTGACGCAATAGGTGATCAGCTCGGCCTTGTTGCGGAAGTAGTAGTGCAGCACCCCGTGGGAGAACTCGGAGTTCTGCGCGATCTCCCGCAGGCTCGTGCGCGCGTAGCCCAGTTCGGACAACGTGACCAGCGCCGACATCGCCAGCTGCGCGCGCCGTTGGTCGAATCTGTCCACCTGGCGGGTTTTGTCACCACTGCGGTCCGCCACGTCGGTCACGATTCCCGGTTCCCGTCGCCTCGGGTGCCCGCCGTCCACGGGCACGTCGTCGGATTCTAGACCCGGGAAGGGTTTTCTGGCGCCCGACAGAATTACTCGAGCCATTCGGTGATGAAATGGTCGCTTTCGTGGATGTGGACGGCTTCGTAGACTTCCGGGCCGATCACGGCGAACTTGTGCGGTGTCTCCGCGGGCACGACCAGGACGTCGCCCGCCCCGCCTTCGCGCTCGGAATCGCCGATGGTGAACCTCACCCGGCCGCGGATGATGACGAAGGTTTCCGGATACGGGTGCTGGTGCAGCCTCGGCCCGGAACCGTCGACGTCGGTTCGTTCGCGGATGATCGAGACTCCGGAACCGATGTCGCGGCCTTCGACGTTTTCCAGGGTATCGGTGGTCATTCCGCCACTGTAACCCTGCTCGCGGGCACCGTGGGCCTATTCGCCGCGGTCGACC
The DNA here is from genome assembly GCF_003947535.1 of Amycolatopsis sp. WAC 04169. Taxonomy (NCBI): domain Bacteria; kingdom Bacillati; phylum Actinomycetota; class Actinomycetes; order Pseudonocardiales; family Pseudonocardiaceae; genus Amycolatopsis; species Amycolatopsis sp. WAC 04169. The sequence continues at coordinate 549,498 of NZ_QHJI01000004.1, read as the reverse complement.
ACGAACGCCGAAAGGCCGACGAGCAGTGCTCGGGCGGGCCGGTCGGGGAGGCTGAGCGCGAGGTCCTTCGCCTTGGCCGCGTACCCGTGTGCCTCGGCGAGGGCACGCACGACTCCGGCGGAATCGCGCAGGAGCCGCAGCGCCTCCTGGCGGGTCGCAGGATCGGAAACCGGCCCGTGCCCGATGATCTCGCGCAACCGGGCCGCGCCGGGCCCTTCGTCGTCGAGCGCGTGCAGCATCGGCAAGGTGACGATGCCCTCGCGGAGATCCGTGCCCGCGGACTTGCCGAGGTCGGTGCTGGACGCCGAGATGTCGAGGACGTCGTCGGAGATCTGGAACGCCACCCCGATCAGTTCGCCGTACTGGCCCAACGTTTCGATGGTCCGCTCATCCGCGCCCGACACCTGTGCGCCGAGCCTGCCTGCCATCGCGATCAGCGACGCGGACTTGTCGGCCATCACCTGGATGTGGTGCTCGTAGGGCGCGTGACGGCCGCAGTCTTCGAACGGCCCTGTCGTCTCCAGGAACTGGCCGCGCACGAGCCTGCCGAACGTCTCCGCCTGCGAGCGCAACGCGTAGTCGCCGAGCCCGGCACCGACCCGCGCCGCGCAGGCGAGCACGTAATCGCCGATCAGGACGGCTTTCTTGTTGCCCCACAAGGAGTTCGCGCTGGTGACCCCGTGCCGCATCGGCGCCTCGTCCATGACGTCGTCGTGGTAGAGCGTCGCGACATGGACGAGCTCGACGAGTACGGCCGCCGAGATCGCCTCGTCCCGTCCGTCGCCGAACGCGGCTCCGGCCAGCGCCATCAACGGGCGTAACCTCTTCCCGCCCGCGCGGACGAGATGGGTGGCGGCTTCGGTGAGCTCCGGCTGCCCTGGGCTGTGCAACACCTCCTGAAGTCTCTCTTCGACCCGGGCGAGCCCGGTGCGGAGTTCGGCGGCGAACCTCCTGTGCCGCTCGAGGGCCGGGTCCAACCCGAGTTCCGTGACGATCGTGGTCGTGTTCACGACCTCCAGCCTCCGGGCCGGAGGTGCGCGACCGCCTGACGCGCGGGAGGGAGATCGCTCCCTCCCGGGAGGGAAACCGCCCGGTCAGAAGGGCGGCTCCGGATTTCCGGCGGCCACCGGCGTTCGCTCCCACGCGCCGTCCGACGGCGTGCCCGCCGAACTCCGGCCCGCCTTGTTCACCTTCGCCGTGGCGTAGCGCAGCGACGGGCCGATCTCGTCGACGTCGAGCTCGACCACCGTGCGTTTCTCGCCCTCCTTCGTTTCGAACGATCGCTGTTTCAGCCTGCCCTGCACGATCACCCTGGTCCCCCTGGTGAGCGATTCGGCCAGGTTCTCCGCGGCCTGCTTCCACAGCGCGCAGCGCAGGAACAACGGATCTCCGTCACGCCATTCCCCGCTCGCGCGGTCCAGGACGCGTGGCGTCGACGCGACCGTGAAATTCGCTACCGCGGCTCCCGACGGGGTGAACTTCAGCTCCGGGTCGGTCGTCAGATTGCCGATCACCGTGAGCACCGTTTCTCCGGCCATGGGACTTGCCTCCTCTGCTCCGCGCGCGGCCCCGGACGGGCCTGCTGTCGCCTGGGAACAGGAGACCACCGGGGTACGACAGTTTTCGGCGTCCCGCGGCGACCGGATGTCAGGAAAGGGCCGTTCAAGACGGAAAGTGTCCTGAACGGACCTTTCATGACATCCTGGCGGCCGAAACGCACTCGCCGAGCCGAGCGAGCCCTTCGTCGATGCGGTCGGAACCGACCAGCCCGTAGCCGATCACCAAGCCGCCGCGCGTTCCTCCGTACGTGGAAAGGCTTTCGACGGCCACCCCGGCACGGCCCGCTTCGGCGACCGCGCTGTCCACAGTGACCGTCGCATGTGGAGAGACCGGCGCGCACAGATGAAGCCCGGCGCTGGAAGGGACGGTCTCCAGCACACCCCGGAGTTCGTCGCGCACGAAGGCCAGGATCCGGTCCCGTCGTGCCGAATACTCCCGGGTGGCCTTGCGTACGTGGCGGGCGAGCAGTCCCTCGTCGATGAAGCTCGCCAACGCCGATTGGGTGACGAGGTCGCCGTGCCAGTCCATGAGCTGCTTCGCCTGCCGCAACGCCGGCCGCAGCGAGGCGGGCGCGACGAGAAAACCCAACCGCAGCAACGGAAGCAAGGTCTTCGAGAAGGACCCGACGTAGAGCACCCTGCCGTCGTGGTCCAGGCTTTGGAGCGGTTCGAGCGGCCGGTCCGAAAAGCGGTACTCGCTGTCGTAGTCGTCCTCGATGATCACCGCGTCGTTCCGTTCCGCCCACGCGAGCAACGCCGTCCTCCTGGCGAGTGACATCGGCGTGCCGAGCGGGAACTGGTGCGAGGGCGTCGTATAGATCAATCGGGTGCCCTTCGTCAGGGCGGTGACGTCGAGACCTTCGGCGTCCACCGGCACCTTCACGATCCGGGCGCCATGGGCGGTGAAGAGCCGCTCGGCCGGGGGATAACCGGGATCTTCGACGGCGACACGCGTGCCGGGTTCGATCAGGACCCGGCCGATCAGGTCGAGAGCCTGTTGCGCGCCTTGGGTGACCAGGACGTCCTGGGCGCCGGCGCGCACGGATCGGGCGGCGCCGATATGCCGGGCGATCGCCACCCGCAGCGCTTCGAGCCCGGCCGGGTCGGCGTACCCCGATGGCGGCAGCAGTGACGGCCGGAGCGCCTGGCTGACCAGCCGTCGCCAGGTCCGCAACGGGAACAGGGCCGGATCCGGGGCGCCGACCCGGAAGTCGAACGCGGGCCGGTCGACGCCGGGAGGGTCCGGCAGTGAACTCCAACGCGCGATGGGCCGCACCCCGGTGCCCGCGGGCGCGGCACGCTTCGAGCGCGCCACGAAGCCGGGGCTGACGAAGGTCCCGCGTCCGACATGGCTGTCGAGGAACCCTTCGGCGGTGAGCCGTTCGTAGGCGACCGCGACGGTATTGCGCGAGACGGCGAGCTCCCGGGCCAGGTCTCTGGTCGGGGGCAGACGTTCCCCGGCGCGCAGGCGGCCGTCCAGGATGCCGTCGCGGAGCTGGCGGTAGATCCGCGCGGCCAGGTCGGTGTGCCCGTCGAGGCTGATGTGGAACGGCACGTTCCGAGCCTATATTGGCCCAACCCGATCGGCGGATATTGGCGCTGGGATGTGGCCAATCCGCTGCTTAGTTTGAGCATATGAAGCGACTGACCTCGGCCCAGCTGATCAGCTCCGTCGGCGACGGCGCCTACTACGTCACCTCGGCCCTGTACTTCACGCTGATCGTCGGGCTTTCGCCCGCGCAGGTGGGGCTCGGCCTCACCGTGGGCTGGGCGGTCGGCTCGGTCGCCGGGGTCGCGCTGGGGCAACTGGCCGACCGCCGCGGGCCGAAGGGCACGGCAGTCCTGCTGGCGCTGGGCACGGCCGCGTCGGTCACGGCGTTCCTGTTCGTGGACTCGGTCATCGCGTTCGTGATCGCGGCCTGCGTGTATGCCTGTTTCCAATGTGGCCTCGGCGCGGCACGGCAGGCGTTGCTCGCCGGCCTGATCGACCCCGCCGGGCGCACGACGTTCCGCGCCCGGTTGCAGGCGATGTCCAACGCGGGGATCGCGATCGGCGCGGCGCTCGGCGGGATCGCGCTGGCGATCGGGACGCGAGAAGCGTTCCTGACGGTGTTCGTGGTCGACGCGCTGGCTTTCGTCGCCGCGGCGCTCGTGCTCCGCAAGGTGCCCTCGGTGGCTCCGGTGCCGATGCGGGCGGGCGAGCCCTCCGTGGCCGTCCTCCGCGATCGCCCGTATGCGCTTCTGGCGCTGCTCAACATGCTCATGTTGCTCTACATGCCGCTGTTCAGCCTGGTCCTCCCCCTGTGGATCTCGACCCGCACCGCGGCACCGAGCTGGCTCGTCTCGGCGATGCTGGTGCTCAACACGGCGAGCGTGGTGGTGTTCCAGGTGCGGGTGGCGCGCGGCGTGACCGGCCTGCGCGGCGCCTCCCGCTACGTCCGTCACGCGGGACTGCTGCTTTTCGTCTCCTGCCTGATCTTCTCGTTCTCCGCCATGGGCGACTCCGCGTGGGCGGCGGCGCTGGTCCTGCTGGCGGGCGCCGCGCTGCAGGTGGTGGGGGAGATGGCGCAGGCGGCGGGCTCCTGGGAGATCGGCTTCGGTCTTGCCCCCGACGGCAAACAGGGGCAGTACCAAGGACTTTTCGGGGCGGGGACGGCCATCGCCCGCATGCTCGGCCCGGTACTGCTGACCGGTCTGATCCTGGTCGGCGGAACGGTCGGCTGGGTGGTGCTCGGCGGGTTGTTCCTGCTGGCGGGGACGCTCACCGCGCCCGCCGTCCGCTGGGCGGAGCGGACGAGGCCGCGGCCCGGACTTGAAGTCAGTCCTCCAGTGCCCGCCTGAAGTGCTCGGCGAGATCGAGCCCTGCGGCTTCTTCCGGGGCGCACCAGACGAAAGCGTCGTGTTCCTCGGGATCGAGCACGACTTCGCCCGGAACCTCCTCGGCGAGGGAGTACACCGCGGCGTGGATCCGCATCGGCCTGCCCGCGACGTCGTCCCAGCTGTGGGTGCCGCGTTCGCCGGTGATGTGGACGGTCAGCCCGGTCTCCTCGGCGAACTCGCGGACCACGGTCTCGGCCGGTCGCTCGCCCGGCTCGACGGTCCCGCCCGGCAGTTCCCAGCGGCCGCCCAGGAACGACGACGGCTGCCGCCGGATGAACAGGATCTTCCCGTCGCGGATGAGCCTGCCGTACGCCAAGTACTTGTCCGTCACGAGCGAATCTTCCCGCACTCGGAATATCCTTCTGATCGAGGACCGAACCTGTCCCCAATGGCTCGTAACGTGGGCTTTATGGAAAACACCGAGCTCCGCCCCTTCCGCCTCGACATCCCCCAGGAGCAGTTGGACGAGCTGCACGCGAAGCTCGACGGCACGCGCTGGCCCGCTCCGCTCCCCGGCGACGGCTGGGACACCGGAGTGCCGGTGGCCTGGCTGCGCGAACTCGCCGAATACTGGCGCGACGGCTACGACTGGCGCGCCGCCGAACGCGAGATCAACCGTCATCCGCAGTTCACCACGGTCATCGACGGGCAGCGGATCCACTTCCTGCACGTCCGCTCGCCCGAAGCCGGCGCGACGCCGCTGATCCTCACGCACGGCTGGCCGGGTTCGGTGGTGGAGTTCCTCGACGTCATCGGGCCGCTCACGGACCCGAAAGCGTACGGCGGCGACCCGGCGGACGCGTTCCACCTCGTGATCCCGTCGCTTCCGGGCTTCGGTTTTTCGGGCCCCGTCTCGGATTCCGGGTGGACCATGCCGAGGATCGGCCGGGCATGGGCCGAGCTGATGCGCCGGCTCGGCTACGAACGCTACGGCGTGCAGGGCGGCGACCTCGGCGCTTCGGTGTCGCCGGAGGTGGCGAGGTTCGCGCCGGACAGGGTGATCGGCGTGCACGTCAACGGCGGGCTGACGCCGATGCCCCCGATGTCGTTGTCGGAAGAGGAACTCGCTTCGCTCACCGACATCGAACGCGATCGCATCAACCGGATCGGCGCGTTCATGCAAGAGGAGTTCGGCTACATCTCGATCCAGTCGACGCGGCCGCAGACCCTCGGTTACGGGCTCGTCGACTCCCCGGTCGCGCAGCTGGCCTGGATCATGGACAAGTTCCGCGAGTGGACGCATCCGCGTCCCACCTTGCCGGAGGAGATCATCGGCAAGGACCGGCTGCTGACCAACGTGATGTTCACCTGGCTGACCGGCACCGCGGCTTCGTCCGCGTACGTCGGCTACGCGCAGGCTGAAACCTGGGGAGCCGTCGAAAAGAATTCCGGCGTGCCGACGGCGGCGCTGATCTTCGCGCACGACGTCGGGATCCGGCGGTACTCCGAGCACGCCCACACGATCGTGCGGTGGACCGACGTCGATCGCGGCGGGCACTTCGCGGCGCTGGAAGAGCCCGAGATCCTGGTCTCGGACGTACGGGAGTTCTTCCGGTCCCTCAAATGACGAGGACGGCCGTCTCGCCGAGGAAGCGACCGTAATCGTCCACTTCGGACTCCAGACCGGTGATGGCGGACCGCGACAGCGTGGCGAAGGGCTCCAGGACCACCTTCGTCTGCTTCGCGGTCCGCTTGGTGTGCCAGGTTCCGGCGATCCGGCCGTCGACCAGCACCGTCGGCGCGATCATCCCGCCGCCGGCGTTGACGCGTTTCGCCTCGGCCGGGTCGAGGAGCAGATCGCGGTCGCGGTAGCCCAGCAGGTACGTGTCGAAGGCGCCGAGCAGACGCGGTGGACACGGGGGAGCGGACAACTCGGTCTGCGAAAGGGCGAAGCCGCCGCCGACGGAAACGAGGTCCAGCGCGTCGAAAGCCCTGCGGCAGAGGCCGAGCGGGAGCCCGGACCAAGCGACGAAGTCTTCGACGGTCGCGATGCCGTACGCGGTCAGGTACCGGTGGGCGAGTTCGGTATGCGGTTCCGCCGGGTCGTGGCCTTCGGCGACCCATTCGTCGAGGAGTGCGTACGTCGGCTCCGTCCCGGCGTCGTGGCCTCGGCACAGCAGCCCGCGATTGGCCGCGTACGCCAGGAGATGGGCCGGGGCCTGGGACTTCGCGTCGAGTGTGATGCCGTCGTCAGCCAAGCCGTCGAGGATCTCTTGGCGGGTGAGTGCCCTGCCCCGCAAGAGATCCTGGAGCCTCTCGAGCGCGCGTCCGCAGAGCTCGTCGGTCAGGCAAAGCTGCCTGCGGCGTCCCTGCCCCGCCTGGACGTTACGCGGACCGAACAGCCGGTTCAGCCAGCGGAGATCCACCGTCGGCACCAAGTGGAGCGTCTTGCGCATCAACCAGGTGTGCGTCACGTCACGGGACGCGTCGACGTCGTGGGTGGTCAGGCCCCGGCTACGGGCCCGGAACGTGAGCCGCGCGGCGGGCGTCGACTGCGCCTGGACGGCCGCGATGGAGCCGGCGACGGCGAGCACGTCCGCGGCCGGGGCGGTCAGCAGTTGCGCGCGGGCACGGACGGCGCGGATGTCGTTGTCGGACGGCGTCACCCGCTGACGATCTCATGGGCGTTCACCGGTTCGGTGTGCACGACCGCTTCCGCGAGCCGCGGGAGGACCTCGCGCAGCCGCGCCTCGACACGATGGGCGAGGCGGTGTGCCTCGGTGACGGTCAGCCCGGCCTCGACCGACACCGCCAGTTCGGCGCGCAGGCTGTGCCCGATCCAGCGCATCCGCAGGTCCCGCGTGCCGAGCACGCCGGGAACCTCGGCGGCCGCCTGTTCGGCGCGATCGACGTCGGCCGGGTCGACGGCGTCCATCAGGCGGCGGAAGACCTCCTTGGCGGCGTCGCGCAGGACGAACAGGATCGCGACGGTGATGGCGAGACCGACGATCGGGTCGGCCATCGGGAAGCCGAACGCGACACCGGCGGCGCCGAGCACGACCGCGAGCGAGGTGAACCCGTCGGTGCGGGCATGCAGGCCGTCCGCGACCAATGCGGCCGACCCGATCTCGCGACCGACGGTGATCCGGTACCTGGCCACGAGTTCGTTGCCCGCGAAACCGATGACACCCGCCGCCGCGACCACCCACAGATGCTGGACCGGACGAGGATCGAGCAGCCGCTGGACGGACTCGTACCCGGCGAGGAAGGCCGAGGCGGCGATGAGCAGGACGACGAGCACGCCGGCCAGGTCTTCGGCGCGGCCGAGCCCGTAGGTGTAGCGGCGGGTGGCGGCGCGGCGGTCGAGCAGGAAGGCGATGCCGAGCGGGAGCGCGGTCAGCGCGTCGGCGAAGTTGTGGATCGTGTCGCCGAGCAGGGCGACCGAACCGGTGATCAGCACGAGCGCGAGCTGGGCGACGGCGGTGACGAACAGGGCGGCGAACGACCAGATCAGCGTTCGGACGCCGCGTTTGCTGGTCTCCAACGCGCTGTCGACACGGTCGGCGCTGTCGTGGCTGTGGGGAGTCAGGAGGTGTCGGAGGCGGCTCTTCGCCGTCTGGTGGCCATGACTGTGTCCATGTCCTGGCATCTTCCACCTCACTGTCATGCTACCTGCGCAGTCATGCAGGTACGCAGACAGAAGGATAACGGCTATCCTCCTGGCATGCACGAGTCGGTCCCGGATTTCGAGATGCCCACCGAGGAGCAGGTCCACCTGGCCGCGGAGACGTTCCGGCTGCTCGCGGATCCGACGAGGGTCAAGGTCCTCTGGGCGCTCCTGCAGGGCGAGTCCTCGGTCGCCTGTCTCGCGGACCTGGCGGGCGCGGCGCCGACGGCGGTCAGCCAGCACCTCGCGAAACTACGGCTCGCGGGGCTGGTGAAGGGGCGCCGTGAGGGGACGTTCGTCTACTACTCGGCGGCCAACGATCACGTCCGGGGCCTGCTCGCGCAGGCGCTGTTCCACGCCGACCACCTCGATCGCGACATCCCGGCAGTGCATTCGGCGGCGAAACCCCACCGTCCGGTGGCGCACTGAATCCGGTTACGGTGGAGCCGTGACCCAGTCCTCGCGCCCGGCCGTCCTGCGGTGGCTGCTGCTGTGCGTGGTGGCGCTGGGGCTCGTCGGCATGCACCACGTCGTCGCCGGGTCCGGCCACGGCGCGGAGCACTCCGCTGTCGCGATGGCGGATCCGTGTTGCGCGGACACGCCTTCGCACGACGACGGTGGACACAGTGGACTGCACCTGTGTCTCGCGGTGCTCGCCGCGGGGGTCCTGCTGATCGTCACCTGGCTGCTCGTCCGCAATGGACGGACGGTGGCGACGTGGACGTCGCGGCGGGCCGGTGGTGCGGCGTCGGGCCGTGATCCGCCGCGCTGGAGACCGGTGCCGGAGAAGTTGTCCCTCCTCTGCGTGTTGCGGGTGTGACAGGCGGGTTCGTCCGCCCTGCCCGAAACCGACTCGAGGAAGAATCATGACCAGCAGCAAACTGGTCGGAGCGGCGCTCGCCGCTCTGACCTCCTTCGCCGTGCTCACCGGATGCGCCAGTTCCGACACCGCTTCGACCGGGCACGACATGTCCACGGTGAAGGCGCCGGAACCCCAGCAGGCAAGCCACAACCAGGCCGACGTCACGTTCGCGCAAGGGATGATCCCGCACCACGAACAGGCGCTCGCGATGGCGAAACTCGTCGAAGGCCGCACCCGGAACGCGAAGGTCGTCGACCTCGCCGCCCGGATCCAGAAGGCGCAGGATCCGGAGATCCAGCAGCTGAACGCCCTGTTGAAAGGCTGGGGAGTGGCGCCGTCGGGCGGGCACTCCGGGCACGGCTCGGCGTCCGGCATGATGACCGAGGACGATCTGGCGAAACTCGGCAAGGCGAAGGACGCCGCCTTCGACAAGCAGTGGCTGGAGATGATGGTCAAACATCACGAAGGCGCGCTCGAGATGGCGAAGACCGCGCTGCAGCAAGGCAGCAACGCCGAGGTGAAGGCCTTGGCGCAGAAGGTGATCGACGGTCAGCAGGCCGAGATCACCGAGATGCGCACGCTGCTCGGCTGAGTGGGGTGGTGGCGCGGGTCCGGATCAACCGGCCCGCGCCACCGCCTCCCGGAAATGCGCGCACTGGGTGAAGTCTTCGTGCTCGCACCCGAGAGCGCAGTCGACGATCGCGAGTGATGCCTGTGCTGCCGCTATCCGTCGTTCGAGTTCCTCCTTGTGCTGCCTGAGGATCGCTTCGCGGTCGCTGGGCTTCTGGAACATCTCGCGGATGCCGTCGAGGCTCAGCCCCGCCTCTTTCGCGCGCAGGATGATCGTGATCCGGTAGAGGTCGTTGTCGTCGTACCGCCGCCGGTCGCCCGTCCGCGCCGGCTTGAGAAGGCCAACGGATTCCCAGTGGCGCAGAACGTGCGTCGCCAGGCCGAAGCGCTCCGCGACCTCGCCGACGCTCAAGGTGCTTGACTTCATGCCGACATTAAGTCGGACGATCCGGGGTATGTCCATGATGCAGCGGCTCGACGCCGCCGATGCCCTGCCGGGAGCCGCCGAACTGCGTGCCCGGACCTATGAACTGCTCCGGCTCGAACCCGGCTCCGCGGTGATCGACGTCGGCTGCGGTGCCGGGCTGGCCGTCTCGGAGTTGTCGGCGCGGGGCTTCCGGACTGTCGGCGTCGACCTTTCGGACGAGATGATCGACGAGGCCCGTCGGCGGTGGCCTGAGCGGGATCTCCTTCTCGGCGACGCTTACGCGCTGCCGGTGGACGGCGGGTTCGCGGGCTACCGGGCGGACAAGGTGTTCCACGAACTGGCGGAGCCGGAACTCGCCCTCGCGGAGGCGCGGCGGGTCCTGGTGCCAGGTGGACGGATCGTGCTTTCCGGGCCCGACTGGGAGGGCCTGATGATCGATTCCTCCTATCCGGCGCTGACACGGGAGATCGTGCGTGCCCGGGCTTCGGTGATCGCCGCGCCTCGGATCGCGCGCGGGTTTCGGCGGCTGCTCACCGGGTGCGGATTTCGCGACGTTTCGGTGGAGGGAGTCGTCGGATTTCTCGGTGGCGAGTCGTTTTTTCGCGGGCTGGTTGAGGTTGCTGTCCGAGTGGGGGCTATTTCTGTTGAGGAGGGGGAGGTTTGGTTGGCGGAACAGGTTGATGTTGTTGCTGTGCCACACTTTTTGGCTTCGGGGGTGGTTTGAGCATCTCGTGTTTCGAAAACTGTCGGTGGTCGGTTGTACGTTCTGGGTGTGGACACTCTCAACGCCACTGTGGCGCTACTCAAGGAAATCACTTCGTCGGAATTTTTGAAGGAGGTCAATGCTTCGCTGGATTCGCTGGGGGATGACGATGCCGTGGCTGCGGCTGTTGTGGCGTCGGAAGGGATCGCGCGGTTGGAGGCTGTCCGGTTCCGTGCTTTGGGGCGGTTGAGTCGGCATCGTGATGGTGTCTCCAGTGTGGTGCAGGAGGTCGCGTTGGCTCTGTCTGTTGTGGATGGTCATGCTGCTGGTCTGGTGTCGACGGCTGAGGCGTTGACGACCCGTCTGCCTCGCACCCTCGGATTGCTGGATGCCGGGAAGGTGGGTGGTTTCGGGGCGATGAAAGTCGCTGCAGCCACGGCGTGGTTGTCGGATGAGGACGCCCGCGCGGTGGATGCGGTTCTGGAGGGCCGTCTGCCGGACCGGAACTCCGACCAGATCCGGAAAGCGGCTAATCATGCGGCGATGATGGCCGACCGTGACGGGGCGGCTCGGCGGGCTGAACGGAATCGCGGCGGCCGTCGTTTGTCTGTGCGGCACGGTGAGACCGGGGTGGCTTCCATCGAAGTTGAAGACGGTCCTGTGGAGAAGGTGGCTGCCGCGTATACGCGGATCGATCGTGAGGCGCGGGCGCTGCGGGCTGGTGGGGAGACACGCACGCTGGATCAGTTGCGTGCCGATGTGGCTCTTGATCTCTTGCTGGGTGGCCCGGGTGGGAAGACCGAACGGTCCGAGGTGTTCCTCTACATGGACTTGAACACCTACCTCGGGCTGAACGACGACCCGGCAGAGATGGCGGGGCATGGGCACATTCCGGCGTCGTTGGCCCGGGAGATCGCTGGTGGGGCGAATACGGTGTTGCGGCGGATCATCACGGATCCGTTGTCGGGGCATGTTCTCGATCTGGGGCGGAATCGGTATCGGCCTACCGCCGGTCTGGGTGAGTTCGTGCGGGTGCGGGATCGTGAGTGCCGAAGACCGGGGTGTCACCGGGTGGCGCAGGCCTGCGATCTGGATCATTCGGTGCCGTGGCAGTTCGGCGGCCATACCGCGGATACCGAGCTGGTCGATCTGTGTCGCCGTGACCATCGGTTGAAGGACGAGCCTGGTTGGAACTATCGGTTGGGTTCTGACGGGACCTTGACGATCACCACGCCTACGGGGCAGAGGTACGACAGCTCGCCTCCGCCGCTGCACGAACCTCGGGCGGAGGAACCGCCACCCTTCTGAGTCGTTGCCGGAAAATGGCCACCGGTGTTCAGGGCGTGGCGATTCGATAGCGGCCTTGCTTGAGCCGCTTCATGATCGGCGGGAACCGCATGGCCGCGTGAGAGCCGACAGCAGTGTCACCGGGACTCGTTTGCCGAGAAACGACAACGGCACGCGGGCGTGAGCCTCCCCGAGGGATCCGATACCAAGCTGATCGATCGCGACGCCCGTTGGGCAGAGTTGCGTCAGCTTGCGTTCGCCGCTGTATACCCCTCGTGCTGTGGAGGCGCCGCCATTTTGAGTTGTCGTCGGAAAACGGCAACGGCTCGCTGCTGTGGATATCCGTCCGAGGGACTGATACCGAGCTGATCGATCGTGACCACCGATCGCCGACGAGCTCGGCTGGCCTCGGGCCCGTACCCTCACGATCACGACGCTCGTTGGGCAGCGATGCGTCAGCTCGCCTCCGCTGCTGCATGAACCTCGGGCTGAGGAAGCGCCGCCGTTCTGAGTCGTTGCCGGGAAAACGGCCACGGCGCTCATGAGGTTGCGATTTCGGTGGGCCCTTGCTCGAGCCGGACCATGATCGGTGGCGTTGCCGGAAAATGGCGAGAACCACAGGCCCACTCGAGACCGTGCCACAGCGGTATCACCGTGGCTCGGTCGCCGAAATCCGGCCACGCCTCCACTCCACTACCGAACCAGACGCCGTCACAAGCGATTGCCCACCACCGACATACCGAGCACCAGCTCGTTCGCCGGATCGCACCCGAGGAGGTCCTCGACCAGTTCGTCGCGAAGCGCGGCGGTGAAGGTGACGTTCAGGCCCAGCGCGGTCGCCAGCAGGTACACGGTTTGGCTGAGGTGGCCGACGTCCATCAGCAGCACGCGATACGTGCGGCTCACGGGGTACTTCCACTGGTTCCGCTCGATGACGCTGGTGTAGATCAGCAGCGCGCCGGCGTTCCCGGTCCACTGCTGGTCGCCGGCGAGCGCGATCAGCTGGTCGTCGTCGATCTTGCCGTCCAGCGGCGTGAGGCCGTGCCGGAAGCCGTCGTAGTGGTAGGCGCCGCGGGCCAGGCCCTCGACGTTCCTCGCGTAGACGTACACCTCGGTCGGATGCCGCGCGCCGCCCGACGGGCTCGTCTTGAAGACGTTCCCGGTGGCGGGGATGTCGGGATGCGTTTCCGGCCTCGTCGGCCTGGCCGCGGTGAGAAGCGCGCTCAAATCGCGCAGCCGCAAGGGTTCTTCGCCGAACTCGCGGACGCTCCTGCGCCGGCTCAGCGCGTCGCCGAGCCCCATCGTGTTCAGTGGTTCCGGTGACGGTTCGGGCAGCGCGATCGTGTGGCGCTCGCCCGAAGGCCTCACCGGAGAAGGCGGAGGGCTGACCTTCGCCTTCTCCAGCAAGGTTTTAGCCGTCGTTTCGCTGGTCGTGAACTCGGTCTCGCGTAACGACCGCGTGCCGAAGTGAAACGCCCGGGCGGACGTTCCCCAAGGGCCCCAATCCCGAAGGATCTCTTCTTCGCGTCGTTGCCGGTGAGAACCTTTGACCACCAGTACTTCGTACCGGATCATCGCTCGCGCGATACGGACGAGCCTTTCCCCGATCTCGGGATTCTCATCCGCTTCGCGGACCGATTCCGGTTCTCGCCAAGAACTGAACCATCGCAGGACGCGTTCGGTTCCGTCGGCGAGTTTGAGCTGGCGATGTCCGAGGTGATCGTCCCAGACGACGTCACCATCGGACCAATAGAGCGTTCCGCATGAGGAAACCCTGACCAGCATCGAATGTCTTGCGCCCCAGTCCCCAGTAAATACTTTCCGAATACGTCAGGTCATTCAGCGTCGCGAGCGGAAAGGAGGCCCGCCGTGCGGCGGCGGCTCGAACCCGCCCCAGGTGCTCTGCGCCTTGTACTCCGCTTCGAGCTCGTACAAGAACTCGTCTTCATCCTCATCGTGCATGCCGCCGATCCTCTCCGTGAACGGTTACTCCGGTCAAGCGAATATACCTACGCCAACAGAGTACCGGAGCAGAACGGCTAATTACGCCGAGTAATCGTTCAGGCGCTGTTTGAGTTCGCGAACCTCGGGCGACTCCGAAATGCCGAGATCGGTGTAGAGGCGTAATGCGAACCGGCGATGACGGTCCGCATTCAGTCGCTCACCGAGAATGTCGAACGCGAACGCCATCTCCTTGTGGGCGATGGGCAGCATGCTGCGATTCCCGGTCGATTCCAGCACTTCCACCGCGGTCCTCAACTGGCTGACCGCGAGCGCCCCGTCACCGAGTCCGCGCGAATTGATACCGAGAGCGAGAAAGCATTCCGCCTCGAGATCGGGTGATTCGTTCTCCTGCGCCAGCCGCAGTGCCCGGTCGAGTTCCTCGGCGGCTTCGGGATAGCGCCTGCTCTCGGTGTGGATCAGCCCGATCCGGTGCCGGGCGCGGGCCTCGATGAGCACGCTGCCGTGGGCATGTGCGGTCTCGCGGACCCAGCCGAGGTGTTCGATCGCCTGGTCCGGCTCGCCCTTGAGCCAGTGGGTGACCCCCGAGTTGCCCCTGGCCCGGCACTGCATCCGGATGTCACCGGTGGTCGCCGCCAGCTCGAACACCTCGTTGAACAGCCGGTTCGCCTCGGTGAACTCGTTGAGCCGCCACAGGGTCAGCGCGTACATGTGCAGGGCCTGGTACTCGAGGACCACGTTCCCGGTGACCCGCGCGGCCGACAGGGCGAGGGTCTCCAGCTCCCTGGCCTGCCGGTAGTAGCCGCGGTTGTCGAAGTAGCGCCACACCGCCGAACAGAAGGGCACGAGGTCCGAGTACTGCTGATGGTTGTTCATCGCGACGGCCACCGGCAGCACGTTCTGCCATTGCGCGTCCATCCAGTGCGCGGCCTGGTCGTAGTCCGCGAAGGACTGTCCGAAGTCGCTCTTCGGGACCTCGAGGCCGCCCGGCTCCTCTTCGGAATCCGGGTCGATGAACTCCATCGCGGCCGCGACGGTGCTGCGGTAGTAGTCGAACAGCCGCCGCATCATCGCCTCGCGCTGGTGCTCGGGCTCCTCGGCGAGCAGGAGCTCGCGGCCGTAGCTGCGGAGGAGGTCGTGCATCTCGTAGCGGTCCATCGACGGCTGACGCAGGAGGTTCACGTCGACGAGGCGCTCGGCGAGCCGCCGGGCCTCGGCGAGGTCGACTTCGGCGAGGGCCGCCGTGGAATGGAGATCGAACGCGGCACCGGGATGGTGGCTCAACCGGCGGAACACCCGGCGTTCGGTTTCGGACAAGTTCAGATAGGACACCCGGAACGCGCCCGCGACGTCGCGTTCCCCCGCGGTGAGCTCGCCGAACCGGTTCCGCTCGTCGCGCAGCTGCCTGGCGACGAAGTCGAGCGTCCACGACGCCCGCGCGCGCAGCCTGCTCGCCGTGACGGCCAGCGCGAGCGGGAGATCACCGCACAGGCTCGCGACCTGGTCGGCCGCGTCCGGGGACTCCCGCTTCAACCGGGACGGGCCGACGATCCGGCCGAGCAGGTCCACCGCGTCGGCCCGGCTGAACGGTTCCAGCGAGAGCAGTTCGGCGCCGTCGAGGTCCACGAGCCGGGTGCGGCTGGTGATCAGCACACAACAGCTCGCCGCGCCGGGCAGCAGCGGGCTCACCTGCGTCGCCCCGATGGCGTTGTCCAGCACCAGGAGCACACGTTTGCCGGCGAGACAGCTGCGGAACAGCGCCGCGCGCTGCTCGGTCCCGGCGGGGATGTCCGAACCCTGGATGCCGAGCGACCGGAGAAGCGCTTCGAGCGCGGATCCCGGATCGACGGGGTCTCCGGCCGGGGAGAACCCTTCGAGGTTCACGAACAGCTGCCCGTCCGGGAACAGCGGGGCGAGCCGGTGTGCGGCGTGGACGGCCAGCGCGGTCTTCCCGACGCCGGGCATACCGTCGATCGCGATCAGCCGCGGCCCCGCCGAGGAGTCGTCCTGGCCGATTTCGAGAACGGTCCGCAGCTCGGTGGCGCGGCCGCCGAACGCGGGGAGGTCCGCGGGAAGCTGCGCGGGGCGGGGGAAGAGCGCCTTCTGCGCGTCGGCGTCTTCGCGGCGCCCGCCGGTGTCCATTCCGGTACGGAGCCCGCCGACGCCGTACCGGACGAGGGCGCCGTCCTCCATCAGTTCGGCGTCGGCGCGCAGGATCTGCTGGTGGAGCGCGCTCAGCTCGGCGCTCGGGTCCACGCCGAGTTCCTCGGCGAGCGCGATCCTGGTCCGGTCGAACGTCCGCAGCGCGTCTGCGCCGCGCCCCGCCCGGTAGAGCGCCAGCATGGTGAGGCACTGCAGGGTCTCGCGGGTGGGATGCCAGGCGGCGAGGTCGAAGGCCTCCCGAGCCGCCGCTTCGGTCTCGCCGAGCCGGAGCCTGGCGCCGATGAGGAGTTCGCAGGCGGCGAGGCGTTCTTCGTCGAGACGTCGCGCCGTCTGCTCGATGGCGTCGCCTTCGAGACCGTCGAACGCCGGACCGCGCCAGAGCGAGAGCGCGTCGGCCAGTTTGGCGGCCGCCTGGGAGATCAGCCCGGCCGCCAGGAGCTCGGCGCCCTGGTTGTAGTCGGCTTCGAAGCGGACAGAGTCGAGCGAGGCGCTGCTGATGACGACGCGGTACGCCGAACCGGTGGTGACCACGGCGGACCGGGCCACCCCGAGGTCGTGCCGCAACCGCGCGATCGCGTTGCTGACCTGGCGGACCGCGGTCTTCGGCGGATTCTCGGGCCACATCGTGCCGATCAGGTACGACACCGGGACGAGCCTGCCCGCGTTGATCAGCAGGGCGGCGAGGAGGCGCTGTTCACGGCGTCCGCCCAGCCGGACGGGGACGCCGTCGACCTCGGCTTCGAGCGGGCCGAGAACGGAGAAACTGAGCTGGGAAGTCTGGACGGCGGTTCGAGGCGATCCCGCCGAATCGGGTAGACGATCAGCGGTCATATGCCACTATGTCGTCCGAGGCCGTGAGCGTGCTCACGCACTACCTCCAGTCCGTTCGCCGGCTGATCGGCACCCTAGCCCACCGCTTCGGCCTCCAGCCAGGTCGGCGCGGGGCGCGCCGTACTGCATTCGGCCTAACGGGCGTGCGCGGGCCTGCCCTGAAACCTTCCCGATTCTACGCCCCATGGCCGCTGATCTGCGCGGATGTCCGGCGGTGGAGAGCCGATGTAATTCCGATGCAGGCCCTTGGAAAGCTGAAGGCACAGCTGGCGGGTCGGAGCGACGGGGCAGCGCGCCGAACCGTGTGTAGGGGCTCCGCGGCGGTTGGCCTTCGTACTGGGGGTGGCCAACCGCCCTGGTAGCCCTTTCTTCTCGTCACAGGTCGCTTCCAGCTCTCCTTCAGTCTCTGACCAGGTGTGATCCGCCGCGATCACGGGTACCAGATCGCTGGAGGAGAGGAGTGTGCCCATGCGCCCGGTCTGGAGCGGTTCGCTTTCGCTCGGTCTGGTGACGGTGCCGGTCCGCCTGTACAGCGCGGTCGAAGACCATACGGTCCACTTCCGCCAGTTCCAGCGCGGTACCGAGGACCGCATCCGGTACCGGCGGGTGAACGAGCGCACCGGCAAGGAAGTCGGCTACGAAGACATCGTCAAGGGTTACGAGCTCGACAGCGGCGAGTACGTCGTCGTCGAGCCGGAGGAACTGGACGAGATCGCGCCCGGCCGGTCGAAGTCGCTCGACATCGAGAGCTTCGTCGAGCTGGACGCCATCGACCCGATGTTCTTCGACAAGACCTATTGGCTCGCGCCCGCGAAGGACGAGTTCGAGCGTCCGTACGCGCTGCTGCTCGAGGCGATGGACTCGTCGGGCAAGGCCGGGATCGCCAAGTTCGTCATGCGCGGACGCGAGTACCTGGCCCTGGTGCGCTCCGGCGACGGCGTGATGGTGCTCAACACCCTCCATTTCGCGGCCGACCTGCGGGATCCCGCCGAGCAGCTGCCGGACCTGCCCGGCAAGGCGAAGGCACGCGGCAAGGAACTCGACATGGCCGTCAACCTGATCGACGCGATGAGCGACGAATGGCGGCCCGAGGAGTACCGCGACACCTACACCGACCGCGTGCGGGAGCTGATCAAGGCCAAGAAGAAGGGCGACACCATCACACCGGCCACCGAGCCCGGGGAGCCGACGAAGGTCGTCGACCTGTTCGAGGCGCTTTCGAAGAGCGTGGAGAGCGGAAAGGCCAAGAAGAAGTCCGGGGCGAAGAAGCCGGCAGCGAAGAAGGACCTCTCGTCGTTGTCGAAGGCCGACTTGGACAAGCTGGCGCGGGAACGCGACATCAAGGGACGGTCGAAAATGACCCGCGCGAGCCTGGAGAAGGCACTCAAGGCTTCGTGACGACGCCTGCCACCGCGAGTTCGCCTGCGATGGCCTCGATCAGGAGCCGGACGTCCTCCGCCGCCGTCGCGTGCAGCCCTTCCGACACGATCAGCACGTCGGACGTCGTGGCGGAGACCGCGGAATGCCCGCTCTGCCGGTTCGTCCATCGCCGCGCGTGGGCCTGGCCGTCCTCGTCCGCGAAGATCACCTCGCCGGGGTTCGGCTGCTCAATCGTGCCGGCGAAGGTCACGTACTTCTCGTCGCCGCGTGCGTGACGGACCTCCAGCGAGCCGCTGATCTTCGCGACGTCGAGTACCGCGACCGGGATGGCGTAGGCGACCGAAACCGCGTTGCAGAGGTCGATCACCGGATGGATGCGGGGGAGCGTGCCTTCTTTACGCAGCCTGCGCAGCAACGATTCCGAAGCACAGCGGTACTGCGTCGGCTTCAGGCCCATTTTGGCGAACGCCCGCCGCCACGCCTGGATCTCGGGGAACTCCGATTCCGGGCCGTCCGCGAGCCGCCGCGTCGCCCGCGCGACGAACTTTTCGAGATCGACCGGCAGGTCCGGGGTGATCCCGGTGGCTTGGAGCGTGCCGACGGCGAGGCCGGGGTGGGCGGAACGGATGTCCGGGTGGTGCTGGAGTCGCATACTCGACCTGTCTACTGGGTGGTGAACGCTAGTTTGACGCCGAGCGCGGCGAAGGAACCGGCGAAGACCCGCCGGAGCCAGGCCAGCACGCGCGGCCGGGAAAGAACGTGGTGCCGCACGCCGGCCGCGAGGATGCCGTACACGCTGAACACCACGAACGTCGCCAGCATGAACACCCCGCTCAGCAGCAGCATCCGGGGGACTGAACCGGGCTCGCCCGCCGGGACGAACTGGGGCAGGAACGCGAAGAAGAACAGCGTCAGCTTCGGGTTCAGGACGTTGATCAGCACACCGGAGGCGATGGTCCGCAGCGCCGACGTGGGTTCGGGATCGCCCTCCACGACGATGGCGTCCCGGTCCTTCAACGTCGCCCACGCCATGTAGAGCAGGTACGCCACACCGAGGTACTTGAGGATCTCGAACGCCACCGCGCTCGCGTGCAGCAGCGCCGCGAGGCCGGTGATCGCGGCGACCATATGCGGGACGATGCCGAGGGTGCAGGCGGTCGCGGCGAGGACGCTCGCGCGCCTTCCCCCGGCCAGCCCGGCGGAAAGGGTGTAGACCACGCCGGTGCCGGGCGTGGCGACCACGACCAGTGTGGTGATCAGGAAGGCGATGCTCACGCCGACCACTCTGCGCGCCGTTTGGCCCCGTGGACAGAGCCAAACCCGCGCCACTCCACTGGACCAAAGGGTTGATCGACGGGTTCACCGGATGGAGTGGGATGATGCACGCTCGCACGTCGACGAGGAAGGCCTTGGTTTGAGCGCGCGCACTTCCCAGATGGACGACCTGCGGCTGGTGGCACAACCGAACGCCGTGTTGTGCTCCGAGCTCTTCGTCCGTCTCATCTTGTCGGATTGGTCCTTGCGGCCGTTGCTCGATCAGGCGAAGACCGCCGCCGCCAGACTGGTGGGCACGCTGGTCGACGCGGCCGATCCGAAGGAGCCGCCGTTCCTGACGTTGAGATTGCGTCTGCGCTCGGACGTGCTGGTCATCGAGGTCGACCACGAGCTGGACGGGCTTCCGGTGCCGACGCCCGCGCCGGGCGAGCGGACCGGGGTGGCGCCGAGCGCGACCGGCGGGGTGACCGTCTGGTGCGAGCTTCCGCTGCCCGGTGGCCTGTCCGCCGGACAGGTCCGGCTGCCGAGGCGAGGCGACCGGCGCACGCTGGTGGACGAACCCGTGTCCGGCGAGCCCGTCGGCGCCGATCCCGAAGTCCTGGAACGGCTTTTGACGAGGCTGAGCGGCTGGTCCGGCTGATGGCGACGAAGCGCGTCACGACGCCGGTCCTCGAGATCGAATACGAACACCTCGGCGAGGCGGGCGGGCCGCCGGTGGTCCTGCTGCACGGGTTCCCGTACGACGTCCGCGCCTACGACGAGGTCGCCGCGCTCCTGGCCGCGGGCGGCGCCTCGGTGTACGTCCCGTATCTCCGCGGCTTCGGGGGGACGCGGTTCCTCGACGACGCCACGCCCCGCTCCGGGCAGCAGGCCGCGCTCGCGCAGGACCTGCTCGACTTCATGGACGCGCTGGCGCTGGAAAACGCCGTCGTCGCCGGATACGACTGGGGTGGCCGTGCGGCGTGCATCGTGGCCGCGCTCCGGCCGGAGCGCGTGCGCGGACTGGTGTCCGTGGACGGCTACAACCTCCAGAACCTCGCTTACGCCGGGGAACCCGCGCCGCCGGAATGGGAACGCACGTACTGGTATCAGTACTACTTCCATTCCGAGCGCGGCCGCCGCGGCCTGACCGAGAACCGCGACGACCTGTGCGCGTTGTTGTGGCGCACCTGGTCGCCGACGTGGACCGGCGCCGACGCGGCCTTCCCGGCGAGCGCGCAAAGTCTCCACAATCCGGACTTCGTCGACGTCGTCATCCATTCGTACCGGCACCGGTTCAGTCTGGCGGAGGGCGATCCGCGGTATCAGGCGCTCGAAGACCTGATCGCGAAGGAGCCGGCCATCACGGTGCCGACAGTGGTCCTGGAAAGCGGGGACGACGGCGTCGGCGGGCCCAGCGCGGCGGGCGATCGCGAGTACTTCACCGGGCCGTACGAGCATCGGGTTCTGCCGGGAGTGGGCCACAACGTTCCTCAGGAGGCGCCTGAAGCGTTCGCCGCCGCGGTGACGTCTCTGCTCGGGTGAGCGCGATCACCCGTCCGTGTGCGTGACGAATCCTGATCTTCGCTTGTCCTCCGGAGGTAAGGCACACGATCCGGAGGAGGAACGATGTCTTTGGGCGACAAGATCAGCAACAAGGCGGAAGAGTTCGGCGGTAAGGCCAAGGAGGCCGCCGGTGACGCCACCGGCAACGACGAACTGCGCGCGGAAGGCCAGGCGGACCAGGCGAAGGCCGGCCTCAAGGGCGCCGTCGAGAACGTGAAGGACGCCGTCGGCGACGCGGCGGACAAGATCCGCGACACCTTCAAGAAGTAGCGGTCCTTTCGGGCCGGGGCGGCGGTTTTCCGCGCCCCGGCCCGGCTCATCCGTGCAGCCGCACCGGCAGGCTCGTGAGCCGCGTGCCCTGGATGCCGCCGAGGAATGTCTGCCGGAGTTCGTCATATGGCACGGCGAGCCGGGCTCCGGGGAAGTCTGTGCGCAGCACCGTGGCCACTGCCCGCAGTTCGAGCTGCGCGAGCTGGGCGCCGACGCAGAAATGCGGCCCCGCCCCGAAGGTCAGGTCCGGACCCGGTTTCCTCGCCGGGTCCGTGTTGATGCCCTGGATGTCGACGAGCACCGGTGCCCCGGCGGGGAGCCGGACGCCGGCGAGGTCGAGTTCCACGGTGGTGAACCGCCACAGCGTGAACGGCGCGGGCGGATGGTCCTTGAGCGTTTCCCGGACGAGGTCGTTCACGGATGCCTTGTCCCCGTTCAGCAGCCGCGAAATCAGGAAGCCGATCGAGGCGTCGGTGGTCAGCTGCCCGGCGAAGATCAACGCGAACAGGTGATACCGCAGGTCCTTTTCGGACGTTCCGGGCGGGAGGCTGTCGCGTAGTTCCGTCGCGAGCCCCGTCCGGTTCGGCGTCAGACCCGCGGCGGCGAGATCCGCGATCGCGGCGATGGCCTTGCCCTGCGCACCCGGTTCCGGATCCGACATGCGGCGGCAGGCGTCGACGGCGGCGTCGAGCAGCTGGAGCGGGATTCCGAGCAGGTCGAGCAGCACCGTCAGCGGGAAACGGGTGGAGAACCCGTCCATGAGGTCGACGGTCTCGCCGCCGAGGTCCGTCAGCAGGGCGCGCGCGATCCGGTGGATCCGGTCCGCCTGCGCCTGGATCCGCTTGGCGCTCAGCAGCGGTGCGTGCGCACGCCGCAAACGCGTGTGTTCGGGCCCGTCCAGCGTGGTGAGGGACGGCTGTTCGGCGGCGGTCTGTTCGAGCGCCGTCCAGCCCGCGGGGGCCAGCGCCGGATCCTTGGCGATGCGGGGATCGGAGAGGACTTCGCGGGCCAGGCCCTCCTCGGTGACGATCCACGCGCTTCCGCCCTCGGGAGCGGCCACTTCGACGAGGGGACCGGCGGCTCTCAGCGCGGGACGGACGGGGTCGGGTTCGGTGATACCGCGGGTCGACGCGGCGAACGGATCGGGGAGCACGGGAACTCCTTCATGAGAAAGTAGCTTCACCATGAAGGTATATTTGCGGCCGGTAGGTTGTCAAAGCACGGAACCGAGGAGGGGTGATGGCGGACGATGTCGCGGCGCGGAGCGCGTCGCTCCTGGACGGCCTCCGGAGCTTCGGGGCGAACTACACCGAATTCACCCGCCGGTTCGCGGACTGGCTCGGCCTGCACGCCACCGACGCCGCCGCTCTGGTGGAGATCCTCTACGCCGAAGACACCGGATCGCCGTTGTCCCCGGCCCGGCTCGGCGAACGCATCGCCCTGACCTCCGGCGCGACCACGAACCTGCTCAACCGGCTGGAGAACCTCGGCTACGTGGTGCGGACCAGGGAGAACACCGACCGCCGGGTGGTGACCCTGCGCAGCGGCACCGACATCCAGGCGCCCGCGCGGGAGTTCTTCGGCCCGTTCAGCGCCGGGCTCGCGGCGCTCGTGGCGGAGTATCCGCCGGAAGAGGTCGAACGCTTCGAGGGCTTCCTCCGGCAGCTGAAGTCCACAATGGACAAGGTGCTCGAAGAACAGGCTTGACCCCGGACCAGTCCGATCCGCTCTCGGCACCGAATCCCTCCCGGACGCCCTGGTAACCGCGTAGCCGGGCGTCGGGTGAGGTGGAGGCGGCTTGATGGTCGAGGGTGTGCGGACGAGTCCGCGCGGAAGCGGTGGCACCGGAACGGAGCCCGCCGAGGCGAGTTTGATGCAACGGGTCGCGGCCGGCGACGAACAGGCGTTCGCCGACCTGTACGACGTCGTGGCCGGACCGGTGTGGGGTGTGGTGAACAGGGTCGTGCGCAACGGCACGTTCGCCGAGGAGGTCACCCAAGAGGTCATGGTGGAGGTGTGGCGGACGGCCGCGCGGTTCAAACCGGGCAAGGGGAGCACGCTGGCCTGGGTGCTCACCATCGCGCACCGGCGGGCGGTGGACAGGGTGCGATCGCATCAGGCCGCGCTCGACCGGGACGATCGCGCGGGCAGACTGGATTTCCGGCGCCCCTTCGACGAGGTCGCCGAGTCGACGATCAGCAACCTCGAGCAGCAGCGGGTGCGCCAGTGCCTCTCCGCGCTGACCGACCTGCAACGCGAATCGGTGGTGCTGGCGTACTACAACGGCTACACGTACCCGGAGGTCGCGGAAGTGCTCGACACCGCGCCCGGCACGGTGAAGACCCGCATCCGCGACGGCCTGATCCGGCTGCGCGACTGCCTGGGGGTGGGGCAGTGACCGCCGAACTGCACACGTTGACCGGGGCTTACGCCGTGGACGCCGTCCCGGCGGAAGAGGCCGCGGCGTTCGAACGACACCTGCGGGGCTGTCCCGCGTGCGGCCAAGAGGTCCGGGAGCTCCGGGAGACCGCCGCGCGGCTGGGCAGGGCGCTGGCCACCGCGCCGCCGCCGAGGCTGCGGGAAGCGACGCTCAAGCGGGTCGCCCATACGCGTCAGTGGCCGCCCTCGATCGCGCGTCGCAGCGGGGTCGTGAAGACCCGGGTCGCCCTTTGGGGTGCCGCTGCGGCGGCCGTCGGAGCGCTGGTGTTCGGTCTGGTGACCACGAACACCGACCCCGCGCGACCGCAGCCGACCGGCGTCGACGCCGTGCTCGCCGCGCCCGACGCCTCGACGGTCAAGAGCGCCGAACGCGGGACGACCACGGTCGTGACCTCGCGGAGCCAGGGCAAGATCGTGGTACTGGCCGGTGAACTCCCGCCGTTGGCCGCGGGCAAGGCGTATCAGGTGTGGCTCATCGGGGCGAGCGGGGTGCATTCGGCCGGTCTGCTGGCGCCGGACGGTCCACATCGGACACACCCGGTGCTCACGGACCTGCCGGACGGGATCGACCGGGTCGGCATCACCGCCGAACCCGCCGGTGGCTCGCCCGCGCCGACGGTTCCGGCGGTCGTGATGGTGGATCTGGCCTAGAGCCCGGTCAGCCGCTCGCAGGCCTGCCAGAGTTCTCGGCGCTGCGCGGCGGTTTCCCGGGTCTTGCCGAGATAGTGCGTCGGGCGCTGGACGCGGTCGTGCCAGAACATGCCGTTGAACCGGCCGGGTTCTTCGGCGGCGGCGAGCCACACGAACGTGTCCGCGCCCTGCTCGGGGTTCCGCAGGAGCGGGCCCGTCAGCTTCCGGAACGTCGGCAAGGAGGTCGCGACCCCGGGCGTGTCCGCCCAGCCGGGGTGGGCGCTGTGCACGGTGATCCCGGAGCCGTCCAGCCGGTCCGCCCACAGTTCGGCGAGCACCACCTGCATCCGTTTGGTGCGCGCGTAGCCGGCGGCCGGTTTGTACTCGTCGCGGCGGTACTGCAGGTCGTCGGCGCGCAGCGGCTGGCCGTACATGCCACCGGAGCTGACCCAGATCACTCTCGCGCCGTCGGCGAGCTTCGGCCGGAGCGACGCGGTCAGCAGATGGGGGCCGAGCACGTGCGTGGCCAGCATGAGTTCGTTGCCCTCGGCCGTCTCCGTGCGCTCCGCGGGCATGACCCCGGCGTTGTGCACGAGGACGTCCACCTCGCCGTCGAGATTCTTGACGTAGTCGCGCACCGACGAGATCAGGCTGACGTCGCACCGGTCGACGATGATCCGCGAACCGGGGGCTGCGCGCTCGATCTCGGCGCGGGCGGTCTCCCCGTCGCCGCGGATCGCGATGCGGACGGTCGCGCCCAGTTTCGCCAGGCCGATGGCCGTCGCCTTGCCCAGGCCCGCCTTCGCGCCGGTCACCACGGCGACCTTGCCCGCGAGCGCGTCCGGCGCGGGATCCGCGGGCCACCACTTGCGGCGCAGGAGGTAGCCGATGTTGCCGTAGCCGAGCAGGGTCCGGTCGAGCACGGTGTCGGCGGCGCTGGTCACGGTGGACATGCGGATGCTCCTCCTCGGTCGTGGTACCCGTCTTCCCGGTGAGCCCGCGGCGGAAACCTCTTACTGGATACGGGGCCCGGCCTTCGCGGAGAAGCGGAACTCGATGGTCATCGGAAGCTCATCGAGATCCAGCGCCTGACGCAGCCTCGGCAGTCCCTCTTCGGCGATCCGTGCGCGGATCGCGGCCAGATCGCCGTCCTGTTCGGCGCTCAGCACCACGGCCAGCACCGGCGCGTCCTGGGTGCCGCCGAGGGTGGCGTGCGCGGCGTGGACGCCGGGATAGGTCGCGACCTCCGCCGTGAAGGGTTCCACCGCGGTGCTCGCGGCCAGCGCGGTCCGGCCGGTGTCCTGCTCGAAACGCCAGGTGTGGGATTTGGGTTTGCGGACCGGTTGCGCGATCAGCCAGCGCAGGGCCAGCAGCCCGAGGATCACCGCGCCCCCGGCGACGGCGTACCAGACCCAGCCGGGTGGCGTGGCGGTGCCGGGGACGAGCGTGGCGGCGGGATCCAGCAGCGGGATCCGGCCGAAATGGGTGCCGACGGCGAACCCGCCACCGGCGATCAGCACGAGCCCGGTCAGCACCAGCAGGGTGCGGTTCAGCCGGGCGGGACGGTTGAGGTCGGTCATGACGCGCTCCTGGTGGCCTTGACCCGTACCCGCACGGCGGGAACGGTGGCGGGACCGATCTGGGCGAGACGGTGCTCGATGGCGGCGCGGACGGCGTCGGCGAGCCCCGCGGTGTTCGTCCGCCCGGTGGTCACCACGGAGACGACCGAGCGCCGCTTCACCTTCAGCTTCGCCGCCGCGACACCGTCCACAGTGGAGGCCGCCGTGCGCAGGGTCGACCGGTAACTGCGCCGGGAGGCACCCGAATCCGTGCCGCCTTCGAGCGGCAGCACGGTCGGCCTTCCCGGCACGATCGCGCTCACGAGGAGCAGCAGGCCGAGAAGCGCGACCACGCCACCGGCGATCGCCGGAAGGGGATCACTCCACCGGAGATCGTGCAGCGCGGACGCGACGGCGTCGTAGCTGATCCACGGTTTCTCCCCGACGATCGTCTGGACCGCGACGGCGGCGGCCAGCACACATCCGGCGAGCACCGCGAGGGCGACCAGCACGGCCGGGACACTGCGGCGGGGGCGCCGTTTCATCGGACCCTCCTCGTCTCGGTCTCGCCGGAATGCAGGGCGGTGACGGTGATGTCGACCCGCGTGACGGTCAGGCCCGAAAGCCCGCCGACGCGGCGGATCAGATGCTCTCGCACGGCCTCGGTGGTGGCGCGCACCGAAAGCGGGTACTTCACCGAGAGCCGGACGTCCAAAGTGGTCGTCGAACCGGTGACGTGCGCGCTCACCTTGGCGCCCTGGTCGAGGTCTTCGCCGCCGACCGCGATCCCGAGCACCCGGGAGGCCGCGCCGCCGACCCCGTCGACCTCGGTGATCGCGCGCGCGGCGATCCGTTCGACGGCGCCGTCGGCCACGGTCAGCCCGCCGCGCCCGTCCGTTCCGGGCGCGGCGGCGGTCATGGTCGTCATGGCGATCAGCCCCTGTCGCGGCCCGCCAGGGCCGAAAGGTCGAGCTTGCCGTCGAGGAACCTGCCGACCAGCAGCCCGTGCGCGGCGAGCACGAGCACGACGAGGAAGGCGCCGAAGCCGCCGAACGCGCCGGCCACGAGACCGGTCAACAGGCCGAGTTGGGTGGCGTTCATGAACGTTCTCCTTGCTGTCTGGCGCGGACCGGCGCCGATGGTCACTGGACTCGGCCGGACTCGGTGCTCTCGTCGGCGTCGTCGTCGCCCGGGATGTGCACGTCGGACACATTGATGTTGACCTCGACGACCTCGAGCCCGGTCATCTGCTCGACCGCGCCGATCACGTTGCGGCGCACCGATTTCGCGAGGTCCGCGATCGCGACGCCGTACTCGACGACGATCTGCAGGTCGACCGCGGCCTGGCGCTCGCCGACCTCGACGGAGACGCCCTGCCCGGCGGACGCGGTGGCGCCCGGAATGCGCTCGCGCAGCGCGTTGAACGCCCGCACGGCGCCGCCGCCCAGCGCGTGGACACCGGTGATCTCCCGGGTCGCGAGGCCCGCGACCTTCTGCACGACGGTGTCCGCGATCGTGGTCACGCCCTGGGTGGAGACGAGAGCGCTGTTCTCGGCGGTGGAGCTCGAGTTCGGCTTGGCGGTGGTGGCGGTGTTCGTCATCGCGATCTCCTCAATTCGGATTCCGTTGCCTGTGGCGGAAGTTCTTCACTTCCACACTCCATAGACCCAGCCGCGCGGAGATCGTCACGACCCGATCGTGTGGTCTGGATCTCATCGTCCGCGGGTATGTCTTTCGGCCTAGTCCCCGCGGCCGACGCCGCCGTCCTTTTCCCTCCCGTCGAGGGTCGTGCGCGCGGTGGGCGGCGGGGTTGGATCGTCCGGTGTCCCGAAGGCAGGAGTTACGAGTGAGCTGGAAATGCGTGATGCTGTCGCTCGCGCTGGTCGCCGGATGTACCACCTCGCAGGGAAGCCCGGCGCCGGAGACCAAAGTGGACGAACCGGAGCGCGAGGCGGCACTGGCGTCGTTCTACCGGCAGACCCTGGACTGGCGCCCCTGTGACGCCCTCCAGTGCGCGAAGCTGACCGTGCCCGTGGACTACCGGCGGCCGGACGGGCCGAAGTTCACGCTGCCGGTGATCAAGGCGGCGGCGACCCGGCCGGGGGAGCGGCTCGGCACGCTCGTCGCCGGCGCGGGTGGCCCCGGGCAGTCCGGGGTCGCCATGGTGAAGGACATCGCGGGCACGTGGCCCGCCTCGGTCCGGGCCCGGTTCGACCTGGTCGGCTTCGATCCGCGGGGGATCGGCGGCAGCGAACCGCGGCTCCGCTGCGACACCGAGGGAGAACCCTCGTCGAAGGCTCCCGAGGGCCTGCCGTTGATCGGCGCCGAGGTCCCGAGCACCCGGCAGTACACCGAGGCGTGCCTGAAGCACACCGGGGAGAACGTGCTGCGGCACCTGGGCACCGACGACGTCGTCAGCGACCTCGACGTGCTGCGGGTGGTCACCGGCCAGGAGAAACTGACCTATCTCGGCTACTCCTACGGCACGCGGATCGGGCAGTTGTACGCCGACCGGTTCCCGAAGAAGATCCGTGCCATGGTGCTCGACGGCGTCGACAACACCTATCTCGACTGGCGGGCCGACACCGTCGAGCAGGCGAAAAGCGTGGAAGACACCCTGCTGACCTACGCGAGACAATGCGCCACGAGGACCGGCAAGCCGTGCCCCGGCCGCGACGAGACCGAAATCCTGGCCACCGTCGACCGGGTACTGGCCAAAGCGGACAAAGCGGGTGACGGGAGCGCCCTTCGTTCGGAGATCTCCGCGAAACTCACTTTTCCGGCGGACTGGCCGGAGCTGTCGGAAATCATCCTCGGCGCCGACGCTCCCTCTGACGATTCGCCGGACGAGCCCGCCGACGAGCCGGAGCCCTCGACCGACACGACCGACGCGCTCACCGTCGTCAACTGTCTCGACCGGACCCATCCCACCGATCTGGCGGCCTACGAGGACGCCGCGCGAGAGCTTCGCCGCGTTTCCCGGCTCTCGTCCGGCACGGAAGCACTCGGCTGCGCCTTCCTGCCCACCGGCGCGACGCCGTCCCGGACGGTCCGAGCGGACGGCGCGCCGCCGATCCTGCTCGTCGGGACCACGAAGGACGCCGCGACACCGTATGGCTGGGCGCGTCGGCTGCCGGAAAGCCTCAAGTCCGCGGTGCTTCTGTCCAATGAGGACGTCGGGCACGCCGTCTTCGGCGGCGGATCGTCCTGTGTGGACGATGCGGTCAGCCGGTATCTGGTCGACTTGACGATTCCCGCCGCCCCGGCCCGCTGCACCACCGGTCCCGTGTGATGCTGGACGCGTGAAGATGCTCGACCGGCTGCTCGCCGAGGTACTCCTCGGCGGATTCGTCGCGGGCGTGACGGTCTTCCTCGCCGATCTGCTGCCGTCGTGGGGCTGGCCGGAGGTGTTCTCGCCGTCGGCACCGGTGCTGACCGCGGTGATCGCCTGCGCCGTCGTGCTGGTGCTGCTGCGCCGCCGGTTCACGGTGGCCGCGCTGCTCGCCGCGGCCGCGCTGTTCGGGCTGTTCCCCGCGACCGGTGTCGCGCTCGCGGTCGTCGCGCATACGGCGGGGACCCGGGGGCGGCGGTGGCCGGTGTTCGCCCTCGCCGCGCTGCTGCCCGCCGGGGTCGTGCTGCTCACGCAGCCCGCCTTCCGCTGGAAGTACGTCCTCGTGGTGATCGCTGTTTCGACGGTCTCGTGCCTCGTCCTGCCCGCGCTGGCCGGGGCGATGCAGGCGCAGCAGGCGAGGCTGGTGGTGGCGTTGCGCGACCGCGCCCGGCTGGAGGAACGCTCGCGGCTCGCCGAGGAGATGCACGACCAGCTCGGGCACCGGCTCAGTCTCATCACGATGTTCTCCGGCGCGCTGGAGGTCGCGGCCGAGGGCAAGGATCCCGAGTTGCGGCAGGCCGCCGGGCACGTCCGGTCGACGGCCAAGGTCGCGCTCGAAGAACTGCGGGAGTCGCTCGGCATCCTGCGGCCGGGCGGGGAACCTGCCGAGCCCGCCGAAGCCACCGACGCCGCCGGTACGAAGGCCGACATCGAGGGCCTGGTGGCGTCGTCGCGCGATGCCGGCCTCGACGTGGCGTTCGACTGGCGCGGTTCCGACCTCGACGGCGTCCGGCCGCCGGTCCGCCGGGCCGTGCACCGCCTGGTGCGGGAGGCGCTGACCAACGTACACAAGCACGCCGCCGGGGCGCCGGTGACCGTCGTCGTCGACCACGGGCCCGAACTGGTGAAGGTCGTGGTGCGCAACAGCGCCGAGCAGGTGGCGGCGGAGCGGCTGCCCGGCACCGGGCGCGGGCTGGGCGGCCTGCGTGAACGGGTCCGCCTTCTCGGCGGGACGTTCACGGCCGGACCGGATCCGGAAGGCGGCTTCGCCGTCACGGCCGGCCTGCCGAAACGGGCGAACGCGCCACTCGCCGAAGAGACGGGCGAAGAGCGGCCGGGCCGGATCCAGTCCGGTCTGCTGCTGACGACGGGCCTGGCCGCCGTCGCCGCGTTGCTGTTGACCACGCTCGCCTTCGTGCCGCCACTCACGCCTGCCGACCACGAGGATCCGCTGGCCAGCGTGAAGATCGGGATGACGCCGGAGGAGGTCGAGGCGTGGTTCGGCCCGAACGAACCCGCGGCGCACGCCGCCGCGGAGGGGTACGAGCCGCCGATACCCGGCGACAGCTACTGCGTCTACGTCGCGGCCGCCGATCCGCCCGACGCGGAAACCGCCGCGATCTTCCGGTTCTGCTTCGGTGACCGGGGTTTGGTGGACAAGACCTGGTTCGAGGTCCCCGTACCGGAGGAGAAGCCGTGATCCGGGTCCTGCTCGCCGACGACGAACCGCTGCTCCGCGCGGGCGCGCGGCTCCTGCTGAACCAGGCGGGCGACATCGACGTCGTGGCCGAGGCCTCGGACGGCGCGGAGGCGATCGACGTCGTGCGGCGGATACCCGTGGACGTCGCGCTGATGGACATCCGGATGCCCGGGACGGACGGGCTCGCCGCGGTCGAGGAGATCGCCCGTGAGGTGCGGGTCATCATGCTCACCACGTTCGGGGACGAGGCCTACGTGGCCCGCGCCCTGCGTGCGGGAGCGGCCGGGTTCCTGCTCAAGGACACCGATCCGGCGCAGCTCATCCAGGCGGTGCGGTCCGCGGCCGCCGGCGAGGCGGTGCTGTCACCCCGGATCGCGCAGCAGGTCATCGACCGGTTCCGCGACGCCGACGCGGCGGACGCCGACAACGCCGCACGGGCCAGGCGGCGGATCGAGGCGCTGACCACCAGGGAGCTCGACGTCCTGGTGCGCGTCGGGCGGGGCCTCGGAAACGCGGAGATCGCGGGGGAGCTGCGGCTCTCGAACGGCACGGTGAAGATCCACGTCAGCCGGATCCTCGCCAAGCTGGGCTGCGCGAACCGCGTCCAGGCCGCGATCCTCGCGCACGACGCGGGCATCCTGCGCGGTTGAACGAGCTCCCGTTCTCTGTTAGGAAAGGTTCCTAACAAATGGGAGGCGATGTGCGCGGACGTGGTCTTGCGGCGGCGACGGTGCTGGTGGTCCTGTGCGGTGGCTCGGCCGCCGTCGCGGACACGACGACGGCGGGATCCGGCGCGCGGAACATCATCTACATCCAGGGCGACGGTCTCGGCCTCGGCCAGCGGGATCTGCTGCGGCTGGCGCTGAAGGGCAAGAACGGCAGGCTCGCGATGGACGGGCTCGCGGCCACCGGTCTCGTGCGGACGGCTTCGGACGACCCCGACGAGATCGTCACCGACTCCGCCGCGGCGGCCACCGCGCTCGCGACCGGGCACAAGACGCGCAACGGCGCGGTCGGCGTGGACGGCCACGGGCGCCCGCTGGAGACGATCCTCGAACGGGCGAAGCGGGCGGGGAAGTCGACCGGCCTGGTCACCACCGCGCAGGTGACGGGCGCGTCGCCGGCGGCCTTCGCGGCGCACGTGCCCAGCCGGGACTCGCAGAGCGACATCGCGAAGCAGTACATCGAGAACAGCCGTCCGGACGTTCTGCTCGGCGGCGGCGAGGACTGGTGGTATCCCAAGGGGAACCCCGGGCTCTGGCCGGACAAGCCGGGGGAGGAGAGCCGCAGCCCGTACGGCAACCTGGTCGAACGCGCGCAGCGGACCGGCTACACCTACGTGCGCGACGGCGACGAACTGCGGGCCACGCGGGCGAACCGGATCCTCGGCCTGTTCGCGAACGAGGACATGGTCGACTACGGCCCCGACGGCGTCGGGAAGTACGCGCCGCGGGTGCCGCTCCAGCAGATGGCGCGCAAGGCGCTGGACACCCTCTCGAAGAACCCACGCGGCTTCTTCCTGTTCCTGGAGGAAGAAGGGACCGACGGGATGTCGCACGAGAACAACGCGCACGGCGTGATCGACGCGGGCCGCGCGCTCGACGCCACCGTCGCCGAGGTCCTGCGCTTCGTCCGCACGCACCCCGACACGCTGGTGATCATCGGCGGCGATCACGAGACGGGCGGATTGAGCATCGAGAACTACGACGCCTCCGACACCGACCCGGACCAGGACGGTCCCTTCGACGTACCGGGTTCGAAGCTCCGGTTCACTGTGGACTGGACGACGCACGACCACACCGGCGCCGACACCCCGGTCACCGCCGAAGGTCCCGGCTCCGCTCGCTTGGGTGGCACCGTCCAGAACACCGACGTCCACTGGGTGATGCGGCTGGCGAGCGGTCTCTGAGCACGACGTGCGCTTCGGTTACGGTTCCCCCATGGACCTTGTGCGCCGCATCGACCGCGCCGCGGGTGAATTCCTGCTGTTCGCTCTGACCCCACCGCGCCTGGCCACCGCTCACGAGCGCGTCCAACAGATCGCCGACGCCACCATGGCCCGCTTGCGCCCGTTGAACCTCGACGGCCTGATCCTCTACGACATCGATGACGAAGCGGCCCGGAACCCCGCGCGGCGCCCGTTCCCGTTCGTGCCGACCCTCGACCCCGCGAACTATCTCGCGGACAACTTCACGAGCTGGCAGACCCCCGTCATCGTCTATCGGGCGGTCGGGAAATACGCGCCGTCGGAACTGCGGACCTGGCTGGCGGCCCAGGATCCGGCGCGCGTGATGACGGTTCTCGTCGGCGCGTCGTCCAGCAAGATCGACACCATGACGTCACTCGCGGATGCCCAAGCACTGCGGCGTGAGGCCAATCCCGGCCTGTCACTCGGCGGCGTCGCGATTCCGGAACGGCACAGCCGCCGGGACGACGAACATCACCGGCTGCTGGCGAAACAGGACGCCGGTTGCCGGTTCTTCGTGACCCAGGTGGTCTACGACGTCAACGCGGCGAAGAACCTCGTCTCCGACTATCACTACGAATGCGTCGCGCGCGGACGAGCGCCCGTGCCGATCGTCTTCACCTTCTCGGTCTGCGGATCGTTGAAGACACTCGACTTCCTGCGGTGGCTGGGCGTCGATGTGCCGCGGTGGATAGAAAACGATCTCAAGCACGCGGCCGACACCCTCGAAGCGTCGTATCAGCTGGCCCTCGCGGCGGCCACGGAACTGATGACCTACTGCCGCGGCCTGGGCGTCCCGTTCGGCATCAACGTCGAAAGCGTGTCGATCAGGCGAGAAGAGATCGAGGCGTCCGTACGGCTCGCCGAACGACTTCGGGCGGAGATCAAGGGCTGAACCCCGGCCGCGGCGCGCCGGGGATCAGGACTGCGTTCGCGGTGGGTGGGTGGTGTCGTAGCGGCGTCGGTTGTCGGTGATCTCGTGCCGGTGGGTGGTGGCCCATTCGCCGAGGGCCACGGCCGCGTCCAGCAGCGTGGTGCCGAGTGCGGTGAGGGTGTAGTCGACGCGCGGGGGAACGCTGGGGTGCACGGTGCGGGTCACCAGGCCGTCGCGTTCGAGTTGCCGCAGGGTCAGGGTGAGCATGCGCTGGGAGATGCCGGTGATCGCGCGGTGTAGCTCGCTGAAGCGCAAGGTCCGGTCGCCGAGCCGCCCGATGACCTGGATCGTCCACTTGTCGCCGATGAGGGCGAGGATCTGCAGCACCTGACGGCACGCCTCGTCGTCCGGTTCCGGGTTTCCGTGAGTTGCCAAGGGTTACCTCCGTGTGCGTCACCGACATGAATGTGCCGTCTTGCCGGCGGCGGGCTTTGTGACAAACCATGGCTCTACGAACAAAGAGTAACCGCCGGCGGCCGAGGAACTCGTCCTGGCCGGGGTGGTGGGAAAGGAGTCGAGGTGGCGAAGACCCTTGTCATCGTCGGTGCCGGCCCGGGGCTGGGGATGGGCGTGGCCCGGAGCTTCGGCCGTCAGGGTTTCCGGGTCGGGCTGATCGCCCGGAACGAGGACGTGCTCGATGGTCTGGTCGGCGAGCTGGCCGAACTCGGCGTGACCGCCGGGGCGTTTCCCGCCGACATCCGTGATCGTGACGCGCTGATCGGTGCCCTCGCCGCGGCCAGGCAGGCGCTGGGGCCGGTCGACGTGCTGGAGTTCAGCCCCAGCCCGACCGGCGCGATCACCCACGCCGCGCAGACCACGGCCGGCTCCGCCACCGAGCAGTTCGAGTTGCACGTGCTGGGTGCGGTGACGGCCGTGGGACAGGTGTTGCCGGATATGCGTGCCCGTGGCGACGGGACGCTCCTGCTGACCACCGGCGTTTCCTCGACGATCCCCGCACCGTTCCTGGCCAACGTGGGCCTGGCCATGGCCGGTTTGCGTAACTGGGCGCACGCCCTGCACACCGAACTACGGCCCCAGGGCATCCACGTGGCTACGGTGACGATCGCGTCCGGCGTCATTCCCGGTGACGTGGTGGCCGACCCCGACGTGATCGGTGCCCGCTACTACGAGCTGTACAGGCAGCGAGACAGCGCCGAAGAGGTCATCGGTGACCTCGATGCGTTCCGCGCCCTCGTCGCCGGAGGAATCGGCGATCCCGGTAGGGCCGGCGCATCAACGGCGGGCTAGGCCGCTCCACGTCATGTCGTTCGACGGACTCGCCGTGGTCCGACCCGCATCGACTGGCTGGGACTGTCTTCCGTCCGTGATCTCCGCGTGGACAGCGGCCGGACCGCGGGAGCGGTGCTACGAGGCATGTCCCGCGTCGTCGACAGGCCGTTGTGAGGCGACCTCCCGGATCGCGTCCGACAGACGCGGGTAGACCGGCACCCGCACGTCGAGGTCGAAGAGCCGCAGGATCCTGAGGTCCGTCGGCGAACTGGTGACCAGCGCCAGCCGGCGGCGCTCACGGGCGGCCCGGGTGGCGCAGGCCTCCAGCACCTGAAGTCCCGCCACGCCGAGGAAGGTCACCCGGGACAGGTCGATCACCGTGCGATCGGGAAGGTTCCCGTCCAGATGCCGTCGCAGCAACGGGGCCGTGGTCGCGTCCAATTCGCCGGTGATGGTGAGGATCAGCAGATCGGCGGTGTGCTCGTGCTCCAGTACGGGCGCGGGTGTGCTTCGGTGCGGCGATGACATGGAGGTCTCCTCGGGAAGCGGGATGCGCGCTCCGAGGCGAGTCCCTCACAGCAGCAGCGAAGGCGCCCACGGAAGCACGTCGCCGGACGCACCCGGCTCTGGCCGGACGGTGCGGAGCCGGGCAAGGTCACCGGACACGCGAAGCTGCGGTTTGAACCACACGTGCATTCACCGTACGCCGGTGGGGACGCTCCCGCAGAGCGTGGGATAAGTCGTGAATCTCCGCAGGTGTGTACCGGGCGGAACCGGGGTAACCGGCCACTGATTCATCCGGATCATGGGAAAGGGAATCGACATGAGCCTGAACGACGACGACATCTCCACCACCTCGGGTGAGGACAAGGAAGGACCGGCCGACGCCGGGGCGGGCCAGGGGACTTCCGGCGAGCACGACGGTGGAGCGGACGGTGGCGCCGAAGGGCCTGCCGATTCCGGCGCCGGCGAAGGCATCCCCGGCCAGCACGACGGCGGAGCCGACGGCGGCGCGGACAGTGGCGCGAGCTGATCTGAGCGAGCCGTCCACCGACACCGGGCAAGGGCGCGAAAGCCTCCCGGTGCCGGTGGACGGCCGCGTGTCGAACACTGTCCTATCGCGCCTGGTCGGTTCCGACATCGAGGAGTTCGCCGCCCGGCATTGGGGCCGGAAACCGTTGTTGCGGCGAACCGGCGGCGACTTCGGTGATCTGCTCGATCTGGACGGCGTCGACGAAATCCTTTCCCGCCGCGGGCTGCGGACGCCGTTCCTACGGCTGGCTCGCGACGGCGCGGTGGTCGATTCCCGCTCGTTCACCGGCGGGGGCGGTGTGGGTGCGGAGATCGGCGACCAGGTCCGCGACGACCGGGTCGCCGCTCTTTTCGCCGACGGCAGCACCATCGTCCTCCAGGGACTGCACCGCATCTGGCCGGCCGTCATCGACTTCACCACGCGCCTGGCCGACGAGCTCGGCCATCCCGCGCAGGTAAACGCCTACGTCACCCCGCCGTCGTCGCAAGGCTTCTCGGCGCATTACGACGTGCACGACGTTTTCGTGCTCCAGCTGGCCGGCCGCAAACGATGGAAGGTGCACGCGCCCGTCCACCCGTCGCCGCTGCGTGATCAGCCGTGGAGCGAGCACGCCGATGCCGTCGCCGCGCGGGCCCGTGACGATGCTCCGGTGATCGACGAAGTCCTCGAACCGGGCGACATGATGTATCTGCCCCGCGGCTGGCTCCATTCGGCGACGGCGCTCGGTGACGTTTCCGCGCATCTGACCGTCGGCGTCCACGTGATCACCGCGTTCGCTTTGGTGGAGGCGTTCACCGCGCTCGTCGGTTCCGAGGAAGGGCTGCGCGCGTCGCTCCCGCTCGGGATGGACGTCGGCGACCCGGACCGGCTGGAAGCGCATGTCGAGTCCGTCCGGGAAATTCTGATCGCCGCGCTGCGGGCGGTGCCCGGTGACGCCCTCGCCCGGCAGGTCCGGGACAAGGTGTGGCAAGGGAATCGTCCGGAACCGCTGGCACCGGTCGCCACGGCCAGGTTCGTGCTGGGCCTCGGCGACGGGGATGCCGTGCGGCGTCGCGACGGCTTGCATTTCCGCATCGGCGGCACAGTGGACGGCAGGGTCGTTCTCGAACTCCCGGATCGTCACCTTTCGTTGCCGGCAGCCACCTCGACCGCTTTGAAGGCGCTACTGGACGGAAGGGTGTGGCGGCTGGGGGAGATCCCGGGAATGGATCGAAGCGATCAGTTCGTGCTCGTGCGCCGCCTGCTCCGGGAGGGCGTGCTGATGGCCGCGACCGCATGATCGCGACACCGGCGCAACGGTGCGCGGACCTGGCCGAAGCCGCGGGCGATCCCAGGGAGGGAACGGCCCCGCCCGCGGAGCACTGGCTCTTGGTCGAGCATCCGGGCCCCTGGGGCCGCTTCGCGCTCAGGGAATCCGGGATGGATCCGGGCGCGGTCGCCCCGCTCGGTTCGTGGGCGGCGCGGGTCAACGGCCGGATCGCTCTGGTGCGCCGTGTCGCTCGGCGCCCGTCCGTCCGCGATCGGCCGTTCCGCTGGTTCCGCGTCGATGCCCGCCCCGGCCACGAGCAGATCCGCACCGGGGAATTCAGCGACGCCGCGGAACTCACCCGCAGTACCTTCGCCGAGGGACGCGTGTGGCCGGAACCCCTCGCGCTCGTATGCGTCCACGGCAGACACGACACCTGCTGCGCGGTACGCGGCCGTTCGCTCGCGACCACGCTGGCCGCGGAGTTCCCCGAGTCCACTTGGGAATGCAGCCATCTCGGCGGCTGCCGGTTCGCTCCCTCGATGGTGTTGCTGCCACACGGTTTCACCTTCGGCGGCCTGCGCCCGGCCGACGCGAGCGGTCTTTTCCGGCGGTACCTCGACGGGGTCGTCGACGGCCGATTCCTGCGTGGCCGTTCCTCGCACCCACCGGTCGTCCAAGCGGCTCACCATCACGCCCGCGCCGCCACCGGCGTCGTCGGCATCGACGATCTCCGGCTGACGAAGACCACACGAACCGGTGATACCGACTGGCAGGTGGTCTTCGCCGAACCCGACTGCATCGTGCGTCTGCGCGAAGGCCGGATCCCGGCAGGCCGACGGCTCACGTGCGCGACCGGGCCCGTGCGGACGATACGGGTGTTCGAACTGCTGGATTTCCGGTACTGACCGTGGGTGACCGTATGGGGGATCAGTGGTGGTGGGGCGCGATCGGCGCCGTGATGGTCGTCGTGGGCTTGCTCGTGCGCTCGTCGACCGACCGGAAATGGCGATCTTTCGTCGTCGAGATCGTCACTCTGGCGGGCTGGACGCTGGTCGTCATGTTCGTGATCAAGCCTCTGGTTCCGGCGAACGTCCTCGGTGTCACGATTCTGGTCGTGATCGTCCTGAGTGTCCTCGCGGTTCCACTGATCGCTCGGCGCAAGAGGAGACGGCACGAATCGGGGTAGCGCCCTGGCGCACAGCCTGTCCGGATCGCCGCCCTGCGCCACCTCGCCGACGCCCGCTCGCGCTCAGCGCAAGCGGCATCGTCGATTCGGGGCGTTCACTTGTCGTCGTCGGAGGAAAGCAGGCCCGACTTCTCGGCTCGGGCCACCACCTTCTTGACGAACTCGATCGAACCGCAGTCCTGATCGAGCAGCGCGTTGCGGCGTGTGGCCCACGCCGTGCCCAGGTCTTGGCGGACCTTTTCGCTCACTTCGGTGCGCGCGGGGTTGAGGATCGTCTGCTCTTCCTCACCGATATGGTGCATGAGCGCCTCGGCCAGCTTCTCGACCGCGTCGTCGAATTTCTGTGTGTCGGTGCCTTTGCATTCCAGCAGGTCCAACAGCGCCTGGTTGCCCTCGGCGTGTTCTTCCTCGCCGTGTTCCTGCTCGTGCTTGTCGATGGCGTCCTTGCGCCGCAGGGCGGGGTAGACATCCTGTTCTTCGGCTTCACCATGCGCGATCAGTGCCGCCGACAACGCGGCTCGGGCACCTTCACGGTCCGCGGTCGCGTCCCGCAGGTCACGGAGGAGCTGTTCGAACAGGCGGTGGTCGTCCAGGATGAGGTCCACGACGTCACCAGCAACTGGACGGGGAATCGTCACGGCAGTCATATACCGACAATTCCCGGGCAGCGGCCGTCCGGCAACTCGAAGCACGGCCGCCGCCGTCGGGAGTGCTGCCGAGGTGATCATCCGCATCATGCTCAGGACGACGGCGGCCCGCCCCACGACAAGGGAACGGGCCGCCGTCCAGATCACTGTCAGCCGTCGTACCAGCCGTAGTCGACGATGCTGCCGTGGTTGTAGCAGTCGCCGCCCCACAGCCAGGTGCCCGGTCCCACCAACGGTCCGTAGGTTTCGTGGCCGTCCGAGCACTTGGTCCAGGCACCGCTGCGGCCGTAGTCCACGAACACGGTGGCGTTCCACGCGACGCCGTCGTAGTAGGTGGTCGTCCACCTGGCCACGTGGCTGGTGCCGACCTCCCCGCCGATCGCCGAGTGATGCTTCCCCTTGGTGTCGGCGGACGCCGAGCCGGCGCCTGCCAGCAGGACACCCCCGGTCAGCGCCACGGCCCCCGCCGCCACCGCGATTCTGCGGATCGTCACGTTATCCATTTTCCCCTCCGGTGATCGTTTCCGGTTTTCGAGCACGAGCGCCGCGTAAGGCGCGGCTCCCGCAGTCACCTGTCTAGTGCGCCGGGAGCGTTCTGTGCCGGGGAGTGGACAACGAACGACAAACTTCCGGACAATGGAGAAAAGCAGACACCTGGGGGGTGGCTGATGCCACGGTATGAACGTCCATTTGTTACGGACGAAGATTCGTTGTCACAGTTCGCGGGGGATCTACGACGATTACGCGAGAACGCCGGAAGCCCGCCGTATCGCGAATTGAGCAAGCGGGCCCACTACGCGGCGAGCACCTTGTCCGACGCGGCGGGCGGCCGGAAACTGCCGACTCTGGCGGTGACCCTGGCCTATGTCCGGGCCTGTCAAGGCGACCTCGCCGAGTGGGAGGAGCGCTGGTACGCGATCACCGCGATGAACCGTGCCCCGGAGCCCGAGGAAATCGACGAAGAGATCCCCTATCCGGGTCTCGCCGCATTCGGGGCGCATCAGGCAGGCTATTTCTTCGGCCGCGAGCACCTCGTCGAAGAATTGTCGCGCCAAGTCACCGAACGGCGACTGCTCGCGGTTTCCGGCGCATCGGGATCCGGCAAGTCCTCCTTGCTGGAGGCCGGGCTGATCGCGGCCGTCCGGAGATCCGGCCGGGATCGGACGATCGTGCGGCTCACTCCCGGACCGCATCCGCTCCGGGAAAGCGCGATCCAGCTGGCCGCGGTGAGCGGCGGATCGGCGGTCCGGCTGCACGGGGAGCTGACGGCGGATCCGGCGGGACTGCATCTGCGTGTCCGTCAGCTCCTGGCGCGGCGGCACGCGGACGCGGAACTGCTGCTCGTCGTCGATCAGTTCGAAGAGGTCTTCACCCGCTGCCGGACTGTGGAGGAGCGTGACGCCTTCGTCGCGGTGCTCCTGCACGCCGTCCAGGAACCGGACAGCCGGACCCGGCTCGTGGTGGGTGTGCGTTCGGACTTCATCGGACACTGCGACAGGTACCCGGCGCTCGCCGCGGCGCTGCGCCCCGGGAACCGGGTCGACACCGGGCCGATGACCGCAGAGCAGCTGCGCTCGGCGATCATCCGCCCGGCGATCGCCACCGGACACCAGCTGGAAGGCGCGCTGGTCGCCACGATCATGGCCGAGACGGCGGGCGGGCACGGTGTTCTCCCGCTCGTCTCCCAGGCGATGCGCCGGACCTGGCGACGCCCTCACGGCGCCACGCTCACCCTCGCGGCGTACCAGGCGTCCGGCGGGATAACGCGTGCCCTGGCCGACACGGCCGAGAAGGTCTTCGGCGAGTTCGACCAAATCGGGCAGCGGCAAGCACGGGACGTGTTCCTCCGGCTGACCACGCTGGGATTCGATGGTCACGACACCCGGCGGCGCGTCCCCGCGCACGAACTCGACCCGGCCGCCGCCCCGGTGGTCGCCCGGCTGGTCGACGCCCGGCTCGTGACCGCCGACGCCGACGGGCTGGAGTTCGCGCACGACGCGCTCATCCGCGAGTGGCCGCGGCTGCGGAACTGGCTGTCCACCGGTCGCGGCCGCCTGTACCTGCACCGGCGGCTGACCGAGGCCGCCGGGGTGTGGGAACGCGCGAACCGCGACCCGGCGCCGCTCTACCGGGGCAGCCAGCTCGACGAAGCGATCACGTTGGCCGGATCGACGAGACTGACCCTCCGGGAACACCAGTTCCTCAACGCGAGCATCCAGGCCCGCGAAGAAGAGACGGCCCAGGCGGACCGATCCGCGTGGCGGCTCCGGCGGCTGGCGGCCGCGACGGTGGTCATGAGCGGGCTGGCCGCGGCCTCGGTCGCGCTGGCCGTCCGGGAACGGAGGCAGACACTGGCACTTTGCTGGTGACCGCGTGCCACTACTCGGCCGGCTGCTGAGGTCAGCCGGTGACGTCCAGGTGCGCGGGAACCGGGGTGGGTTTGGGCGCTTTGCCGCTGGGCTGGGGTTTGTCGGCGGCGGGCTTGGTCGTCGGTTCCGGCGAAGTGCCTGCCTTGGCACAGGTGGCCGACGCGATGTCCACGGTCTGGGTCCGGCCGAGCAGCCTCGCCGATACCGCGGTCACGGTGAGGGTGCCGTCGTTGTTCTTGGTCTGCTTGTTCACCACGAGTTCGATCAGTTGGGCCACCGGGACGGTGGTGTTCGGCGGCACCCGGTCGAGATCGAGGACCTTGCCGCCGGCCTTCAGCTTCGCGATCGACACCGAACCTTTGCCGTCGCGGCATTCCGCCCTGATCGCTTCAGCGCTCAGCCCGGGTAGCGGGAGCGTGGCGGGTAGCAGGCCGAGGTTGAGTGCGAGGCCGGTGACAGCGGACTCGGCTCGGCCGGGTCTCACCTCGGCGGTCAAGGCTTTCGCGGTGAGCAGTGAGGGGCCGGGAGTCGGCAAACCCGCTGACACGAGAGATTCCTTGCCGGTCCCGGATACGGCCGGGGTACGGGGAATCGTGACCAGCCCGGACGCGGCGACGGCGAACGCGGAGTCGGCCGGTGCGGCCTGGGCGGGAGTGGCGGTGAAGGTCAGGAGCGCCACCGCCGTACCGGCGAGCGCGCTCGTAGTGCGTGGGAACAAGGGAAAATACCTCCGTGATCGGGTGTCAGGTGATCTGGACGATGGTGCCGAGCGGCAGTTCGACGAGGCGGTTCAACGCCTCGCGGGTGACGCGGATGCAGCCGTCGCTGGTGGCTTTGCCGACGAAGCTGTTGTCCGGCCAGGTGTGCAGGCCGACGGTGCCGGGACCGCCACCGAAGGTTTCGTGTGAAGCGGAATGGCTGCTCAGCGGCAGCACGATCGGGCTGTAGGTGTTCACGCTTTCCTGGATCGACGCGAGAATGAACGCGCGGCCGGTCGGCGTGGGGTGTTCCGGCTTCCCGGTGCCGATGGTCCACGAGCCGGCAGGCTTGCCCGCTTCATGGATTTCCAGCCGGAAACCCGCGAGATCCACGGTGACGCGGAAATCGTTCTGTGCCGATTCCATCGCATCCGGGGTGGCGTGCAGCCAGCCGGTCGCTCCGTTGGGCCTCGTGGGCAACAGGACCTGCGCCCAGTCGCCCTTCCGGGCGATCACCGGGACCCAGGTCGGCGATCCGATCTGGGTTCGGGGGAGGCGGGCGATCGGCTCACCACCGGGGGTGCGGAAGACGACCGCGTCCTCTTTGGGATGCAGTACTTCGCCGCCGGTCGGGGCGGTGGGGGACGGGTCCGCGGGCGCGGAGGCCAGTTCGCCGAAGGTGTTCGCCTCCGGGAGTGCGGCGGCGGCCGCGGGCTCCACCGCCGGCGTGGTCATGGAACCGTCGGCGGCACCGTTGCCGCCTTTCGTTCCGCAGCCGGTCAGCAAGGCGACCACTGTCAAGGGGAGGAGAAGGAAAACCATACGAGGGCGCGCACGACCGCTGAAGGTCTGCAGGTTGGTCATCGAGTGCCTTGTCCTTGGGCAGAGTGTTCCACAACGGAATTCGCTTCCGTGGAGAACATTCCTAACATCGGCGCGATGTGTTAATCAATGATCACCATGCGCGCACGGAGAGATCTGCCTGCGGCTTTGCCGTGTTCTCCCAGGTCGTAGGTGTTCGGTGAATTCACACGATCGGGGAAAACGGAGAAAAACCGGTAACGAGAACGCGAGTCTACTCAGAGTATGTGCTCGGAATCGTTCCCCGGAACAGAGGTGATGAATCGCCGCGCGTTGATCACCCGCCGTGGTCACCACCAGACCCGTCGGCCGACGAAGTGCGATCGGGCTTCCCGCGGAACGGGATCGGTCAGCCGTTCGTCATGCGGTGATCGAGATATTCGATGCTGCATCCGTCCAGTCGCCGCGCGGCGTCCGACGCGTGGGCCGAGCAGAGCGAGCCGGTCACCCCGTCGCGATCGGTGGCGATCGCCGCGGCCGGTTCCGTGCAGGGGGTGTGCAGCCGGTCGTAATCCCAGGAGTTGTCACAGCCCGTCGCGGTGCACCAGGCCCGGTCTCCGAGCGAGTGCAAGGTGACGCCGTGGACAGGGCAGACTCCCCAGGGCACGTCGCACAGATGGGGATCGCGGGAGACCCGGACACGGGCCAGGGACTCGGCGGTCCTGGCGATCTCGCCGGTGTAGCCGGCCAGATCGTCGGTGGCTTTGTTCATCGGCTGCGCGAGCCGTTTCAGGTGCCCGTCGTCCGTGGCCTCCAGCCGAGCGGCCATTTCCGCGGTCCGCTCGGCGAGGGCGTCGGCCTCGGCGGCCAGTGCCCGTAGTTCGGCCGGGAGGGGTTCCGGCGTGGTCGGCTCAGGCATCGTGGTCCTCGCAGGTGCGGTGGAGAAGAAAGTGTCGAGAGGGAAGAACGTGGCCCCGGTCCGGGTGAAACGTGGACCGGGGCCGTCGGTTCGGACGAGTGGCTCAGAACCAGTGGGCGCGGCCGCCCACCTTGCGTCCCGTGCTGCCGAGGATCGCGAGAACAACGCCCACGACGGCGACGACGGCGCCGATGGTGGTCAACACGGGAATGTCGACGATCAGGCCGATCACGAGAATGATGACTCCGAGCACGATCATGGTGACTCACTTTCCTGGAGCGGCCGAAACGAACCGCCGCCACGATGGGGACTGGCTGGTAGTGCCCGCATCACCGTCTCGTCAAACACCGTCCAGCCAGGTTTCCTTTCATGGGATTGCATGGTTTGAGTCCGCGGATCGTGGGTAAACGCCTGGAGTCGTCGTGAAGTGCCGCCGGAGGAAACGCAGTGTTGTTTCGCAGGAAAGCGATCGTGCCCGTTGGAGATGTCGAGCGGGCGGAGGCCATTCTGGTCGCTCAAGGCGTCAGCC
Organism: Amycolatopsis sp. WAC 04169; assembly: GCF_003947535.1. Classification (NCBI taxonomy): domain Bacteria; kingdom Bacillati; phylum Actinomycetota; class Actinomycetes; order Pseudonocardiales; family Pseudonocardiaceae; genus Amycolatopsis; species Amycolatopsis sp. WAC 04169. The sequence goes on along the minus strand of NZ_QHJI01000004.1, from coordinate 505,177 downwards.
GTGAACGGGCTGGTGGCGAACTGAGGGAGATGGCGCGCCGTCGCCACATCTCGCTGTCACGGTGCGCGGCTTTGGTGGCGTCGACCGGCCGGGTGCGGCGGTCGGCGTGAATTCGCGCCAGGACGAGATGCCCGCCGGCCTCACGCCGGAGCAGCGCAAGGTTTGGCTCGGTGAAGCTTTGCTTCCTCGCGTGCAGAGGTATCAGCCCGTACTGGCGGCGCAGGTCAGCGGAAGGCTGCTGAAGCTGAGCGCTGACGAGATTCTCGCCTTGCTCGCCGACGAGCCGAGCTTGGAACGGAAGATCGCCGAAGCGACGGAAGAACTGGCGCGGAAGCATCAGCACGACTGAACTCCCGCATGGCCCGAACGCGTGGTCGGCCCAGTCGACCTACGTCGACACCGCGCTGCTGCAAGCGAATGGTTCTTTTCCAGGGACGAGGGATTCATTGGCGGCGCAGGTCGTGCCGTGATCGGACTCCGCGTTTGCGGAGGACGTTCGCGACGTGTTCTTCGATCGTCCGGCGGGAGAGGAACAAGATGTCGGCGATCTCCTGGTTGGTCTGGCCGTCGATCACCAGTTGTTCGACTTGTTCCTCGCGTGGGGAAAGGTCTCCTCCCACGCTGCGCCGGTCTCGGATCCGCGCGCGTGCCGTGCTCTGCGCGCGCAGATGCCGTTGACAGCGGCCGGCGTCGATGGTGGCGCCCATCGCGTCGAAATGCTCCGCGAGTAGCCGCAAGTGGTCCTTGGCGCCGCTGTCGCCCGCGTGCCAGCGGTGCAATGCGGCTTGCTCGGTCAGCTGATCGGCGCGGTAGTGGTGGCCGATACGGGTGTGTGCCGCGGCGGCGGTCTCGTACTCCTCGGCGGCGTTGCCTCCGAGGTGGGCGGTCCGATAGGCGCGCGCGGCGAGCAGGGAGGCCGCGGCGAGGGGCGCGTGCCGGTCCTCGAGCGCTGTTTCGGCGTCGGCGATCAACCGGTCGGCGTCCGCGTCCCGGCCCGTGGCGAGGTAGGCCTGCACAGCGCTCGGAATGACCTCACCGGACCAGGTCCAGCCTTCCTTGCGGCGCACCAATTCGATCGCCTGGTCGGCCTGTCGCGAGGCTTGGACGATCGAGTCGCCGGCGAGCAGGCTGTGGATCAACGCGCCGGAGGCGGCGATGGCGACAGGCGCGATGGAATTGCGGGTGTCGGCGAGCCCGGCGTCGCGTAGGTTCCTCCGGGCTTCACTCCAGTTGCCCTGCGCCATCGCGTACCAGGCTTTCACCAGCTTCAGCTCGCTCACCACCGGGAACAGCTTCGGATAGGACTCTTCGAGTTCGCCCGCACGCTCGTCGATCCGCTCCCAGCGCCCGGCGGCCCAGTCGAGCCGGATCTGGGTCGCTTCGGCGGTGCCGACCACGTAGGAGGCGCCCGCGCCGGTCGCGAGATCGAGACCGGTGTGCAGAAGGTCCTGCGCGCGGCCCGCGTCTCCGACCCAGGAATACCCGTCCGCGAGATTGCAATGGGCCCTGGCCAGCTGGTGCCGGAGTTCGGCGGTGGTCGCGATGCCCAGGTAAGGAGCGAGCCGTTCGGCCGCGACGGGGTCCCCGATATGGGCCCGGGCACCGAGAACGCCGGCGAGCACCGGCAGGTCGGTGGTGATCGCCGCGTCGGCTTCGAGTGTCCTTTCGGCACGTTCGAGCCACGGCAGATGCCGGCTGATGGGCTGGGTTCCGAGGTAAGGCGCACAAAGGAGTGCCATGCCACGGGCGGTGAGGTCCGGCCGGTCCCGTAGTTCGGGAATGGCGAGTTCGATCTCGGTCCTTCCCTGCTCGATGCCGCCCGCCTCGCGAACGAGGACGAGGCCGTAGCTGAGCCGCACCTCCGCGCGGATCGCCCGGGGAAGGCTCGTGTCGCGGAGGAGTTGCCCGAGCATCCGGGTGTTGCGTTCCTGGTCGAGAACGGTGGGCGCCAGCGAGCAAAACCGTCGGACGGCGCGCACGCGTTCGTCGGTGGACAGCGAATCGTCGGTGAGCGCGGCGCGCAGGATGGTCATGGCCACGCCGGAATCACCGACTTCGACGGCGTCCGCGGTCGCCTGCTCGCACTGCGCCAGCCATGCGCGTAGCTGTCCGCTTCGTCGTGCGTGGTGGACCAGTCGGCGCATCGGCCGCGGATCGCGCGCGTCCAGCATCATCGTCGCCCGTTGATGCATCTTCTGCCGCTGAGGGCCGGGGATGGCTTCGTAGACGACCAGCCGGTCCAACTCCGCGTGAAAGCCGTAGCGATAGCCGCCGGTTTCGACGAGATGCCCGCACCACAGCAGATGCCGGACGAACGCGCGGACCCTTTCGGACGGCAGACCACTGATCAGAGCGAGGGCCTCGACGGTTTCGGGTTCCTGCAGGAGCGCTGCCGCCTCCAGCACCCGCCGGGCTCCGTCGGTGACTTCCCCCAGCCGATGCGCTACCGCGCCGACCAGCGAGGACGGCAGCGGATGGTCGAACACCGAGTCGATGAGCCGCTCGTCCGAATGCGCCTGCCCGTTCCGCGCCAACACATCGAGGATCGGCTCGACGTACACCGGCAAGCCGCCGCTCAGGGAGTGAATGCGCGACACCACTCCCGGCGCGAGACGTTTACCGCTGATCCGCGCTGCCAGTGCCGCGGTTTCCTCTTCCTCCAGCGGACCGAGTGCGATGACCTGGCCCGGCAGCCGGGAGCCGGACGAAGCCCACCCACCGGTGGACCGTCGTGTCGCCAGCACGCTGAACCGCGGCGGAGGATCACGCAGCACGAACCGCAGGAGATCCAGGGACGCCGCGTCGGCCCAATGCACGTCTTCGAGCCTCACCAGGCAGTTGGCGAGCCCGTCGAAGGCACGCCGGATCTCCGGGAAGAGAACGTCCCGCCGCGGATTCGGCGGGATCGTCACGGCCAGACCCGCTTTGCCGAGGATGGCGCGTACGACGTGATAGGCGAAGTGCCGGGACTCCGGCCCGCAGAAGACCGTCAGGATCGGGCCGAGCCCGGCTTCCGAGGTGGACAAGACCTGTGTCGTAAGGAAACTCTTCCCGGCACCTTCCGGTCCTTCCACCAGCACCACCGGAGTTCGCGCCCGGACCGCGGACAGCAGTTCTTCCCGCTGCTCGTCCCGAACACCGGTGCGACGGGCGACCGGAATGTCCTCCTGTGGCGAACCTTGTCGCATTTGGGCCCCTCGTTCTTCACGACCTTCGCGTTCGTGAATGTCCCACCACTCTTGACCCGTTCGGGGGAGTTTGACACCTGCATAAGTAGCAAACACGATCGGGTTCCCAGCAGCCAATTCAGCTCCAGGCGTGTCGGATCAACCCGTGTCGCTACGGGTACGGGCCCGGATTGTCGTCCTCGACGCCCACACGGAGTCTGGGGCGGCATTCGACGCCATCGCGCCGGCCGTGGTTTCCCGCCGGCCGGTACATCGGAAGGAGGCCCATGCCCGAGTCGATGCCGGACCCCGAGGTGTTCGCCGAGGTGACCCTCGCGGCGGTGCGAGATCATGTGGTGTTCGGCCAATTCGCGAGGATGCTCTCGCGGACACGGTTGTACATGCTTGCCCCGGAGGCGCCCGCCTTGCTCGCGGCGACCACTCGCCATGCGGAACAGAAGTGGGTGGCGACGTTCAGCACGCTGCGTGGTGCGCTGGAGTTCTCCCGGAAGTCCGATTTCCTCGTCGTCCAGGGTGACCACCTGGTCACCCTGTTGCCCGCCGAGGTCGGGCTTCTCGTCGACCCGGCGGAACCGCATGGGGTCGGTGTCCTGTTCCGATCACCCGCTCGCGAGCCGCTCACGGCCGGCGCCGGGTATCTGAACCGCGTCGGCACCAAGGTCATCAGTTCCCTCATGCCGGCGGAGACCTTGTTCTGGACCGCCAACATCCACAACGCGTTGGCGGTGCTGCGGCAGTCGGCGTACCCGTTGCCGTTCGACACGAACTGGGGGACCCCGACGGATTGGGAACAAGTCCCCGGCGCTCTGCTGAAGCTGGGATCGAAAACGCCGAGCGCGGACACGAATTGGCAGCGGCTCGGGAAACGGTGATTTTCTCGACTGCTGTTCCCGATGTCGCCTGGAACAGAATTGTCGATGCCGTGCCACCGGCGAATGTGGCGAAATGGATTTGCCTTCCTCCCCGGCACGGGTGAGCCGGTGAGGCGCGCGTCCGGATCGCGCAATACGGTTGTCGTCACGGTGCTGACGGACCCGGCGATGAGGTGATGGCGATGGCGACGGGCGAGGTTCGATGAGTGACCCGGCGTTCGCCGAACTCCTCGAGTCCGTCGAACAGGTACTTGCCGTTGGCGTCGGTGGTCGCGGCGACAGGGTTGCCGTCCGGTCCGATGATCGGGTGGCCGGAGCAGTCGAGCAACGCGACGGACACGCCGGGTTCGCCGTCGTCCTGAACTCCGCCGCGGTCCGGTGTCGCGCCACACGAAATCGCCCGGTTCGTACGTCGGGTTCACCAGACCGGCGTCGATGGGGAGGGGCAGCAACGCCTTCTCGGTGTTGATGCCGTCCGCGTACTGGTCACCGCTCTTGGTGTACGGACGTCAGTGCGCCTTGCGAGGGCTCGTCGAGATCGCCGAACAGTAGACATCGTCTCCGAGTGAAGTGCGCGGAACGGCGATGAACTGTTCTCGGTCGCGGGCTGGGGAGTCGATCAGCGCCACCCTTCTGGGGTTGTGACCTGCACGTATCCAGCGCAGCTAGGCCAAGCGGGTTACGGTCGAACCGCGGACGACTCGCACGGTGTCCGGTGCGGTCGGCGGTGACGGGAGCTCGTGATGGCGCGAGAGGCGGTGCGCGGTGTTCCGGAGTGGGTGAGCCCGATGCTGGCCGGTCCGGACGGTGGCCGGCTGCGGGAGGGGCCGGAGTGGGCGTACGAGTACAAGCTCGACGGCTACCGGGCGTGCATGAGGATCGCCGCCGACGGCACCACGGTGCTGACCAGCCGCAACGACGTCGACTTCACCGACGAGTTCGCGGACCTGACCGGTGTCCTGACGGAGGCGCTCGATGGGCGGAGCGCCGTGCTCGACGGGGAGATCGTCGTCTACAACGACGCCGGTCAGATCGACTTCGGGTTGTTGCAGGAACGCCGCGGCCGCTATCAGACCCATCGCAGCTCTGCTCGCCGTGACGAGCCGTTCGACGATGACGTTCCGGTCCGGTTCCTGGCGTTCGATCTGTTGCAGCTCGGCGGTGTCTCGCTGCTGCGCGAGCCGTATGACGAGCGCCGGAGGCAGCTGATCGCGCTGCCGATGCCGGATCCGTACCGGGTGGAGGTGGTGCGCGGGTTCACCTTCACCGATCTGGCCGCGGATCGCCGGACCCCGCGGCACCTGCTCGACCACGTGAAAGCCAGCGGTCACGAGGGCTTGGTCGCGAAGCTCCGCACCGCCGCCTACACCCCCGGACGCCGCAGCAACGCCTGGCTGAAACACCCGCTGACCCAGACGACCGAGGTGATCGTCTGCGGCTACCGGCCCGGGCAGGGACGGCTGGACGGCCTGATGGGCGGGCTCCTGCTCGGTGCCCACGACCCGGATAGCGGCGACCTGCTCTACATCGGTGACGTCGGCACCGGCTTCACCGAAGCCGAACGAGCCCGCTTGCAGGCCCGGCTCGACGTCCTCGAGCGGAAGCGGCATCCCTTCTCCGAGACACCACCCAGGGCCGGCACCGCGAGGGCGCAGTGGGTGGAGCCGGAGTTGGTGGGCGAGGTGGTGTTCCGGCAGTTCACCCGCGGCGCCGGCCGGCTGCGGCACACCGCGTGGCGCGGCCTGCGCGACGACAAGAAGCCCGCCGACGTCCTGGCCCCGCAACGACGCGGGCCCGCCTCTGCCCGAAAGACCACGCGTGAGCATGTGCAAGGTGAACCGGTGGCCGAGGATCGGCCCACGGCTTCACCGGGGGCGAAGGTCACCGTCCAAGCCGGTGACTGGAGACTCGTTCTGTCCAATTTGGACAAGTCCTTGTATCCGGACGGATTCACGAAAGGGGAGGTGATCAACTACTACTCGCGTATCGCCCCGGTGCTGCTGCCGCATCTGGCCGGGCGTCCGGTGACGTTCATCCGCTTCCCGGACGGTGTCGGCGGTGAACAGTTCTTCGAGAAGAACGTCCCGCACGGCGCGCCGTCGTGGCTGCCGACCGTCCGGATCGCCCGCAGCGGCAGCCGGGGCTCGACAGAGCCGATCATGTACGCGTTGCTGGACGAACTCGCCGCGGTGGTGTGGGCGGCGAACATGGCCGCGCTCGAACTCCATGTTCCACAATGGACCGTCGGCGACGGCGGCACGCGCCGCCCGCCGGACCGGCTGGTGTTCGACCTCGACCCCGGGCCGGGAACGTCGATCGTGCACTGCTGCCGTGTCGCCGAACGACTGCACGACGCCCTGACCGAGGACGGGCTGACCGCGTGGGCGAAGACGTCCGGCTCGAAGGGCATGCAGCTTTACTGCGCCATCACCACCGACGACCCTGCGGCGCCGTCGGCGTACGCCAAGAAGCTCGCGCAACGCCTGGCCCGGGAGACACCGGGCCGGGTGACCGCGGTGATGGCCAAAGCCCAGCGGACCGGGCGGGTGTTCATCGACTGGTCCCAGAACAACCCCGCCAAGACCACCGTGGCCCCGTACTCGCTGCGCGGCCGCGACCATCCCACCGTCTCCACCCCGATCACCTGGGACGAAGTCCGCGCCTGCTGCCGCCCGGGGCAACTGGTGTTCACCGCCGACGACGTCCTCGACCGCGTCAACGAACACGGCGACCTCCTCGGCAACCTCGACGCCACACGAGCAGCTCTGCCATAGCGCCCAGGTAGTCCCATCCCGGGATCCCTGCGGATTCCCGTGTCGGGCGGCTTGAGGGCGTCGGTTGATGTCACGTTGAGATTCGCGCGCCCCTGAATTCCTTACGAGGGCGGGGTGAGATTCTGGCAGAGGTGGGTGGGGAATGCCGGTTCGGCGGCGAGGATTTCGCCGCAGCCGCCGCCCTTTGCCGAGGCGAAGCTCATCCAGCCGTTGCCGGCCCAGCGGTATGGGTGCTCGGCCTCCGCGCTGAACTCGACCTGCGCCACCCATGCTTCGGCGCAGTGGTCGGTGGGCGGTTCACAACCGAGGATCTGGTCGCATTTCCTCCAGCCGGTGGAGGTCAGCCCCCAGGTGTCCCCGGCGTTGACGAGCACCGGCCGCTTCCCGATCGGTGCCGCTGTCTTCATCGTGAAGTCGGTCGGGACCTGTTTGCAGTCCGGGTCGTTCCCGGGCTGGAACACGACGCCGGCGTGGATCCTGTTGTCAGCCTCGGTGATCTGGGGGCGCGGTTGGACGGGCTTTCGGGCCGAGGGGGGATAAGATTCCCGACGTGTTCACGCTGCAAGACGGCACGACGATGCAGTGGCGCCAGATGTCCAAGACGGGTGGCGAGACAATCGACATCTTCCCAAGCGGCAAGAATGCGTTGAGGGTGCATCTCGATGGATGACGCGCGGGCGCGGGAACTGCGTGAGATCGAATTGGCCGTGGCCCCCACGCCGCAACTGTTCGAGATCGAACGAGCCGTGGCGCCGACCCTTGACGACGGGCTCGACGACTGGGTACCGGTCGACACCCTGATCTGGAACGCCATCCAGGTCGTCCCCGAGGACAGCGACCGCTTCGTGGGATTCTTCGCCGCCGTGCTCGGCTACCTGCTCCGCGAAGGCCTGATGCTCGTGGGAGACATCGGTGACACGGGGTTTGAGCCGTGGACGTCGTCCATCGAGGACACTGTGGAGCGGGTCGTCCGCGACTGCCAGGCAGTCGATTGGTCACCCCAGGGGAGCTTGTGCTGGCTGTCGAACACTCCGAAAGGAGACCAGCGGGCCCAATGAGCCTCATGTGCGCGCTACCTGTTCTGGCGCAACCGGGCCTGACCAGAGCCCGGCCGGGGTCATGTGCCGCTCTGACCACAGCCGAGTCGTTGGTGACGGAAACGCGAAGAGGGCGGCCGGTGGCATCAGCGGCACGAGAAGCAGCCCCCGATGTCGTGCCCCAGCGAGCAAGCCGACGTGCCCCGGACCCGTCGTCGCGATCACGGCTTCGGATGGTGAGCCCGCAGCGGCGAGGGGCCGGCCGGTGCTCGGGCACGACCATCTCAGCCGACGAAATGCCGTCTGGCCGCGATACCTGGAGGCGCTCATCGCGGCCGCCCGGCTCGCGATCGTCACCGCGATGGCGAGCTTGATGATCAAGCTGCCCGACATCGCCCAGACGGGGGAAAGGATCACCGAATCAAAGAACGCCAAGACCTCACGGGTCGGCTTGTGTGCATCCTGCGAGTGCCCCCGGTGAGATTCGAACTCACACTGGACGGGTTTTGAATCCGTTGCCTCTGCCAGTTGGGCTACGGGGGCGGTGCCCGGTGAACTTTACGGGATCACGGGTGCGCGCCTTCCGCCGGGCCCGGAGTGTGACGACCGTCTGACGTGGTGAACGCCATCTAGCCGTCTGGATCGTTCCCGGTAGGCTTCAGGTTCGCGGACGGACCGCGAGCCGAACTGCCCGACGACCTTCAGGAGGACCCCGGTGACCGAGCAGGCTGCCGAGGCCAATGGTGCCGTCGCCGCACCCCAGCGGCGGGTGCTCGTGGCCGAAGACGAGGCCCTCATCCGTCTGGACCTCGTCGAGATGCTCCGCGAAGAGGGCTACGAGGTGGTCGGTGAGGCCGGGGACGGCGAGCAGGCCATCAACCTGGCCACCGAGCTGAAGCCCGACCTGGTGATCCTCGACGTCAAGATGCCGAAGCTCGACGGTATCGAAGCCGCTTCCAAGATCACCGGCGACCGGATCGCGCCGGTCGTCATCCTGACCGCGTTCAGCCAACGCGACCTCGTCGAGCGGGCCAGGGACGCGGGCACGATGGCGTATCTGGTCAAGCCGTTCGCCAAGCGTGACCTGGTGCCCGCCATCGAGCTGGCCGTGAGCCGGTTCGCCGAGCTGCAGGCGCTGGAATCCGAGGTCGCGGGCCTCACGGACCGGCTCGAGACGCGCAAGGTCATCGACCGTGCCAAGGGCCTGTTGATGAGCCGTCAGGGGCTCACCGAGCCGGACGCGTTCCGGTGGATACAGCGCACCGCGATGGACCGCCGGACCACGATGAAGGCGGTCGCCGAGGCCGTCGTCGAGAGCATCGGCTGACGAAGCCCGCGAGAGCACGCCGGCGACTACCCTGCACGGATAACCGGACGAGGGGGGCGCATGACGACGTTGCTGGTGCGGGTGTCGGGGGACGAGGAGCTGGACGCGGAGACGCGGAAGCTCCGGAGGGCCTTGCTGGAGCTGGACGTCGAGGACGTCCGCCTGCGCGAGGTCGTCGCACCCGACGGCGCGAAGGGCGCCGGAACCGACATCGGGGCGATGGTCGTCAGCCTGGGTGGCTCCGCGGTGCTGACCGCGCTGGTCACCGGGGTCTGCCAGGTGCTGCGGACCTGGGTGACCCGTGACAAGGACCGGCGCGTGGTGATCGAGGTCGGCGACCACAAGCTGGAGCTGACCGGAGGGAACGCCGAACAGCAGGCGCGCGCGATCGAAGCCTTCACGAAAACGCTGGAGCTGGAAGCGGACTGACGACATGGGCGTCCGCGACGCGCTTCTGATCGCCACCGGCACGTACAGCAGCGGGCGGCTCGCCGGGCTGCGTTCGCCCGCCGCGGACGTCGTCGAACTCGCCGGCGTGCTTTCCGATCCCGCGATCGGCTGGTTCGAGACCCGGCAGGTCGTCGACGCGCCGGCGCATCAGGCGATGCGCGCCATCGAGAGGTTCTTCCGCAACCGCGGTACCGACGATCTGCTGGTACTGCACATCTCTTGCCATGGCGTCAAAGACGACGACGGCCTTCTGTACTTCGCTTGCGCGGACACGGATCCGGATCTGCTCGCGTCCACATCGGTCCCCGCGGAGTTCCTGCATGCCCAGATGGGCAGGTGCCGCGCGAAGTCGATCGTGTTGTTGCTCGACTGCTGTTTCAGCGGGGCGTTCGTGCCAGGGATGAAGGCGACCGCCGGAGTGGACGCGAAAGAACAGCTGTCGGGCTACGGACGTGCGGTCCTGATGGCCACCGGCCGCACGGAGTACGCGTGGGAAGGGAGCCGGTTCCGGGAGCTCGAACCGGAGCCTTCACGGTTCACCGAGGCCATCGTCCACGGTCTGCGCACCGGGGAAGCGGATCGCGACGGCGATGGCAGGGTGGCGGTGGACGAGCTGTACGAGCATGTCTACGAGCGCCTGCGGGAATCCGGGGCCAAGCAGACACCACAGTGGTCGTCGGAACTGGTGCATCGCGTGTACCTGGCGAATCGCGCGATTTCGCTGCAGTCGGAGCGGTCGCCGCAATCCCGGACCCGGCCGCAGCGCCGTGCTCGCCGTGGGCAGGACGCGTTGATCCTGCTCGACGTCCCGCTGCGGGACGCGGTTCTGGGGTCCGTCGAAACGGTGCAGGTCGAGACCCCGGTCACGTGCGAAGAATGCCTGGGGCTCGGCACCGCCGCGGATTCCGTCGTCGAGCGGTGTTCCGGATGCGGTGGGGACGGTCTCCGGGACGGGGAGGACTGCGGGACCTGCGACGGATTCGGGACGCTGATCCACGATCCCTGTCCGGTCTGCGCCGGCGACGGCCGGGTCCGCATGCGGAGGGGGCTGACGGTCAAGATCCCGCCTGGGGTGGCGACCGGTATGCGCATCCGGCTGTCCGAGCAGGGTGAAGTCGGGCTTGGCGGCGGGCCCGCCGGTGATCTGTACGTCGAGATCAACGAACTGCCCGACGACCGGTTCGAACGGCGTGGCACGGACTTGCACTGCACGACCAGGATCCCGGTCGCGATCGCGCGGAAGGGCGGGATCATCGACCTGGACACGTTCGACGGCACCAGAAAGGTCCGGATACCGGCCGGGGTGAAGCGCGGCAGCCTCGTCCGGCTCGCCGGGCTCGGGGTTCCGCTGCTCCGCGCGTCCGGCGAGGTGGAGGACCGGGGCGACCTGATGGTCACCCTCGAATGGTGACCCGGCTCAACGCTCCGGGGGATCTTCGAGAATCCGATCGTCCTGGTGCGCGCCGTAGAACTGGGTCTGTCGTGCCATGATCTCGCGCATGGTGGTCCCTCTTGGGACGCCATACACGACTTCCGGGAATTCCAAGGTGCGTTGCAGTTCCCAGAGTTCGTCGTGCCGGTCCGGAGAGAACAGCGTGGCCGGGTTCCCCGCGGCGATCCAGCCGATGGGGAGCACCGCGCCGGGTTCCAGCCGGGAAGCGACGTGCAGCACGCTGTTGATCCGCAGCTCGGCGCCGGTGCCGGCGACCGAGCCGGGGAACAGCGACGCGCCGGTCGCCACGAACACCTCGTCCTCGATGGTGGCGCCGTTGACATGGGAGTGCGGACCGATCAGCACCGCGTCGCCGACGGTCACGGGATGCCGGGTGCGGCCTCGGATCAGCGCGTGCTCCATGATGACGACGTCCGACCCGACGCGTATTTCCCCGTCTTCCGCGGAGAGCACGGCACCGTGCAGGACCCGGGCGCGCTCGCCGAGAACCACCGCGCCGCTCAGCACCGCGGACGGCGCGACGTACGCCGATTCGGGTACCACGGGGCGTCGTCCTCGATGTTCGATCAGCATGGCTCCACGCTATCCGCGATCACGGCGCCGGTGATGTGGAAACCCCGACACCTCCCGTCGAGGCGTGGGTTTCCCGGACCTGGCCCGGCTCGAACGGGCCGCCACCCCCACCATGCGACGGGCAGGACGCACCCTTACCGGGTAGATGCGCCTTGGGCAGGCTCATCGTGATGATAGGCCGGAGCCACCTACCACGGCGACGGATTTCCTCCGTGCTGATCCCTGGCTCAGGTCGAGTCGGGCGCGTCGCCGGACGCCGAGGTCGCGGCAGGTCAGTCGAGCCGGAACCGTTGTGATCCGGGGCGGCCGAGAAGGACGCCCATCGTTTCGACCATCGCTTGAGCGGCCGGACCGATGCGGTGGCCGGTCAGCCGCCGGCCGTGCTCGTCTTCGAGGCGAGCCGGACGAGTGGTGGCCGTCAGCGCCGACCGGACCGCCCGCGTTTGCCGCAGCAGGACTTCGTGTGCGGAGGCACCGACTTCGTCCGCGAACCAGCGCACTGCCAGCCTGCCGGCGCCGAAGTACACACCGCCTTCCGGGTGCTGGTACCGGGCGTCGTGATCGCAGTACGTGCCGCAGGGATCATGCCGGCGCGTCGAGCGCAGGAGTTGCATGATGGCGGCGACCGGTGGCCCGGCCGGCGGCGGGACACCCTCGGCGAGGGTGACGGTCGATGGCGGGCTCGCGCCGATCGGCAAGTGCAGGAAGGCCTGAACTCCGCGGTCGACGCAGTTCATCGCGTTCGCCAGCGAGCCGTGGAGGTGCACGGGGTGAAGCCCTGGCGGTCCGGGCGGCGAGCACCGCCATCCCGCGTCGGGGAACGTGTCGCGCAACGCCAGGCCGAACGCGTCTTCGTCCTCGGGCAGCAACCAGGTGCCGACGTTCATGGTCTGTGAGCCGGCGATCGCCATCGCCAGATGGTAGGTCACGCCATTCGACGACATTCGTCCAAGACCGGTGGCCGTCGACCGTGCACGATCCTCGTATGAGCGAGAACGGTGCCGAGCATTCGCAGCGGATACACGTGGTGCGCGACGGTCCACGGGAGGCGCCGCCGCTGCTGCTCATCCACGGATCGGGGGCGTCGGGTACCTTGTGGAGCCCCGTGGTCCCGGCCTTGGCCGGCCACCATCACGTCATCCGGGTCGACCTCCCGGGCTGCGGCCAATCCCCGCCCGCACCGCCTTACGACGTGCCCGCCCAGGCGAGCCGAGTGGCGGCGGTCCTCGACGAACTCGGCGTCGGCGACGTCACTGTCGTCGGGCACTCCAGCGGCGGCTACGTCGCCACCGCCCTCGCCGAACAGCGCCCCGGCCTGGTGCGGTCGGTCGCGCTGATCAGCTGCGGCCCGCAGCCGAGCGCGCTGCTTCCCCAGCCGTTGATCCTCCGGATCCTGCTGAGCCCGCCGTTCGGCCCGCTGATCTGGCCGAGACGTTCGGATGCCTTGATTCGCAAGGGAATCGGGGCGACGGCCGCCCGTCCGGTGGAGGTTCCCGACGAAGCGGTCGCCGATCTCAAGCGCATCTCCTATGGCACGTTCAGGACGATCTTGCGCCGCAACACCGAGTACATCGCCGAGCGCGGCGTGCCCGAGCGTCTCGCCGCCCTCACCGTTCCGGTGCTGGCGGTCTTCGGTGGCGCCGACCCTCGCTGGGACCCGTCTTCGGTGCGCCAGTACGAGGTGGTGCCCGGCGCCCGGATCGAAATGCTGTCCGGCGTCGGGCACCTTCCGATGCTCGAGGCGCCTGAGGTGATCAGCGAGCTGTTGCTGAGCTGGACCTCGCGGGAGCGGACGGCGAACACCCCGCCCACGGTCCCCGAGCAATAAACTGGTCGTGTGCTGCCGACTGGAACACCGGACTGGGAAGCGGTGGACATCGCGGTTCCGCGCCGGTCGAACCGGCTGCCGGGCGTCACCATGGCCGGGTTCCGCCAGCGGCTCCCCGCCCCCGTGGACATCGCGATGGTCGCGCATCCCATGGTCACCGTGCTCATCGATCTGAGCGAGGGTGAAGGCATCGTCTCCGAAAGCCGCGGCCGTCGCGAGCGGGGCAGTGTCGTCATCGGGCTCATGCCCGGCGAGCTACGGGCGGGCGGCCGCGTGGGCGAATGCCTCCAGATCCGGCTGGAACCGGACGTGGCGGCTTCGGTGCTCGACGCGTCACCCGATCTCAACGGGACGATGGCGCCCCTGTCGGACGTCTGGGGCCGCGACGCCGGGCGGCTCGAAGACCGGTTACGTGCCACCGCGTCCTGGGACGAACGGTTCGGGATCGCGGCCGAGGTCGTGGGCCGGCGGATACGCGCCCGCACGCCGGTCGCGCCGGAAGTCGCCCACAGCTGGCGGCGGACGCTGATGAGCCGGGGGCGGATACAGGTCGACAGCCTGGCGGACGAGGTCGGTTGGGACCGCAAACGCCTGTGGGCCCGCTTCCGGTCGCAGCTCGGCATCAGCCCCAAACGCGCCATGCGGCTGGTGCGGTTCGACAACGCCGCTCACCTCCTCGCCGCTGGTCACCCCACCGCGCGCGTCGCCGCCGAGTGCGGCTACACCGACCAATCCCACCTCCACCGCGAGGTCAAGGCGTTCACCGGGCACACGCCCTCGGCCGTGGCCGTCGCGCCGTGGCTCGCCATCGACGACGTCGCGTGGCCCGCGTCGTCCGGTCGAGTTCACGAGCGGTCGGCGTAGATGGTGGCGCCCGTGGTGGGCGCGAAGCGGGCTTGGAAGAAGCGCAGGTGCGGCGGCTCGTGGGTGAAGGTGAGCCCGTGGGTGATGTCGTGGCGGTTCTTGTGGACGCGCACGAGGCTGTCGGCGACGTGGTCGATATGGCTCTGGGTGTAGACGCGGCGGGGGATGGCGAGCCGGAGGAATTCCAGCGGCGGGTAGCGGTTCTCGCCGGTGGCCGGGTCGCGTCCGGCTGAGACGGTGCCGCGTTCGACGCCGCGGATCCCGCCTTCGAGGTAGACGGCGGCGGCGAGGGTCTGGCCGGGGAGTTCGGTGCGGGGGAGATGGTCGAGGACGGCGGTGGCGTCGACGCAGACGCAGTGCCCGCCGACGGGATGGACGATCGGGACGCCCGCGGTGTCGAGCCGGTGGCCGAGGTATTCGAGCTGGGCGATGCGGGCGCGGATGTGGTGTTCGTCCACGGATTCGCCGATGCCTTGGGCGATGGCTTCCATGTCCCGCCCGGCCATGCCGCCGTAGGTGTGGAGGCCTTCGTAGAGCAGGACGAGCCCGCGTGCCTGTTCGGCGAGGCCGGGGTCGCGGAGGGCGATCCAGCCGCCGATGTTGGCGAGACAGTCCTTTTTGGCCGACATGACGGCGCCGTCGGTGGGGGCGCACAGCGCGAGGAGGATGTCCGCGATCGAGCGGTGTGCCCAGCCCGGTTCGCGTTGTTTGACGAACCAGGCGTTCTCGACGGCGCGGGCGGTGTCGAGGAAGACGGGGATTCCGTGGGCGTGGGCGAGATCGCAGGCGGCGGTGAGGTTGGCGACGCTGATCGGCTGGCCGCCCGCCATGTTCACGGTGGCGGCGAGCGAGACGTAGGGGATGGCGGCGCCGTGTTCGGCGATGACGGCGCGCAGTTTGTCGAGGTCGACGTTGCCCTTGAACGGATGTTCGTCGCGCGCGTCGTGTGCTTCGTCGATGATGACGTCGTGGAAGGTGGCGCCGTTCAGTTCCTGGTGGGCGCGGGTGCTGGGGAAGTACATGTTGCCGGGGACATGGGAACCCGGGCGGATGAGGCAGCGGGAGAGGATGTTCTCCCCGCCGCGGCCCTGGTGCACGGGGATGACGTGTTCGTAGCCGTAGTGGGTGCGGACGGCCTGTTCGAAGAGGTAGAAGCTGCGGGCACCGGCGTAGGCCTCGTCGCCGCGCATGAGCGCCGACCACTGCCGGTCGGACATCGCGCTGGTGCCGGAGTCGGTGAAGAGGTCGATGTAGACGTCTTCGGAGCGGAGCAGGCAGGGATTCCAGCCGGCCTCCCGCAAGGCCTCTTCGCGGTGTTCGCGGGTGGTGGTGCGGATCGGTTCGATCATCTTGATCCGCCAGGGTTCCGCCGGGTGGTCAGGCATTTCGGATCACCTTGTCTCGTTCGAGGTGGTTGAGGAGCGGGCCGGTCATGGCCGTCGTCACGAGGGCCATGGCGACCATCGCGGTGTAGAAGGCGCTGTCGATGACGCCGAGGCCGAGCCCGATGCTGAGGAACACGAGTTCGGTGACGCCGCGGGTGTTCATCAGGGTCGCGAACACCGCGGCCGGACGCGGCGGCTGTCCCGCGAGGCGGGCACCGAGGTAGGCGCCGCCGCCCTTCGCGACGACGGCGACCGCGATGATCGCGAGGGTTTCGGTCACCAGGGCGGCATCGAGCCCGCCGAGGTCGACCTTCCGTCCTATGAGGACGAAGTAGAGCGGGACCAGCAGTGACGCCACAGGCGTGATCAGCGCGGCGGGGTCGTGCTGGGACGAGGGCCGTCCGGCGGCCATGCCGACCAGGAACGCGCCGATCGCGGAGTGCAGGCCGATGGCGTCGGTCATCGCGGCCCCGGCGCAGGCGAGGGCGACCATGGTCACGGCCGCGGTCGGCGCGGACAGGTGGTCCGTCGTCCGGCCGAACCACGGCCGGGCGAGGACGAGCAGGCCCGCCAGGAACGGGACGGCCGCCAGAAGCGTCCAGACCTGGGTTCCACTGTGGACGGACGCGACGACGGCGAGTGCCGCCCAGGCGGTGGCGTCGGTGAGCGCGGCGGCGGTGAGCGCGCAGCGGCCGCGGTCGTCGTCCAGCATCCGGCGTTCGGCCAGGATCCGCGCCAGTACGGGAAAGGCGGTCACCGCCATGGCCGCGGCGGCGAAGAGGACGAACGGCGTGACCCCGGCCGGGGCGTGGCGGGTCGCCAGCCAGAGCGCCAGCAGCGCGCCGAGGACGACCGGGACGACGGTCGCGCCGAGGGCGGGGACGAACGCCGCCTTGATCCGTGCCGCCGTCATCGACGGCGCGAGGCGGGCGCCGACCCCGAACAGGAACAGGATCAGGCCGAGCTGGGCGAGCGCGTCCAGCGTCGTGTCGACCCGGCCGGGCAGGCCAGGCCCGGCCTGCAGGGCGAGGCCGACCACGAGCCCGCAGGTGATCTCCCCGAGGACGGCGGGCTGCCCGGCCCGGGTGAAGACCCAGCCGAAGCAACGGGCCAGTGCCAGCAGGACGGCGAGCGCGGCGAGCAGCAGGGCCAGGTCAGGCATCGGGCACCCGCCACCGCCTGCCGTCCGCGGTGGGGACGAGCCCGCCGGGGAACATCGGCGGCTCGTCGCCCGCGGCCTCGCCGAGCAGGCCACGTAACTGGAGCTGCACCCCTTCGGCGAGCACGTCGCCGAACATCGCGCGGGAGAAGTCCTGTGAGGACACTCCGCCGACAAGCTCGGCGAAAGCCTCGTCGGCGGTTCCGTGATGGCCGGTCAGCCGTCGCGCGTGCCGGAAGTAGTCGTCTTCGCCGGAGTCCAGCCGGTAGAAGGTGATGAGGAAATCCCGGAAGAGCGCGAATTCCCGGCGGTAGCGGGCCTCGAACTCGGCGAAACACCGCTTCTCGTCCGCGAAACCCGCAAGGGTGCTGTTGATCGACCGGGCGGCCAGCAACGCGCTGTAGGTCGCCAGGTGCACACCCGAGGAGAACACCGGGTCGATGAAGCAGGCGGCGTCGCCGACGAGCACCATGCCCGGCGCCCACAGGACGGTCCGGTCGTAGGAATAGTCCTTCCGCACCCGGAGGCGGTCATAGGGTGGCTCGGTCGCGCGCCGTGCGTCGCGGAGGAAATCCTTGACGAGCGGGCAATCCTCGATCAGCGCCGCATAGGAGGCGTCCGGATCGCCCTGCACCCGGTCCGCCGATTCCTGTTTGACGACGGCGCCGACGCTGGTCAACGTGTCCGACAGCGGGATGTACCAGAACCAGCCGTCGGGGAACGAGACGCACAGGATGTTCCCGGCGTCGGGCGCGGGCATCCGGCGGCCGCCCTCGAAGTACCCGAACAGCGCCAGGTTCCGGAAATGCGGCGAATATTCGCGGATACCGCCGACGTCGTGGTGGAGCCGGCTGCCGTGCCCGGAGGCGTCGACCACGAACCTGGCCGTCGCGTGCCGTTCGTGTCCGGTGTCGTCGAGGTAGCGGACGCCGCCGATCCGCTCGCCGGCCCGGAGCGTGCCGAGTGCCCGATGTCCTTGCCGGATCTCGGCGCCGAGCCGCCGGGCGCCGTCGAGCAGCAACGCGTCGAACCGGGTGCGCTCGACCTGATACGCGTACGACGTGGGCCCGGCCATGCGGTCGGACGCGGCGAAGGAGAACGTCCACGGTTCGGCGCCGCTGCCCCATTTGAAGGTGCCGCCCCGTTTGCGGACGAAGCCGGCGCGTTCGATCTCGTCGCGGACCCCGAGCACCGCGCAGATCCCGTGGATCGTGGCGGGGAGCAGGGATTCCCCGATCTGGTAGCGCGGGAAACGGTCTTTGTCCAGCAGCAGCACCCGGTGACCTTCCGCGGCGGTGAGGCCGGCGACGGTGGAGCCACCCGGGCCGCCGCCGACGACGATCACGTCGTAGTCGTCCATCACGGCGTCCTTCCTTTCTCGGTAACGGGAACGAGTTCGGCGAGCCGGGCCACGGTGCGGCGCAGCAGGACGTCCCGCAGCGAACAGGGCACGCCCCGTGCCCGTAACCGGGCGGCCAGCGCCGCGGCGGAGAGACTGTGCCCGCCGAGGTCGAAGAAGTCGCTGTCCGCGTCGACCGCCGGAATCTCCAGCTGGACACGGAACGCGGCGGCGACGAGCTCCTGTGTGGAGGTCAGCACGATCGTCCGCCGTACCGCGACGGGCGGCTTGAGAGCGGCCCGGTCGATCTTCCCGGTCGGCCCGAGCGGCATGGCGTCGAGCGGGATCACGGCGGAGGGCAGCAGATACGACGGCAGCACGGCCCGCAGTCGTTCCCGCAACGTCGTGACGCTTCCCGTGTCGAGCACGACGTAGGCGACCAACCGCGGCTCGCTGCCTTCGGCCCGGACGACGGCCTGCCGGACGCCGGGAGAGGCGAGCAGGGCCTGCTCCACCTCGCCGGGCTCGACCCGGTGACCGCGGATCTTGACCTGGTCGTCCAGCCTGCCCAGCCATTCCAGCTGACCGTCGGCCGTGAGACGGCATCGGTCACCGGTCCGGTACCGGCGTTCTCCCATGGTGACGAACCGATCCGCGGTCAGCTCCGGCCGCCCGGGATAAGCCAGCGCGAGGCAAGAGCCAGCGATCACGAGTTCGCCCGGTTCCCCGACCGGCACGGGCCGCAGGTGTTCGTCGACGACCTGGGCGGTGGTGTTGCCGATCGGCCGCCCGATCGACGGCGCCGCGCGATCGTCGAGCCGGCAGGCCGTGGTGAACACCGTGCATTCGGTCGGGCCGTACAAGTTCACCGCGGTGACGCCCGCGGCCCCGCGCAGCTGTGCCCAGAGATCACGCCCGACGGCCTCCCCGCCCATCAACAGCATCCGCGGACGGCTCCGTCCGTCGAGCAACCCGGCCTCCAGCAGCGCCGACATCTGCGCGGGCACCGCCTCCACGACCGACAACCGGTGCTCCCGTACGAAGTCCACATAGGACGCCGGATCCGCGCGGACGGGGTCGGGAAGCAGGTGCAGCTCGTGCCCGCCCGCCATCCACAGCAGCGGATTCCACGACGCGTCGAAGACCAGCGGCAATCCGTGCGCCACCCGCTGAGGAGCACGGCCAGCGGGGAAGAACGCGTCTGCCAGTTCGCCGTACAGGTTGACCAGGCTCCGATGCCCGACCAGCACCCCTTTGGGCAGGCCCGTCGAGCCGGAGGTGTAGATGAGGTACGCCGGACCGGCGACGTCGCCGGGCGGCCGGTGCCCGGCATACCCGGCGAGCTCCACCTTCCAGTCCTCTGTGGACAGGACCACGTCCGCCCGCTGCCTGAGGCACGCCACGTCCGTCAGCACGACGGCGGGACGGGCGTCGGCGAGTATCGCGTCGATGCGTGCGGCGGGCTGGGCGGGATCGACCGGAAGGTGGATCGCTCCCGCCTTCGCCACCGCGAGTACGCCCAGCACCGCCCGCACGGACCTCGTCATCGCGCAGGCCACCACCGTCCCCGGCGACGCGCCCGCGTCCTGGAGCGACCGGGCGAGCCGGTCGCCCCAGAGGTCGAGTTCGTGGAAGGTCCAGGGGACCTCGTCGGCCACCAGGCAGACGCGGTCCGGCGACCGCCGGGCCCGCTGCTCGAACAACCCGCACCAGGTCACGTCGGGAAGCCTTCGTGTCACGCCGCTCACCGAGGACAACGCCGCGTCAGTCATCGCACGGTTCCAATCCGGACCGGACCAGCTCCCAGAAGCGGGCTTCCTCACCTGGCGTGAGAACCGCCAGGTGGCCGCCGGGCACGACATGGCCGGTGAACCGCCCGGTCGTCCATGCCCGCCAAGCCCAAATCTCCTCGTCACCGGTCGCGAAGTCCGGGTCGTCCGCGCCCCGGATCGCGACCACCGGGCAGGACAACGGCACACTCGCGGGGCCGGGATAGGCGCTGGTCAGCCGCAGGTCACCGAGGAACAGATCGAGCGCGTACTCCCGGAGCTCGGGGAAGTCGTGGTAGTCAGCCGACGAGCGTTCCAGCAACCGTCTCGCCTCGGCGGTGTCCGTCTTCGCGTATTTCCCGGGAAATCGCCGCTGCGGCGCGCACGCCCCCACGACGACCAGCCCCGCGGGGCCCGGCCGTCCCCGGCCGACGACGCGCTGGGCCACCTCGAGGGCGACGAACGCGCCCATGCTGAAACCGATCAGCACGGTTCGTGAAAATCCTTCGGCACCGAAGCGGGCGAGGCATTCCAGGGCGATTCCGTCGGCGAGGCCGGCGAGCGATTCGCCGGGAGCCTCGGTGAGACGCTCGCCGTGTCCGGGGTATTCCACGCCCCATACCGCTGATGCCGCCGAGGTGCGAGCGAGCCCGCGCAGGCCGAGAACCGTGCCTCCGGCGGGTGGAAAGCACAGGTACGAAGGACTACGAGCGGGGACGTTGTCCACTGTGGACAGTGGGCTGACGGCAGTGTTCATTGCCACGTTCTCTCCGAACCGTTCGTCAACGGGGGGTCGCCGCCCGTTGAAGACGAAGCCGAAGGCACGACGCATCGCCTCGGCGTCCATATCGGACGGAGCGGGCCGGTGCTGTGCGCTACGAGCGAATTTTCACGATGTCGCGCCATCCCGGTGAACGTCCGGGCTCCGCGCTGATGACGCGCCTTGGCGAAAGTGGGATTTCGCCTCGCCCGCACCTTTGGGGTGCTTCCGCGGCCGCGCCGACCGCGGGAAAGATGCGGGCTCCTTCTTGCTTCTCTTCCGTTAGGTGGTAACCGTCAGAGGTGGTGGTCCGAAAGATACGACGCCGTTAGACCGTTCGGGGTAACAGTTTGATGGCGAGATCAAACCGGCTGCATGCGGCGATCCAGTGAGGGGGCCGCTCACCCGGGCGGGCTACCTCAGGATGAGTGACCGCCTCACCGGATTCGTCGCGGCCTGGCCGATCGGATGTGCCGGTTTCAGGTGTGGTCCGGGGCGAATCGGCCGTCTTCCCGATACAGCCAATACCGGCGCAGCATGCGCAGCACCACGGAGACCTGCAACGCGGTGATCCCGGGTAGCGGCGCGAGATCCCGGGTGAGGAAGTCGGCCATTTCGTCCTCGTTCCGGAACACGCCCTGATGGATGACCGAAGCCGTGCCGGCGACGATCGACACGTACCGCGCCGACGGATGCCGCGCCAGTTCCCCCGCCACGGCCTGGATGGCGCCCGGGGTGATGGTCAGTGCGATGACCGCTTCCAGTTCGTAGCCGAGCTGCGCGGGTTCCACCTCGACGCGGGGCCGGACGAGGCCGCGCCGCAACGTCGACTGGATCAGCCGGTAGGCGGTGGACTGGCTGAGGCCGAGGCTCCGGCCCGCTTCGGCCGCGGTGATCCGCCCGTTCGCGGCCAGCAGCCCGATGAGCCGTCGCTCGTCCGGGCCCACTGCGTCGGCGTCGAAGCCGTCCGGGACGATCTGTTCGCAGGACAAGATCCTCTGCTGGTCTTCGCTGAGCCGGTGCAGCCGCCAGGAGTCGGCCCTGGTCGGCGCCCGCAGCACCAGCTCCGAATGGGTGCCCGCCACGCCCGGCACGCCGGGGATGCGCTCGGCGAGCAGCTCGCGCGCCTCGGCCCGGTCCGGAACGTGTACGGCCAGGTAGACGTCCGACCGGCCCGCCGTCTCCGCGGCGAGCTGGACCTCCGGAAACCGCGCGAGCGCCTTCGCCGCCGACCCCGACGCGCCCGGTTCGGTCGTGACCCAGACGTGCCGCGGGTTCCCGCGAGCCCTCGCCGTCCACTCGACCTGGCCGATCACCCGGAGGATCCGCTGTTCCTCGAGCCGGATCAGCCGCCGTCCCACCGTGCTCGCGGAAACGTCGAGCGCTTCGGCGAGTGTGGCGACCGAGGCGCGCGGGGCGATCTGGAGCGCCGCGATCAGGTCGAGGTCGGGTTCGGTCAGCATCCGCTGAATATATCAGTCATTTGAAGGGATCATCTGACTGATCCGTGCAGAATCCGAATCGAGGTTGCACTATTCGTTCGCTTGAGTTTGTAATGAGCCTCCGATCAGGAAGGAGCCGCGCCGGTGAGTTCCAGCCAGGCCAGAACGACCTCACGTCCGATGAATCTCCTGCTGCGCGCGCTCGACGGCGTCGAGCGGCTCGGCAACAAGCTGCCGCATCCGTTCTGGCTGTTCGTCATCCTGAGCGGAGTGCTGGCACTGGCCAGCTGGGGGCTCAGCGCGGCCGGGGTGTCGGCGGTGAACCCGGCGACGGGCAAGACGGTCGAGGCGAAGAACCTGCTGTCCGCCGACGGCGTGCGGATGATGGTGACCGACGCGGTCAAGAGCTACACGTCGTTCCCGCCGCTCGGCACGATCCTCGTGGTGATGCTCGGCGTGGCGGTCGCCGAGCGGTCCGGTCTGCTCGCGGCCGTGCTCCGCTCCGGTGTCTCGAAGGTTTCGCCGCGGTGGGTGACCTTCGCGCTGGCGTTCACCGGAATGGTGTCCCACGTCGCGTCCGACGCGGCCTATGTGGTGCTGATCCCCTTGGGGGCCTTGGCTTTCCGTGCGGTGGGGCGGAGCCCGATCCTGGGCATCGTGGTCGCGTTCGTGTCCATCTCCGCCGGCTACGACGCGAGCCCGCTGATCACGCCGACCGACGCCATCCTCTCCGGACTGACCACGGCGGCGGCGCAGACGATCGATCCGGCCTATTCGGTCACCCCGCTGGCCAACTACTTCTTCTCGCTCGCGTCGTCGGTCGTGCTGGCCGCCGTGATCACGCTCGTGACCGAGAAGGTCCTCGCGCGGCGAGCCGAGGCGATGCCCGTCGACGACGACGCGGAGGAGGACGATCTCGGTTCGCTGAAGCTCAGCCGTGAGGAACGGCGGGGCCTGCTCGCCGCGCTGATCGCGCTGGCCGTCTTCGTGGTCGCCCTGGTGCTGGCGGTGCTCCCGGCCTCGTCGCCCTTGCGCGGCAAGGGCGGAAGCATCATCGAGTCGCCGTTGCTGACCTCCATCTCGATCTTCCTCGCGCTCGGCTTCCTGGCCGCGGGCTGGGCCTACGGCAAGGTCGCCGGGACGGTGACCAGCAGCCGCGACATCCCCGGGTTCATGGCCCACGGCTTTCGCGAGATGGCGCCGATCCTGGTGCTGTTCTTCGCCATTTCCCAGTTCCTGGCCTACTTCAAATGGACCGGCATCGGTGAGATCACCGCGATCAACGGCGCCGGTCTGCTCGAATCCGCCGGGGTCTCCGGGCCGGTCATCATGCTGGGCATCCTCGTCGTGGTGACCCTGGTGAACCTGATCGTCACCAGCGGCTCCGCCCAGTGGGCGCTGATCGGCCCGGTGTTCGTGCCGATGCTGATGCTGCTGGACATCCCGCCGGAGACCACCCAGGCGCTGTACCGCATCGCGGACTCGTGCACGAACGCGATCACCCCGATGAGCCCGTATTTCGTGATGGCGCTGGGTTTCCTGCAGCGCTACCGGCGCTCGGCTGGGATCGGCACGCTGTTCTCGATGACGGTCCCGC
The DNA here is from genome assembly GCF_003947535.1 of Amycolatopsis sp. WAC 04169. Classification (NCBI taxonomy): domain Bacteria; kingdom Bacillati; phylum Actinomycetota; class Actinomycetes; order Pseudonocardiales; family Pseudonocardiaceae; genus Amycolatopsis; species Amycolatopsis sp. WAC 04169. Next base: position 481,360 of record NZ_QHJI01000004.1, on the reverse strand, counting down.
TCTCGTTCGCCCTGCTGGTGGTGTGGACGTTGCTGTTCTTCGTGTTCTGGGTGTTCGGCATCCCGCTCGGCCCCGGTGCCCCCGTTCGCTAGGAAAGGATTCTCTTGTCACACACGGATTGGTCCCGGCAGGCCCTGCCCGCCATGCTCGACGATCTGCGGAGCATCGTCGAGCTGGAGACGCACAGCTACGACAAGCCGATGCTGGACGAAGGCCTCGACGTCATCCGGGCGTGGGTCTTCGACCGGCTCGGCGCACCCGATACCGAGGCCCGGCACACCGACACGGTCCGGGGCGACGTGCTCGAACTGGGCTACCAGGGGACGGCGCCGGGCACGGTACTACTGCTGAGCCACTACGACACCGTCTGGCCGACGGGCACGCTCGCCGGATGGCCGTACACCGACGAGGACGGCCGCGTCACCGGTCCGGGTGCGTTCGACATGAAACTCGGCCTGGTGCAATCGGTCTGGGCCCTGCGCGGCCTCCGCGAACTCGGCCTGCCGCATCCGTCGGTCAAATTCCTCTTCAACGGCGACGAGGAGATCGGCAGCCCCCACTCACGGCCGTACATCGAAGCGGCCAGTGAAGGCGCGCTGGCCACCCTCGTCTTCGAGGCGTCGCTGGACGGCAAGCTGAAGACCGCGCGCAAGGGGGTCGGCCTGTTCGACGTGACCGCCACCGGCGTCGAGGCGCACGCGGGCCTGGACCCGTACGCGGGAGCGAGCGCGATCCACGCCCTCGCCGAGATCGTCGGGAAACTGGCGGCCGCGGGCTCGCGCGAACTCGGGACCACGGTCAACGTCGGCACCATCTCCGGCGGCACCGGCCGGAACGTCACCGCGGGCGGCGCCGGCTGCGGCGTCGACGTCCGGGTCGCCGAACCGTCCGAAATGGACCGGATCGACAAGGTGCTCGCCGGTCTGGAAGCCGCCGATCCCCGCGTGACCGTCTCGGTCGAAGGGGAGTGGAACCGGCCGCCGATGACCCCGAACGACCCGTCCCGGGCGCTGTTCGCGGTTGCGCGGAAGGTGGCCGCCGAAGACGGCTGGGAGCTGGAGGAGACCGCGGTGGGAGGGGCGAGCGACGGCAACTTCGTGTCCGCGCTGGGCCGCCCGGTGCTCGACGGACTCGGTGCCGTCGGAGGCGGCGCGCACGCACGCGACGAACACATCCTCGTGCAGCACATCCCGGAACGGACGGCGCTGGTGATCGGGCTGATCGCGGCACTCGCCTGACGAGGGGGGATCCGAGGTTTCGGCGACCGCCCGGCGTGGTAGCCCACATGGTGTCAAAGCCCGCAGTCGGGGAGTGACACCATGACCGTTCCGATGGACAAGGGAGCCGTCGTCGCAGGCTATGACGGCTCCGAAGAAGCGCGGAAGGCCGTGCGCTGGGCGGCGGAGGAAGCCGCTGTCCGAGGTCACGGACTGGTTATCGCCCATGTCGTCGGGTTCCCGCCCGTGCCCGAAGCCCTCCCGAGCGGCGGCGCTTGGCCGCGGCCCGGGTTTCTCGAAGCTGGTCAGGAAACAGCGCAACGGCACGCCGAGGCCATGCTCGGAGACATCGCGCAGGAATGCCGCCGGGCATGGCCGGAGCTGACCGTGTCGACGCGGCTGTTGTCCGGCCGCGCGCCCGACGAGCTGGCCCGCGCCGCGGAGGACGCGGACCTGCTGGTGATCGGTTCGTCCGGGCTCACCGCGCTGCCCAGGCTCCTGGTCGGCTCCACGGCCAACGAACTCCTGCACGACTACCACCGGCCCATCGTGGTCGTGCGCGCCGGCGACGAACCGGCGGCGGACGGCGACCGGAAGGTCGTGGTCGGTGTCGACGGATCCGAGACCAGCAAGGAAGCCATCGGGTTCGCCTACGACTTCGCCGACCGGCACCACCGCGCGCTGGTGGCCATGCACGTCTGGTCCGATCTCCCGCTCGAAGCGATGGCGGTGACTCCCACCGAGCACGACCGGGAGCTCATCGAGGAACGCGGAAAACCCGTGCTCGACGAAGCACTGGCCGGATATCGGGAGCGGTATCCGGACGTCCCCGTCCACCGCGTGATCGCGGTCGACCGGCCCGCTCACGCGCTGGCCGAGCAGGCCGAGGGCGCCGCGCTGCTCGTCGTCGGCAGTCACGGACGCGGCCCGCTACGCCGCGCACTGCTGGGCTCGGTCAGCCGCGCCATGGTCCACCACGCGCCGTGTCCGGTCGCCGTGGTCCGTCACCACAAGGAACGCCACGCCGGTAACCGCTGAGCCCGGCGGTAAGTGTTGTGCGCCCACACGAGCGCGCTCGCGGCGGCGACGCCGGTCAGGAACACGAGGCCCCTGTCGCTGAAGAGTCCCACCGTGATCATGAGGAGCGCGGTGATCTCGGCGACGAAGAGCACGGCCCACCAGGCCTGGACGCCCGGGGCCCGCTTCACCTGGTCGAAGGCCGCCGCGAGATCGGGGTCGCTCGCGGTCAGGTCTTCTTCGATCTCCTGCAGGATGCGGCGGTCTCGGCGTCGCACGATGCCTCCTTCGTCGGCCTTGTACCCGGGCGTACCCGCCGAGGCCCGGGACAAACGGTGCGACTACCCGAAGACGCGCGGATGAATCCCGCCAGACAGGGTGAACGGGCAAGTCCACGCTTCCCGGTGGCCGTGTCCGGGTGACGCTGCCGACCGCGCCGTCCCGTCCACAGAATCGGTCATGAAGTTCATGCACCGGCTCCTGATCCTCGCCGTGACCATGGCACTCGTCCTCGCGCCGCCCGCTTTCGCGATCGGCACGCCGAAGCTGCTCATCGGACAGGACTTCCCGGATCCCGACATCGTCAAGACCGACTCCGGCTACTTCGCCTTCTCCACGAGCACCGGTGCGGTGAAAGTGCCCTACGCGCACGCGCCGGCGGCGGAAGGTCCGTGGCGGGTGGGCGGCGACGCCCTCGCGGCCGTACCGAAGTGGGCGAAACCCGACGGCGGATTCTGGGCCCCCGACGTGACCCGGCTTTCCGACGGTACGTTCGTGCTCTACTTCTCCGCGGCGGTGGCGCCCGGCGGGGAGATGTGCATCGGCGTCGCGACCGCCGCGAAGGCCGAAGGGCCGTACACGCCTGCCGGAGACGGTCCGCTGATCTGTGTCCCCGGCGACGGTGGCGACATCGACCCGCAGACCTTCTTGGACTCGGACGGTTCGCGCTACCTGCTCTACAAGAGCGACGGCGCGGCGGTCGGGCCCCCGGCCGCGATCTGGTCGCAGAAACTGCTCGCCGACGGACGGACACCGGACGGTCCGCGGATCGAGCTCCTGCGCGCCGACCTCGCGTCGGAGAACGCCGTCGTCGAGGCGCCGTCGGTGGTGAAGACGCCGAGCCGGTACGTGCTGTTCTATTCGGCCGACACGTTCCAGAGTTCCGGCTATCACACGGGATATGCCACCGCGCCGTCGCTGAGCGGACCGTTCGTCAAAGCGGGCACGCCGTTCCTGTCCACCGATCTGCTCGGCGGCAAGGTCGACGCGCCGGGCGGCGCCGACGTCGTCGACGGCCACATCCACTTCCACGGCTGGCTCGGAGGTGGCCGCACCGCCCGCGGGATGTACGAGCTGCCCATCGGATTCCCGAACGACGTGCCCCAGCTCGGCTGAAAGGGTTTCGTCGCCGTCGTTCGGGTACTCGATGGGGAAGACCGACCGAAGGAGCACCGGCGATGACAGCCCAGCCGCCCGACCCGGAACCCGAGAAGACCCGCCGCGAACCAGGAGGCGGTGTCACGCCGGGCGACACGCCGCCCGACTCGGCTCAGACGTCCGGACTCTCGCACCCGCAACCGATGCCGTCCAAGGCGATGCCTGTCGCGTGGCTGATCTTCATCGGCGTGATCGTGGTCTTGGCGGGTGGGTTCGTCGTCGCGCTCGCGCTGGGGTGGCTCAAGCTGGGCTGACGGCCGGTATCAGCGCGCGGCCGCCAAGACCAGTTCGAGGTAGTCGCGTGAAGCCCGCCGCCACGATTCCAGTTCCAGCTTCTCGTTCGCCGCGTGCATCTCCCCGGGATCGCCCGGGCCCCAGATCACGATCGGCGCGCCGCCCACGGACCCGGCCAAAGCCGAGGCGTCCGTGAAGTAAGTGGCGGCGGGTGCGGGCGTCTGGCCGGAGAGCAACTCCGGCAGACGCGCCGTCCGGACGGCGGGCAGATCGAGATCCACCTCCGCGGTGATGGCCGGATCGAGTGACGAAGCCCAAGCGATCGACGGCGCTCCACCGTCCACAGTGCGCACATCCAGCGTCAGAACCGCCGACGCGGGCACGATGTTCGTCGCGGTCCCGCCCTCGAAGGTGCCGACGTTGACGGTTTCCTCGCCCAGGTAGTCGTCGGCGGCCAACGGCAGGGAATCAAGTGCGCCGATGGCCCGGTCCGCGAGCAACCGGATCGCGTTGCGGCCGAGCTGGGGCGTGGAACCGTGGGCCGCCTTCCCTCGCGCGGCGAGCCGTAGCCAGGTGGCTCCGCGGTGCCCGAGCGAGACGCGGTTCCGGGTCGCCTCCGGCACCACGACGATCCGCGGCGTCAGCTCCAGCGAGGCCGACGCCTCGGCCGCGCCCCGGCAGCCGATCTCTTCGTCGCTGGTGATGAGGACCTGCGCCGGCGCACCGGCTTCCGCGGCGTTGCGCAACGCGGCCAGCGCGGCGACCAGCCCGCCCTTCATGTCGACGCTGCCGCGGCCGTGCAGGAACTCCTCGTCGACGTCTGCGGAGAAGGGGGCGCGGTCCCAGAGCGCGGGGGAGCCGACGGGGACGGTGTCGATATGGCACACGAACAGCGGCCCGTCGCCGGATTCGGTACCGACCAGCACCCAGGGGCGCCCGGAGGTGGAGCGCCGCAGCACGCGGACACCCGGAGTGGCGGTGGCGTAGGAGACGGCCAGTTCCTGCGCGGCGGCCTGTGCGGCGCTGTCGCCGGAGGTGGTGTCCTGGCGCACCAGATCACGCAGCAGCGCGAGGGCTTCGTCGGTCATGCGGAGTACTCCTGGGTCGATTCGCGGACGACGAGCCGCATGGAGAGCACGTGGTCGCCCGCGTCGCGGCCGGCCGCGAGGCGGGTGATCTCGTCGACCGCCTTGCGGGCCATCTGTTCCGTCGGCTGCGCGACGGTGGTCAGCCGCGGCGACGTCCATTCGCCGAGGGTGATCCCGTCGCAGCCGATCACCGAAAGGTCTCCCGGCACCGAGATCCCGGCGCGGCGGGCCGCTTCGAGCAGGCCGACCGCGGCGATGTCGCTGGCGGTGAACACGGCCGTCGGTGTCGCGCCGGTCCGCGCCATATGCGCGAAGAAGTTCATGCCGAACGCGGAACTGAAGGCGCCGCGCACGATCATCGCCTCGTCTGCCTCGATTCCGTGCGACTTCAGCGCGGCCCGGTAGCCCGCCTCGCGCTGGTCGGCCGTGCGCAGCCCGGACGGTCCGCCGACGTGGGCGATCCGCCGGTGGCCTTGGGAGAGCAGGTGGGTGGTCGCCTGGTAGGCGCCGCCGAAACTGTTCGCGGTGACGTGCGCGATCCGAGGTCCGGCCGCTTCGACGTACTCGTCGAGGAAGACCACCGGGAAATCGCCCGCCAGGCGGCTCGTGAAGGCTTCGTTGGTGGTGTTCATCCCCAGGTAGATCAGCCCGCCCACGTCCTGCACGCGCATCAGGCGCTCGACGGCGGCGCGCTCGCGTGACGGCGACGAGCCGGTGAGCGCGGTGAGCACGTCGACGCCGTCCGTCGCGGCGGCGTCGACCACGGCGTCCGCCAGCGTGGAGAAGTACGGGTTGTCCAGCGACGGGACCACCAGGCCGAGGCTGAGGCCGGTCACCGGTTTCCGCACGGGCGGATGCCCTTCGGCCGACAGCGCGGCGTCGATGCGCCGGGCCGTCTCGGAGGCGACGTTGAGCTCCCCCTTGACGTACCTCGACACCGTCGACACGGCCACTCCGGCCTCTCGGGCCACCTTCGCCAGCGACATCCGGCTCCTCCCCGTTGAGCGTTGACGGCGACTGCGACCGCATCTTATATTGGCGGCGTTGCGCTATGTTGCGCAACATACGCAAAGGCTTTTCGCCCGAAGGAGTCGTCGATGGTCAAGGTCCTGCTAGCCGGGGAGTCGTGGGTCAGTGCGACCATCGATCACAAGGGATACGACCCGTTCGCGCACACCCAGGTGGAGATCGGGTGCGAGCGGCTGCTGGCGGCGCTGGCGGCGGAAGGGGTCGAGGTGACTCATCTGCGTTCGCACGACGTGGCCGAGAAATTCCCGCAGACGCTGGCGGAGCTCGACGCCTACGACGTCGTCCTGCTCTCCGACATCGGCGCCAACACGCTGCTGCTCCACCCGGACACGTTCACCCGCGGCCGTCCGACGCCGAACCGGCTCAAGCTGCTGCGCGAATGGGTCACGAACGGCGGCGGCCTGATGATGGCCGGCGGCTACCTGAGCTTCCAGGGTTTCGAGGGCAAGGCCAACTACCACCGGACGCCGATCGAGGAGATCCTCCCGGTCGACATCGACCCGTACGACGACCGCGTCGAGACGCCGGAGGGTGTGCGTGCCCAGGTCGTGCGGCCAGGGCACCCGGTGGTCTCCGGCCTCGACCAGGAGTGGCCGATCCTGCTGGGCTACCAGCACACCACGCTGAAGCCGGACGCGGAGCTGCTCGCCACCGTCGAGGGCGACGTCATGCTGGCCGCGCGCCAGGTCGGCCGCGGCCGCACCCTCGCGTTCACCTCGGACATCTCCCCGCACTGGGCTCCGGAGGAGTTCATGGCCTGGGACGGCTACGGCAAGCTCTTCGCGCAGGCGATGAGCTGGCTCGCCGGTCGCGAAATCTGAGCCGCGCGCACTCGGGATCAAGGAGGATTCGATGAGTACGTCACCCACCGGCCGCGCGGCTTCGGTCGTCGTCCTGACGGTCGCGACCGTCTTCGCCGGAATGCTCGGCCCGTTGCAGTCGCTCGTCAACGGACATCTCGGCACCGCGCTCGCCGACGGCCACGCCGCCGCGCTGGTGTCCTTCGGCACCGGCCTGGTGCTGATGCTGATCCTCGTGCTGGCACGCACCAGGACGCGCGACGCGTTCTTCCGGCTGCCCGGTCAGCTGGTGCGCGGGGAGATCCCGCGGTGGAACTTCTTCGCCGGTCTGTGCGGCGCGGTGATCGTGCTTTCCGAAGGTGTCACGGTGGGCTTCCTCGGGGTGGCGATCTTCCAGACGTCGCTGATCTCCGGCATGGTCATCTCCGGCGTGGTGTGCGACCGCCTCGGCATCGGCGTCCCGTTCAAGCAGGCGATGAGCGCGCCGCGCGTGGCCGGGGCGATCCTGGCCATCTGCGCCACGGTGCTGGTGGTCTCCCCGAACTGGTCGGCCCCGCACATGATCGCGCTGGCGATCATGCCGTTCGTCGGTGGCCTGCTCGCCGGCTGGCAGCCCGCCGGCAACTCCGAGGTCGGTCTGCTGTCCGGCTCGATGTTCGTTTCCATCACCTGGAACTTCCTCATCGGCTTCGTGGCGCTCGGCCTCGTGTACGTGGTGCGGATGGCGGTTTCGGGCGCGCACTTCACGTTGCCGGGCACCTGGTGGATGTACTTCGGCGGGCCGCTCGGCCTGATGTCGATCGCGTTGATGGCCTTGCTGGTGCGCGGGCTGGGACTTCTGTTGCTGGGGCTGGCTTCCACGGCCGGTCAGCTCATCGGGTCGCTGCTGCTCGAAGTCGTCGCTCCCGCGGCGGGTTCCAGCCTCCATTTGGTCACCGTCATCGGTGCGGTCGTGGCCCTGGCGGCCGCGGCGATCGCGATGATCCCGTCCCGGCACACGGCCGAACCGGCGGTCCTCGCCCAGCCCGCCGAGGTGCGCCGTGGCTGAGGTGCGCGGTGTTCTCGGGCCGGTCGACGCGGCGGACCTCGGACTGGTGCTGCCGCACGAGCACCTCTTCAACGATCTGTCCTCCGCGGTCGCCGAACCCTCGTACGCCTCCACACGGCCGCTCGCCGAGGCGGAAGTGGGGCCGGGGTGGCAGTTCCTGCTCCGCCAGGATCCCTACTGCTGCGCCGACAACGTGGCGGTGAAAGACCGGGCGAGCGTCGTACGCGAGGTGACCGCCTTCGCCGCGGCGGGCGGCGGCACGCTGGTCGACGCGACGGGAAGCGCCGCGATCGGCCGGGATCCGCTCGCCCTGGCGGCGGTGGCCGAAGCCACCGGGGTCACCATCGTCATGGGCACCGGTGCGTACCTGGAGAAGTTCGAGGGGGAGCGCATCACCGCGGTCACCGTCGACGCGCAGACCGAGCGCATCCTCGCCGAACTGGACGAGGGTGCCGGCGAGACGGGGATCCGGGCCGGTGTCATCGGCGAGGTCGGTGTCTCGCCGTTCTTCACCGACGGGGAGCGGGCGTCCCTGCGGGCCGCGGCGCTCGCACAGGCGGAGCGGCCCTCCGTGGGGCTGAACGTCCACATGCCGGGCTGGCAGCGCCGCGGGCACGAAGTGCTCGACCTCGTGCTGGAGGAATGCGGTGCGCTGCCGGGCAAAGTCGCGCTCGCGCACAGCGATCCGTCCGGTGAGGACCCGGGATACCAACGCGAGCTTCTCGAACGTGGCGTGCTGCTGGAGTTCGACATGATCGGCCTCGACATCTCGTTCCCCGGCGAAGGGGTCGCCCCGACGGTTTCCCAGACCGCTCGCGCCGTGGCGAGGTGGGTGCACGAGGGCTTCGGCGACCGGATCATGCTGTCGCACGACCTCTTCCTCAAACAGATGTGGACGCACAACGGCGGGAACGGGCTCGTGTTCGTGCCGACGATCTTCGCCGATCTGCTCGAAGCCGAAGGCGTGCCCGCCGAGGCCGTGTCCCGGATGATGCGAGACGTCCCGGCCCGGTGGCTGACCGCATGAGCCGGGCGATAGCGGTGGTCGCGTCGCTCAACGTCGATCACATCGTCCACGCGCCGCGCATCCCGGAGCCGGGGGAGACGCTGATGGGGTTTTCGACGAGCCGGGAGCTGGGCGGGAAGGGTGGCAACCAAGCGGTCGCCGCCGCCCGGCTCGGCGCGGAAGTGGCCGTGATCGGCTGCGTCGGCCAGGACGAGGACGGCGACGAATACCTGGCAGCCCTGCTCGCCGAGGGCGCCGACGTGACCCACGTGCGCCGGTCGGCGCTGCCCACCGGCCGCGCGGCGATCACCGTCGACGCGGAGGGCGTCAACTCGATCGTCGTGGTGTCCGGCGCGAACGCCGACATCCCGGCGGACGCGGCCGAAGCGGCGATTGACGAACTGCCAGGGCTTCGCGTCGTCGCGGGCCAGCTGGAGGCGGCTGCCGAAGCGACGGAACGCGCTTTCGCGGCCGCTCGCTCCCGTGGCGCGCTGACCGTGCTCAACACCGCCCCCGTCGGCGACGCGGCCGAAAAGCTGCTGCCGCTCAGCGATGTGGTGGTGGCGAACGAGATCGAGTTCCGGCAGCTCACCGGTCAGGATCCGTTCGACGGCAACGGTTTGCGGCGCGGCGGTGCCGAACTGTCCGCCGTGGGATGCCGGTGGGTGATCGTGACGCTGGGGGCCGCAGGCTGTGCCGTCCTCGACGCGTCGTCGTCCACGCACGTTCCGGCCGTCGCGGTGCGGGCGGTGGACACCACCGCCGCGGGGGATTCGTTCGTCGGAGCGCTCGCCGCCCGGCTCGCGGAAATCCCCGGTGACCCGACGACCGCGGAAGTGGTGGCGGCTTGCGGTTTCGCGGCGAAAGTGGCCGCGGTCGTGGTGACACGGCACGGAGCGCATCCGTCGCTGCCGACTTCGGCCGAGGTCGCCGGAATCTCTTGAGGGGTAAGGGGGCTGAAGGCTCCCTTCGCCGCATAAGACTCGGCGAAGGGAGCCTTCAGCCCACCATCGGTACCGTGGATCGAAGGATCAGCGGTGCCCGTGGATGGTCCGGTGGATCCACCCGGCGTAGGCGGGCACGCTCGTGTAGAGGCCGGGGCCGTTGGCGCACGGCACGTCGTCGTCACCGGGGCCGGACGTGACGCCGATCAGCTCCCAGCGGCCGCCCCAGCCGCGCTGGACCTGCGGTCCGCCGGAGTCGCCCATGCACGCCATCGCGCCGCGCTTGCGGCTCACCGTGCACAGCCGGGTCGAGTCCGCGTAACCGGGCGAGCATTCGGACACGGCGCCGATGCGGGTGTCGAGTTGCTGGAGCCGTTCGGGGAACACGACCTTGTCCAGGTCGGCGGTGTCGACCGTGGTGCCGAAGCCCATCAAGCGGGTCGGCGTGCCGGGGCGGCCGGGACGGTCGGCGATGCGGATGGGCCGTTCGGAGACCGGGCGGTCCAGGCGCACCAGCGCGATGTCGTTCTTGTTCGGCGCGCCCGGCTGGTAACCCGGGTGACGGACCCAGCGGTCGATCGTGCGGACGGTGCCGCCGGACGTCCGCCGTTCGCTGCCGATCCGCACGGTTCCCTCCGGCCTGGCCGGATTGTTGTCCGGGTCGACGCAGTGCGCCGCGGTCACCACCCATTGCGGATGCACCAGCACGGCCCCGCAGACGCCCTTGGCGTTGTTCATTTCGGGCACGACCTCCGGGATCGAGGCCATGAATTCGTAACGCTCGGTGGAGTTCTTGCCGTTCACCACCGCGCCGGCGCTGCCGGGCACCGCGATCGCGCAGAACACCCCCGCCAGCGTGACAGCGGCGGCACGAACCAGATTGCGGCGTAGGGTCGCCACCTTCGACATGCTTTTCCTTTGTTCGACGACTTCGGAACGATCAAGTCCAGCTTTGTCGTTCAACTCGCCCGTGACCATCGGGCAAGCCCCCCGAACCACGGTGGTGGCTGCCCGACGCCGGCCGGTAGCGCAGGTACCACCTATGTCATGAAAGGGTCGTTCAGGACGTTTTCCGTCCTGAACGACCCTTTCATGACATCCGCCACGGGTTGTGCGACTGCGGTGGCAGCTGTGGCTTCGGTCGAGGTGGTCGTGAGTGGCGTTTCGGGTTCTAACCCGAAACGCCACTCACGACCACCTGTACCGATCGGCGGAACTCGCGTGTGCGGCCGGAGCCGGTGCTAGCTTCTTGCCGTGAGCCTTGACGGCGTCGAGCAGCGCCAGTCCGATTCTCCCTACGTGGAGCGGGTCTACCGTGCCGGGCAGGCCGCCGTCGGGCCGTCGCGTATGCGGTCGATCGCGAACTCGAACTGGGAGCTCGTGGTGTGGCGCGACCGGGGCGAGACGCATGTGGCGGTGCGCGGGCCCGAGACGAGTCCCACGGTGCTGGAACTGGGGCCGGGTGAGGGCGAAACGCTCGGCATCATCTTCCGGCACGGGGCGTACCTGGCGCCGATGCCGGTGCGGGGGCTGGTCGACACCGCGGTGTCGAGTCCCCACAGCACGGCCCGTTCGTTCGTCCTGCAGGGCGAGGAGTGGGAGACGCCGGGCTACGACAACGCCGACGTCTTCGTCGATCGGCTGGTCCGTGCCGGGCTGCTGATCCGCGACCCGCTCGTCACCGACGTGCTCCGCGGCGAAGTGCCCACTTTGGTCACACCGCGGTCGGTGCAGCGGCGGGTGGCCGCGGCGACCGGGCTGACCCAGGGCGCGATCCGGCAGATCGAGCGCGCCAGGCAGGCCGTGATGCTGCTGGGGCAGGGGATGGCGGCGATCGAGGTCGTGCAGCGGGTCGGGTATCACGACCAGCCGCATCTGGCCCGTTCGCTGACGCGGTTCACCGGACGTACGGCCACCCAGCTCAGGCGCGCGAGCGAGGACGAGGTGCTGTCGCTTCTGTACAAGACCGAGGTCGCGGTGCACCCGTAGGTTTCGTGGTGACCACAGACCTACTGGAGGAGAAGTCATGGCCATCTCGCAGATCTACGTCAACCTGCCGGTCTCCGACCTCGAGGCGAGCACGAAGCTGTACACGGCGATGGGCGGAACGGTGAACCCGGACTTCAGCGGTGACACCTCGGTGCAGGTGGCGCTCGCCGACACGATCCTGGTGCAGCTGATGACGCGCGAAACGTTCGCGTCGTTCACCAAGCGGTCCATGACGGACGGTCCGATCGAGGTGATCAACGCGTTGGCCGCCGGGTCGCGCGAAGAGGTGGACGGCCTGGTCGACGCGGCACTGGCCGCGGGTGCCACCGAGCCGCGCGCGGCACAGGACATGGGCTGGCTGTACAACCGGGCCATCGACGACCTGGACGGCCACAGCTGGGAATTCCTGGCCTACGACCCGACCGCGATGGGCGACGGCCAGGAGTGACCGCGGGGCCCCACCGATGAGAAATCCTCCGCCGCGTCGTCGATTCAGGTGACCCCTCGCACCAGTGGAAGGAGCGACGACCATGACCGACGCGGACGAGGCCACGTTCATCGAGGTGGCCCGCTCCGGCGATCCGGCGCGGTTCGCGCTCGTCACCGAGCGCCACCGGCGTGAGCTGCAGGTGCACTGCTACCGGATGCTCGCGAACTACGAGGACGCCCAGGACATGACGCAGGAGACGTTCCTGCGGGCGTGGCACCGGCGGGAGTCGTTCAAGGGACACGCCGCGCTGCGGACCTGGCTGTACCGGATCGCGACGAACGCCTGCCTCGACTTCCTGGAGAAACGCGAGGACCGCACCCCCGTCCCGGCCGGACTGCAGGACTCCGAGGTGCTGTACCTGCAGCCGTACCCCGACCGGATGCTCCCCGAGGACCCGCAGGAATCGGTGGTGGCGCGGGAGACGATCGAGCTGGCGTTCATCGTCGCAGTCCAGCATCTGCCGCCGCGGCAGCGGGCGGTGTTCGTCCTGCGCGACGTCCTCGGCTGGCCGGCGTCGACGGTGGCCGACGCCCTCGAGCTGACCGTCGCGTCGGTGACGAGCGCTTTGCAGCGGGCGCGCGTGACTATGCGCGGGCGGCTGCCCGGCGGCCGTCTCGACTGGCGGGGCGCGGAGCTGTCGAAGGACGAGCGCGGCGTGGTGAAGGCGTACATCGAGGCTCATGAGCGCAACGACCTCGACGGTCTGGCGGCCTTGCTGCGCGAAGATCTGCGCTTCGCGATGCTGCCCGAGGCCGGCACCACGACCACGACGGCCAAGGACGCGGTGGACGGCTGGGTCTCCGGTGGACTCTTCCAGCGCGGCCACGACGACTGGCGCGGTATCGCCACGACGGTCAACCGCATGCCGGCCGCCGCGCTGTACCTGCGCACCCCCGGAGACGCGGAGCACCGGCTGTTCGCGATCGCGGTCCTGCGCGTCGCCGACGGGAAGATCGCCGAGCTCACCGGATTCGACGCCACCGGCAAGTCCTGGCTGGGCCTGCCCGCGACCCTGTGATCGCCCAGGTCTCCCTCAGCGCCTCGTCTCGTACCGGGTCAGCAGCACGCCGCCGGGAAACGTCCGCGTCTCCACCAGGGTCAGGTTCACCCAGCTGTCCAGCGCGGTGAAGAACGGCGTGCCGCCGCCCACCAGGACCGGCACGGTGACCAGCACGTATTCGTCGATCAGCCCGGCCCGCATGGCCGACCCGGCGAGCGTCGCGCCGGCGATGTCCATCGGGCCGGCGTCCTCGGCCTTGAGCCGGGTGATCTCGGTGACCGCGTCGGCAGTGACCAGGCGGGTGTTCCAGTCGACGGCGGCGGTTTTCGAGGAGAACACCACCTTCGGCATGTCCCGCCAGCGCTGGGCGTACTCGATCACGGCCGGTGTCGCGCCGGGCTGCCGGTCGGCGGTCGGCCAGTGGGAACTCATCCCCTCCCACAGCTTGCGCCCGTAGAGCGCCAGGCCCGTCGCCGCGACCCGGTCGGACCACCACTGGAACAGCTCGTCACCCGGCGACGAGTCCGGCCCGTCGCCTCCGCTCCAGCCGAGGTCGCCGCCGGGCGCGGCGATGTAGCCGTCCAGGGTCACGTTCATGCCAAAGCTCAGTTTCCGCACGTCAGCCTCCGGTGAGTCGGTCTCACCCGTACAGACGGTCGCGGTGCGGAAAACTGATCGGTCTCGCCTCCGGCACCCCCATCTCGGTGTACGCGGCGTGCGCGGTCCGCCGGTGCCGCCGCGCGGCGACCGGATCACCGTCGGCGAACAGCGCGTCGGCGAGTCCGCTTTGGGCTCTCGCCAGTTCGTAGCGGCTGTCCGCCGCGGTCGCCGACTCGATCGCCTTCCGCAGGCAGCGGACGGCTTCGGCCGATCGCCCGGCGGTGAGCAGGGTGGCCGCCAGGTCGGTGCTCGCGGTCAGCACGCCTTCCCGGCTGCCGATCTCCCTCGCCAGATCGATGGCCTGCCGGTGATGCGCCAACGCCTCGTCGAACCGTCCGGCGGCGACGAGCAGGACACCGAGATGGTTGAGCACCTTGCCCTCGTCGCCCCGGTTGTGCGTCTGCCTCGCCACGGCGAGCGCCTGCTCGTAACAGGCCCAGGCCTCGGTGTCCCTTCCCATTCGCCAGAACGTGGTGCCGAGGCCGTCGAGCGTCCGGCATTCACAGAGGTGATCACCGCTCGCCCTGGTCGCGTCCAGGGCCTGGGACAGGTGGTCGACGGCGGCGGAATGATTTCCCAGGTGCAGCTCGGCGACGCCGATATTGCACAACTGCCGGGCCCGGAACGACTCGTTGTCCGTCGCGACGGCGAATTCCAATGCCCGCCGGAAACAGGGGAGCGCGGCCCGGTAATCACCGAGACCGGCCAGCAACAGGCCCACGTTCCCCGACAGGTTGAAGACGTAATCGGATGCACCGGCGGCGTCGAATTCGGAGATCGCGTCCTGCAGGACGGCGAGCGATTCGGCGGCGTCCCCCCGTTGCCAATGGATCATGGCGAGGCCGTTCAGCACGTGCCCTCGGGTGACACCGGAGGCGACCCTGGCGGCGTTGCTGAACAGGGCGAGTGCGTCACTCACGCGCACGCGGGCCTCGAAATAGCTCGTCATCACGCACGCCAGCCGGGTCACGTGCTCGTCGCGCCCCTCGCCCAGCGCCCAGCCGGACGCGACGACCAGGTTGACCCGTTCGGTGTCCAGCCATGCCATCGCCTCGTCCGCTCCGTCGAACACGAGGGCCTGCACCGCGGGGGTGGGCAGGTCCCGCCACCGGTCCGCCTCGTGCGAGTAACAGGTGACGAGCGCGGCGCGGGCGGTGGCCAGCTGGAAGTCGAGCAGCCTGCCGACCGCGGCCCGGCGCACCCGGGCCTGGACGCTCTCGCGGACGCGTTTCTCGGCGAAGACCCGCACCAGGTCGTGCAGTTCGAACCGGGACCCGCGGGCGGTGACCATGCTGGCCGCGACCAGATCGTCGAGCCGGCCGCGGACGACGCCGACCTCGACGCCCGCCAGCGCCGCCGCCGCGTGGTCGTCGAAATCGCGTCCCGGGTACATCGCGAGCAGGCCGAGCAGCGCCCGGTCCGGTTCGGCCAGTTCGTCGTACGACGTGCGCAACGCGACCTCGACCCCGTCGTCCAGCCGCAGCATGGTCCGCAGATCGGCGAGGCGGTCCCGGTGGTCGGCCATCGTCCACTCGTCCGAAGCGGCCAGCCGCCGGGTCACCAGTGCGAGGGCCAGCGGCAACCGGCCGACCAGTTCGATGATGTCGGCCGCTTCGCCCCGCTCCGCGTCGACGCGTTCGTCGCCGATTCCGTCGCGGAGCAACTCGACCGACTCCTCCGGCGTGAACACGTCGAGCGCCACGTGCCGGGCCGCGGTCAACTCGACCAGGCGGCGTCTGCTGGTGACCAGCACCAGGCAGGTCGGGAGGCCGGGCAGCAGCGGCAGCACCTGGTCGACCGACGCCGCGTTGTCCAGCAGGATCAGCGCGCGCCGTCCCTCCAGCAGACGGCGGAACAGCGCGCTCCGGCCGGCGAGGCTGAGACAGCCGATCTCGCTCCCGGACGCCCCGAGCCGGCGCAGGAACCCTTCGAGCACCGCGGCCGGGTCGGCGGCGGGCCGGTCCGCGTCGAAGCCGCGCAGGTTCACCACCAGCCGCACGTCGGCGAACCGGCCCCGTTCGGCCAGCAGCCGCGCGGCCTCGCCGGCGAACCGCGTCTTGCCGACCCCGGCCATTCCGGAGATCGCCCACACCCCGGCGTCGTCCGGTTCCGCCGCCAGCACCCGGCGCAGTTGCGCCTGCCTGCCGACGAATCCGCCGGCCCCGGAGGGAAGGTGGTCGGCCACGCTGATCACGGCCGCCTCGGTGGCGTCCCCGGTGATCACCCGGTGCGCCTGCCGCCATTCCGCGGCGACGTCCATGCCGAGCAGTACGGCCGCGATGTCGACGACCAGCTCGACGTCCAGCCGTTTGCGTCCGGGCAGCAGGCAGCGGTACACGGTGTTGTAGGCGGGCAGGTCGGCCGTCCCGCGGGCCGTGCGCAGGCGCCGCACCCGCCGGTGCAGCTCCCGGTGGGTCAACCCCGCCCAGGCCAGCGCCTGCCTCAGCCGCTGGGAGAGCTCGTCGTACGACCGGGCTCCGACCGGGCTCGGCGGCTGCTCTTCCGTCACGGGAACCCCCTGGACACGTGAACCGAATGCCGGTCGACCTTAGTCGAGAGCAACGGCCGATGGGCCGGATCGGCGAACTCGGTGGCCGGTGAACTCTCCCGTTTGGACAGTGCGGATCGGCCATCCGGACTACCCTTCCCGATCGTGAATCCCGACCGGACGGACGAGGGCGGAGCGCCGCCGGAGCCGCTGGGCGCCGGTTCGTTCGACGAGCTGGCCGCCCGGCTGAACACGCTGCGCAGCCGGCACGGCGTGTCCTATCGGGAGCTGCACCGGCGTGTCGTGCGTGGACGGCGGGCGGTGGGGAACCCCGATCTGCCGGTGTTCAACACGGTCTACCGCTGCCTGCGGCCGGGTCGGCGGCGGGTCGACGCGGACCTCGTCGCGGACATCGTGCGTGCGCTCACCGCCGACGAGGCGGTGGTGGCCCGGTGGCGGCAGGTGTGCCAGGTGATCGCGGGGCTCACCGCCGATTCGTCGTGGGTGACCGTGTCGGACGAGCTGCCCGCCGACGGCACGGAGTTCGTCGGCAGGCACGCCGAGCTGGCCGAGATCACCGGTCCCGCGGACGGCGAGCGGTGGTCGCCGGTGGTGATCGACGGTATGGCAGGCGTCGGCAAGACCAGCCTCGCCGTCCGTGCCGCGCACCGGCTGGCGGACCGTGACGGCGTCACGGTCCGGTTGTGGGCGGATCTGCGTGGCTACGACGCCGACCGCGCGCCCGCCGACCCGCTCGCGGTGCTGGACGAGTTCCTGCGGCGGCTCGGGGTGCCGGGCGGGGAGATCCACCGTCTCGACCCGGCGGGCAGGCAGGCCACCTACCGGCGGCTGCTCGCGGACCGGCAGCCGGTCGTGGTGCTGGACAACGCGGCGGACGCCGACCAGGTGCGCCCACTGCTGCCGGACCGGCCGGGCGGCGTCGTGCTGATCACCAGCAGACGGCGCTTGACCGGTTTGGCGGGTGCCCGGTCCGTGCACCTGGAGGCGCTTCCGTGGACCGAGTCGCTCGACGTGTTGCGCAGGCTGGTCGGCGCGGCCGAGGTCGCCGAGGACACCGAGGCCGCCGCGCGGATCACCGAACTGGTCGGGCATCTGCCGCTCGCGTTGACGGTGGTGGCCGGCCGCATCCGGAACCGGCGCGACTGGACGTTGCGCGACCACGCCGCCCGGCTCGCGGAACGCCGGGACAGCCTGCGGGTCGAGGACGAGCTGGAGAACGCCATCGGTCTGTCCTATGCGGACCTGCCCGCCGAGGCCGCGCTGCTGCTGCGGCTCCTCGCCATCCATCCCGGCCGCGACGTCGACACGCGCGCGGCGGCCGCGCTCGCCGGGGCCGGCCTGCGCACGGCGGAAGAACTTCTGGGCGAACTCGTCGCCGGCAGCCTGGTGCAGCGGCGCGGCCACGATAGGTTCGGCCTGCACGACGTGGTCCGTCTCTACGCGGCGGGGCTGGCGCGGGACGTGGACGCCGCTTCCGCGCGGCAGGCCGCACTCGGGCGCTTGTTCGACTACTACCGGCACACCGCCTGCCGCGCCATGGACCTGTACGCCCCGCATGAACGCGACCGCAGGCCCGAAGTGTCCACTTCGGACGTTCCGGCGCCGGACTTCGCCGACCTCGCGGCGGCGACGGCGTGGCTGGACGCCGAACGGCACAACCTGGTGGGCATCACCGCGCTGGCCGAGGAACAGGGCAGAGGTGAGGACGCGGCCATGATGTCGCCGATCCTGAACCGGTACCTGTACAACGCGCTGCGCTTCGCCGACGCGGAGATCGTGCACGGTATCGCGATCCGCGCCGCCGATCCGCTGGTCCAGGCGAGCGCGCATATAAGCCTCGGTGCGGTCTACCTGCGTTCCAACCGTTACCCGGAGAGCATCGATCAGCTCAAGCAGGCGCTCAAGCGGTACGAGGCGGGTGGGGACCGCGCCAGCTGGGCGCGGGCACTGAACAACCTCGGCAACGCGTTCGACCGGCTCAGTGATTTCGCGGCGGCCGAGGACTGCTACCGGCAGGCGTTGCTCGTGCACCGGGCGACCGGAAACCGCACCAGCGAGGGCCGCGCGCTGGGCAACCTGGGGAACAGTGCGATGCGCGTCGGTGACTGGGACAAGGCCGCGGCGTACCTCGACGAGGCGCTGGAGATCATGCTGGAGGTCGGGGACCGGGTCGGGGAATGCCTGACCTACGGCAACCTCGGCACGGTGCGCGAGCAGCAGGGTCACTCCGCCGAGGCGCTCGGCCACTACCGGCGGGCGCTCGTCACCGCACGCGAGTTCGGCTACCGGTTCCCGGAGACCGAGGCGTTGCTCCACATCGGCGTGCTGCTCGCGCGGCTGGGCGAGCACGACGACGCCTTGACGCAACTGAACGAGGCACTGGATCTGGCGCGCCAGAACAGCTTGGGCGAGTTCGAGGTCAAGGCGCTCAACGGAATCGGCATCGCGCTCGGTGGAAAAGGGGACGCCGCGGGCTCGATCACCAGGCACCGCGAAGCGCTCGCGGTCGCCGAGAAACTGGGCGATCGCTATGAGCAGGCGCAGGCGCACCAGGGGATCGAGCGCGGTGCGGCCGTCACCGGAGACACCGGCACGGCCGACGAACACGGGCGGATGGCGCGGGCCCTGCTCACCGAGATCGGCCTGTGCTAGCCGTTTGATGGTTGAGAGTGGGGCCGAAGGCTCCCTTCGCCGCGCCTGATGCGACAAAGGGAGCCTTCACCACGCCTCCGGCGCTAGCTGATTTACTTCCAGCTGTACGCGGCGCCGCCGAAGCCCGGCTGGACCTTCGCCCGCACCTTGGGGTAGCCGGCGTGGCCGTAGTAGCCACCGCTCTTCTTCGGGATACCCGACCAGCGCACGAGAACGGTGCCGCTCGTGCCGCATCCCGCCGTGGTCCACTTCGTGACCATCTTCTTCTTGGAAGTGCTGTAGTAGTGGCCCTGCGCGTGGACACAGACCCGGGTGTTGCTGCCCGGCGGGATCTGCCACTTGTAGCGGCGGTGCTGCGGGTTCTTCTTCGAATCCAAGGAGATCCAAGCACAGTCCGATTTGGACACCCGCCACTTGCCGTAGCCGGCGAAATCGCCACGCCATCCGCCGCAGGCGGCGGTGACGTCGCCCGCCGGGACCTCTTCGGTCAGTTCGACCTCGACCCCGACCCCACTGTCATCGGCCTCCTCGGCCATGGCAGGCGCGCTCTGCATGGCGAGCGCCATTCCCGCGACCACGAGGCCGGTCGTGACCCGTGTCGTCCATTTCTTCAAAATGCGTCTCTTTCTCGAATTCGCGCTCGATCGGATATTTTCCATCAGCCGGTGATTCGGCTACGTCAGACATTAACGGCGACGCGGGGAACCGGACAATGATCTTGAGCGACGACCTTGATCGAGGTTGTTCGAAAACCGGGTCACCGCACCAGATCCCGGTCGGCGAGTGCCTGCACGCGGTCGAGGTCGGCGTCGATCTCCGCGGGCGGTGCCGCGTCCGGCAGCAGTTCCTCGATGTCGTGCAGCGGCCGGTATCGCAGGCCGAGCCCGCCCCACACCACCAGTACGGCACCGGAGACCACCATCAGCGCGGCGAAACCGCCGAGCAGATCGGCGAGCGGTCCCGCGGTCAGGAACCCGAGCGGTTGCATGGCGGTCGCCAGCATGACGTTGATCGCGAGCACCCGGCCCTGCAGATGCTGGCCGACCTTCGTCTGGATGATCGACAGCCAGTGCGCGTTGCCGATGCTCATGCACGCCAGCCGCACGAACAGGCCGATCGCGACCACGAGCACCGAAGGCCACGCACCCATCAGCGCCACCCCGAGCCCGGAGCCGATGACGAACGCGATCATGCCGGTGGCCCGGCGCGTGGTGCCGCCCCAGGTGATCACGACGAGCGCGCCGTCCGCCGCGCCGATCCCGCCGATTGCGCTGACCACACCCAGTTCGCCCGTCGAGCCGATCGACAGGACCAGCGGCGTGAGCCCCACCCACATCACGGCGGTGAAGTAGTTGACCACCGCGAAATAGCCGATCATCACCAGCAGCGGTCTGCGGCGCAGCACGAACTTCCAGCCGCCGGCGACCGCTCGCGTGAACGGTTCGACCCGGGTGAAGGACATCCGGTCCGGGAACCGCACCAGCACCAGGGTGGTCACGCCGATCGCGAACGTGGCGACGTCGACCACGACGACCCCGGTCAGCCCGGACAGTCCCATGAGGACACCGCCGAGCACGGGCCCGAGTACGGTGCCGAGCCCGGCGCCCATGTCGGCGAGCGCGTTGGCCTGCGGCAGATACGGTTTCGGCACCAGCTGGGCGATCGCCGCCAGGTAGGCGGGCCGGTGGAACGCCGACGCCACCGACATGACCCCGACTATCAGGCATACCGCCAGGAGATCCAGCCGTCCCAAGGCGACCAGCACGGCGAGCACGGCCATCGCCGCGCCGCTCGTCAGATCGCAGCACAGCATGATCCGCCTGCGGTCCACCCGGTCGGCGAGCGCGCCGCCGACCGGCGTCAGCAGCATGCTCGGCACGCGGGCGAGCAACACGACCAGCGCGAGGTCGATGACGCGCCCGCTGAGCTGGTACGCCCACACGCCGAGCGCGAACGCGCTCAGTTCGTTGCCGATCATCGACACGGCTTGGCCACCCGCCACGGTGTAGAACGCGCGCAGCCCGCGCCGGGTCGCCGCCGCGGCGACCGGGACGTCGTCGACTGCGGGCGGCAGGTCACCGGCGGCCCAGCGGGACAGCCGGTCCCGCAGCAGTGCGGCGACCTCGGCGGCCTGGTGACGCAGGAAGTAGTGCCCGGCCTTGGGCAGCACGGCCAGTTCGACGCGGTCGGCGAACACGCCCCACTCCCGGTACCGCTCCTGGTACAGCTCGGTCGCCGGGTCGCTCGACCCGGCCACGCACAGGATCGGCGCCGCGAGCCGGGGCCGTTGCCCGGCGTCCGGGTCGAGCGCGCGGCCGAACCAGGCCTGCGCCTGCCCGGCGTCGTGCCGCAGGGCGTGCAGCATCGCCGCGCTCGCGGCCTCGTCCATGTCGTCCAGCAAACCGCCGGTGGCCCGCAGGGTGTCCCGGTAGAGCCGGTCCGCCACCCAGCGTTCGCGCGGGAACCGGCGCTGGAGCCAGGCCGAAAGCCTCCCCGGCAGGCGTGCGGCGGGGAAGCTGCCGGCGACGATCACACCGGCGACGGCGCGGCCGTCGGCTTCGAGCCGGGTGGCGAGCGCGGTGGCCACCGCCGAGCCGACGCAGTGCCCGTACACCGCGACCGGACCCGTGACGGTCCGGCCGATCTCGTCGGCCAGCAGGTCCACGACCTCGTCGACGGTGCGGAACGTCTCGTCGGGCCGCGCCACGTCGTGGCCGGGCAGTTCGACGGCGAGCAGGTCGATCTCCGGTGCGGCGGCGGCGAGTTCGGTGGCCAACGGCTGGAACACCGCGGCCGAGCCGCCGCCGTAGGGCACGCAGACGAGCGTCACGTCCGGCGTGCCCGTGCGGGCGGGGGAGAGCCGGTGCAGCAGGCGCCCGTCGTCGCTCTCCCGTCCGGCGTCGAGATGGGCGGCCAGTTCGCGGACGGTCGGATGCAGGAACAGGTCGATGACCCGGAGCCGCTCGTCGATCAGCCGGACCGCGCGGACCGCGGTGAACGAATGGCCGCCGAGCGCGAAGAAATCGTCGTCGGCGCGGACCTCGGCCACGTCGAGCACCTGTGCCCACACCTGTGCGACACGGTGCTCCGTCGGCGTTTCCGGGGCGCGCGAACCCGTCACCGGCACGGGACCGGGCGCGGTGACCGGGCGGGACCCGGCGCGGGCCGGACCGACCGCGGCGACCGGCTGGTCCACATCGGACAGCAACCCGGTCAGAAGTGCCTGGAAGTCGGCGACGATCTCTTCGGCGGTACCGGCGTCGAACAGGTCGGCCCGGTAGGCGAGGCCGCCGAGATAGGTGTCGCCGTCGTTGACCAGCACCATGCTGAGGTCGAACTTCACCTGCTCGCCCGCGTCGCGGACGGCCGTCACCTCGACACCCGGGATGGCGGGCGGCGTCGCGGGCTGGTCGAGGACGTTCAGCAACACCTGGAAGATCGGCGTCGCGCCCACGGATCGCTCCGGCCGCAGCCGCTCGATGATCCGTTCGAGCGGTGTCTCGGCGTGCGCGAACGCGCCGAGCACGGTCTCGCGGGACCGGCCGAGCAACTCCCGCACGGTCGGGTCGCCGCCGAGATCCGTGCGCAGCACGAGCGTGTTGACGAAACAGCCCACCGTCGACTCGACGTCCGGATGATGCCGTCCGGACTCCGGCACGCCGACCGCGACGTCATCGGTCCCGGCACGGCGGCCGAGCAGTTCCTGCCAGCAGGCCAGCAACACCATGAACGGTGTCACGCCGGTCTCGGCCGCGACCTGCCGCACGCGTGCGGTGAGCGCGGCGGGCAGGGCGAACCGGACGTGCCCGCCGGACCATTCGGCCACCACCGGCCGGGGCCGGTCGGTCGGCAACGTGAGCAGCGGCGGCAGCCCGGAAAGACGGTCGCACCACCAGTCCAGGTCCTCGTCGCGCGCACGGGCGGCCAGCCAGGCGGCGTAATCCGCGTACTGGACGGGCAGGGCCGCGTCCGGTGCCGATCCCGCGAGCCGGGCGGCGTACGCGTCGGCGAGGTCCGTTCCGATGACGCCGCGCGACCAGTTGTCGGTCGCGATGTGGTGCACGGTGAGCGCGAGGACGTGCTCGTCGCCGTCGATCCGGAACAGCGAGGCCCGCAGCGGCGGCTCCCGGTCGAGCGCGAACGGCCGGGCCAGTTCCGCCCGGCACGCCGCGTCCACCTCGTCGGCCGCGATGTCCACAATGGACACCGGAACGCGGTCGGCGGGCACCGGAACGGCCACCGGGGTGCCGTCCCGCTCCTCGATGACGGTGCGCAGGACGGTGTGCCGGGCGGCGACGTCCCGCACCGCGAGCGCCATCGCCGCCGCGTCCAGCGGCCCGCGCAGCCGCAGCACGAGATCGGCGTGATAAGCCGAACCGGGGCCGAGCAGTTCGAGGAACCACAGCCGCGCTTGCGCGGACGACAGCGGAGCGGGCGCTTCGGGGTCCGGCCGCACGGGGATGGGCGCGCCGCCGGAAACGCCGTCCGGATCGGCGGCCAGCACGGCGGCGAGGTCGGCCAGCACCGGATGCTCGAACACCGTGCGCACGGCGACGTCGCGGCGCAGCGCCTCACCGAGACGCCCCGCGACACGCGCCGCGGCGAAGGAATGCCCGCCGGCGGCGAAGAAATCGTCGTCGGCGGAGAGGCCGTCGATCCCGAGCACGTCGCCCCAGATCCGCGCCACGAGCCGTTCGGCCGGGGTCGCCACCGGCCGCCGGGCGGCGGGTGCGCGCTCGGCCGCGTCGGGCAGTGCCGCCCGGTCGATCTTGCCGTTCGCGTTGAGCGGCAAGCGATCCAGGACCGTGAGCGAGGCGGGCACCAGGTAGTCCGGCAGGCGTTCCCGAAGCGTCCGACGCACGGCCGTCACATCGAGCCCGGGCCCGACCAGCCAACCGGCCAGGCGCCGGTCGATGCCGGAGCCGACGGGCAGCACCACGGCCTCGGCGACACCGTCGATGTCGCGGAGGGCGGCGGTGACCTCGCCCAGTTCCACCCGGTGGCCGCGCACCTTCACCTGGTCGTCGGCGCGGCCGAGGAACTGCACGGTGCCGTCGGCACGGACCCGCAACAGATCGCCGCTGCGGAAGCAGCGCACGCCGGTGCCCAGCGGGTCGGGCACGAACCGGGCCGCGGTCTGCGTGTCGTCGCCGAGATAGCCGCGGGTGATCTGCGGCCCGCCGATCACCAGTTCGCCGGTCATGCCGTCGGGCACGACCGCGCCGCGCGCGTCGACGAGATGACCGACGACCCCGGGCAGCGGCGTGCCGAGCGGGACGTATCCGGTGCGCTCGTGCGGCGGGACGGTCGACACGTCGCACGTCATCGAGATCATCGTGCTCTCGGTGTGCCCGTAGTGGCTCTGCACCCGCAGGCCGGGACGGGCCGCCTCGACACGCTCGACGAGCGACCACGGGCACGCCTCACCGGCGAGGATCAGCAGCCGATCCGGCAGCACGGCGGCCAGATCTCCGTGCCGGGCAAGGAGTTCCAGGTGACTGGGCACGCATTTGAGCACGTCGACCGGATGCTCGGCCAGGTAATCGGCGAAGGATTCCGGGTCCATCGCGGTGTCCCGCTCGACCAGGTGGACGGTGCCGCCGGTGGTCAGCGCGCCGTACACGCAGGTGAGGCCGAAGTCGGCCGCCGGGGTGGAGACGACCGCGAACGACGCGCCCGCCACGTCGCCGAGCCGGGGCAGCATGCCCGACAGGTAGTGCGCGACGTTGCGGTGCTCGACCGCGACCCCCTTCGGCGCACCGGTCGAACCCGAAGTGAAGATCACGTGGATCAGGTCGTGCCCCGCCACCGGGACGTCCGGCCGGGTCCCGGGCTGACCCTCGACCGCGTCGTCGACTGTCAGGACGGTGACCTCGGGAACGGTGACGGCGAGGCCGGGTTCGGCGAGCAGGATCCGCGCGCCCGCGGTGGCGAGGATGGTCGCCACCCGCGCCTGGGGATAGGTGGTGTCCATCGGCAGGTACGCGCCGCCGGATTTCATGATGCCCAGCACCGCGCACGCCACGTCCGTGCCCTGTTCGAGCAGCAGCTCGACCGGCTCGTCGGCGCGCACGCCGAGCGCCCGCAGCCGGTGCGCGATCCGGTTGGCCCGCTCGTCGAGCCGCCGGTAGGTGAGCGAGCCGGTCGCGCCGACGACGGCGATCCGGTCCGGGAAGCGGTCGGCGGCGGCCTCGATCAGGGTGTGCACGGGGCGGAGTCCGGTCCGCTCCGGTGCCGGCCCCGCCAGCGCCGGGGAGGTGACGACCTCGACGGGTATCTCGGCCACCGGCCGGTCGAGGTCCGCGGTGATCCCGTCGACGAGCGTGAGGAACCAGCGGGCGATCCGTTCCGCGGTACCCCGGTCGAACAGGTCGGTGCGGTAGGCGAGCCCGCCCGAATAGCCGTCGCCGGACCGGGACAGCGCGAGGCTCAGGTCGAACTTGACGCCGCGCACCGGCGGTTCGGTGACCCGGGTGGTGAGGCCGGGGAGTTCGGGCGCCCGCGACGGTTCGTCGAGCACGTTGAGCATGACCTGGAAGATCGGCGACGCGTCGAGCCCGCGCCGGGGCGCGACCCGCTCCACGATCCGCTCGAACGCCACGCCCGTATGCGCGAACGCGTCGAGCACCGTGTCCCGGGCGGCGGCGAGCAGTTCGCGGCCGGTGGCCGCCCCGGCGAGGTCGGTGCGGAGCACCAGCGTGTCGACGAAGCAGCCGACGACCCGTTCGGCGTCCGGGTGACGCCGCCCGGACTCGGGCACCCCCACCGGCACGTCGGTCGTCCCGGCCAGCCTGGCGAGCAAGGTCTGCCAGCACGCGAGGAACACCATGAACGGGGTGGCGCCGGTGGTGCGGCCGATCTCCCGCAGCCGCGCGGTGAGCGCGGCGGGCACCTCGATGGCGACCTCGGCGCCCTCGTCCCCGGCCACGGCCGGACGGGGCCGGTCGGTCGGCAGCTCCAGCACCGGGGGCCGCCCGGCGAGCCGCTCGTGCCACCAGTCCAGGTCGGCCTCGGCGGTGTCCGGCCCGGAACCGTTCCACGCCACCAGATCCGCGTACTGGAGCGCCGGTGGCGGCGGTACGTCGCGGACGCCGAGGCGGGCCGCGTAGCAGGCGGCGAGGTCGTCGAGCACGACCGCCGCCGACGGGGCGTCCATCGCGATGTGGTGGAACGTCAACGCCAGCACACGCCGGTCCGCGGTGACGCGGAACAACACCGCCCGCATCGGCGGCAGGTCACCGAGCGCGAACGGACGGATGGCCTCGGCGGCCACGGCGGCGTCCAGCTCCTCCGCCACCACGTCCATAGTGGACACCGGGACGCCGGGACCCGCGCAGCGCATGGGCTCGCCGTCGATTTCCCGGTACACGCCGCGGAGCACGTCGTGGCGGTCGGCGACGTCACGGACCGCGGCGAGGAGCGCGGTCTCGTCGGCCGGTCCGGTCAGTTCGAGCACGAGCGGCAGGTTGTAGGCGTGGCCGCCGGGTTCGAAACGGGCCAGGAACCACAATCTGGCCTGCGCGGACGACAGCGGCACCGGTGACCCGTCGCGAGGGAGCCGGGGGATGGCCGGCTCCGCGGCGGGCCCGCCGGCACGTAGTGCGGCGGCGGCGCGGTCGGCGAGCAGTTCGCGCATACGTCGTTGCGCGGGAGTGATCAGTGAATCGGTCATGCCGTGCTCCCCGCCGGGACATCGATGGTGCCGTCTTCCGCCAGGGCGGTCATCGCGATCCGTTCCAGTTCCGTCGCGAAGTCCCGCAGCACCGGCCGGTCGAACAGGCACCGCACCGGCACGGGGAAACCGAGCGCCTCGCCGAGACGGCCGACGACCTTGGTCGCGGCGAGCGAATGTCCGCCGAGACCGAAGAAGTCGTCCAGCGCGCCGACCCGTTCCCGGCCGAGCGCCTCGGCCCAGATCGCCGCGACGAGTTCTTCGACCGCGGACTCCGGCTCGCTGTCCGGCTGCGCCGCCGCCGGAGCGGGCAGCGCGGCGCGGTCCACCTTTCCGGTCGCGGTGGCGGGGAACGCGTCGAGCGGTACCCAGCGGTGAGGCACCGCGTAGTCGGGCAACCGGCCGCGCAGCACGGCCGCCACCGCGTCCGTGTCCACAGTGGACGGGGTGAGGTAGCCGACGAGATGCGGTTCGCCTTCTCCGGTACGCACCACGACCACCGCGTCGGTCACTCCGGCGACCGTGCGCAGCACGTGCTCCACCTCGCCGAGTTCGACCCGGTTGCCGCGGATCTTCACCTGGTGGTCGGCGCGGCCGTGGAACTCCAGCGCGCCGTCGGCGCGCCAGCGGACCAGGTCGCCGGTGCGGTAGGAACGGGCCCCGTGCAACGGATCGGTGCCGAAGGCGGCCGCGGTCTGCTCCGGGCGGTCCCGGTAGCCCGGTGTCACACCGGCGCCGCCGATGGACAACTCGCCGACCGCGCCGGGAAGCGCGGTCTGGCCGAACGGGTCGACCACCGTGAGCAGGGTGCCGCCGAGGGGCCCGCCGATCGGTATCGGCCGGTCGGCCGCCAGATCGGTGACGGTCACCAGATGGGTGGTCGCGGTGATGGTGGTCTCCGTGGGGCCGTAGCAGTTGTGCAGGCTCGCGACCCGGGCGGTGACCTGCCGCGCCAGCGCGACGTCGAGGGCTTCGCCGCCGGAAAGCACGTGCAGTCCCGGCAGATCGGGAAGTCCGGCGGCGACGAGCATCCGCAAGGTGGTCGGTGTCGGGTTGAACCGGGTCGCGCCGGTCGAGACGAGCCGCCGGACCAGCGCGTGCCCGTCGACGGCACAGTCCCGGTCGGCGATCGCGCAGTGCGCGCCCGCGGTCAGCGTCGTCCAGATCTCGCCGGTGGCCGTGTCGAACGCGAGCGGTGCGACCGCGAGCCACGTGTCGGACGGCCGGACGCCGGTGACTTCGCGGAAGGCGTGGACCAGCGCGGCGAGGTTCCGATGCGTGACCGCGACACCCTTCGGCCTGCCCGTCGAACCGGAGGTGTACACGACGTAGGCGAGATCGTCCTGGCCCGGCTCCCGCAGCGGGAGAGTGTTCGTGACGGGAGCGTCGAGGTCGACGACGGTCAGGTGCGGCAGCGCGGCGCGGGCCGCGTCCAGCGCTTGGCCGCGGGCGGCGACGACGCGGATCCCGGCGTCTGCGGCGAGCGCCGCGATCCGGTCCGCGGGCTGGCCGGGGTCCAGCGGGAGATATGCGCCACCCGCCCGCCACACCGCGAGCAGCCCGGCGGGCAGGTATTCGTCGCGGGGCAGGCATACGCCGACCACCTCGCCGGGGGCGACTCCCGCGGCGAGCAGACCGCGGGCGCCCTGTGCCGACCAGGCTGCCAGGTCCGCGTAGGACAGCCGGCCGGTAGGCGATGACGTCGCCATCGCGCCGTGCTGCTGGGCGAGCACGTCGGTGACCACGGTCCGGGTGGCGGGTAACGGTTTCCCGGTTCCCCAGGTGAGCAGCGCGGCACGTTCCGCGTCGTTCAGGATGTCTAGTGTGGACAGTGCGGCGCCGGGATCGGCGGTGAGCCGGTCCAGGAGCGTGCCGTACCAGCGGGCCCAGCGCTCGACCGTGTCCCGCTCGAACAGGCCGGTGCGGTACACGAGCCTGCCCGTGTACCCGTCACCGGTTTCGGCGAGGTCCAGGTTCAGGTCGTAGAGCGCGGTGGCGACCGGTTGCGGCAGCACCGTCACGGCCAGGTCGCCGAGGGTCGCGGCCGCCTGCCCGTCGAGGACGTTCATCATCACCTGGCACACCGGAGTGCTCGCCGGATCCCGCTCCGGCGCGAGCCGCCGCACGACCTCGTCGAACGGCACGTCGGCGTGCGCGAACGCGTCGAGCACCGCGTCGCGGGTCCTGGCCACGAGGTCGCGGCCCGAGCGGACGTCGGATCCCAGATCGGCACGTACGGCCACGGTGTCGACGAAGAAGCCGACCATTTCGGCCAGTTCGGCGGTGCGGCGGCCACTGTGCGGCACGGCGACGGCGAGGTCCCGCACCCCGGCCAGCCGGGCGAGCAGCAGTTGCCACGTCGCGAGCAGGACCGTGAACGGGGTGGTCCCGGTCGCGCGCGCCAGTACCCGGACCCGTTCCGTGACGTCCGCGGGCAGCCGGACCGGGACCTCGTCGGCCGTCCGGTCCACGACGGCGGGGCGGGGCCGGTCGGCGGGCAACCGCAACGCGGGCAGATCCGCGAGCCGCCGCTCCCACCAGTCGAGCCCGGCCGCGCGGTC
The DNA here is from genome assembly GCF_003947535.1 of Amycolatopsis sp. WAC 04169. Lineage (NCBI taxonomy): Bacteria > Bacillati > Actinomycetota > Actinomycetes > Pseudonocardiales > Pseudonocardiaceae > Amycolatopsis > Amycolatopsis sp. WAC 04169. The sequence continues at coordinate 452,007 of NZ_QHJI01000004.1, read as the reverse complement.
CTGCTCGCGTTCCCGTGCGGCGTGGTCGGCGTACTGGACCGAGGGTGGCGGGCCGCCGGGTTCCGTGCGGTACCACGTGTCCATTTCGGACAGCAGGAGCCGTTGGGAGGTCGCGTCGGTGGCGATGTGGTGGCAGGTGAGGGCCAGCACGTGGTGATCCGGGGCGAGCCGGAACAGGCCCACGCGCAGTGGCGGAGCGGCGTCCAGCGCGAACGGCCGCCGGATCTCCGCCGTCACCGCCGCGGCCAGGTCGGGTTCATGAACGTCCACTATGGACAAAGGCACGGCGTCGACCGGACCGAGGAGTGCGACCGGCTCCCCGTCGATCTCGGTGAACCGGCTGCGCAGCACATGGTGGCGCGCCGCGAGCGTGCGGATCGCGCGGAACAGCCTCGGCGCGTCCAGTGCGCCCAGGATCCGCAGCACGGTGGGGGAGTTGTAGGCGGCGCTGTCCGGGTCGAGCTTCGCCGCGAACCACAGCATGCGCTGCGACGGCGACAGCGGAGCGGGGGCGGCCGGATCCTCGCGGGCGACGAGCGGGCGGCCGGCTTCCTCGCCGATCCGTGCGGTGAAGTCGGCGAGCACCGGGTGGTCGAACAACGTGCGGACGGCGATCCGGCGGCTCAGCCGGGTGTGCAGGAGACCGACCACCCGGGTCGCCGCCAGCGACCGGCCGCCGAGGGCGAAGAAGTCACTGTCCGGGCCGATTTCCCCGTCGAATTCGAGACATTCCCGCCACACCCGCGCGACCGCCGCCTCGGCCTCCGACAGCGGCGCGACCGTGGCCGGACGGGCGACGGACGCCGGCGGTAACGCGCGCCGGTCGAGTTTGCCGTTGGGCAGCAAGGGGAGCGCGTCCAAGACACACCACGAAGTCGGCACCATGTAGGCGGGCAGCACCCGCCGCAGCCGTCGCTCGACGGCCGCCGTGTCGACGGTCGCGGGAGTGAGATAGCCGATCACGTGCGCGTCCACGCCGTCCGCGGCCACCGTCACCGCCGCGTCGTCCACATCGGACAGTCCACGCAGGACGGACTCGATCTCGCCCGGCTCGAACCGGTTGCCGCGCACCTTCACCTGGTCGTCGGCGCGGCCGACGAACTCCAGTGTCGCGTCGGGGCGCCACCGGACGAGGTCACCGGTGCGGTAGCAGCGTTCGCCCGGCCGCACCGGGTCGGCGACGAACGCGGACCCGGTCAGTTCGGGCCGCGCCCGATAGCCGCTCGCCACACCGGTGCCGCCGATCCACAGCTCACCGATCGCGCCGGGCGGCGCGAGCCTGCCCGCCTCGTCCATCACGTACAGCCGGGCGCCCGGCGTCGGCGAACCGATCGGGACCCGGTCGCGGTCGTGCTCGGTGACCCGGTGCGCGGTCGCCGCGACCGAGCGCGCCGTCGGGCCGTAGCCGTTCCACAGCTCGCCGACCAGCGGCCGGGCCCGCGCGGCGAGATCCGGGTCGAGCACCTCGCCGCCGAGCAGCAGCCGCAATTCGGGGTCGCCGGTCCAGCCCGCGGCGAGCAGCATCCGCAGGCTCGTGGGGGTCAGATCGACGACCGTGACACCGCTCCCCGCGATCCGCCGCGCGAGCTCGTGGCCGTCGACGGCGGTGTCGCGGTCGGCGACGACGCAGCGCGCGCCGGTGGTGAGCGGCCACCACAGTTCCTCGGCGGACACGTCGAAGGCGAGCGGCGCGACCGCGAGCATCGCGTCGTCGCGCGTCATGCCCGGGAGGAGCCCCCGGGAACGGATGAACGCGTGCAGGTTCTCGTGGCTGATCTCGACCCCCTTGGGCCGCCCGGTCGACCCCGAGGTGTACAGCACGTAGGCGAGCGCGTCGCCGTCCGGCAGCACCGGCTCGAAGGTCACCCCGTCGGCCCGGTCGGCACTGACCACGCGCAAGCCCGGCACGGCGTCGGCGACCTCCGCCGCCATCGGCTCGGCGCCGCCACGGGTGAGCACGACGCGCAGCCCCGCCTCATCGGCGAGCTGGGCCAGCCTGGCGACGGGTTGCCCGGTGTCGAGCGGCAGATACCCCGCACCCGCCCGCCACACGGCGAGCAGCGCGGCGGGAAGGAACTCGTCGCGCGGCAGGCACACCCCGACCGTGTCACCCGCCGTCACCCCGGACGCGGCGAGCACGCGCGCCATCCGGTCCGCGTGCCCCACCAGTTCCGCGTACGTCAGCTGGCCGTCTTCCGACGACACCGCCACCGCGTCCGGTGTCCGCGACGCGGTGCGCCACACGGCGTCCGGCACCCCACTCGCGTCGTCGGCGGGCAGCGAGGGGCCGGTGCCCCACCTCGTCAGCTCGGCGAGTTCGCCGTCCGACGCCACTGTCAGTTCGGAGAGCGCAGTGTCCGGTGTGGACACCGCTATGTGCAGAAAACGCAGCAGGGAACGGGAGAACCAGCGGGCGCGGTCGGGGGCGAGCCACGACGGGTCGTGCTCGACGATCAGCTCGGTGCCGTCGGCGTGGGTGTTCACGAACACCGTCAGCGGGTTGTGGCTGCCGCCGGTCGGCAGCTCGCCGAGCAGGTCGAGCCGCGTGTCCGGTCCGTGGACCGACAGCGGGAGACCGTCCGGCTGCACCGCGATCGACACGGGCGTGAGCGGCACTCCGGCAGGCCGGTCGCCGCCCCACAGCCCGGCGAGTTCACCGCTGGGCAGCCCACGATGGTCGATGGCGCGCGCCGCCGTGGTCATGGCCGAGCGCAGCAGATCGCGGAACGACGTGCCGGGGTCGAGCCGCAACCGCACCGGCAGGACGTCGACCAGCGGCCCGACGGTGTGTTCGAGCTCGGGCCGGTCCCGGTACGCGGCCGCCATCCCCAGCAGCACGTCCTGGCCCCGCACCAGTTCGCCGACCAGCAGTCCCAGCGCCGACAGGTACACCGCGAACGGCGTCACCCCGGTCGATTCGGCCAGCGCCCGCACCGCCGATCCCAGCGACTCGGGCAAGGGAGTGCTGATCCGTTCCCCGCCGAAGCGCCGCCGGCCGTGCGCGGTGCGGTCGAACAGGGCGTCCGGCGGGGTCGCGCCCGCCAGCTGTTCCGACCAGTACGCCGCCAGCCGGTCCCGTTCACCGGGCACCCGCGAGAGTGCGCATTCCCGCGATGCCACCGCGCCTACCTGCGCGAAGGAAGCCGCCGATGCGCCGGCCAGTTCCGCCATGAGCACGCCGATGGACGCACCGTCGGTCGCGATGTGGTCGGACACGACGACCAGATCGGCCACGTCGTCGGCGAGGCGGAGCAGCGTGATCCGCAGGAGTGGCGTGTCGACGGTGAGGTCGAAAGCGTGCCGGGCGGCGGCCGCGGCCAGTTCGCCGGCCCGGCGATCAGCGTCGGCAAGTCCGCGCAGGTCGTGTACGTCCATGGGAACCCGCACGGGCGGGCCCACCACCATGACTGGTTCGCCGTCGTGGTCACCGATCGTGCCGCGCAGCACCTCGTGCCGTGCGACGAGCGCGTCCGCGGCGGCCCGCAGCGCGGGTTCCGAGACCCGGCCGCGCAGCCGAAGCCGCCAGGCGACGGTCGTCGCGGTGCCGGTCGAGCCGAGCTGGGCGAGCGTCCACAGATCCCGCTGGATGCCGGTCAAGGGAAAGGCCCCCGGGTTTTCCTCCAGCGGCAAGGAAGGCGCCGCGGCCGGGGCGTCCGCGAGCCGCCGCGCGACCGCCGCCACCGTGCCGTCGGAGAGGAACTCGGCCAGCGTCACCACCCGGCCGGTGTCTTCCCGCAGTCGCGCGACCGCGCGCGCCGCGGCCAGTGAATGCCCGCCCGACTCGGAAAACCGGTCGTGCGCACCGATCCCCGGCAGCCCGAACGCGGCCGCGACCGCCTCGGCGACCAGCCGCTCGGCCTCGGTGCCCGGGGCGACGTACTCGACGTCCTCGCGGTCGAACACCCACGCCGCCAGCGCGGTCCGGTCCGCCTTCCCGGTCGTGCCGAGCGGGATCGCGTCGAGTACGGCGATCCGTGACGGCACCAGATGCGCGGGCAGCCGCGAGCGCAGCCACCGCAACAGTTCCTGCTCGGTCACCGGATCACCGGCCGGTTCGGCGAACCCGACGAGCCGGCGTTCCCCGTGCTCGTCGGCGGGCGCGAGCACCAACGCGTTGCCGACGGCCGGGTGGGTGAGGAGCGCCGCCTGGACCTGTCCCGGTTCGATGCGGAAACCCCGCACCTTCACCTGGTCGTCGGCGCGGCCGACGAAGTGGTGCACGCCGTCGCGGGCGCGGACCAGGTCACCGGTGCGGTAGTGCCGGACACCGCCGGAGTCGACCACGAACTTCTCGGCGGTCAGCTCCGGCTGCCCCAGATAGCCCCGGGTCACGAGCGCCCCGCTGACCCACAGTTCCCCGACCTCGTCGTCGCCGAGCACGCGACCGTCGGCGTCCCGCACCGAGAACGCGGCGCCGGGCAGCGGGGTGCCGATCGGCGGGTCGCCCGGTTCGTCCCGGCCGACCTCGTGGCACGAGCAGTTCACCGTCGCCTCGGTCGGGCCGTAGCAGTTCACGATCCGCCGTACGCCCTCGTTGGCGTAGAGGCGATCGACCAGGGACCGGTGCAGTGCCTCGCCCGCGATCGCGACGGTCCGCACCGAACGCGGCAGCGGGGTGCGCGCCAGCACCGCCAGTACGGACGGGACGCCCTGCACGAACGTCACCTCGTCCCGTGCGGCCAACCCGGGCAGCGCGAGCAGGTTCTCGGCGAGCACCAGGCCCCCGCCGGTCACCAGGGGCGGGAAGACCTCGGCGACGGACGCGTCGAAGCACACCGACGCAGCGCCGAGCACACCCCGCAGTTCGTCGTCGGTGTAGGTCGCGGCCGCCCACGCCAGCAAGGCGAGCACGTTGCGATGCTCGACCTGGACACCTTTCGGCCTGCCGGTGGAGCCGGACGTGTAGATCACGTACGCGAGATCCGTGCCGGAACCCGGGACGGCGGGGGCGGTCGTGGGCGCGGAGACGACGTCCCCGACGGCCAGCACCGGCACGTCGGCGTCCGCGAGCGCGGCCGGATCCGGTTCGTCCGCCACCACCAGCGACAGCCCGGAGTCCGCGACGACCGACGCGCCGTGGGCCGGGGGAGCGGCCGGGTCCAGCGGGACGTACGCGCAGCCCGCCTTCAGGATCCCCAGCAGGGTGGGTACCAGCCACCGGCCGCGGCGCAGGCAGACACCGACGAGGTCACCCCGGGCCACCCCACGACGGAGCAGCGCGTGCGCGACGGTGTTCGCGATCTCGTCCAGCCGGGCGTAGCTCAGCCGTTCGTCGCCTGCGACGAGCGCACAGCGGTGGGGTGTCCTTTTCGCCTGCGCCTCGAACGCCTCGTGTACCCGCTCGAACCCGCCCAGATCTGCCCGCAACCGCTGAATCCCCTCGTGACCCGGCCGGAGTTCGCCGACCTCGGCAGATTGAACTTCCGGGACGGCGTCCGGACCAGGAAACCCGACCGGAAACTGCGCGGACGGCAACTTCCGGTCACAAAGGAACCATCGCGATGCCCATCGCCTCGTAGAGCGACTGCGCGCGTTCGCGGTACGGCCTGGCCTTGTCCGGAGCACCGACCTCGTCGTGGGCCGCGGCGATCCCGGTCAGCGCACGGGCCTCCTCGTGCGGTTCGGAGGTGAGCCGGGCGAGACCGGCGGCGCGCGTGTAGTGCGCGAGCGCGGCCTGCCGGTCGCCGCAGGCCAGCGCGCTGTCCGCGAGCCCGTTGTGCACGAGGGTCTCCAACGGCTGGATGCCCGTCGCCACCGCGATCTCGAGCGCGGCCTCCTGGTGCCGGCGCGCCGTTGCCGCGTCGCCCTGCCGGAGGTGCACCAGCCCGAGATAGGCGAGTGCGTACCCTTCGGCCTCCCGGTGACCCTCGGCCCGGCTGACCGTCAGCGACCGGTCGAGGTGGTCGCGGGCCTCCGTCCACCGGCCCTGCGCGCGGTACACGTCCCCGAGGTTGTGCAGCGCGATCGCCTCGCTCAGCCGGTCGCCGATGCTTTGGGCGTTGGTCAGGCACTGCCGGTAGCAGTCGAGAGCGGCATCGAGGTCCCCACGGCGTTCGTGGACGAAGCCGAGGTTGGACAGTGCGCGCCCCTCGTTGAGACGGTCGCCGGTCTCCCTGGACACCGTGACCGCCCTGCTCAAGTGGTCCGCCGCGTCGGCGTAGCGGCCCAGTTGCCCGTACACGGTGCCGAGGATGTTCAGCGCGCGGCCGGTGACGACAGGGCTGCCGTCGACGTCGAGGCAGCGGGTCAGATGTGTCACCGCCTCGTCGAAATGGCCGAGCCTGGCGCAGATCGAGGCCAGGTCGACGAGTGCCTGCTGGATGCCGATGGCGTCGCCGGCCCGTTGCGCTTCGGCGAGCGCGAGACGGTGCAGTGTGCGAAGTGCGCCGTAGTGACCGTGCACCCGAAGCACCTGCCACAGCACGGTCGAGAGGTCGCGGGCGTAGGCGTCGCCGTCGGCCGACGACTGCTCCGCGATGGCGATCAAGGTGGGAAGTTCCGCCGCCAGCCAGGTCGCCGCGTCTTCGGCGCCGGTGAAGTGGACGTTCTCGGCGATCGGGGTGAGCAACGGTCTTCGGTTGGGATCGCCCGCCCCCATCGACGCGGCCGCGTCGGCCGCCCAGGCCACATAGTGCTCGGCGAGGCGCCGCCGGGCCGCCGCTCTCCGCTGCGCCGGTTCCTCCTCGGCGCGGCCGCGCGCGTAGTCGCGCACCAGGTCGTGGAATTCGAACCGGCCGTCCGCGCGGTGCGCGAGCAGCAGGTGGCTGTCGAGGAGCGCGTCGAGGAGCCCGCCGGTCTCCGGCGGATCCGTGCCCAGCAGTGCCGCCGCGGCGGCGATGTCCCAGTGCGGGCCGGGGTGGAGCCCGAGCAGGCGCAGGCCCGAGGCGACGTCGCCGGGCAGCGCGTCGTAGGACCAGGACAGCACGGAGGGCAGGGAGGTGGTCTTCTCTTCGGTGGTCAGTGCGGCGAGCCGGTTCCCGGCCGAACGCATCGAGGACGCCACGTTCGCCAGGTTCCGGTGATGCGCGAGCCGTTCGCCGACGATGCGCAGGGCGAGCGGCAGACCGCCGCATCCGGACACCATGTCGGCGAGCGCGGTGCGGTCGGCGAATCTTCGTCCCTTGCTCGCCAACCGGTCGAGCAAGGAGAAGGACTCCTGTTCGGTCAGCAGCGGCACGTGCACCCGGTGCGCGTCGGCGCTGATCGTCAGCCCGTGCAGGGCCGCGCGGCTCGTCACCACCACCGCGCAGCCCGCGTGGCCGGGCAGCAGCGGCCGGACCTGGTCCGCCGAACGGGCGTTGTCCAGCACGATGAGCACCGAACGGCCGGCCAGCACACTGCGCAGCGACGCGGCCCGGTCGTCGAGGTCGGCGGGCACGTCCGCCACCGGCACGCCGAGCGCCCGCAGGAACGACCGCAGCACCTCACCCGGATCGGCGGGCGCCCCCGGTCCGTACCCGCGCAGGTTCGCGAACAACTGCCCGTCGGGGAAGTCCTGCTTGACCCGCTGCGCCCACTGCACGGCCAACGAGGTCTTGCCGACCCCGGCCATGCCCTCCAGCACCGCCACGACGACACCCGCGCCGGCCCTCTCGCCGCGGATGGCGTCGAGCGCGTCGATCTCCCGCTGCCGCCCGATGAACGACGTGATCCCCGAAGGCAGTTGCGCGGGCACCGAAACGACCGGTGTTCTCGCAGGTGACACCGCGTCCGGGCAGTAGTGCCGCACGAACCGGCTCGCCTGCTCGCCCTGGAGTCCCAGCCCCAGCGCCAGCGCCTCCACCGAATGGCGCCGCGGCCGGGCGACGCGGCCGCGCTCGATGTTGCTGATGCTCCGCACCGTCAACCCGGTGCGCTCCGCCAGCTCCTCTTGCGTGAGCCCGGCGTCCCGTCGTGACTCACCCAGCAGTGAACTCGCCCCACGGTCCATTTCGCGGATGTTAGAGCGGGTGCGACGCCGAAAAACGGTACTTCGGCCACGACTTTGATCGAAATTGGTCGAAAACGGGCCATCGCCGCTGCCAACGGATGGTTCATACCGGTCTCTCGCGGTGTGCCTCCGGCGCGGGCGTGCCGGTGGCCGATCGCGCCGCTCGTTCGAAGTCGGCGCGGGCCTGGCCGGACAGGCCGAGCCCGGCCGCGATGAGCCGGACCGTGTCGCGGCGGGGCCTGCAGACCCGGCCGTTTTCGAGGTCTCTGATCGCCCGGACGCTGACGGTGGAGCGGGCGGCGAGAAGCCGCTGGGTGGTGCCGAGGCTGTGCCGATGGCTCCGCAGCAAGCTGCCGAACCGGACCGGCCCCTCGTCCGCCGGGCTCATCGGCTCCGGCGCGGGGTCGACGTCGGCCATCCTCACGAGGTATCGGGGCAGGGTCGGTCCTGTGTGAACACCTTGAGTCACTGGCGTCCTCCGCTTCGCTCAGCGATGCCGCATCATGGTCGGCAGGCGGCGGGGGAGGGACAACCGGAAACTTCACCGAAGAATTGCCGGTTCACCGGGTGAGCCCGTTCGGCTCGGGTGAGCAGAACGGGCTCGACGGCGTCATCCGCAGCAGATGTTGTAGCCGTGGTTCCGCCAGAACATCGAGGGGCTCGGGTTGTCGAGAACCGGATCGCCGGTGCTGTCCGACGCGCTCTCGTGCCTGCCCGGCCGGTATTCGACATGCGTGTGCGCGGAGCTGGCGCCGCGGTACTCCTCGGTGCCGATCTGCTGGCCGCGGCTGACGAATTCACCGACCGCGAGCCCGTTCGACGGGTTGAGATGCAGGTAGATGATGGTGAAATCCTGGTCACGGTTGTAGATCGCCAACGTGGACAGGCCTCCGCTGCCGTTGCTGCCTTCGGTCTTCCTGATGACGTGGCCCTGGGTCATCGAGAACACGGAAGCGCCGAAGCCGCGGGCGAAGTCGATCCCTTCATGCCTGCCCGACGTGCTCACGTAGCCGTCGAAATAGGAGCTGATGCGGCCGGCGTCACTGTGGTAGAGCCCGGTTTCCAGCCAGTCGTTGCCCACCAGACCGAGCAGGTGCCCGGCGTTTTCGTTGTACGTCGAGGTCAAGTTTCCTTTGACGCCATGTGTGAACGAGTCGATCGGGCCCGTCCAGCCGTTCTTGAAGAACACGGTGACGACCGCGTCCCGCCGGTTCCACACCGAGGCCGCGTTGCCCTTCACGCACAGGCCCTTCCCGGCGCCCGCGCCGAGGAAGTGATAGCAGTCGGAACCCGTGCCGTAGTTGCCGACGGACGCGTCGAAATCGCTGACCGATCCCTGTTGATTGCTGTTGTAGTACAAGCAGAACTCACCGTCTTCGCAGACGCCGTTCCGTGCCGTCGCGGCTTGCGCGGACGGGGTGACCACGAGAGTGCCGCTCAAGGCCAGTGCCACGCCGAACAGGATGATCATCAATCTTCTCAACGACGTTCCCTTTCTCGTCGAATGCGGCGAATCAGCCAGTGCGGGACGCTACGGACGGGATCGGCGCCAGGGAAGCCGTAACGGGAAAACTGCCGGTCGTCCGGCGGTCGCGGCAAGTGATCGCGGGTGGGAGGGCCGTTCGGTTTGCCGAGAGGTGAAGGAAAGGTGACGTGTTGCGAAAGCCACTTTCGCAACGTTGATGGTTGGGAAAGTGGCTTTCGCAACGTGGGCTGAAGGCTTGGCTTCGGGATGACGCTGGACACCGCTGATGAGGGATCCGACGCGCCGGGCTTGCCTGCCGAGGTCTTCTGCCACAAGGGAAGCCGACCTTCGTCGCAGCATGTGATGTCCCCAATGTGGCATTGGAGACGCTCAGTGTCCCCAATGCCACATTGGGGGCGCTGAACCTCTCGGCTCGAAGGCAGACCGCCGCCGGAGCATTCTGTCCTAAGTAGACTCAAAGAACGCCATCAGTGCTCAGGCTCCCGGTACTTCCGGCCGAACCGGACACCGTTGAACGTGTGGGTGCAGCACGGGCAGCTCGGCTCCAGATCGTCGGCACCCAGCTCGGGGGCGACGGCCCGCAGTCGGTTCTCGTCGTCCACGTAGAGACCGCTGTAGTAACTGGCCTCCCCGATCCGCACGTAGTCGCGTCGTTCGTGCGGCTGCCGGGCGACGAGCCAGTGGATCGGGTCGGGGGAGTCGAGCCGGGCGGCGGCTTCGTCGCGCACCGCGTCCCAGTCCTCGCCGACCTTGCCGAGCAGGAACCGGAACAACGGCGTGTAGTCCAGGCCCCGGCGCGCCCGTCGTCCCATGGGCCCGCGCGTCAGGTCGGAAGAGATTTCGCTCTTCGTGGTGCGCTGATGCCGGTAGTCCCCGCCGTGGTCGTGGTGAACGTGCCTGGCCCTGGTATTCACGCGACGGTAAAGTGGCTCCTTCATCGCGCCTGCTTTCCTTGTCGAAGTCCTCGGCGGCTTCAAGACTATCGCCGTCCCCGCATCTTCTCGATTCTTTTGCGGCCCATACGAAGAATTGACGCGTTTACGCGGCCGGGTGAGGTTGTGGTGTGATTGGCCCTTGCGTTCGCGGCTTCCCAACGGTGTTCGTCCGGTGGCTGGGATGTCGATGTCAAAGGGGTGGGACTGACGCTTCGCAATCGATCGATTACCTAGTGCCAATAGGGACATTGGTGTCCGGACAACGGACGCGGAGTAGGTGGTGGCGGCCTTGTTCCCGCTTTGGAGACGAGGGCTCTTCCTGCTGTTCGCCACGTGTTCGAGGTGGATATTTTCCGGAGTTGATCCGTTCAGGTGATGCGCGGACACGTGCTGATCACTCGTGTTAGCCTGCCGCTGGTTGCTCGCGAGGGTCTGGCGTTTCGGATGTGAAGTCCGCGTCATCTGGGGATGCGAAACAACTGTGGTGCAGCATTTCCTTCTTCGCTGCGGGTCGCCGTGGACCCGTGGGTATCGAGTGGTCCTGGGGGTCGGGTGAAAGCGATTCATGGTTTCGTCAAGACCATTGCCGGTGAGCGGAAACTTCGTCGCGGCCTGCGTAAAGAATTGGTCAAGGTCGGGATCGACGGGCCGGTCGAAATGGCCGAACTCTGCCGCCGCATCGGGGAAAGCCGAGGTCGGCCGATCAAACTCGTCGCGTTCCCGATGGAGGTTCCCGGCCCGTGTGGAGCGTGGCTGAGCGCGTCTTCCGGCGACTACATCGTCTTCCAGTCGGAGACCACCCGGATACACCAAGAGCACATCATCGCGCATGAGCTGGGGCATATCCTCTCCGGACATCAGGCGGAACCGGACGAAGAGGAAATATGGTCCCGGTTCATGCCCGACCTCGATCCGGGGGTTATTCGGAGGCTGTTGAAAAGAACGCAGTACGACTCGGTCCGGGAGCGGGAGGCCGAGACGATCGCCACCCTCCTGCTCGAACGTTCCCTGGTCGTCCGGCTGCTCGACGGGCCGGGTTCGTCGCGGACCAGGCGGATGCGGCACGTCCTCGGCGAGGCGCGGGGCTGGCTGTGAGCCTGGCCAAGGAGTTCGTGATCGCGGCGCTGGTGTGGTTCTCCTTCCGGCTGGCGCGATCGCCGCGCGACCCGGCGATCTGGGCACTGGTCGGCTGCCTGGTGCTGCGGTTGCTGACCGCGCCCTCGAGCATGGTGGCGCTGCACGAGTTCACCGGCGGGACGCTCGACGTCGCCACCTTCCGCCTGGTCCAGACGGCCTTGCTCGACGCCAGCCTGTTCTGCCTGCTGGTCTTCTTCCTGCTCTCCGCGGGTGGCTCGCGGCGGCGGGTGGCCCTCGACGCCTGGTTGCTGCTGCTGGTCTGCGCGGCCCTGGCGGTGGCCATGTTCGTGGTCCCGGCCGCGTCCCGCGAGCAGGCCTTCGGTGTCGGCGCGGCGCTGCCGGCGGTCGTCACGGAGCCGGGGGTGGCGCTCTTCTTCCTGGTCGACGCGGCGTACGGCACTTATACGACGGTGCAGGCGGCGACCTGGGCCCTGCGTGACGCCGGGGAAACCCCGCTCCGGGTCCGCTGGGGCCTGCGGATCGCCGCCTGCGGCCTGATCACGCTCGCGGTGACCTCGGTCGCGCGGTTCGGCACGATCCTGGTGCGCTGGTCCGGCGGCGACGTGCCGCCGTCCCTTCCGGTCGCGACGGCCGTGCTGGTCCACGTGGGAATCATCCTGTTCATGGCCGGGATCACCCTGGTCGGGCTGCTCGCCGTGCTCGCCGCCGCCAGGCTCTGGCTGCGGCACCGGCGGCGGTACGAGGATCTGCGACCGCTGTGGGAGCACCTGCACGACGTGTTCCCCGGTGACGCGCTGTACGCCGGGCAACGCGGCGGATGGCTGGAGGAGCTCGCGTTCTGGCGGATGCATCGCCGGTACTGGCGAAGAGTCGTCGAGATCCGTGACGGACTGGTCCGGCTGAGCCCGTACCTGGCCGACTGCGGTTTCGTCGAACGCCGGGAGCGGGTTTCGCCCGAGGTCTTCCGTGAGGCACTGGCCCGGTTGCGGGCGGGGGAGCGGCCGACCTCGCGAACCGCGGTGGCGGTGGCGCGCCCCGAGGGGCCGGACGTCGAGGCCGACGTCGGGGAGCTCGTCACGCTGTCGAAGACCCTGCGCGCCTGATCGTCCGTTTTTTCCTCAGTTGTACGGAACCGGGAGGGACCCATTCACGTCAGTTGATGAAAGGGAGGTGGGCACCTATACTCCGGTACTCGGGGGGACCTGCACCGCCATATGGCAGCGCGGCACGGGTTCGTGAGGAACTCGGCGGTGTTCTTGGGAGGCAGCATGTCCCGGCAGGACGGGCCAGGCCGGAGCCTGGCCGAAAAACTCGACCATCTGTTCGCGCACGTCACCCGGCGCAACGGAACCGAGTTCACGTACGAAGAGGTCGCGTCCGCGATCACCGCCGAGGGTGTGACGATCTCCCAGAGCTACGTCTGGCAGCTGCGCAAGGGAAAGAAGGACAACCCGACGCTCAAGCACCTGCAGGGGCTGGCGGATTTCTTCGGCGTCCCGGTCACGTACTTCTTCAACGAGGACGTGAGCGACCGGGTGGACCGGCAGCTGGAGTATCTGCGCGCGGAACAGGCGCGGTTGCGGGAGCTGGCCGAAACCGACGAGGTGCGCCTGATGGCCATGCGCGCGGGCGAGTTGACGACCGATCGCCGCGAACTGGTGAAGAACCTCCTCGACGTGGTCTGGCGGGATCAGCAGGCCATGCGCGAGCGTGGGTCCAAACAGGACTGACGCCTTCGGCGACACCCGTTGTCCTTGTGGTGCCTGGGTTTTCGCTTCGTCCACAGTGGTCATCCACTGAGGAAAACGGACTAACCTCTCATATGTTCTCTTGGGTCGACACGATAGGGTGACGTCCTCTAGGCTCCTCGGCAAGAGTTCCTGTGTGGAACGGACGACGTCGGTCCGCCCGCCGGACTCCACATTGCGGGTTTGCCATGGGGGCGACGAAGAATGCACGTGAAATCAGTGATCAGAGTGGACGGCGACGTCCGCGCGGGGGCGTATCCCCGTGCGGAGCTGCTGGTCCTGCGAGACTTCTTGACGGAATCCGAACAGGGGAACGCCGTCGCGGCGGTGGTCACCGGAACCGCCGCGAGCGGGAAAAGTGAACTCTTGCACGCATTCGGGCAACAATGCGCTGAAGCGGAAGCAACGGTGATGAGCGCGCTTTGCGTGGAAGCGGAGAAGGATCTCCCGTTCACCGCGCTGTTCCAGCTTTTCCGCGGCCCGGCACTTTCGGGAGATCTGCGCGCGAAGGCCGCGGACTTGCTGACGCGGGCCGAGCAGTCCGGGCTGACCGGGCGGCCCAGCACGCATCTGATGCTCGACCTGCTGGAGCTCGTGCGCGAGCTCGCCGCGAGCCGTCCGGTCGTGGTCCTGGTCGACGACTTCCATCATGTGGACACCCCGTCGCTGCACTGGCTGATGTTCCTCATGCGCCGCATGCGCACGATGAAAGTGCTCATCGTGCTGACGGAGTCGTTGTCCGCCAAGCAGACCTTGCCCTTGCTGGGCGCCGAGTACCTCCGGCTCCCGCACTGCCGCCGGATCCGGCTGAAGCCGCTGGGCCGCGAAGAGGTGGCCCGGTTCGTCCCGCCCGGTCAGGACGACACCCTGGTGACGGGCCTGCACGAGCTCAGTGGCGGGAATCCGTTGCTGGCTCAGGCACTCCTGGAAGATCTCCGTGCCTCGGGCGTACCCCTCGCGCCCGAGACCCGGCCGATCCCCGGCGATCACTACTGCCAGGCGGTGGCGGCGTGCCTCCAGCGCGGCGACCAGGACACCCGGACCCTCGCCGGTGTCCTCGCGGTGCTGGGTAAAGGGGAAACGGTCTGCCTCGCCGTCCGGGTGGCCGGGATGGACCAGCGCACCGCCGGCCGCGCGATCACCCTCCTGCACCAGGTCGGCCTGCTCGACGCGGGCCGGTTCCGGCATCCGATGACGGTGACCGCGGTGCTGGCCGACGTCCCGGTCGCGGAACGCGCGCGGCTGCACGAGCGCGCCGCGGCCCTCCTGCACCACGACGGCGCCGGCGCGCTCGACGTGGCCCGCCACCTCGTCGCCGCCGACCGGGCCGAGCGGCCGTGGGCGGTACCCGTGCTGCGCACCGCGGCCGAACTGGCCAAAGTGGACAACCGGACCTCGTTCGCGGTCCAATGCCTGAAGCTGGCCTGCCGGTCGTGTGGCGACGAGGCGCTCGAGGTCGAGATGGTGACTCAGCTCGCCGGTCTGGAATGGCGGAACAACCCGGCCATCGGCGCCGTGCACACGGACCACCTCTACGAGATCTTCCTCGCCGGGCAGCTCCCGGTGCGGGCCGCCGCCATCCTGGTGCGGTTCCTGCTGTGGCACGGCCGCACCGCGGAAGCGGGCGAGGTGCTCGACAAGCTCGCCGTCATGGAGCCTTCGGCCGACGATCGCACCGAGGCGGAACTGCGCATCACCCGGCTGTTCATCCTCTGTTCCTATCCCGTTCTGCGCGACAAGCTGCCTGCCCCGGCCGTGAAGGACCGCGTTCCCGCGCAATCCTTCGACCCCAACGTCCAGGCGGCGATGGCGCTGAGCCGGATCGTCACCAACGGCCCCGACGACGACGCGATCGCCTCGGCCGAGAACGTGCTGAAGAGCATCCAGCTCGGCGACACGATGGTCGAATCCGTGCGTAGCGCGCTGTTCGCGCTCATCTACGCCGACCGGCTGGACAAGGCGGTGCCGTGGTGCGAGCTGCTGCAGCAGGAGGCCGCCGATTGTGACGCGCCCAGCTGGCAGGCCGTGTTCGCCGCCGCCAGGGCGGAAATGGCGCTGCGCCAGGGAGATCTGGTGACGGCGGAGAAGCAGGCCAAGGCGGCCTTGACGTTCATCACGCCGCAGAGCTGGGGCGTGGCCGTCGGAGTCCCGCTGGCGACGCTGTGCCTCGCCGCCGTCGGGATGGGCAAGTTCGAGGAGGCGGCCGCGCATATCAACCAGCCGGTGCCCGCCTCGATGCTGCAAACCCGGTTCGGCCTGCACTACCTGCGCGCCCGCGGCAGGCTTTACCTGGAGACCGACCGGGTGCACGCCGCGCTCGGCGACTTCGTCCTGTGCGGGGAACTCAGCAAGAGCTGGGATTTCGACCTGCCGGTGCTGGTGCCCTGGCGCGGCGACACGGCCGAGGCGTACCTCCGGCTCGGCATGCCGGAGAAGGCGAAGTCCCTGCTGGACGAGCAACTCGCGAAGCTCGCCGGCTCGACGTCGCATGTGCGGGGAATCTCGTTGCGGCTCAAGGCCAAGATCGCCGAACCGCAGAAGCGGCCGGAATTGCTGCGTGAAGCGGTGAAGATCTTCCAGGCGGGCGGTATCCGCCTCGAACTCGCCCGCGCGCTCGGCGATCTCAGCCGCGCGCACTACACGCTGGCCGAATCGGGCCGCGCGCGCACGGTGGCCCGGCAGGCGTGGCATATCGCGAAGGGTTGCCACGCCGAGGTGATCTGCCGGGATCTGCGTCTCGACGGGACAGGCGACGAGGGAAAGCCGGTGGCCACCGCGGCGGAGATCGCCGCGTCGGGCGTCGAACGCGAGCTCGTCGAGTCGCTGAGCGAGGCCGAGCGACGGGTCGCCGGGCTCGCTTCCCTCGGCCACACGAACCGGGCGATCGCGAGCAAGCTCTACATCACGGTGAGCACGGTCGAACAGCATCTCACCCGCGTCTACCGCAAACTGGACGTGAACCGGCGCCGGGATCTCCCGTCGTGGCTCCAGGTTTCGGTCGTCAACAGCGCCTGAACACGACGAAGGTCTCCTTACCCGGCTCGGGTGAGGAGACCTTCGTCGTCCCGTCTACTTGACGGCGGTCACGGCCGCCATCGTGCCCGCCCACCAGTAGGTGCAGTCGGCCGGCGGCTTCAGGTCCCGGACGACCTCCACCCGGAACGAGCTGAAATGTTCGAGCAGGGCGCGCTGGTGCGCGCGGCTCAGTGAGTCGATTTCGTTGGTGTAATAGGAGAAGACGCCACCGGGACGAAGGTGGGCGGCGGCGTGCTCGAAGAATTCGGCCGCCAGCACGATGGCCTTCGGGCCGAGGGTCCTGGCGAATTCCCGCTCGTCGGTCGGATAGGTGTCGTACAGGATCGCGTCGTACTGGCCGAGGCCGCCGAGCACGTCCTGCCAGGCGCCGAGTTCCAGCCGGATATCGCGGTCCGGCCACTGGGCGCGCCATTTCTCGAACTCCGCCTTCACCTCGGAGTTGATTTCGATCAGGGTGTGCGACCGGACGCCCGCGTCCTGGACGTAGGTGGCCGAAATGCCCATCCCGAAACCGACTTCGAGCAGATCCCCGCCGTTCGCCGCGGCGTTTTCCGCCAGTACCTTCATCAGCGGCCGTTCCCAGTTCTGCATCACCTGCTGGCCCTGGATGAGCAGCTGCGTCGGATCGCTGTAGTCAGCGGTGCTGTCCTGCCAGTTCCGGCGGATCAGCGGCCGGTGCGAGCCGTCGACGAATTCCTGCTGGATGGTGTCCAGATGTTCCAGATCGCTGGCGAACTCGAACACCGCGCGGCCGAGAAGGAGGTTGCGCTGGCCGGGCCCCTTCGCCCGGAGGAAGTCGTCCCTGACCGGGTCCACCGTTATCTTGAATTCCTTGAAGTTCCGTTGCATTCTGGTATATCTCCTACGGTCACGCGAGTCCTTTCAAGCCCACGGTATCGGTGATCTTGGTCCGGTAGCCGAAATGCAGGGGGTGACTTGACCACTGAACGGCACTGACGTCGGGAATAGGGGTTCTGGAATAGGGGGTGAAGTTCTCCGCACGGGAGGTTTCCCCGTGATAGGAACTTCACATGCCGGGGGAAACGAAGAACCAGGACACCGACGGCCGTGGCGCGCGCAGGCGCTCGCTCGTCTCGTTGATCGCCGACGTCACCGTGCCGGTCGTCGTCTACTACGCGCTGCTCGCCTTCGGGTGGAGCAGCGGATCCGCCTTGGTGGCGGCCACGATCGCCATCGGCGTCCTCGTGCTCGCCGTCGCGGTCAAGGAACGCAAGGTCGACGGCTTCGGGGTGTTCGTGCTCGGAGTCTGCGCGGTGACCCTGCTGGTCTCCCTGGTGAGCGGGGACGAACGCCTGCTGCTGGCCAAGGATCCCTTCACCAGCGGCCTGGCCGGGATCGCCTTCCTCGGCAGCCTCGTCTTCGGGAAACCGGTGACCTTCTTCATCTCCCGCCGGATCCGGGCGCTCACCCCGGCTCGGCGTCTGGGCTGGGACCGGCTTTACGCCGCGGAACCCGAGTTCCGCAAACTGCACCGCGTCTCCACCGCGGGCTGGGGCGTGGTCCTGGTCGCCGAGTCCGCCGCCCGGCTCGTCCTGATCTACTCGCTGCCCGCGTCGGTGATGGTCGGCCTGTCCACCGCGATCGAACTGACCGCGATCACCGGCGTGGTCGTCTGGACCGTCTGGTACCGGCGCCGCTCCGCCGGTCGTGGGCTGGAAAAGTCGCTTCGCACGGCGGATGCGGCGCCCGCGGCTGTCTAAAATGGACTAGGGGCGAGTAGGGGAAAGTGAGGGGTTGGTCCGCGCCGGACCCCGTCGTACGTTTCGGTCGAGACAGTGTGGCCCCGATGACCAGGGAGATCCGCCACGATGACCGCAGCCGATTTCGCGCCCCCGCTGACCACTCTCTGCCCCGATTTCCCTTTCGCCTACGACGATTGGCTCGCGCATCCGGCCGGCCTCGGTGAGCTGCCGCCGGACCGCCTCGGCCAGGAGGTCGCCGTCGTGGGCGGCGGGATAGCGGGTGTGGTCGCGGCCTACGAACTGCTGCGCCTCGGCCTGAAACCGGTGGTCTACGAAGCGGGCCAGATCGGCGGGCGGATGCGCTCGATCCCCTTGGCGGGCGAGGACGGCGCGGTCGCAGAGATGGGCGCGATGCGGTTCCCGCCCTCGGCCACCACCCTGTACCGGTACATCGACGAGGTCGGCCTGGAGACCAAGCCGTTCGCGAACCCGTTGTCCCGCAGCACTTCCACCACGGTGATCAACCTCGACGGGGTGACCTACCGCGCGCGGACCCCGGCGGACCTCCCGTCGGTGTTCCACGAAGTCGACGACGCCTGGCACAAGGCCCTGCAGGAACTGGCCGATCTGTCCACCATGCGCGACGCCATCCGGATGCGCGACACCGCCATGGTGAAGGCGATCTGGAACCGGCTGCTGCCCGAACTCGACGACCAGTCCTTCTACGGTTTCCTGGCGCGGTCGACGGCGTTCGCCTCCTTCCGCCATCGTGAGATCTTCGGCCAGGTCGGCTTCGGCACCGGCGGCTGGGACACCGATTTCCCCAACTCCGTGCTGGAAATCCTCCGCGTCATCTACACCGGCGTCGAGGAGGGGCCGCGGCAGATCATCGGTGGCTGCCAGCAACTTCCCCGGCGGCTGTGGGAGCACGCACCCGCTTCGGCACGCTTCTGGCCGGCCGGGACGTCGGTCGCGTCGTTGCACGACGGATCGCCGCGTCCCGCCGTACTCGGGTTGCGCCCTGCGGTGGACGGATTCGCCGTCGAGGACGAGAACGGTGACGTGCGGACCTATCCGGCCGTGGTCTTCACCGCGCAGCACCGGGTGCTGCTCACCAAGATCGCCGGCGTGCGCCCGCTGCTGCCCGCGAACGTCTGGACCGCGCTGGAACGCACGCACTACATGGGCGCTTCGAAGTTGTTCGTCCCGGTCGACCGGCCGTTCTGGCACGACGTCGATCCCCGCACCGGCGAGGAACTGATGGGGATGACCCTGACCGACCGGACCCCGCGCAGCGTCTACCTTTTCGACGACGGACCGGATTCGCCTGCCGCGCTGTGCCTTTCCTATACCTGGAACGACGATTCGCTCAAGTTCGCGACCCTCGGCCCGGCGGACCGCCTCGAACTCGCGCTCGACGCGCTCGCCGACATCTACCCGGGTGTCGACATCCGTTCCCACATCACCGGCGACCCGGTCACCGTCACGTGGGAGAACGAGCCGAATTTCCAAGGCGCGTTCAAGGCGAACCTGCCGGGGCAGTACCGCTACCAGCGCCGCCTGTTCACCCATTTCCGGCAGGACGACCTTCCTGCCGCCCAGCGCGGCCTGTTCCTCGCCGGTGACGACATCTCGTGGATGGGCGGCTTCGCCGAAGGGGCGGTCACCAGCGCGCTCAACGCGGTGTGGGGGACGCTGCGTCATCTCGGCGGGGCCACCGACCCGCGCAATCCCGGACCCGGCGACGTCTTCGACCATATCGCGCCGATCGAACTGCCCGAGTCCTGAACGGGCCGAGGCCCGGTCCGGCGACTGGGGGGTAGTCGACGGACCGGGCAGGCGAGACAGTGCTCAGCTCGCGTAGCTGGGGGTTCGCTGAGCCTGCCTGAGTACCTTGGCCCGGTAGACCCAGACCCCGGCGGTGCGGAAGATGACCATCGTCAGCGCCATGGTGACGAAGAAGGCGGAGACGCCGCCGGCGTCGATCCCGGTGTCCATCAGGAACTTGCCGAAGTCGGCCGCGAACGAGTGGCTGTGCTCGAGGGTGTAGACGAAGATGAGCCGACCGACCAGGACGAACAGCCACAGTCCCAAGTAGACCCAGCCCGCCCTGGTGTAGACGGCGGATTTCTCCTGGTCCCACTCGACCTTCGTGCCCTTCAGCAATCCCCAGCCGATCAGGACACCCGCCGCGATGCCGACCAGCCCGGCCATCGTGTTCGGCGTGGTCAGCTTGAGGTCGTAGAGGACCGCCCAGCCCACCAGCGCGCACGTGAAGAACGGCAGGATCAGGATGACCAGGTGGGCCTTGTGGCGACCGATGTGCGTGAACAGCACCAGCGCCAGCAGTACGCCGCTCAGGATGAGGGCGTTTCGCATGGCTTCACTCATCAAAACTCCTTCGAAAGACTCCCCATCCGGCAGTTCGATGCCGGTTGTCCCGAAATCTAGGGCGAGCGGCCGGGCCGATCATCGGCGTGCGGGTGGGAATCCGGTTGGAGATCGGCGTCCACCTCGAGGTGGAGTGCCGTGTGGCGCGGACCGGTGAGGGCAGGAGATGATGCGGATATGGTCGAAGAAGTGCCCCCGGTCCGGATCGTGATCGCCGAAGACCAGGCGGCGGTACGCGAAGGACTGGCCCTGCTGGTGGGGACGGTCGCGGGGATCACCGTGGTCGGCCAGGCGCCCGACGGCGAGGTCGCCGTGCGGCTGGCCGGGGAACTGCGCCCGGACGTCGTCCTGATGGATCTCTCCATGCCCCGGTGCGACGGCGTCGAGGCGACCCGGCGGATCAAGGAACGGCATCCGGAGATCGAGGTCGTCGTGCTCACCACCTACGCCGACGACGACTGGGTGCTGCGCGCGTTGGAGGCCGGAGCGTTGGGATACCTGACGAAATCGGCCAACAAGCACGAAATCGGGCGGGCGGTGCACGCGGCCGCGGCGGGGCAGGCCCTGCTC
Source organism: Amycolatopsis sp. WAC 04169 (assembly GCF_003947535.1). Taxonomy (NCBI): domain Bacteria; kingdom Bacillati; phylum Actinomycetota; class Actinomycetes; order Pseudonocardiales; family Pseudonocardiaceae; genus Amycolatopsis; species Amycolatopsis sp. WAC 04169. Next base: position 431,110 of record NZ_QHJI01000004.1, on the reverse strand, counting down.
GATCCCCAGGTGCAGCGGCGGGTGCTCGGTGCCGCGTTGACGCCCGCGCCCGCTTCGGCGCCGCCGCCGGAGGACGACGCGAAGCTCACCAAGCGGGAAGCCCATGTGCTGACGCTGATCGCGGCGGGGCGGAGCAACAAGGAGATCGCCGCGGAACTGTTCGTCAGCGAGACGACGGTCAAGAGCCATATCAACCGGATCTTCGCCAAGACGGGGAGCCGGGATCGGGCGCAGGCGGTTCGTTACGCGTACCAAGCGGGTTACGTGCGGGACTAGCCCGGCACCCGGGCGGTGACGTCCCAGAACCGGCCGTCCGGCCCGGTGACCAGCGTGCCGTCGACGAGTTCGATCCGTTCGCGCATCCCGGTCAGGCCGTAGCCCGGCGTGTGCCCGGGGTCCGGTGCGGCGGCGAGGGGATTGCGGACGTGCAGCCGGACCTCGTCCGGCGGGTACTCCAGTTCGACGCTCACCGCTTCACCTGCGGCGTGCTTGGCCGCGTTCGTCAGGGCTTCCCGGCAGATCCGCAGCAGCGCGATCGTCTGCGCCGACGGGAGATCGCGGTGCTCGCCCAGCATGGTGAAGTCCGCGGGGGTGTCGTGTTCGCGGCCGAAGGTCCGCACCAGTTCGGTCAGCGCGTCCGGCAGGGCGCGGACGTCCTCGCGCAGCGCCGCCACGGCGTCCCGGACGTCACTGAGCCCTTGGTCGGCGAGACTTCGCGACAGCGCGAGCGAACGCAGGGCGCCTTCGGTGTCGTTCTCCTCCACCAGCAGGGTGTGCATCACCTCCAGCTGGACCCGCAGCGCGCCGAGGGAATGGGCGACGACGTCGTGGATCTCGCGGGCGATGCGGGTGCGCTCGTCGAGCGTCGCCGCGCGCACGCCCCGGGTGTGCGCCAGCCGTTCCTGGTGCAGTAACCGTTCCGCCTGCGCGACCCTGGTCAGATGACCGCGGCGGGTGAATCCGACGAGGACCACGATGACGACCGCGCCGAGCGCCCCCAGCCACGCCTCCGAAGGACGGTGGCCGAGCAGGCTGGACGCCACGATGGCGGCGGCGTCGAAGACCATCAGCGCGATGATCGCGACGGTGCTCGGCTCCAGCCGTGAAGCGAACGCGGCGAGGGTGATGCAGGTCATGATCACGGCGGTGCCGTCGGTGGCGGCGCCGGTACCGAAGGCGGGGACCGCGCGCTGTTCGCCGAGCGGGAGCAGGGCGGCGCGGGGGAAGCGCTCGCTGATGCCGATCCACAGCAACCAGCTCGCCGACGACACCGCGTAGAGCACCCACAGCCAGCCGGCGCCGTCCGGCACGGTCGCGGTCATCTGGGTGACGGCCAGCAGCGCCGTTCCGGCGGCGGGCGCGGCCCATCGCCAACGACGTTCCTCGACCTCGTCGGACACTGCGTCGGTCATACGACGATCGTAGGGCCACGACGGTTTTTTGCTCGCGGGTGATCATTCCGAGGGTGGAAATACCGTCACCGTTGGTAGGAGGTCGCTCTCGCGCGGTTGTTTCCGCAGGAAGCGTCCGGCTAGTGTTCGCCGAGGCGAAAGAAAGCGGTCTCCCGCCCCTCCGCCGAACAATTCCCATCCTTTCCGGAGGAATCCTGCGATGACCGCTCCAAGCGGCGATGCCGGGGACTGGGTCCGTGTTTTCCGGCCCGGAGGACCGTCGGTACCGCGTCTGATCTGCCTGCCCGACGCCGGTGCGGCCGCGAATGCGTTCTTCCCGCTTTCCGCCGCGCTCGCGCCGGGGATCGAAGTGCACGCGGTGCAATATCCGGGACGTCAGGATCGGGTCGCGGAACCGTGTGCCGAAGACATCGGGGAATTGGCCGACCGGGTCACCGGGGCGCTCGCGCTCTGGGAAGGCGCGCCGTTCGCGGTGTACGGCCACGGAATGGGCGCGGTCGTCGGTTTCGAGGTGGCCAGACGGCTGGAGCAGGCGCTGACCGGGAGCCCGGTCGCGCTGATCGTGTCGGGCTGCCCGGCCCCGTCCCGGTCCGGCGCCGCCGGGCTCCACCTGCTGCCGGATCAGGACCTCGTGGCCGAGCTGTACTCGCTGCGCGACGCCGGCTCGCCGGGCGCGCGAGACGCGGAACTGCTCAAGGCCACCTTCCCGGCCATCCGGGCCGACTTCCGGGCGCTGGCCGCATACCGGCCCGAGCCCGCGCCGCCGCTGCGTTGCCCGGTCACGGTGCTCGTCGGCGACAGCGATCCGACGGTGTCCCTCGACGAGGCGCGCGCCTGGCACGAGTACACCACCGGCCCGTTCGATCTCCAGGTCTTCCCTGGTGGGCACGGTTTTCCGGAGGCGCGTCCCGAGGAGTTCGCCGAGGTGGTGACCGCCGCGGTCCGGCGGCGGTGAAGCGCCCACGACGTTGCGAAAGCCACTTTCTCAACCTTGAAGGTTGCGAAAGTGGCTTTCGCGACATCCACGACTGGGCGTCCGCCTGGACACGCGTGTCGTCCACTCAATCACCTGTGTCGTCCGTCGGATCACACGTGTTCGCCCGATCCGACGTCGCGTTCGCGGTCCGGGGTCAGCGCTGCGGGCTGCCGCCGGGGACCTTGGCACCGCCGAGGCGGGCGGACAGGACGAGCGTCATCGCCATCAGGTTCGCGCCCAGCGAGAGCAGGATGGTGCCGCCGCCGGAGGTCAGCGTCGCGCCGGCGAAGTGCCCGATCACCCCGAGCACGCCGCGGACGAGCAGCAGGCCCACCCAGACGGCGAGACCGAGCGCGCCGATCCGCTGGTAGACCTTGTCGCCGCGCCGCTGCAACTGCGTCATCGCGCCCATCGCGGCGCCGCCCAGCAGCGAGACCAGCAGGCCCGCGCCCAGGAAGACGATGTCGGTCACGCTGATGGTGGTGTCCAGATGCCGCATCTGGATGACCCCGATGGCGACCAGGGTGAGCGGCCCGCCCCAGATCTCCACGTTCTCCAGCGGCTTCCAGCTCATGCGCTGGTAGATCACGTAGACGACGACGGCGATGGCGACCGCGATGTTGATCAGCGTGCTGGTGTCCACTGCGCACTCTCCTCGGCTGTGGGCGACCGGTTCGTTCGGTATCGATCACGAGCGTAGGAGCCAGGACCCGCCGCGGCGACCAACCACGGGTTGACGTCCGGGTGGAATTCCCCGGTCCACCCGAACCGGGGATCAGGCGATTAGGGGTGGGCACCGGTCGCTAGGGGTTGTTGGCGCTTCGAGGCCGATCCTACTGTCGGGTTCATCGGCCGGACCGCCGATTCCCGGCCCGATCGGCTCTCGCTTCCGAATCCCCTTTCCCGGAATTCGGAGCCGGATTTCGCCGACTGAAAGGTGTCTCACGTTGCATTCCTACCAAGTGGCCGTCGTCGGCGCCGGATACGTCGGGCTGACCACCGCGGCGTGTCTCGCCTCGCTCGGGCACCGGGTCCGATGCACCGATTCCGATCGCGGCAAATTGGCCCGGCTCGAACGCGGTGAAGTCGACATCCTGGAAAAGGGCCTGCCCGGTCTGGTCGCCGAGGGAATCGCCGCCGGACGGCTCGGTTTCGTCGAGTCGGCCGCGGAGGCCGTCGAGACCGCGGAGGCCGTGTTCCTTTGCGTGCCCACCCCGATGGGCGAGGGCGGGATGGCCGATCTGTCGGCCGTCATCGACGTCGCGACCAAGATCCGTGACGTGCTTTCGCCGGGTTGCGTACTGGTGAACAAGTCGACCGTGCCGGTCGGGACCGCGGCCAGGGTCGCCGCGCTGCTGGGCCGGGACGACGTCGCGGTGGTGAGCAATCCGGAGTTCCTCCGCGAGGGCACCGCCGTCCACGACTTCCTCAACCCGGACCGGATCGTCGTCGGTTCCGACACCCGCGGCCCGGCGGAACGGGTCGCGGCGCTCTACGCCCGGCTCGGCGCCCCGACGGTGCTGACCGACGCGGCGAGCGCGGAGATGGTCAAGTACGCCGCCAACTGTTTCCTCGCCACGAAACTGTCCTATGTGAACGCCATCGCCGAACTGTGCGAGCGGCTCGACGCCGACATCGGCGACGTCACCGAAGGCATGGGCTACGACCGCCGGATCGGCCCGACGTTCCTCTCGCCGGGGCCGGGCTGGGGCGGTTCCTGCCTGCCCAAGGACACCATGGCGCTCAAACAGGTCGCCGAGGTCGCGGGTTTCGAGTTCGGCCTGCTCGACGAGGTCATCTCCGGGAACGCGAAACAGGCGTCCCGGGTGGTCGAACGGATCGCCGTCGCCTGTGGACTCGACGCGGACGCGGACCTCACCGGCCTGCGGATCGGCCTGCTCGGGCTGACCTTCAAGGCGGGCACCAACGACCTCCGGGACTCCCCGGCGCTCAGGGTCGCCCGGCTGCTGGCCGAGCGCGGCGCGGAGCTGACCGGATACGACCCCGGTCTCACCGGCGCCGAACCGCCGATCCCCGGCGTCCGGGTCGTCGACGACCCCTACTACATCGCGAAGGACGCGCACGCGCTGGTCCTGCTGACCGATTGGCCGCAGTTCCGTGCCCTCGACTGGCCGCGGATCGCCGGCCTGCTCGAAGGACCGGTCATCGTCGACACCCGCAACCACCTCGACCCCGACGCGCTCAGCCGGGCCGGCATCGCCTGGCGCGGCTTCGGCAGGCCCCCGGTCGACCCGGTGCGCACGCCGTCCCTCGATCCCGTTCCCTGACCGTCCTCAAAGGACAGAAAAGAAAGGTGGACCCCATGCGGGTTTTGTGCACCGTGACCGGCTCGCAGGGCCACGCACGGGCGGTGCTGCCCTTGGCCAGGGCGGCGGCGAAGGCGGGCCACGAAGTGCTCGTCGTGACCCCGCCGGAACTGGCCGACGTCTTCGAACCCGGGCTGATGCGGATCGAGCCGGTGCTCCCGGGGATGGTCGAGGCGATCGGGCGGATGGTCCAGGAACGCCAGGAGGCCGAAGCGGCCGGGACCCCGCGCCGGGTGCTGGACACGCGCGAACAGCTGATCGCCACCGCGAGCGGCCCGCACGTCACCACCGCCTACCAGAAGCTCTATCCACTGGCCAAGGAGTTCCAGCCCGACATCGTGCTGCGCGACGGCGCGGAGCTGTCCGGCGCGCTGGTCGCCGAGCAGCTCGGCGTCCCCTACATCAGCGCGCCGTCCGGTGCGGGCAATCTGATCGACCCGGCGGGCCTGGTGGAGCCGCTGAACGAGCGCCGTCAGGAGCTGGGGCTCGCCGCCGAACCCGACGCCGGGATGGTGCACCGCTACGGCCGGTTCGACTGCCTGCCCGCCGATACGTCGTTCGCCGCCTTCGATCTGCCGGCGCCGTTCACCTACCGCCAGCCGTCGGAGGTGGCCACCGGTGAGGTCCTGCCGCCGGAGATCGCCGCGATGCCCGCGGACCGGCCGCTGGTGCTCGCCTCGGTCGGCACCGCGCTGCCCATGCTCGGCGCGTTCAAGGCGTTCGGCATCGACCCGCCGGAGGAGATGGAAGACCCCGACGTCACGGTCCGCGCCCTGATCGAAGGACTGTCCAGTGTGGACTGCTCGGCGGTGGTGGCGACGGCCGGGTTCCCGATCGGCGACGTCGCGGTCGGCGACAACGTGCTCGTCGTCGAACGGATGCCGCAGCCGCTGCTGCTGGAATGCGCGCAGCTGTTCCTGACCCACGCCGGGTACAACAGCATCCGCGAGGCACTGCGTGCCGGAGTCCCGATGGCCACGCTGCCGCAGTTCGGCGACCAGCCGCACAACGCGCGCCGCATCGAGGAGCTCGGGTTCGGCAAGCAGATCCCCGCCACCACGCCGGAGGCGGTCGCCGAGACCTGCCGCGCGGTGCTGGCCGACGCCACGATCGCGGCCACCGTCGCACGGGCCCAGCGGCGGAGCCTGACCATGCCGGGCGTGGAATCCGCCGTGGCCCATCTCGAAGAGCTCGCCGGCCGGGCCGCGGGAACGGAGTAGCGCGGTGCAGATCGACCACTACGTCAGCCAGCTGCTGGACGTGCTTTCCACCCGCCCGGACGAGATCGCGTTGCGCTACGGCGACGAAGCGCTGACGTCGGCGGAATTCGCCGCGGCGATCACCGGCGCCGCCGCCGCGCTGCGCGACCGCGGGACCGGCGAGGGTGGGGTGGTGGCCCTGCTGACCGTGGGGAACAGCCCGGCGACGCTGATCGGCCGGTACGCCGCCAACCTGATCGGCGCCACCGTGGTGCACCTGCGCGGGATCAACGCCGCCGATCCGCTGGACGAACTCCCGGTCGCCACGCAGGTCGAGATCGTCGACGACACCGGAACCACCGTCCTGCTCACCGACGCGGCGAACCTCGACCGGGCCAGGAAGATCCGCGACGCCATGGCGGAACCGGCGGCACTGGCGGCTTTCGGGGACTTCGGCGACGACGTCGCCGACCTCACCGGGACCGCGAGCGAGGTCGAGCCGCGAGCCGAGGGCACCGCCGTACTGACCTACACCAGCGGGACCACCGGCAGGCCCAAGGGCATCGGCCGCGGGTTCGGCGGGCTGGGCGCGGTGGTCACCAAGGCCCGGCACATGACCGAACGCTGCACGATGCTGGTGACCACGCCGCTCAGCCATTCCGTCTCGTCCACAGTGGACGACGCGGTCGCCTCCGGCGGGATGATCGTCCTGCACGAGGGGTTCGACGCCGGCGCCGTGCTCGAAGCCGTGGAACGCCACCGGGTCAACCGGGTCTACCTGGCCACCCCGCAGCTCTACGACCTGCTCGACCATCCGGCACTGGGCACCACCGACCATTCCAGCCTGCGCGAGCTGTACTACGGCGGGAGCCCGGCCTCCCCGGTGCGGCTCTCCCGGGCCGCGGAGGTGTTCGGCGCGAAGCTGATCCAGATCTACGGCACCACCGAAAGCTGGGTGATCGCCGCGCTGTCGCCGGAAGAGCACCTGAAGCCGGAACTGCTCACCACGGTCGGCAAGGCGGTCCCGTTCGTCCAGGTAGGAATCCGCGATCCGCACGTGCGGCACGAGCTGCCCGCCGGGAAGACCGGGGAGATCTGTGTCCGGTCGCCGATGATGATGGACGGCTACTGGAAGCGGCCCGACCTGACCTCGAAGGTCCTCATCGACGGCTGGCTGCACACCGGCGACGTCGGCTACCTCGACGAGAACGGCTACCTGTACCTGGTCGACCGGCTCGCCGACATGATCAAGACCAACGGCATCAAGGTGTATCCGGCCGAGGTCGAGAACGCGCTGCTGGCCCATCCGGACGTCGCGCAGGCCGCGGTGTTCGGGGTCGCCGACGAGGACAACGTCGAGTACATGCACGCGATCGCGGTGCCGCGCCGCGGCAGGGACGTGGATCCCGCCGACCTTGCCGCGCACGTCGCGCGGGTGCTGTCCCCGAGCCACGTGCCGGCGGAGATCCGGCTCCGCGCCGAGCTTCCGCTGACCGACGCGGGGAAGCCGGACAAGCTCCGCCTCCGCGAAGAGGCGAAACCCGCCACCAAGTCCAGCCACGCCGAGCCAGAGAGCGAGTTGACGTCATGACCACCTACCTGGAGTCCTTCCAGCGCACCCTGCAAGGCGAAGTGCTGCAGAAACGCGACTTCCTGGAGATCGGGCGGCAGGCGGGCCGGTTCCCGGCGGCCAGCCGGTACGAGGAGGCCGAAGCGGTCGCCGAGATCAACGTCTGGTGCAGCAACGACTACCTCGGCATGGGCCAGCACCCGGACGTGCTCTCCGCGATGAAGGAGGCCGTCGAGCGATTCGGCGCCGGGGCGGGCGGTTCGCGCAACATCGCGGGCACCAACCACTACCACGTGGCGCTGGAACGCGAACTGGCCGAACTGCACGGCAAAGAGGACGCGCTGCTGTTCACCTCCGGCTACACCGCCAACGACGGTTCGCTGACCGTGCTGGCGGGCCGTCCCGAGGACTGCATCGTGTTCTCCGACGAGAAGAACCACGCCTCCATCATCGACGGGCTGCGGCACAGCGGCGCGGAGAAGAAGATCTTCCGCCACAACGACGTCGCGCATCTGGCCGAGCTGCTCGCCGCCGCCCCGGCGGACCGGCCGAAGATGATCGTGTTCGAGTCGGTCTACTCGATGAACGGCGACATCGCGCCGCTGGCCGAGTTCGCCGCGCTGGCGAAGCAGTACGACGCCATGACCTATGTGGACGAAGTGCACGCGGTCGGGATGTACGGCCCCGAAGGCGCCGGGATCGCCGCGCGCGAGGGGATCGCCGACGAGTTCACCGTCGTGATGGGCACGCTGGCCAAGGGTTTCGGCACCACCGGCGGATACATCGCCGGGCCCGCCGCGCTGATCGACGCCGTGCGCACGCACTCGCGATCGTTCATCTTCACCACCGCGCTGCCGCCCGCCGTGGCCGCCGGAGCGCTCGCCGCCGTCCGGCACCTGCGTTCGTCGGAGCGGGAGCGCGAGATCCTCGCCGACAACGCGCAGCTGCTGCACAAACTGCTCGCCGAGCGTGGCATCCCGTTCCTCTCGGACGAGTCGCATATCGTGTCGATCCTGGTCGGCGACGACGCGCTGTGCAAGAAGGTGCACGAACTCCTGTTGCAGCGGCACGGGATCTACATCCAGTCGATCAACGCGCCGAGTGTCCCGTTCGGACAGGAGATCCTGCGCACGGCCCCGTCGGCGGTGCACACCGGCAGCGACGTGCAGAAAATGGTCGAGGCGCTGGACCAGATCTGGCTGGATCTCGGCCTGCCGCGCGGCTGAGAGGGGAGTCCGGTGTCCTTGTCCCTCACGGCCGTCCTCGCCGATTCGGCGGGCAGGCGGCCGGACCACCCCGCGCTCGTGTTCGACGGGGAACCGTTCTCCTACCGGGAACTCTGGGCCGGGGCGAAGAGGTACGCCTCCGCGCTCCGGGACCAGGGGGTCGCCGCCGGCGACCGGGTCGTGCTGCTCCTGCCGAACACGCCGGAGTTCCCGATGGTCTACTTCGGCGCGCTGGCGCTCGGCGCGGTCGTCGTGCCGGTGCACACGTTGCTCGTCGCGGAGGAGATCCACTACATCCTCAGCGACTGCGACGCCCGGGTGCTGATCTGCGGAGCCGCCCTGCTGGAGCAGGGCGGCGAGGCCGCCGATGCGGCCGGTGTCGAAGTCCTGACGATGCTGGAGGACTCCGACACCGGCCGCGTCCGCCTCGACGTCCTCGCCGGGGACGCGGCCGAGATCGAACGGTACGAACCGCGCGAACCCGCGGACCTCGCGCTGATCCTCTACACCTCGGGGACCACCGGCAAACCCAAGGGCGCGATGCTGACCCACCTGAGCATCGTGCTGAACGTCTCCACCACGATGCTGTCGCCGTTCGACTTCCACGCCGACGACGTGCTGCTCGGCTGCCTGCCGCTGTTCCACACCTTCGGCCAGATCTGCGGGATGGCGACCTGTTTCCGCGCCGGCGCGACGATGGTGCTGATGTCGCGGTTCGACGCGCGCCAGGCGCTGGAGCTGATGGTGGAGCAGAACTGTTCGCTGTTCATGGGCGTGCCGACGATGTACGTCGCGTTGCTGGAGGCCGCCGAGGACGAGCCGCGGCGGCCCAAACTCGACCGGGCCTTCTCCGGCGGTTCGTCGCTGCCCGTGGCGCTGCTGGAGCGGTTCGAGGCCGTGTTCGACTGCCCGATCTACGAGGGATACGGCCTCACCGAGACCTCGCCCGTGGTGGCCTACAACCAGCGCGCGTGGCCGACCCGCGCGGGCACCGTCGGCAAACCGATCTGGGGCGTGGACGTCGCCATCGTGCGTGCCGAGACCGAAGACCGGATCGAACCCGTGCCGCCGGGCGAGGTCGGCGAGATCGTCGTGCGGGGCCACAACGTGATGGCGGGCTACCTGAACCGCCCCGAGGCGACGGCGGCCGCGATCGTGGACGGCTGGTTCCGCAGCGGTGACCTGGGCTTCCTCGACGACGACGGCTATCTGTCCATTGTGGACCGCAAGAAGGACATGATCCTCCGCGGCGGCTACAACGTATATCCACGCGAGATCGAGGAAGTGCTGGCCCGGCATCCCGCGATCGCCCAGGTCGCGGTCGTCGGCGTGCCGGACGAGCGGTACGGCGAGGAGATCTGCGCCGTCGTGGTGGCCGCTTCCGATCGGGCGCCCGGGCCGGAGCTGGCGGCGGAACTGGTGGCGTGGAGCAAGAAGCGCGTCGCGGCCTACAAGTATCCGCGCCGGGTGGAGTTCCTGGACGTGATGCCGCTCGGGCCCAGCGGGAAGATCCTCAAGCGGGAACTGGCGGAGCTCCTCGGGCGCTGACTTCTATGCAGCGGGTGATGGGCTCGGCTGTGGGCTGAAGGCTCCCTTCACCGCGTGTGATGCGGTAAAGGGAGCCTTCGGCCCAGTCGGATACCGGGCAGGGTGTCGCGAAAGCCACTTTCGGGACGTCACACGTCGCGAAAGTGGCTTTCGCGACGTGCGCCCAGACCCGACGCCGCCGCCGCGCCGACCCCTGCCCCCACCCCGCGCCCGACCGTGAACAGGGGGACGTAGGGGTGCGAAAGGGGTCCGTTCCCGCACTAGCTTCGGAATCCCATCCTCGAACCCGAAATGCGGACCATGCGAGACGAACTGATTCTGCGAACTCGACGTGTTCGGCCGGACTGGGCCACGGTGCTGGCCGCTTTCGACGAAACCCCGGACGGGGAGCGGCGGCGGGCGCTCGCCGCGCTGGTCGTCGCCGAGACCGAAGCGGTGCTGGAGGCGAAGCCGGGGGCGGGGACGGCCGCGCCCGGTACGCCCTTCGCCGAACTCGGGTTCGATTCCCTCGCGGCGGTGGAACTGCACCGGCGGATCTCCGCGGCCACCGCGCTGGAACTGCCGGTGACGCTCGTCTTCGACCACCCGACGCCGTCGGCGCTCGCCGGTCATCTGCGTGATCTGCTCGCCGGTGAGGCCGTGGCCGAGATCGAGGACTACCAGGCGATCGCCGACGACGAGCCGATCGCGATCGTCGGTATGGCTTGCCGTTATCCGGGTGGGATCGCTTCGCCGGAGGACCTCTGGCGGCTGGTCACCGAGGGTGGGGACGCGACGTCGGACTTCCCGGCCGACCGCGGCTGGGACGTGGAATCGCTGTACGACCCCGACCCCGGGGTGCCCGGAAAGACCTACACCCGGCGAGGCGGTTTCCTCGACGGCGCAGGGGATTTCGACGCGGGGTTCTTCGGGATCTCGCCGCGTGAGGCGCTGGCGATGGATCCGCAACAGCGGCTCCTGCTGGAGACGTCGTGGGAGGCCTTCGAGCGGGCGGGGATCGATCCCGCCACCTTGCGGGGGAGTGCGACCGGCGTGTTCGTCGGCGCGGAGACCCAGGAGTACGGACCGCGTCTCGGTGGTGCGGAAGAAGGTCTCGAAGGCTATCTGCTGACCGGTAACGCGGCGAGCGTCGCGTCGGGCCGCGTCTCGTACGTCTTCGGGTTCGAGGGACCGACGGTCACCGTGGACACCGCGTGCTCGTCGTCGCTGGTGGCCCTGCATCTGGCCGGGCAGGCGCTGCGGTTGGGGGAGTGCCCGATCGCGGTGGCCGGTGGCGTCGCGGTGATGTCGAGCCCCGGCGGTTTCCTCGCCTTCAGCCGTCAGCGCGGGCTCGCGCCGGACGGGCGCTGCAAGCCGTTCTCCGCCGCGGCGGACGGCACCGGCTGGTCCGAAGGTGTCGGGATGCTGGTGCTGGAAAGGCTTTCCGACGCCCGGCGCAACGGGCACCGGGTGCTCGCCGTCGTCCGCGGAACCGCGATCAACTCCGACGGCGCCAGCAACGGTCTCACCGCGCCCAACGGCGCCGCGCAGCAGCGGGTGATCCGGCGGGCGCTGGCGAACGCCGGGCTCGCACCGTCCGAAGTGGACGCCGTCGAAGCACACGGCACCGGTACCGTTCTCGGCGACCCGATCGAGGCGCAGGCACTGCTGGCCACCTACGGCCGCGACCGCGAACGCCCGCTGCTGCTCGGTTCGGTCAAGTCGAACATCGGGCACACCCAGTCGGCCGCCGGGGTGGCCGGGGTGATCAAGATGGTGCAGGCGATGCGGCACGGTGTGCTGCCCAAGACTCTGCACGCCGACGAACCCACCCCGAAGGTCGCCTGGTCGTCCGGTGCCGTCGAACTGCTCGGCGAGACCGCGGCTTGGCCGGAGACCGGGGCGCCCCGCCGCGCGGCGGTGTCGTCGTTCGGGATGAGCGGGACCAACGCGCACGCCGTCCTCGAACAGGCCCCCGCCGAGGACGAGCCGGAGCGGGCGCCGGAAGCGTGGCCCACCTGGCTGTTCCCCGTCAGCGGCCGCGACGAGAAGGCCCTGCGCCGTCAGGCCGCCCGGCTGCGTGAAGCCCTGCCGGACAGTGACCTCCCCGCCGTCGCCGCCGCGCTCGCCACCACCCGGTCCGCCCTGGAGCGGCGGGCCGTGGTGACGGCCGCCGATCGCGCGGGACTGCTGGCCGGGCTGGACGCGTTGGCCACCGGTGAAGCTCTGCCGAACCTGGTACACGGGACGGCGCGGATCGGGATCGTCTTCAGCGGCCAGGGCAGCCAGCGTGCGGGGATGGGCCGCGAACTGCACCGCCGGTTCCCGGTGTTCGCCGCCGCTTTCGACGACGCCTGCGGGCATCTCGACCTGCAACTGGACCGGCCGCTGGCCGAGATCGCCTTCGCCGACGAGGGCACCGAGGAAGCCGGCCTGCTGCACCGCACCGAATACGCGCAGTGCGCGTTGTTCGCCGTCGAGGTCGCGCTGTTCCGGCTGTACGAACACTGGGGCCTGCGCCCCGATTACGTCGCCGGCCACTCGATCGGCGAGCTGGCCGCCGCGCACGTCTCCGGCATGCTCTCGCTCTCCGACGCCGCCGCGCTCGTCGCCGCGCGGGGACGCCTGATGCAGGACACGCGCGAGGGCGGCGCGATGCTCGCCGTGCAGGCGACGGAGGACGAGATCCTGCCGCTGTTGGGCGACCGCCTCGCGATCGCGGCCGTCAACGGCCCGCGGTCGGTGGTCGTCTCCGGTGACGAGGCCGCGGTCGAGGAACTCGCCGCGGCGTTCGCCGGGCGCAAGACCAAACGGCTCAAGGTGAGCCACGCCTTCCACTCGCACCACATGGACGGGATGCTCGACGAATTCCGCCGGTTCGCCGAGATCCTCACCTTCCGGAAGCCGGCGATCCCGCTGGTATCCACTGTGTCCGGTGAGCTTCTCACCGAGGCGACGGCACCGGAATACTGGGTGGAGCACGTGCGCCGCCCGGTGCGGTTCGCCGACGGCGTGCGGCGGCTGGACGAACTCGGCGTCGACGTGCTCCTGGAACTCGGCCCGGACGCGGTGCTGACGCCGATGGCCGCCGAAGTCCTCGACGGCGAGGGACCGGCGCTCGTGCCGAGCCTGCGCGGCTCGCGGCCGGAGGCGGAGGCGCTCGCCGCGTCGCTGGCCGAGCTGTGGGTCCGCGGCACCGAACTCGGCTGGCCTCAGGTGTTCGGCGAGCACCCGAGGGCCGATTTGCCGACTTATGCCTTCGAGCGCCAGCGGTACTGGCTGATCGACCAGGACACCGCCGGGGATCCCGGCGCCTACGGTCTGGGCGACACCGGGCATCCGCTCCTGCGGGCCTCGGTCACCACGGCCGAAGACGGTGCCCTGCTGCTTTCCGGCAGGTTGTCCCCGCTCACCCAGCCCTGGCTCGCCGACCACGTCGTCGGTGGTGACGTGGTGCTGCCGGGTACCGCGCTGCTCGAACTGGCGCTACGGGCCGCGGAGCTCGCCGGGGCCGGCGGCGTCGAAGAACTGACCCTGGAAGTGCCGTTGATGCTTTCCGAGTCGGGCGTTCAGGTTCAGGTGTCGGTCCGGGACAGCAGGCTGCTGATCTTCTTCCGTGACACCGAGGACGACGAGTGGACGCGCTGCGCTTCGGGCACGCTCGGCGCCGCGGCGCCCGCACCCGACTTCGGCGCGTGGCCGCCCGCCGGTGAGCCCCTCGACCTTTCCGATCTTTACGACCGGCTCGCCGATTCCGGCCTTGACTACGGGCCGGCGTTCCGCTGCCTGCGCGCCGCGTGGCGGTCCGGTGACGACCTCTACGCCGAGGTCGCCGCCGTGCCGGAGACCCAGGGCGGGTTCGGCGTGCATCCGGCGCTGCTGGACGCGGCCCTGCACGTGCTCGAACTCGGCTCGGGGGGCGGTGGCGGCCCCGCGGCACTGCCGTTCGCGTGGTCCGGCGTGACGCTGCACGCGCGCGGCGCCGACGTTCTGCGCGTCAAGCTCGAGAACCACGTCGCGGGTGCCGAAGCCGGGACGTACTCGGTGTCCCTGAAAGTGGCCGATGGCGCGGGCGAACCCGTCGCGTCGGTGGAATCCTTGGCGTTGCGTCCCCTTGCCGCCGCGCCCCGCGCGCAGGACGGCGCGCTTTACGGCGTCGACTGGATCTCGCTTCCCGGGACGCCGGGCGCCGCCGAGTACCGGCTCTATCCGGACCTCACCGCCGTCGACGACGTGCCACCGGTCGTCGCGGTCCGTTGCACCACTCTCGAAAGCGTGCTGGACCTCGTCCAGACGTGGCTCGCCGACGACCGGTTCGCCCCGGCCCGGCTGGCGCTGCTCACTGACGGTGCCGTCGCCACCGAAAACCCTGATCCCGCCGCGGCCGCCGTATGGGGGCTCGTGCGTTCCGCGCAGGCCGAACACCCGGACCGGCTCGTGCTGGCCGACGTCACGGGAGAAGACGGCCTCGCCGCCGGTCTGGCTTCCGGCGAACCCGAGTTCGCCGTCCGCGACGGCGTGGTGCTGGTCCCCAGGCTGACGCGTGTGCCGAGCCCGGCCCCGGCGTCGTTCACCACCGGCGGCACGGTGCTGATCACCGGCGGGACCGGCGGTCTCGCCGGGCTGCTGGCCCGGCATCTGGTCGAGCGGCACGAGGTACGCAGCCTGCTTCTCGTGAGCCGACGCGGTGCCGCGGGCCCGCTCGTCGACGACCTCACCGCGCTGGGCGCCGACGTCACCGTCGCCGCCTGCGACATCGCCGACCGCGAGTCCGTCGCGGCACTGCTCGCCGAGCACCCGGTGACGGCGGTCGTCCACGCCGCCGGTGTGCTCGACGACGCGACCATCACCACGCTCGACCACGAGCGGCTCGCGGCCGTCCTGCGGCCGAAGGTCACCGGCGCGCTCGTCCTGGACGAACTCACCCGGGACCTCGACCTGTCGGCGTTCGTGCTGTTCTCTTCGTCCGCGGCCACCTTCGACGGCGCGGGGCAGGCCAACTACGCGGCGGCCAACGCCTTCCTCGAAGCGCTCGCCCTCCGCCGCCGTGCGGAAGGCCGCCCCGGCGCCGCGCTGGGCTGGGGCCTGTGGGCCACCGGGATGGGCGCACGGCTCGACGAGGCGGGGCTGCGCCGGATCGAGCGTTCCGGCCAGCGCGCACTGTCCGAAGTGGACGGCCTCGCGCTGTTCGACGCCGCGCTGGCTGCGGACCGGCCGGTGCTGCTGCCGATGCGGATGGACCGTGCCGCGTTGCGCGCCCGCGCCACCGCCGAAGGACTTCCGGCCGTCCTCGGCGGACTCGTCCGGGTCACCCGCTCGGCGACCTCGGCCGCGCCGCGCGGCGGACTGGACGAGGCGGCCCTGCTCGACCTCGTCCGGACGACGGTCGCCGCCGTACTGGGCCACCCGGACGCCCACGCGATCGACCCGGACCGCGCGTTCACCGAGGTCGGCTTCGATTCGCTCGCCGCCGTGGAACTGCGCAACCGGCTGATCGCGGCCACCGGGCTGAAGATCGCGCCGACGCTGGTGTTCGACCACCCGAACCCGCGTGCGGTCGCGACCTTCCTCGCCGCCGGATCCGCCCCGGTCCAGGCCGAGCCTGCTCCGGTCGAAGCCGACGAGCCGATCGCGATCATCGGCATGGCCTGCCGCTATCCGGGCGGGGTGAGCACACCCGACGACCTGTGGCGCCTGGTCGCCGACGGGAACGACGGCATCACCTGGTTCCCCGAGAACCGCGGCTGGGACACCGACGGCGTCTACCACCCCGACGCCGACCACCGCGGCACGACCTACGTGCGCGAGGGCGGTTTCCTGCACGACGCCGGGCAGTTCGATCCCGGCTTCTTCGGGATCTCACCGCGGGAGGCGCTGGCGATGGACCCGCAGCAGCGGCTGTTGCTGGAGATCTCCCACGAAGCCGTCGAACGGGCCGGGATCGACCCGAAATCCTTGCGCGGCAGCGGAACCGGCGTGTTCGCCGGGGTGATGTACCACGACTACGCGACCGGGCTGAACCGCGTACCCGACGACGTCGAGGGTTACCTCGGCAACGGGACCTCGGCCAGCATCCACTCCGGCCGGGTCGCCTACACCTTCGGGCTGGAAGGCCCGGCGGTCACGATCGACACGGCCTGTTCGTCATCGCTGGTGGCACTGCACCTGGCCGCGCAGGCCTTGCGGCGCGGTGAATGCTCGATGGCGCTGGCTGGCGGGGTGACCGTGATGGCCACGCCTGAGGTCTTCGTGGACTTCAGCCGTCAGCGCGGCCTCGCCCCCGATGGCCGCTGCAAGTCCTTTTCGGACGGCGCCGACGGCACGGTGTGGAGCGAAGGCGTCGGGATGCTCTTGGTGGAACGCCTTTCCGACGCCCGCCGCAATGGCCATCGCGTCCTCGCGATCGTGCGGGGGAGCGCGGTCAACCAGGACGGCGCGTCGAACGGCCTCACCGCACCGAGCGGGCCGTCGCAGCAACGGGTGATCCGCCGGGCCTTGGCGGACGCCGGTCTCAAACCGTCCGATGTGGACGCCGTGGAGGCGCACGGCACCGGGACGCCGCTGGGTGATCCGATCGAGGCGCAGGCGGTGCTCGCCACCTACGGCCAGGACCGCGACCGGCCGCTGTGGCTGGGTTCGCTGAAGTCGAACCTCGGCCACACCCAGGCCGCGGCGGGCGTCGGCGGGATCATCAAGATGGTGCAGGCGATGCACCACGGTGTGCTGCCGCGCACGCTCAACCTCGGCACGCCGACGACCAAGGTCGACTGGACATCCGGGAACGTGTCCCTGCTGGCCGAGCCCGTCGCCTGGCCGGAAACCGGCGGGCCCCGGCGCGCCGCGGTCTCGTCGTTCGGGATCAGCGGGACCAACGCGCACGTCGTCCTGGAGCAGGCGGAGCCGGTCGAACAGTCCACTTCGGACACGTCACCGCTCGGTGGGGACGTGCTGCCGTTCGTCCTGTCCGGAAAGACGTCCGCGGCCTTGGCCGCGCAGGCGGACCGGCTCGCCGGGCACCTCGCCGACGACGTCTCCCTGCCCGCGGTGGCCCGCGCGCTCGCGGTGACCAGGTCCGCGCTGGACCACCGTGCCGTGGTGGTGGCGGGCGACCGCGCCGGGTTGACCGCCGGGCTGCGCGCGCTGGCCGACGCCATCCCCGCGCCCCACGTGGTCGATGGGGCCGCCGAGAATGGCAAAGCCGTTTTCGTCTTCCCCGGCCAGGGGTCGCAGTGGACCGGGATGGCGGTGGACCTGCTGGGATCGTCGGCCGTCTTCGCCGAGGCGATGGCCGACTGCGAGGCCGCGCTGCTGTCCCATGTGGACTGGAAGCTGACGCATGTCCTGTCCGACGCGGCGGCGCTGGAGCGGGTGGACGTCGTCCAACCGGTGCTGTTCGCGGTGATGGCGTCGCTGGCCCGGCTCTGGCGGGCGTGCGGGATCGAACCCGCCGCCGTGGTCGGGCATTCGCAGGGCGAGATCGCGGCCGCGTATGTCGCGGGCGCGCTGTCGCTGGAAGACGCCGCACGCGTGGTCTGCCTGCGCAGCAAGGCGATCCTGGCGCTGTCCGGACTGGGCGGGATGGTGTCGGTCGCGGCCTCCGAGGATCGCGTCCGGGAATTGTTGCCCGACGGTGTTTCCGTGGCCGTGGTGAACGGCCCGGCTTCCGTCGTCGTGTCCGGTGACGTCGCCGGGCTGGAGGTGCTGCTCAAGCGGTGCGAACTGCTCGACGTGCGGGCGAAGCGGGTCCCGGTGGACTACGCGTCGCACTCGGCTCACGTCGACGCGATCGAGCAGGAGGTCGTGACGGCGCTACAAGGAATCACGCCGCGCGAAGCCGAGCTACCGATGTATTCGACCGTCACCGGTGAGCCGATCGACACGACCACGCTCGACGCGGCCTACTGGTTCCGTAATCTCCGGGCCACCGTCCGGTTCGACCAGGCGGTGCGGCGGCTGATCGCGGACGGGTTCCGGTTCTTCGTCGAGACGAGCCCGCATCCGGTGCTGGTCGCCGGGCTGACCGAACTCGTCGAAGAGGCCGCCGTGCCCGCCGTCGCGCTCGCGAGTCTTCGCCGTGACGAGGGCGGACCGACCCGGTTCGTCACCTCCCTGGCCGAGGCGCACGTCCACGGCCTCAGCCCCGACTGGGCCGCGTTGCTGCCCGAGGCGGGTTGGGTGGACCTGCCGCCCTATGCCTTCCAGCATCAGGAGTTCTGGCTCACCGACGCCGGGGAACCCGGTGACGCCGCCGGATTCGGTCTCGGCGCCACCGGGCATCCGTTGCTCACCGCCGCGACCGCGCTGCCGGGGTCCGGCGGCCTGCTGCTCACCGGCCGGATCTCGACGGCCGCCCAGCCGTGGCTGGCCGACCACGCGGTGCAGGGCACGGTGCTTTTGCCGGGTACCGCGTTCGTGGAGCTGGCGTTGCAGGCCGGAACCCACGCGGGCTGCGGCCGGATCGACGAGCTGACCCTCGAAGCCCCGCTGCCGCTTCCCGAGCAGGGCGGCGTCCGCGTCCAGGTCGTCCTGGGGTCCGAAGTGGACGGACGCCGCGAGGTCACCGTGCACTCCCAGGCCGAATCCGGTGACGACACTTGGGTGCGGCACGTGTCCGGCTTCCTGACTTCGGAGGAAACCCCGGGAGAGGGCCTGACCGAATGGCCGCCCGCCGGCGCGACGAGCGTCGACCTCGACGGCTTCTACGCCGACGCCGAGGAGCAGGGTTACGGCTACGGCCCGGCGTTCCAGGGGCTGCGAGCGGCCTGGACCCTGGGTTCCGACGTCTTCGCCGAGGTCGTCCTGCCCGACGCCGAGGGAGCGGACCGGTTCGGCCTGCATCCGGCGTTGCTCGACGCCGCCCTCCACGCCCTCGGTACCGTCCGGTCCGGCGACGGCGCGGAACTGCCGTTCGCGTGGACCGGGGTCACCGTGCACGCCGTCGGCGCCACCGCCCTGCGGGTCCGGCTCACCGTGGGGGCGGACACCGTCGCGGTGACGGCGGCCGATCCGGCGGGAGCGCCGGTCGCGACCGTCGAAGGCCTGGTCACGCGGCCAGCCGCCCTGCCGGGAGTCCGGCGTCCGGACTCGCTGTTCCGCGTCGACTGGGCTCCGGCGGCCACGCCGGAAGCCGTCGAGACGCCGACCGTCACCGTCCTGTCCGACGGCGACCTGACCGCGCTCACCGAGATCCCCGACGTGGTGCTGGTGCCGGTGGGATCCGAGGCCGGGGACCTCACCGAGAGCGTCCATCGCACGGCCGCCCGGGTGCTCGACCTGGTCCGGACCTGGCTCGGCGACGAGCGGTTCGCCGACGCGCGGCTGGTGCTGCACACCCGCGGCGCGGACGTCCGCGACCTGCCGGCCGCGGCGGCCTGGGGCCTGGTCCGGTCCGCGCAGGCCGAGAATCCCGACCGGATCGTCCTGCTCGACAGCGACGCCGAACTCCCGCCGACGTTGCTCGCCGAGGGGCTGGCCACCGGTGAGGCGCAGCTCGCGTGGCGCGACGGGGAACTGCTCGTGCCGAGGCTCGCCAAGGTCTCCGCCGACGGCACGCTGGCCCCGCCCGAAGGTCCCTGGGTGCTGGACGCGCCCCGTCGCGGCATGCTGGAAGCGCTCGCGCTCGTCCCGGCGCCCGCGGCCGCCCGGCCGCTCGCCGACGGCGAGGTCCGGATCCAGGTCCGGGCCGCCGGCATCAACTTCCGCGACGTGCTCATCACCCTCGACATGTATCCCGAGGACAACGCGGTGATGGGCAGCGAGGGCGCGGGCATCGTCACCGAAATCGGTCCCGGCGTCACCGGCCTGAAACCGGGCGACCGGGTGTTCGGTTTGTTCGACGGCGCGTTCGGCCCGGTCGCGATCGCCGACCGGCGGACGGTCACGGAAATGCCCGTGGACTGGACGTTCGCCGAAGCGGCGGCACTGCCGGTCGTCTTCCTCACCGCCTACTACGGGCTGGTCGACCTCGGCGGGCTCCGGCCGGGGGAGAAGGTGCTGATCCACGGGGCGACCGGCGGTGTCGGCATGGCCGCGGTCCAGCTGGCCCGCCACCTCGGCGCCGAGGTGTTCGCCACGGCGAGCCCCGGCAAGTGGGAAGTGCTGCGGGGCCTCGGTTTCGACGACGAGCACATCGCCTCCTCCCGCACGCTGGACTTCGAGGACCGGTTCGGCCGGATGGACGTCGTCCTGGACTCGCTCGCCAAGGAGTTCGTCGACGCGTCGCTGCGGCTGCTGGGCGAGGGCGGCCGGTTCGTGGAGATGGGCAAGACCGACATCCGTGACGCGGACGAGGTCGCGGCCGCGCATCCCGGCGTCACCTACCGCGCGTTCGACCTGCTCGACGCCGGACGGCCGAGGATCGGCGAGATCCTGGCCGAACTGCTGGAGCTGTTCGGTGCCGGGTCTCTCACGGTGCCCCGGCCGACGGTGTGGGACGCGCGCCGCGCACCCGAGGTCTTCCGGTTCATGAGCCAGGCCAAGCACATCGGCAAGAACGTGCTCACCATCCCGTCCACAATGGACGAGAACGGGACGGTGCTGATCACCGGCGCCACCGGGACACTCGGCGCGCTGGTCGCCCGGCATCTGGTCACCGTGGGCGGTGTCCGGCACCTGCTGCTCGTCGGCCGCCGGGGTCGTGTGGCGGCCGGGATGGCGGAACTCGAAGCGGAACTGACCGCGGCCGGGGCGTCGGTCACCATCGCCGCCTGCGACGCGGCCGACCGCACGGCGCTGGCCGCCCTGCTCGCCACTGTCCCGGCCGAGCATCCGCTGACCGGGGTGGTGCACGCCGCCGGTGTCCTGGACGACGGCCTCGTCGCCACGCTGACCCCCGAGCGGCTGGCGAAGGTGCTGCGGCCGAAGGTCGACGCCGCGGTCAACCTGCACGAACTGACCCGCGACGCGGACCTCGCCGAGTTCGTCCTGTTCTCCTCGGCCGCCGGCGCGTTCGGCGACGCCGGACAAGGCAACTACGCCGCCGCGAACAGCTTCCTCGACGCCCTCGCCCGGCACCGCCGTGCGCAGGGACTGCCCGCGGTCTCGCTCGCGTGGGGTTTCTGGGCCCGGCTGAGCGGGATGACCGGCCACCTGGGTGAAGCGGATCTCGCCCGGCTCAAGCGTTCCGGGATGAGTCCTCTGTCCACTGAGGACGGACTACTGTTGCTGGACGCCGCCCGTGCCGGATACGAACCGGCGCCGCTGCCGATGCACATCGACCTCGCCGCCTTGCGGGGCGAGGAGGTGCACCCGCTGCTGCGGGGATTGGTGAAGGCGCCGGTCCGCCGGGCCGCCGCGGACACCGGAGCCCAGACCGACGGGCTCGCCGACCGGCTGGCCGGGCTCGCCCCCGCGGCCCGCGGCCGGGCCCTGCTGGACCTGATCCGCGCGAACGTCGCCGCGGTGCTCGGCTTCGGCTCGCCGGAGCAGGTCGGGGTCCGGCAGGCCTTCCGGGAGCTGG
Source organism: Amycolatopsis sp. WAC 04169 (assembly GCF_003947535.1). Taxonomy (NCBI): domain Bacteria; kingdom Bacillati; phylum Actinomycetota; class Actinomycetes; order Pseudonocardiales; family Pseudonocardiaceae; genus Amycolatopsis; species Amycolatopsis sp. WAC 04169. The sequence continues at coordinate 409,415 of NZ_QHJI01000004.1, read as the reverse complement.
GGTTCGACTCGCTCAGCGCGGTCGAACTCCGCAACCGGCTCAACGCGGCGACCGGCCTCCGGCTGCCCGCCACCGTCGTGTTCGACCATCCGACGCCCACCGCGCTCGCCGAAATCCTCGGCGACCGGTTGGCACCCGCCGAAGACGCCGTCGCCGACGAGGTCGCCCGCATCGGCGCGGTCCTCGCCTCGGTGCCCGCCGACCGGCTCCGCGAAGCCGGCGTGCTGGACCTGCTGACCCGGCTGGCCGACCCCGGCTACCGCCCCACCGAGTCGACCGACGGCGCGGACATCGACGAGATGGACGCCGACCGCCTGATCGCACTCGCTTTCGACGCTTCCGACCCCGCCTGACGTGAAACACCCTGGAGCTGCGATGTCCACATCCGAGAACAAGGTCGTCGAGGCCCTGCGGGCGGCGCTGAAGGAAGCCGACCGCCTTCGCGGGGAGAACCGGCGCCTGACCGGCGAGCCCATCGCGATCATCGGCATGGCCTGCCGTTACCCAGGCGGGGTCCGCTCGCCGGAGGAGCTGTGGGATCTGGTCGCCGGGGAACGCACCGGCCTCACCGGATTCCCGGTCGACCGCGGCTGGGACCTCGACGGGCTCTACGACCCCGAGCAGGGCAAACCGGGCAAGAGCTATGTCCGGGAAGGCGGTTTCCTGCACGACGCCGCCCGGTTCGACCCGGCGTTCTTCGGTATTTCGCCGAGGGAGGCGCTGGCGATGGACCCGCAGCAGCGGCTGCTGCTGGAGATCTCCTGGGAGGCGATCGAACGCGCGGGGATCGCGCCGGATTCCCTGCGGGGCAGCCGGACCGGGGTGTTCGCGGGCGTCATCCACAACGAGTACTCGGCCATCGCGGGCACGCCGCCCGCGGATCTCGAGCCGTACCTCGGCAACGGGAGTTTCGCGAGTATCGCCTCCGGGCGGGTTTCCTACACCTTCGGGCTCGAAGGTCCGGCGGTCACGGTGGACACGGCGTGTTCGTCTTCGCTGGTGGCGCTGCATCTGGCGGCACAGGCGTTGCGGCAGGGTGAATGTTCGCTGGCCTTGGCGGGCGGGGTGACCGTGATGGCCAACCCGGCGGCATTCGTGGACTTCAGCCGTCAGCGCGGGCTCGCGGCGGACGGGCGGATCAAGGCGTTCGCCGAGGCCGCCGACGGCACCGCCTGGGGTGAAGGCGCGGGCATGCTGCTCGTCGAGCGGCTCTCCGACGCCCGGCGCAACGGGCACCGCGTCCTCGCCGTCGTGCGCGGATCCGCGGTGAACCAGGACGGCGCCTCGAACGGGCTCACCGCGCCCAACGGTCTTTCCCAGCAACGGGTCATCCGGCAGGCACTCGCGAACGCGCGGCTCGCACCGTCCGATGTGGACGCCATGGAGGCGCACGGCACGGGCACCCGGCTCGGCGACCCGATCGAGGCGCAGGCTTTGCTGGCCACCTACGGCCAGGACCGGACCACTCCGCTTTGGCTCGGCTCGGTGAAGTCCAACATCGGGCACAGCCAGGCCGCGGCCGGGGTCGCGTCGATCATCAAACTCGTCGAGGCGATGCGGCACGGTGTGCTGCCGAAGACCCTGCACGTCGACGCGCCGACGTCCCATGTGGACTGGTCCGAAGGCGCGGTCTCGCTGCTGACCGAGGCCGAGCCGTGGCCGAAGACGGATCGGCCCCGGCGGGCCGCGGTGTCCTCGTTCGGGATCAGCGGGACGAACGCCCACGTCGTCCTCGAACAGCCCACCGCGGAAGAGGAACCGCCGTCTACGTTTGCGGGGCCGGTGCCGTTCGTGCTGTCCGGCAAAACCGAAGCCGCCCTGCGCGAGCAGGTGGCACGCGTCCGGGAACTCGCCCGGGATTCGGACGTCACCGCGGCGGACCTCGCGTTCTCGCTGGCCACCACGCGGACCGCGCTGGAGCATCGGGCCGCCGTGGTCGGCACGCTGGACGATCTGCTGACCGCCACTTTGGTGGAAGGACGGGCGACCGACGGCGGGACGGCGTTCCTGTTCACGGGCCAGGGCAGTCAGCGGCTCGGGATGGGTCGCGAGCTCGCCGAGCGTTTCCCGGTGTTCGCTCAAGCCTTCGACGACGTATCTTCGCGGTTCGAGCGACCGATCGCGGAGCTGTCCGCCGAGGAACTGAACCAGACGGCGAACACGCAGTGCGCGTTGTTCGCCTTCGAGGTGGCGCTCTTCCGGCTGGTCGAAAGCTGGGGCCTCCGGCCGGACTTCCTGGCCGGGCATTCGGTCGGGGAGATCGCGGCGGCTCATGTCGCGGACGTGCTCTCTCTCGACGACGCGGTGACGTTGGTGTCGGCTCGTGGCCGCCTGATGCAGGCGTTGCCGACCGGCGGCGCGATGGTGGCGCTTCAGGCGACCGAGGCGGAGGTCGCCCCGCTGCTGACCGACCGGGTGTCGCTGGCCGCGATCAACGGCCCGGAGTCGGTGGTCGTCTCGGGCGACGAAGAAGCCGTCGCGGCGGTGGTGTCCCACTTCGAGGGCCGGAAGAGCAAGCGCCTCACGGTGAGTCATGCGTTCCATTCGCCCTTGATGGAGCCGATGCTCGACGACTTCCGCGCGGTGGTGGAGGGGCTGACCTTCGCCGAGCCGCGGATCCCGATCGTGTCCGGCGGCTTGGCCGACGTGTCCACTTCGGACTATTGGGTCCGGCACGTCCGTGACGCGGTGCGGTTCCACGATTCGGTCGGATTCCTGAAGGCCGAGGGCGTTACCCGGTTCCTTGAGATCGGACCCGATGCGGTCCTGACCGCCATGGCGAAGGAAAGCGCCGAGGACGCCGTCGTGCTTCCGGCATCGCGGCGGGACCGCCCCGAGGTGACGACGCTGCTGACGGCGGTCGCCGGACTGCACGTCCACGGCGCCGACGTCGACTGGGCGCCGCTGTTCGCCGGTGCGCGGCGCGTCGATCTGCCCACTTATCCGTTCCAGTACGAGCACTTCTGGCTCGAATCCGGTACCGCTCACCGCGACGTCTCCGCCGCCGGGCTGGAGGCGTCGCCGCACGCCCTGCTCGCCGCCGCGGTCCGGCCGGCGGGCGAGGACGAGATCCTGCTGACGGGCAGGATCTCGCTGAGCACGCTGCCGTGGCTGGCCGACCACGTCGTGGACGGAAACGTCCTGCTGCCCGGTACCGCGTTCGCGGAACTCGCGCTCGCTGCCGCCGACGAGGCCGGTTGCGAAGCCGTCGAGGAACTGAATCTGGAAGCGCCGCTGGTGCTGCCCGGCAACGGCGGTGTCCAGCTGCAGGTCGCGGTCGGAGCCGCCGACGATCAGGGCAGGCGCTCGGTCACCGTGCACGCCCGGCCGGAGGACGACGACGTCTGGGTGCGGCACGCTTCCGGATACCTCGGTACCGCAGTGTCCACACAGGACGAGATGACCGAGTGGCCGCCCTCGGGTGCGGAACCGGTCGACCTCGAAGGCTTCTACCCGGACCTGGCAGCCGAAGGACTTGGCTACGGTCCTGCCTTCCAGGGTGTCCGTGCCGTCTGGACTCGCGACGGCGACGTGTTCGCCGAAGTCCAGGTGGACGACACTCCTGGCACCTTCGGGATCCACCCCGCGTTGTTCGACTCCGCCCTGCACGCCATCGGCGTCGGCGAGTCGCGGGGGCTGGAGATTCCCTTCGCCTGGTCGGATCTCCGCCTGCACGCCGACGGCGCGACGGTGCTCCGGGTTCGCCTCAGTCCTGCGGGCGATGGTGCCGTCTCCGTTTTCGCGACCGACCCCGCCGGAGCGCCGGTGTTGTCGGTCGGCTCGCTCAGCCTGCGGGCTCCGGCAGCCGCGGCCGCCTCACTTCCCCGCGACTCGCTGTTCCGCGTCACCTGGACCCCGGTGACGGTGCCCGCCGGTGCCGGGGAAACCACAGTTGAGTCCTTTGTGGACATGGACGACGTCCGGCATGCGACGGCATACGCCCGGGAGCTCGCCGTGGAGCCGGGCGAGGGGCCCGTGGTGTTCCTGACCAGCGGCGCGTTCACCGATCCTGCGCAGGCGGCGGTCTGGGGACTGATGCGTTCGGCGCGGGAGGAGTACCCCGGCCGGTTCGTGCTCGGCGACGCCGACGACCCCGCCGCGCTCACGGACGGCCTGCTGGCCGGGATCGTGGCCTCCGGCGAGACCGAAGCCATCGTGCGTGAGGGTGAGGTCCGTGTCCCGCGGCTCACCCCGGTGCGCGGGGGCGAAACCGGACCGGGCTGGGACCCGGAAGGAACGGTCCTGATCACCGGCGGCACCGGCGCGCTCGCCACCGAACTCGCCCGGCACCTCGTCACACGACGCGGTGTGCGGAACCTGATCCTCGCCGGTCGCCGCGGTCCCGCCGCGGAAGGCGCGAGCGAGCTGGCCGCCGAACTGGCGGACCTCGGCGCGCAGGCCCGGATCGTCGCCTGCGACGTCGCGGATCGCGACCAGCTGACGGCATTGCTCGACGGCGTTCCGCTGACCGCGGTCGTCCACGCCGCGGGCGTCCTCGACGACGGCCTGCTCGCCGATCTCACTCGGGACCGATTCGAAACCGTCCTGAGGTCCAAAGTGGACGGCGCGCTCCTGCTGGACGAACTGGCCGGTGACGCCCACCTCGTGTTCTTCTCCTCCGCGGCCGGGGTGCTCGGCAGTGCGGGGCAGGCCAACTACGCCGCCGCCAACGCCGCCCTCGACGCGGTGGCCGCGCGCCGCCGGGAACGGGGCCTGCCCGCGACCTCGCTCGCGTGGGGGCTCTGGGAGACCGGCGACGGGATGGCGGGAGCGCTCGCCGGGACCGATCGCGCGCGGATGGCGGGCTCCGGTCTGCTGCCGCTCCCGGTCGGCGACGCCTTGACCCTGTTCGACTTCGCCGTGGGGACGGGCGAACCGCTGTTCGTGCCGATGCGGCTCGACGTGCCCGCGCTGCGCGGGAGCGTCACGGACGTGCCGCTCCTGCGGGCCTTCGCCGGGAAGTCCCGGCGGACCGCGTCGGCCGCCCCCGCCGCGCGGGAACTGCGTGACCGGCTGGCGTCGCTGCCCGCCGAGGAGCGGGACCGGGAACTGCTCGCGCTGGTGCGCGGCCAGGTCGCCGACGTACTCGGCCACCGGGACGCCGGCGCCGTCGAACCGGCCCGTCCGTTCCGGGAGCTGGGTTTCGACTCGCTGACCGCGGTGGAACTGCGCAACGGCCTCAACGCCGCTTCCGGGCTCCGGCTGCCCGCGACCGCGGTGTTCGATCACCCCACCCCGAAGGCGCTCGCGGAGCTGCTCGCCGCCGAACTGTTCGGCGCCGCGCCCGAAGCCCCGGTTCAGGGGCCCACGACGGCGGCCGACGAGCCGATCGCCATCATCGGCATGGCATGCCGGTACCCCGGCGGGGTCGCCTCGCCGGAGGACCTCTGGCGGCTGGTCGCGGAGGGCCGCGACGGCATCTCGCTCTTCCCGGCCGACCGCGGCTGGGACGTCGACGGTCTCTACGACCCGGACCCCGGCAAGGCGGGGAAGAGCTACGTGCGCGAGGGCGGATTCCTCCACGAGGCAGGCGATTTCGACGCCGGTTTCTTTGGGATCTCGCCGCGTGAGGCACTGGGCATGGACCCACAGCAGCGGTTGCTGCTGGAGGTCTCGTGGGAAGCCTTCGAACGGGCCGGGATCGACCCCGGAACGCTGCGGGGCAGCGACACCGGCGTCTTCGCCGGGCAGATGTACCATGACTACCTCACCGGCGCCACGGTCGTTCCCGACGACGTCGAGGGTTACCTCGGCACCGGCAACTCCGGAAGCGTGCTGTCCGGGCGGGTTTCCTACACCTTCGGTCTCGAAGGCCCTGCCGTCACTGTCGACACCGCGTGTTCGTCGTCGCTGGTGGCGCTGCATCTGGCGGCACAGGCGTTGCGGCGCGGCGAATGCTCGCTCGCGCTGGCCGGCGGGGTGACCGTGATGGCCACGCCGGAGACGTTCGTCGACTTCAGCCGTCAGCGAGGTTTGGCACCGGACGGTCGTTCGAAGTCCTTTTCGGATGGTGCGGACGGCACGTCCTGGTCCGAAGGCGTCGGCATGCTGCTCGTCGAGCGGCTCTCCGACGCCGAGCGCAACGGACACCGCATCCTGGCCGTCGTCCGGGGTTCGGCGGTGAACCAGGACGGCGCGTCCAACGGGCTGACCGCACCGAACGGTCCTTCGCAGCAGCGGGTGATCCGGCGGGCTTTGGCCGACGCACGCCTGGAACCGTCCGAAGTGGACGCCGTCGAGGCACACGGGACCGGTACCACGCTGGGTGACCCGATCGAGGCGCAAGCGCTGCTGGCGACCTACGGTCAGGGCCGGGAGGACGCCGCGCTGTGGCTCGGATCGATCAAATCGAACATCGGGCACAGCCAGGCCGCCGCCGGGGTGGCGGGCGTGATCAAGATGGTCGAGGCGATGCGCCGCGGGGTGCTGCCGAAGACGCTGCACGTCACCGAACCTTCGTCTCATGTGGACTGGACGGCGGGCGCGGTCTCCCTCCTGACCGAGGCGCGCCCCTGGCCGGACGCCGGGCGTCCCCGGCGAGCGGCGGTGTCGTCGTTCGGGATCAGCGGCACCAACGCGCACGTCGTCCTGGAGCAGGGGCCCGCTCCGATGGAGGCCGCCGAATCCGGTGAGGGCCCGGCGCCGTTCGTCCTGTCCGCCGGGAGTGAAACGGCCCTGCAAGACCAAGCGCTGCGCTTGCGGGACTTCCTCGCCGAGACGCCCGCCGCCTTGACCGACGTCGCCTTCTCGCTGGCGACCACCCGAGCGGCCCTGGAGCACCGGGCCGCCGTCGTGGCCGCAGGCCGGGAAACCCTGCTGGGCGCGCTGGAGAACCTCACTGTCACCGGCCGCGCGACGGAGGGCCGGACGGCGTTCCTGTTCACCGGTCAGGGCAGTCAGCGGCTCGGAATGGGTCGTGAGCTGGCTGAGCGTTTCCCGGTGTTCGCCGAGGCTTATGACGACGTGTGTTCCCGGTTCGAGCAGCCGCTCAGGGACTTGTCGGCTGACGAGTTGAACCAGACCGCGAACACGCAGTGCGCGTTGTTCGCTCTTGAAGTGGCGCTGTTCCGCCTGGTGGAGAGCTGGGGTGTCCGGCCGGACTTCCTGGCCGGGCATTCGGTCGGTGAGATCGCTGCAGCTCACGTCGCGGGCGTGCTTTCCCTCGACGATGCCGCCAAGCTGGTGTCGGCGCGGGGCAGGTTGATGCAGGCCTTGCCCACCGGCGGCGCGATGGTGGCGTTGCAGGCGACGGAAGCCGAGGTGACGCCGCTGCTGACCGAGCGGGTGTCGCTGGCGGCTATCAACGGTCCGGAGTCAGTGGTCGTTTCGGGTGACGAGGACGCTGTCGCCGCGGTGATCTCTCAGTTCGAGGGCCGCAAGAGCAAGCGGCTCACCGTGAGTCACGCGTTCCACTCGCCGTTGATGGAGCCGATACTCGACGAGTTCCGCGCCGTCACCGATAGCCTGACGTTCGCGGCGCCGAGGATTCCGATCGTGTCGGGTGGTCTGGCGGATGTGTCCACTTCGGACTATTGGGTCCGCCATGTCCGTGACGCTGTGCGGTTCCACGATTCGGTTAAGTTCCTGGAAGCCGAGGGCGTCACGCGGTTCCTGGAGATCGGGCCCGACGGCGTCCTGACCGCGATGGCCAAGGAAAGCGCCGAGGACGCGGTCGTCGTTCCGGCACTCCGGCGCGACCGGCCGGAGGTGGAGACGCTGCTGACGGCGGTCGCGGGCCTGCACGTCCACGGCGTGAACGTCGATCTGACCGCTCTGCTCGACGGTGGAAAGCCCATCGACCTGCCCACCTACGCCTTCCAACACCGCCGTTTCTGGCTCTCGTCGGCGGGCGGCGCCGCGGGCGATGTCACCGCCGCCGGGCTCGGCGCTCCCGATCACCCGCTGCTCGGCGCGGCCGCGGCACTGCCGGGCGACGGCGGATTCCTGCTCAGCGGCCGGTTGTCCGGGCACGCCCAGCCGTGGCTGGCCGGACACCGGGTCGGGGGCGTGGTCCTGCTGCCGGGCACCGCGTTCGTCGAGATCGCCCTGCGCGCGGGGGACGAGGCGGGCTGCGGCCACCTCGAAGACCTGACCCTCGAAGCGCCGCTCGTCCTGCCCGAGCGCGGTGCGACCCAGCTGTCCGCGCTGGTCGGCGCGGCCGACGACACCGGTCGCCGGACCGTCGAGATCCACTCGCGCGAGGAAGGCGAAGACGGCTGGCAGCGGCACGCGACCGGTCTGCTTTCGGCCGCCGGAGCCGTCGAACCGGCCGGGTTGACGACCTGGCCGCCGCAGAACGCCGAAGCCGTCCCGGTGGGTGACGTCTACGAGCGGCTCGCCGCCACCGGTCTCGAGTACGGCTCGGCGTTCCGTGGCCTCCGTGCGGCGTGGCGAGCGGGTGAAGACCTGTTCGCGGAGGTCGAACTCCCGGAGGAGCAGCACGCCGACGCCGCCCGGTTCGGCGTGCATCCGGCACTGCTCGACGCCGCGCTCCACACCCTCGGCCTCGCGGGCGGCGACGACGGCACGCGGCTCCCGTTCGCCTGGTCCGGGGTACGCCTGCACGCCGCGGGCGCGACCCGGCTCCGTGTCAGGCTGCGGCCGTCCGGTCCCGACGGGTTCGAGGTCCTGGTCGCCGACGGCACCGGCCGCCCGGTCGTCTCAGCCGAAGAGTTGACGCTGCGCGAGATCTCGGGCGACGCCCTGTCACGCAAGGGACACGACTCGCTCTACCGGGTCGCCTGGCGCCCGGTCCCGCTCCCGGAGACCGGCGAAGCCCTGCCCGCGGAGTCCGTTTTCTCGGTGCCGCGTGGCGGCGACTCCGCCGAGCGTGTCCACGAAACGACGGCCGCCGTTCTCGAGATCGTCCAGCGGTGGCTCGAAGACGAGCCGGATGGTCCGCTTGTCGTCCACACCCGGGGCGGGGTCGCCGCGGGCGACGGCGAAGCGGTGACCGACCTCGCGCACGCCGCGGTCTGGGGGCTGGTGCGTGCCGCGCAGTCGGAGAACCCCGGGCGGTTCGTGCTGGTCGACGCCGAGACCCTGCCCGACGGCCGGATCCTGGCCGTCGACGAGCCTCAGATCGCCTTGCGTGACGGCCGGGCACTCACCCCGCGCCTGGCCACCACAGCCTCGTCCACGGAACTGGCCCCGCCCGAGGGAGCCTGGCGGCTGGACACCACCGGTCGCGGCACCCTGGAGAACCTCACGCTGGTGCCGTCGCCCGAAGCAGTCGCGCCGTTGGCTGAGGGCGAGGTCCGGATCGCGGTGCGGGCCGCCGGGCTCAACTTCCGCGACGTCCTGATCGCGCTGGGCATGTACCCCGGTGCGGCCACCCTCGGCAGCGAAGGCTCGGGCGTGATCACCGAGATCGGGCCCGGTGTCACCGGCCTCGACGTCGGCGACCGCGTGTTCGGCCTGATGTCGAACGGCTTCGGGCCCCAGGTCGTCACCGATCACCGGACGCTGGCGAAGATGCCCGAGGACTGGTCGTTCGCCACGGCGGCCTCGGTCCCGATCGTGTTCCTCACCGCCTACTACGGCCTGTTCGACCTCGCGCGGCTCGAAGCGGGAGAGTCGATCCTGGTGCACGCGGCGGCGGGCGGCGTCGGCATGGCGGCGACCCAGCTGGCCCGTCACGCCGGGGCCGAGGTGTTCGGCACCGCCGGTCCGGGCAAATGGGACACCTTGCGTGCCAACGGTTTCGACGACACCCACCTCTCGTCCTCCCGTGACCTAGGCTTCGAGGAGAAGTTCCGCGATGCCACCGGCGGACGCGGTGTCGACGTCGTCTTGAACTCGCTGGCCGGCGACTACGTCGACGCGTCACTGCGGCTGCTGGCCCCGGGCGGGCGGTTCGCCGAGATGGGCAAGACCGACATCCGGGAACCGGGGGAGACCGGCGTCGAGTACCACCCCTTCGACGTGATCGACGCCGGACCCGAGCGCATCCACGAGATGCTCGCCGCGCTGCTGGAGCTGTTCGCGGCCGGGGCGCTGACGCCGTTGCCGGTCACCGCCTGGGACGTCCGGCGCGGCCCCGACGCGTTCCGTTTCCTCAGCCAGGCCAAGCACGTCGGCAAGAACGTCCTGACCATGCCCGCCGCCCTCGATCCCGACGGGACCGTGCTCGTCACCGGGGGAACGGGTGCCCTCGGCGCGCTCTTCGCCCGGCATCTGGTGCGCGATCGCGGTGTCCGGCGGCTGCTGCTGACCAGCAGGCGCGGCCACGACGCCCCGGGCGTCCCCGAGCTGGTCGCCGAACTCACCGAGGCGGGCGCGTCGGTGACGGTCGAGGCGTGCGACGCGGCGGATCGCGGCGCGCTCGCCGCCGTCCTCGCCGGGATCCCGGCCGGGCATCCGCTGACCGGCGTAGTGCACACGGCGGGTGTCCTCGACGACGGCCTCGTCGGCTCGCTGACGCCGGAGCGGCTGGCGAAGGTGTTGCGGCCGAAGGTCGACGCGGCGCTGAACCTGCACGAACTGACCAGCGGCGCGGATCTCGCCGAGTTCGTCGTCTTCTCCTCGGCCGCCGGGGTCTTCGGCAACGCCGGGCAGGCGAACTACGCCGCCGCCAACGGTTTCCTGGACGCGCTCAGCGTCCGGCGCGCGGCGCACGGGCTGCCTGCCCGGTCGCTGGCGTGGGGTCTGTGGGCCGAAACGGGCGGGATGGGCGGGACGCTCGGCGAGGCCGAGCTGGCCAGGATGGCCCAGAGCGGTACCGCCGCATTGTCCACACAGGACGGTCTGGAGCTCTTCGACGCCGCCGGCGCGCTGGCGGAACCGGTCCTCGTGCCGATGCGCCTGGACGTCGCCGCGATGGGCGCGGACGGGCTCCCGCCGTTGCTGCGCGGCCTCGCCCGCGGCCAGGTCCGCCGCGCCGCGTCCGCCGGGACCACCGGTGACGCGGACTCGTTGCGAGACCGGCTTCTCGCGGTGCCCGCCGCCGACCGGGAGACGCTGCTGGTCGACCTCGTGCGCACCCATTCCGCGACCGTGCTCGGGCACACCGCGGCGGACGCGGTCGAGGCCACGCGGTCCTTCCAGGAGATCGGCTTCGACTCCCTGACCGCGGTCGAACTGCGCAACCGGCTCACCGCCGCCACCGGGCTGCGGCTGCCGGCGACGCTGATCTTCGACTACCCGACTCCGGAGGCGCTCGCCGCCCACATCGGCGAAGGCATCCTGGGTGCGCAGGGCGGGCCCGAGACCGGGCAGGCGGCGGTGACGGCCGACGAGCCGATCGCGATCGTCGCGATGAGCTGCCGGTTCCCCGGCCACGCCGACACCCCCGAACGGCTCTGGGCACTGCTGGCCGAGGGCCGGGACGCGCTGGGCGAGTTCCCCGCCGACCGCGGCTGGGACCTGGAGCGGCTGTTCGACACCGACCCGGACCGCCGGGGCACCTCCTACACCCGCCAAGGCGCCTTCCTCGAAACCGCGGGCGATTTCGACGCGGGCTTCTTCGGGATCTCGCCGCGTGAGGCGCTGGCGATGGATCCGCAGCAGCGGTTGCTGCTGGAGACGTCGTGGGAGGCGTTCGAACGCGCCGGGATCGATCCGGCCACCCTGCGCGGCAGCCGCACCGGCGTGTTCGCCGGGGTGATGGACAACGAGTACGTGTCCGGTTCGGCGGAAGTGCCCGACGGGGTCGAGGGCTATCTGGCCACCGGCACCTCGGCGAGTGTCGCCTCGGGCCGCGTTTCGTACACCTTCGGCCTCGAAGGCCCGGCGGTCACCGTCGACACGGCGTGTTCGTCGTCGCTGGTCGCGCTGCATCTCGCGGCGCAAGCACTGCGGCAGGGCGAGTGCTCGCTGGCACTGGCCGGTGGGGTGACCGTGATGGCCACGCCGGGCACGTTCGTCGAGTTCAGCCGTCAGCGCGGACTGGCCGCCGACGGCCGCTGCAAGGCCTTCGCCGACGGCGCCGACGGCACGGGCTGGGGCGAAGGCGCCGGGATGCTGCTCGTGGAACGGCTTTCCGACGCCCGCCGCAACGGGCATCCGGTGCTCGCGGTGCTGCGGGGCAGCGCGGTCAACCAGGACGGCGCGTCGAACGGCCTCACCGCGCCGAACGGTCCTTCGCAGCAGCGGGTGATCCGCCAGGCGCTGGCGAACGCGCGGCTCGAACCGTCCGAAGTGGACGCCGTCGAAGCGCACGGCACCGGGACCACGCTGGGCGACCCGATCGAGGCGCAGGCGCTGCTGGCGACCTACGGCCAGGACCGGGAACGGCCGTTGCTGCTCGGTTCGGTCAAGTCGAACATCGGGCACACGCAGGCCGCTGCGGGCGTCGCCGGGGTGATCAAGATGGTGCTCGCGATGCGGCACGGGACACTGCCGCGCACGCTGCACGTCGACACGCCGACTTCGCGGGTCGACTGGGAGGCCGGGCGGGTCGCGCTCGCGACCGAGCCGACCCCGTGGCCGGAAACCGGTGGTCCGCGCCGGGCGGCGGTGTCGTCGTTCGGGATGAGCGGCACCAACGCGCACGTCGTCCTCGAACAGGCCGAAGCGGTCGAGACACGGGACGAACCTGCGCCAGGGCTGCTCGGTGACGTCGTCGCCTGGCCGCTGTCGGCGAAGGAACCCGAGGCCGTGGCCGCGCAGGCGGCACGGCTGAAGTCCTTCCTGACCGGCGAACGTCCGGTGGATGTGGCGTATTCGCTGGCGACCGCGCGGACCACCTTGGAGCATCGGGCGGTCGTCGTCGGCGAGGACCCGATCGCCGGGTTGGCCGCGCTGGCCGCGGGCGAGCCGTCGGGTTCGGTGGTGACCGGGACCGCGACCAGCGGGAAGGCGGTGTTCGTCTTCCCCGGCCAGGGTTCGCAGTGGGCCGGGATGGCGGTCGAGCTGCTGGCGTCCGCACCCGTGTTCGCCGAGTCGATGGCCGAGTGCGAAACCGCGCTCCTGTCCTCTGTGGACTGGAAGCTGACCGAGGTGCTCTCGGACGCGACCGCGCTGGAGCGGGTCGACGTCGTGCAGCCCGCCTTGTTCGCGGTGATGGTGTCGCTGGCCAGGCTGTGGCGTGCCAGTGGCATCGAACCGGCCGCCGTGATCGGTCACTCCCAGGGCGAGATCGCGGCGGCGTGTGTCGCCGGCGCGCTGTCGCTCGACGACGCGGCGCGGGTGGTCTGCCTGCGCAGCAAGGCGATCACGGCGCTTTCGGGCCGGGGTGGCATGGTCTCCGTCGCCGCTCCCGAAGCCCGGGTCCGCGAGCTGCTGCCCGAGGGTGTGTCGCTCGCCGCGGTGAACGGTCCCGCGTCGGTGGTGGTGTCGGGTGACGTCGCCGGCCTGGACGCGCTCATGGCCGCTTGCGAGGCGGGCGGACTGCGCGCGAAGCGGATCCCGGTGGACTACGCGTCGCATTCCGCGCACGTCGACGCCATCGAACAAGACGTCCTGGCCGCGCTCGACGGGATCGAGCCGCGGGTTCCGGAGATCCCGTTCTACTCGACGGTGGCGGGGGAACCGCTCGATCCGGTGGTGGACGCGGCGTACTGGTTCCGGAACCTGCGTGGCACCGTCCACTTCGGACAGGCTGTCCGGCGGCTGCTCGATGACGGGTTCCGGTTCTTCGTCGAAGCGAGCCCGCATCCGGTCCTGGTCACCGGGATCGCCGACACCGCCGAGGACGCGGGAGAACGCGCCGTCGCCGTCGGCAGCCTGCGCCGGGACGAGGGAGGGCCGCTCCGGTTCCTCACCTCACTGGCCGAAGCCCACGTCCACGGCCTCAGCCCGGACTGGGCGGCGTTGGTTCCCGGATCCCGCGTCGAACTGCCGACCTACGCGTTCCAGCACGAGCACTACTGGCTGCGGACGCGGTCTTCCGCCGACCCGGGACAGGCCGGTCTGGACGACGGCGGGCATCCGCTGCTCGGGGCCGTCGTCCCGCTGGCGGGCAGCGACGGCCTGGTGGCCACCGGCCGGATCTCGGCGCGGAACCAGACCTGGCTGCCCGATCACGCCGTCGGCGGCACCCTGCTGCTGCCCGGCGCGGCGCTCGTGGACCTGGCACTCACGGTGGGAGAGCGCACCGGCTGCGGCCGGATCGCCGAACTGACCATCGAGGCGCCGCTCGTCCTCGGGGAATCCGGCAGTGCGCGGCTGCAGGTGACCGTCGGGGCATCCGGTGACGACGGCACCCGCGAGGTCGCCGTGTACTCCCGGGACGAAACCGTTGGCACGGATTGGATCCGGCACGCGACCGGCCTGCTCGCCGCGGACGGGGAAACACCCGTGGCGGAGCTGACCCAGTGGCCGCCCGCGGGAGCCGAACCGATCTCCCTCGAAGGGCACTACGAAGGCCTCGCGGAACTGGGTTACGGCTACGGTCCGGCGTTCCGCGGGCTGCGTGCCGCGTGGCGCCGGGGCGACGACGTGTTCGCCGAAGTCGCGCTCCCGGAGGACCGGATCGCCGAGGCCGCCGCGTTCGGCCTGCACCCCGCGCTCCTCGACGCCGCCCTGCACGCGCTGGGCTTCGGGCTGCTCCCCGACGACGGACGGCTGCGGCTTCCGTTCGCGTGGAACGAGGTCTCGCTGTCGGCCGTCGGCGCGCCGAGCCTGCGCGTCCGGCTTTCCCCCGCCGGGGAGGACGCGGTGACGGTGGACCTCGCCGACACCGCCGGCGCGCCGGTCGCCTCGATCGGCTCCGTGGTGTTCCGGCCGGTGGCCGAGGCTCAGCTCGCCGGTGCCCGCCGGGATCCGGCGGATTCGCTGTTCCAGGTCCAATGGACGGATCTGTCCACAAAGGACGCCGTCACACCGTCGGTCGTCGTGCTCGGCGAAGACTGCGCGGACCTCGCGGAGCTCGCCGCCGATCTCGACGCGGGAAGGCCGGCGCCTGACGTGGTGCTCACGACCTGCGCACCCGTCACCGGCGACCTCGCCGAGGGCGCGCACGCCGCCGCGAAGGACGCGCTAGCGCTCGTCCAGAACTGGCTTGCCGACGACCGGTTCTCCGGCGCCAGGCTGGTCTTCCGCACTTCGGGCGCGGTCTCGGTGGCCGCGGACGAACCGGTGCCGGACCCGGCCAACGCGACCGTCTGGGGTCTCGTGCGCACGGCGCAGGAGGAGAATCCCGGCCGGTTCGGTCTTCTCGACACCGATGGTTCCGAGGCCGTCTTGGGTGCGGCGCTGGCGCTCGACGAGCCCCAGCTCGCGCTGCGGGCCGGAACGGTGCTCGGCGCCCGGCTGGTCAAGGCGTCCGCCGACACCGCGCTCGTCCCGCCCTCGGGCAGCCGCGCGTGGACCGTCGACACCCTCGGCGGCGGCACCCTGGAGAACCTGGTGCTACGGGACCGGCCCGATCTGCTGGCCCCGCTCGCCGAGGGGCAGGTCCGCATCGCCGTGCGGTCGGCCGGGCTCAACTTCCGGGACGTCGTGGTGGCCCTCGGGCTCGTGCCAGGGCAGGAAGGCATCGGCGGCGAAGGCGCGGGCGTGGTCACCGAGACCGGCCCCGGCGTCACCGATCTGGCGCCGGGCGACCGCGTGCTGGGCATGTTCGACGCGTCGTTCGGCCCGGTCGCCGTCGCCGACCGGAAGCTGATCGCGCCCGTCCCGGACGACTGGTCGTTCACCGAAGCCGCTTCGGCGCCCGTCGCGTTCCTGACCGCCTACGTCGGCCTGGCCGACCTCGGCGAGCTGCGGCCGGGGCAGACCGTGCTGATCCACGCCGCCGCCGGTGGGGTCGGCATGGCCGCGGTCCAGCTGGCGCGGCACTTCGGCGCCGAGATCTACGTGACCGCGAGCCCCGCGAAGTGGGACACGCTGCGGGCGATGGGCTTCGACGACGACCACATCGCGTCCAGCCGGACCCTCGATTTCGAGGACAAGATCCGCGAAGCGACCGGCGGCCGCGGGGTCGACCTGGTGCTGGACTCGCTGGCAAGGGAGTTCGTCGACGCGTCGCTGCGGTTGGTGCGCGAAGGCGGGCGGTTCGTCGAGATGGGCAAGACCGACATCCGCGACGCGGACGAGGTCGCGGCCGCCCATCCCGGCGTCACCTACCGCGCGTTCGACCTGATCGACTCCGGGCACGACCGGATCCAGGAGATCCTCGGCGAACTCCTAGCGCTGGCGGACAAGGACGTGGTGCGGCCGCTGCCGACCACCGCGTGGGACGTCCGGCGCGCCCCCGAGGCGTTCCGGTTCCTCAGCCAGGCCAAGCACACCGGCAAGATCGTGCTGGAACCGCCCGCCGTCCTCGACCCCGAGGGCACGGTGCTGATCACCGGCGGCACCGGCGTGCTGGGCGGCCTGTTCGCCCGGCATCTGGTGACCGCGCACGGCGTCCGGCGGCTGCTGCTCACGAGCAGGCGCGGGCTCGACGCCGAGGGTGCGCGGGAACTGGTCGCGGATCTGACCGGCCTCGGGGCCACGGTGACCGTCGTGGCCTGCGACGTCGCCGATCGCGCCGCGGTCGCCGGACTGCTCGGCTCGGTCCCGCCCGAGCATCCGCTGACCGCCGTGGTGCACACCGCCGGCGTACTCGACGCCGGGCTGATCCCGGCCCTGACCCCGGACCGGCTCGGCACCGTGTTCCGCCCGAAGGTCGACGCCGCGGTCCACCTGCACGAACTGACCCGCGACCTCGGACTGGCCGCGTTCCTGCTGTTCTCCTCATCCGCGGCGACGTTCGGCGCCGCCGGGCAGGGGAACTACGCGGCGGCCAACGCCTTCCTCGACGCGCTCGCCCAGCACCGCCGGGCCGAAGGGCTCGCCGGGCAGGCGCTGGCGTGGGGTTTCTGGGCCGAGCGGAGCGCGATGACCGGCCACCTCGACGAGGCGGACGTGGCCAGGATGAAGCGATCCGGCGTCAGCCCGCTGTCCTCTGTGGACGGTCTTGCACTGTTCGACGCGGCGGGGGAACGGGACGTCGCGGCGCTGGTGCCCGTGCATCTGGACACCGCCGCGCTCCGAGGACAGACCGAAGTGCCCGCCCTGCTTCGTGTTCTCGCGGGCGCTCCGGCCAAACGGGTCGCGGGAGCGGCCGCCACCAGCGGACCGTCGCTCGCCCAGCGGCTGGCGGCACTGCCCGCCGCGGACCGGGAGCCGTTCCTGCTGGACCTCGTGCGCTCGCACGCCGCGGCCGCGCTCGGCCACGCGTCGGTCGCCAAGGTCGGCCCGGAGCTGGCCTTCCGCGACCTCGGCTTCGACTCGCTGACCGCGGTCGAGCTGCGCAACCGGCTCGGCGCGGCGACCGGGCTGCGGCTGCCGTCCACGCTGGTCTTCGATCAGCCGAGCCCGGCCGCGCTCGCCCGGCACCTGCTGGCGGAACTGGGCGAACCGGCGGGCGCCGAACCCGAGGTCGCTGTGCTGGCCGACCTCGACCGGCTGGAGACCGCGCTGGCCGCGGCGGTCCCCGACGACGAGACCGCGGACCGGATCACCGACCGGCTGCGCGCGGTACTCGCCCGGTGGACCGAGGCCCGCGGCCCGGCCGAGGACGAGGGTGACGGCGATCTGGCCGACGCCAGCGCCGACGAGCTGTTCGACATCTTGCACAAGGAATTCGGAAGGTCGTGACCCGTGTCGGGCGATGAGAAACTGCTGGAGAACCTGAAGTGGGCGACCGGCGAGCTGCGGCGCGCGCGGCGCAGGCTGGTCGAGCTGGAGGAGGCCGGGCACGAACCGATCGCCGTCGTCGGGATGAGCTGCCGCTTCCCCGGCGGGGTCCGCTCGCCCGAACAGCTGTGGGACCTGGTCGCCTCCGGGACCGACGCGCTGTCGGAGTTCCCCGGTGACCGGGGCTGGGATCTGGGCGGGCTCTTCGACCCGGACCCCGACACCCCGGGCAAGACCTACGTCTCCGAAGGCGGATTCCTCTACGACGCCGGGGATTTCGACGCCGCGTTCTTCGGCATCTCGCCGCGTGAGGCCCAGGCGATGGATCCGCAGCAGCGGCTGCTGCTCGAAGCGGCGTGGGAGGTGCTCGAACGCGCCGGGATCGACCCGGCGACCCTGCGTGGCAGCCGGACCGGCGTCTTCGCCGGCGTCATCCACAACGACTACACCGGCGTGCTCACCGACATCCCGCCGGAGCTGGAGCCCTATCTCGGCAACGGGAACTTCAGCAGCGTCGCGTCCGGCCGGATCGCCTACACCCTCGGCCTCGAGGGCCCCGCGGTCTCGGTCGACACGGCGTGCTCGTCTTCGCTGGTCGCACTGCATCTCGCCGCGCAGTCTTTACGTCGCGAGGAATGCACGCTCGCCCTCGTCGGCGGGGTGAACGTGATGACCCATCCCGCCGCGTTCGTCGACTTCAGTCGTCAGCGCGGACTGGCCGCCGACGGCCGCTGCAAGGCCTTCGCCGACGCGGCCGACGGCACCGGCTGGGGCGAAGGCGTCGGAATGCTGCTGGTCGAACGGCTTTCCGACGCCCAGCGCAACGGCCACCAGGTCCTCGCGGTGCTGCGGGGCAGCGCCATCAACCAGGACGGCGCGTCGAACGGGCTCACCGCGCCGAACGGCCCCGCTCAGCAGCGGGTCATCCGCCAGGCGCTCGCCGACGCCCGGCTCTCGCCGGGGCAGGTGGACGTCGTCGAGGGACACGGCACCGGCACCACCCTCGGCGACCCGATCGAGGCGCAGGCGCTGCTGGCGACCTACGGCCAGGACCGGGAACGCCCGCTGCTGCTGGGCTCCCTCAAGTCGAACATCGGGCATACGCAGGCCGCCGCCGGGGTCGGCGGAGTGATCAAGATGGTGCAGGCCATCCGGCACGGGATCGCGCCGCGCACCCTGCACGTCGACGCTCCCTCGTCGCATGTGGACTGGTCAGCGGGCGAGGTCTCCCTGCTGACCGGGGAACAGCCGTGGCCGGAGACCGGGGAACCGCGCCGGGCCGGGGTCTCGTCGTTCGGGATCAGCGGTACCAACGCGCACGTGATCCTGGAGCAGGCGCCGGCCGTCGAAGCCGAGTCTCTTGTGGACACTCGTGTGCTCGACTCCGCGGTCTTGCCGTTCGTGCTTTCCGGCCGCAGTGAAGAGGCTTTGGCCGCCCAGGCGTCGAAGCTGGCCGCACATCTGACCGGCGAGCCCGCGCCGAAGGCCATCGCGCGAGCCCTCGCCGACACACGGTCGGCGTTGCCGCACCGGGCGGTCGTACTCGCCGAAGACCTCGGCGAACTGCTCGGCGGCCTGCGTTCCCTCGGTGAGGGCGAACCCGCCGCACGAGTCGTGACCGGTGCCGCCGAGTCGGGTAAGACCGTCTTCGTGTTCCCGGGTCAGGGTTCGCAGTGGGTGGGGATGGCGGAGGAGTTGTTGTTGTCGGCTCCGGTGTTCGCGGAGTCGATGGCTGAGTGTGAGGCGGCTTTGTCATCCTTTGTGGACTGGCGGTTGTCCGATGTGTTGTCGGATGCGGCTGCGTTGGAGCGGGTTGATGTGGTGCAGCCGGTTTTGTTCGCGGTGATGGTGTCGTTGGCGCGCCTGTGGCGGGCGTGCGGAGTCGAACCCGCGGCCGTGGTGGGTCATTCGCAGGGTGAGATCGCTGCGGCGTGTGTGGCGGGTGCGTTGTCGTTGGATGACGCTGCGCGTGTGGTGTGTTTGCGGAGTAAAGCGATTCTGGCGTTGTCGGGTCGTGGTGGCATGGTGTCGGTGGCTGCCTCGGAGGATCGTGTTCGGGAGTTGTTGCCGGAGGGTGTGTCGGTGGCGGCGGTGAACGGCCCGTCGGCGGTGGTGGTGTCGGGTGATGTCGTGGGTCTGGAGGCGCTGGTCAAGCGGTGTGAGCTGCTGGATGTGCGGGCGAAGCGGATTCCGGTGGATTACGCGTCGCATTCGGCGCATGTGGATGCGATCGAGCGGGATGTGGTGTCTGCGTTGGCGGGTATTTCGCCGCAGGCGCCGGTGATTCCGTTCTACTCGACGGTGACCGATGAGCTTCTGGAATTGGATGCTGGGTATTGGTTCCGGAATCTGCGGGGGACGGTGCAGTTCGCGCGGACGGTGGATCGGTTGCTGGAGGACGGTTTCCGGTTCTTCGTGGAGACGAGTCCTCATCCGGTTCTGGTTCCGGGGATCAGTGAAGATGCCATCGCGTTGGGGAGTTTGCGTCGGGGTGAGGGGGGTGCGGAGCGGTTCGTCGCTTCGCTGGCCGAAGCCCACACGCAGGGCCTGAGTCCCACGTGGTCCGCCGTGCTGCCGCCCGCCGAACGGGTCGACCTGCCGACGTATGCCTTCCAGCACAAGCGGTTCTGGCTCGAAGCGGGCGCCGCGAGCGGGGACGCGTCGGCGTTCGGGCAGACGGTGGTGGACCATCCGCTGCTCGGCGCCGCCCTGCCGCTCGCGGACGGCGACGGCCTCGTCCTCACCGGCCGGATCTCGCCGGACACCCAGCCCTGGCTCGCCGACCACGCCGTCCTGGACATCGTGCTCCTGCCGGGGACGGCGTTCGTCGAACTCGTCCTGCGCGCGGGGCGGGAGGCAGGCTGCGACGGCGTCGACGAACTGACCTTGGAAGCGCCGCTCGTCCTCGACGGGCCCGTCGCGCTGCAGGTCGTGCTCGGGGAGCCCGATGAGCGCGGCCGTCGTGCCGTGTCCGTGCACTCGCGGCCGGAGGATTCCGACGAACCCTGGACCCGCAACGGTCAGGGCACGCTGTCCGCAGGCACTCCCGCGACGGTTTCACTCGCCGAGTGGCCGCCACCCGGCGCCGTCGAAGTGCCGGTGTCCGATCTCTACGACCGTTTCGCCGAACTCGGCCTCGCCTACGGTCCGGTGTTCCAGGGGCTGCGCGCGGCTTGGCGCCAGGGCGACGACGTGTTCGCCGAGGTCGACCTGCCCGAGGGGGAGGAGGCGGACCGCTTCGGCGTGCACCCGGCCCTGCTCGACGCGGCCCTGCACACCCTCGGGCTCGGGGCCCAGGACGAGACCGTGCGGCTGCCGTTCACCTGGTCCGGCGTGACCCTCCACGCCACGGGCGCGTCGAAACTCCGGGTCCGGCTCACCCCGACCTCCGACGGCGGCTCGCTCACCGTGGCCGACGAGACCGGCGCCCCGGTGCTGACCGTCGGGGAGCTAGGTCTGCGCCCGATTTCCCCGGCCCAGCTCGGACGCCACCGGGATTCGCTGTTCCGGCTCGACTGGGTCCCCGCTCCGGTGGGGCCGGCGCCGGAAGAGCCGGTGGTGTGGCGCTGCCCCGAAGGCGAACTGCGGCCGGTTCTGGAGGAGGTCCTGAAGCGGATCCAGGCCGATTCGACGGCCACGACCGTCGTGCTCACCTCGGGCGCGGTGGCGAGCGCGTCGCCGGATCCGGTGACGGCCGCGGTCTGGGGTCTCGTGCGGTCGGCCCAGGCCGAGCATCCGGGCCGGTTCGTGCTGATCGACGCGCGGACCGAGGACGAGGTCCGCACCGCTTTGGCGACCGGGGAAGCGCAGGTCGCCGTCCACGACGGCAAACCGCTGGTACCCCGCCTCGCGCGGGTGGCGGCCGCCGACGCGGGCGAACCGGACTGGACGCCCGACGACGTCGTGCTGATCACCGGTGGCACCGGACGGCTCGGGCAGGCGTTGGCCCGGCACCTCGCCGTCCGGCACGGCGTGCGCGGACTGGTGCTGACCGGGCGAACGGGCGGGGGCGCGGAAGACCTGGTCGCGGACTTGGCGGAGCTGGGCACCCAGGTCACCGTCGCGGCCTGCGACGTCGCGGACCCGGACGCGGTGCGCGCGCTGCTGGCCGCCCACCCGGTGACCGCGGTGGTGCACGCCGCGGCCGTGCTCGACGACGGCCTCGTCGACGGCCTGACTCCGGAGCGGCTCGGTACCGTGCTGGCGCCGAAGGCCGACGGCGCCCGCGTGCTGCACGAACTCGCCGGACCGGTCCGCCGGTTCGTCACGTTCTCCTCGGCGGCCGGCGTGTTCGGCAACCCGGGGCAAGCGGGCTACGCCGCGGCGAACGCCTACGCCGACGCTCTGATGCTCCAGCGTCGTGCCGAGGGGTTGCCCGGTGTGTCCCTCGCCTGGGGATTCTGGGCGGAACGCAGCAAGCTGACCGGCGAACTCGACGACACCGACGTCCGCCGGATGGCCCGCGCGGGTGTCACCGCGTTGTCCACGGAGGAAGGCCTGGCGCTGTTCGACGCCGTCGTGGCCGGCTCGGACGGGCTGCTCGTCCCCGCCAAGATCGACCTGACCGCCTTCCGGGGCCGCCCGGCCGCCGAGATCCCCGCTCTGCTGCGCGGCCTGGTGCGCGTTCCCGCGCGACGGGCTGGGGAGGCGTCGGGCACGGCCGAGGCGCTGAAACGCGACCTCGCCGGGAAGCCGGAGGCCGAACGCGTCCGGCTGCTGGAGGAGATGGTGCGCGTCCGGGTGGCGGCCGTGCTCGGGCACGAGTCGGCCGACGCGATCGCCGGGGACCGCGGATTCCTCGAACTGGGCTTCGACTCGCTGACCGCGGTGGAATTGCGCAACCGGCTCGCCGAGGCGACCGGACTGCGGTTGCCGCCCACGCTCGTCTTCGACCGGCCCAACGCCGGAGCGCTCGCGGCCTACCTGGCGGCCGAACTGGCCACCGAGACCGCCGGACCGGGCCTCGACGCCGAACTCGACCGGTTCTCCGCCGCGCTGACCGCGGCCGACCCCGGAGAGGCCGAACGGGCCCGGCTGGCCGCCCGGCTGCGGGCCCTTCTCGGCACACTCCAAGGCGGGGAAGACCCGGCCGCGGAAATCGACGGGAAACTCGAATCGGCGGACGACGAGGAAATGTTCGCCTTCATCGACAATGTGCTTAAACCTTCTTGAGTGGTAAGAATGGTTTCGGCATGTCGCGAAAGCCACTTTCGGGACGTCACATGTCTCGAAAGTGGCTTTCGCGACACAGGCCCAGGCGGAGGATCGACCGGACGCGCGTGGGCTGAAGGCTCCCTTCACCGCGTCTGATGCGGCGAAAGGAGCCTTCACCCCGGCCGGATACGGTCTCGAAAGTGCCCCTGGTCGTCGCCTATTCCCTAAGGGGACGTAGGGGCGGCTAGGGGTTGTCCGCCTCTTCGCAGCTCACCTAGCTTTTCTTCGAGTGGCATTTCGTTTTTCCCGGCGCGAAGAGGTTGGCTACTGATGCTGAACGAGGAGAAGCTGCGCGACTACCTCAAGCGGGTGTCGGCCGACCTGCATCGGACCCGGGCCCGGCTGCGGGAGGCCGAGGCGCGGGAGCACGAGCCGATCGCGATCATCGGGATGGCCTGCCGGTACCCGGGCGGCGTCCGCGGCCCGGAGCAGCTGTGGGACCTCGTGGCCGCGGGCACCGACGCGGTGGGCGGCTTCCCCGCCGACCGGGGCTGGGACGTCGAGGCCCTCTACGACCCCGACCCCGCCCGGCACGGCAAGACCTACACGCGCGAGGGCGGTTTCCTCTACGACGCCCACGAGTTCGACGCCGCGTTCTTCGGCATCAGCCCGCGCGAGGCGCTCACCGTCGACCCGCAGCAGCGCCTCCTGCTGGAGACTGCCTGGGAGGTCTTCGAACGCGCCGGGATCGATCCGCTTTCCGTGCGCGGCAGCCGGACCGGCGTGTTCGCCGGGGTGATGTACAACGACTACGGCTCCAGGCTCGACCCCCGCGCCGAGGAACTGCGCGAGTTCGAGGGATACCTCGGCAACGGCAGCGCCGGGAGCGTCGCCTCCGGCCGGGTCGCCTACACCTTCGGCCTCGAAGGTCCCGCCGTCACCATCGACACCGCGTGTTCGTCTTCGCTGGTCGCGCTGCATCTCGCCGCCGAGTCGCTCCGGCGCGGGGAGTCCACGCTCGCGCTGGCGGGCGGGGTGACCGTGATGGCCTCGCCGGAGACCTTCGTG
Organism: Amycolatopsis sp. WAC 04169; assembly: GCF_003947535.1. Lineage (NCBI taxonomy): Bacteria > Bacillati > Actinomycetota > Actinomycetes > Pseudonocardiales > Pseudonocardiaceae > Amycolatopsis > Amycolatopsis sp. WAC 04169. The sequence goes on along the minus strand of NZ_QHJI01000004.1, from coordinate 385,628 downwards.
GAGTTCAGCCGTCAGCGCGGGATGGCGCCCGACGGCCGCTGCAAACCCTTCGCCGACGCGGCCGACGGCACCGGCTGGGCGGAGGGCGCCGGGATCCTGCTGCTAGAACGGCTTTCCGACGCCCGTCGCCACGGGCATCCGGTCCTCGCCGTGGTACGCGGCACCGCGGTCAACCAGGACGGCGCGAGCAGTGGACTGACCGCGCCGAACGGTCCGTCGCAGCAGCGGGTGATCCGTCAGGCGCTCGACAGCGCCGGCCTCGCGCCGCACCAGGTCGACGTCGTCGAGGCGCACGGCACGGGAACGACCCTGGGCGACCCGATCGAGGCGCAAGCACTACTCGCCGCGTACGGACAGGAGCGCGCCCGTCCACTGTGGCTCGGTTCGCTGAAGTCGAACGTCGGGCACACCCAGGCGGCCGCCGGGGTCGGCGGCGTGATCAAGATGGTCCAGGCGATCCGGCACGGGGTCGCCCCGATGACCCTGCACGTCGACACCCCGACGTCCAAAGTGGACTGGGAAGCGGGCGCGGTCGAACTGCTCACCGAAGCCCGCCCGTGGCCGGAAACCGGCGAACCGCGCCGCGCCGGGATCTCGTCGTTCGGCGTCAGTGGTACCAACGCGCACGTCATCGTCGAACAGGCGCCGGAGATCGAGCCCGCCGAACGCGACGGCGAATCGCCGGTCGGCGATGAGGTGACGCCGCTGGTCCTGTCCGCCCGGAGCGCCGAAGCCCTGCGTGCGCAGGCCGCCCGGCTGCGTGAACACCTTCGCCTGACGGACTCCTTAGCCGACACCGCCTTCTCGCTCGCGACGTCCCGTGCCGCGCTGGAATACCGCGCCGTCGTCGTGGCCGATGCGGAAGCGTCGCTCGACGCCTTGGCTGCCGGCGCGCCTGCGGCAGGGCTGGTCGAAGGTATCGCTTTGCCGCCGGGCAAGGTCGCGTTCGTCTTTCCCGGGCAGGGCTCGCAATGGGCCGGGATGGCACTGGAGCTCGTGGACTCCTCGCCGGTCTTCCGGGCCGCAATGATCGACTGTGAACACGCTCTTTCGTCCTTTGTGGACTGGAAACTCACCGACGTGCTCGGCGACGCGACGGCGCTGGAGCGCGTCGACGTCGTCCAGCCCGCCCTCTTCGCGGTCAACGTGTCGCTGGCGGCGCTGTGGCGGGCGTGCGGGGTCGAACCCGACGCGGTCACCGGGCACAGCCAGGGTGAGATCGCCGCTGCGTACGTGTCCGGCGCGCTGTCGCTGGCCGACGCCGCCAAGGTCGTCGCCTTGCGGGCCAAGGCCATCCTCGCGCTTTCCGGTGCCGGGGGCATGGTCGCGGTCGCCCTCGGACGCGACGACGTGCTCCCTCGGCTGACGGAGTGGGGCGACCGGATCGCCGTGGCCGCGGTCAACGGACCCGCGTCGGTCGTGGTCTCCGGAGACCCAGAGGCGCTCGACGGGCTCGTCGCCGCCTGCGAGGCCGACGGCGTTCGTGCCCGCCGGATCCCGGTGGACTACGCCTCGCATTCGCCGCAGGTGGACGTCCTCCTCGAGGAATTGCTCGGCCTGCTCGACGGCGTCGAGCACCACGCGTCCACGGTGCCGTTCTACTCGGCGGTGACCGGGGAACCCCTCGACACGGCGGGCCTGACCCCGGAGTACTGGTTCCGGAACCTGCGGGCCACCGTCCGGTTCGACCGGTCCGTCCGGCGGCTGCTCGACGACGGTCACCGGTTCTTCGTCGAAACCAGCGCGCATCCGGTGCTGACCGGCAGCGTCACCGAAACCATCGAGGAACGGGGCGCCCAGGCGGTCGCGCTCGGTTCGCTGCGTCGTGACGAGGGCGGCCTCCGCCGGTTTCTGACGTCGCTGGCCGAGGCACACGTGCGCGGCCTCCGTCCGGATTGGGCCGCGTTGTGGCCCACTGCCACCAGGGTCGACCTGCCCACCTACGCCTTCCAGCGGGTGCCGTACTGGCTCGACGCCGCCGTCGTCCGGCAGGGCGGGACGGAGGCCGAACTGCGCTTCTGGGCGGCCGTCGACCAGGCCGACACCGGCGCGCTCGACGCCACCGTGCCCGCCGGGGAGGGAGCCTGGGACGCGGTGCTTCCGGCGCTTTCGGCCTGGCGCCGTTCCGGTCTCGAAAAGTCCACAGTGGACAGCTGGCGGTACCGGATCGACTGGGTCCCCGCCACCGGGACGGCTGCGGCCACCCTCGACGGGACGTGGCTGCTGGTCGCCCCGCCCGGACCGGTGCCGCCTGTCGTGGAGGCGCTCACCCGCCTCGGTGCCCGTGTCCTGCTCGCGGGCCCCGATGACGAACTGCCGCACGAGCCGGTCGACGGCGTGCTTTCCCTGCTGGCACTGGACGAACGGCCGCATCCGGAACACCCGGTGGTACCCGCCGGGCTCTCCGCGACCACGGACCTCGTCCGCAAGCTCGCCGACCTCGACGCTCCATTGTGGATCGTCACCACCGGCGCGGTCGCCGTCGGCCGGTCGGAGTCCCCGAACGCGCAGGCCGCCGTCTGGGGCCTCGGCCGGGCGATCGGTCTCGAACACCCCGAACGCTGGGGCGGCCTCGTCGACCTTCCGGGGGAACTCGACGAACGCGCCGCGGCCCGGCTCGCCGGGGTGCTCGCCACCGGCCACGAGGACCAGGTCGCCGTCCGGTCGTCCGGGGTCTACCTGCGGCGGCTCGTGCGGGCGCCGCTCGGGGACGCCGTCGCGCCGGAATGGCGGCCGCGCGGGACCGTCCTGGTCACCGGCGGCACCGGTGCGGTGGCCGCCCACGTCGCGCGGTGGCTCGCCGGGAACGGCGCCGGGCATCTGGTGCTCACCAGCAGGCGCGGGGCGGCGGCCGAGGGTGCGGCGGAATTGCGTGACGAACTCGCCGGTCTCGGTGCGCGGGTGACGTTCGCCGCCTGCGACGTCGGCGATCGTGACGCACTGGCCGCGGTGCTGGCCGAGCATCCGCCGAACGCCGTCGTGCACACGGCGGGGGTCGGGACCACCGCGTCGCTCGCCGAGACCGGCCCGGCGGAACTCGCCGACGCGCTCGCCGCCAAGGCAGGCGGTGCCGCGCACCTCGACGAACTTCTCGAAGGCACCGAACTGGACGCCTTCGTGCTCTTCTCCTCCAACGCGGGTGTCTGGGGCGGCGCCGGGCAGGGTGCCTACGGCGCCGCGAACGCCGCCTTGGACGCGCTCGCCGAACGCCGTCGTGCCAGGGGGCTGCCCGCCACCTCGGTGGCGTGGGGCCTGTGGGGCGGCGGCAGCGGACTGGCCGGCCAGGACGACGTCGACCGCTTGCGCCGGCTCGGGCTGGCCGCGATGGACCCGGCGCTCGCCGTGTCCGCGCTCGTCCAGGCCGTTTCGCACGACGAGACCTTCGTCGCGGTCGCCGACGTCGATTGGGCGCGGTTCGCTCCCGGATTCGCCCTCGCCCGGCCCCGGCCGCTGCTGGACGCGTTGCCCGAGGTCCGCGAGGCGCTGTCCGCCGACACCGCGGGACAAGGTGGCTCCGAATTCGCCGCCGGACTGCTCGCCGCCCCGGAGGCCGACCGGGCCCGTATCGTGCTCGACCTGGTCCGCGAGCAGGCCGCCGCCGTCCTCGGCCACGGTGGCGCCGCCGCCGTCGAGCCGGACCGGGCCTTCCGCGACCTCGGTTTCGATTCCCTGACCGCGGTCGAGGTCCGCGACCGGCTGGCCGCCGCCACCGGGCTGCGGCTGCCCGCGACCCTCGTCTTCGACCATCCCGCGGCGGCCGCGCTCGCCGGGCACCTCGTCGCCGAACTCACCGGCGACGTCACCGGGACCGCGACCGCCCCGGCCGTGGCGGTGACCGACGACGAGCCGATCGCGATCGTCGCGATGAGCTGCCGGTTCCCCGGCGGGATCACGGATCCGGAGAAGTTCTGGGACTTCGTCGCGGACGGCGGGGACGCGATGGCCGCCTTCCCCGGCGACCGCGGCTGGGATCTCGACGCGCTCTACGACCCGGACCCCGCGCACCTCGGCACCACGTACGCCCGTGAAGGCGGCTTCCTCGACGACGCGGGCGGTTTCGACGCGGGGTTCTTCGGGATCTCGCCGCGTGAGGCGCTGGCGATGGACCCGCAGCAGCGGCTGTTGCTGGAGACGTCGTGGGAGGCGTTCGAACGCGCCGGGATCGACCCGGCGACCCTGCGGGGAAGCGCGACCGGCGTCTTCGTCGGCGCCTCCTTCCAGAACTACGGCCTGGATGCCGCCGACGCGCCCGAAGGCACCGAGGGCTACTTCCTCACCGGAACCGCCACCGCCGTCGTCTCCGGCCGCCTCTCCTACACCTTCGGGCTGGAAGGCCCGGCGGTGACGATCGACACCGCGTGTTCGTCTTCGCTGGTGGCGCTGCATCTCGCGGCGCAGGCCCTGCGGCGCGGCGAATGTTCGCTGGCGCTGGCGGGCGGGGTGACCGTGATGGCCAACCCGGCCGCGTTCGTGGAGTTCAGCCGTCAGCGCGGGCTCGCGCCGGACGGGCGCTGCAAGGCGTTCGCCGACGCCGCCGACGGCACCGCGTGGTCCGAGGGCGCCGGAATCCTTCTGGTCGAACGACTTTCCGACGCACGCCGCCTCGGGCACCCCGTACTGGCGCTGGTGCGCGGTTCGGCCGTGAACCAGGATGGCGCGTCGAACGGGCTGAGCGCGCCGAACGGGCCGTCACAGCAGAGGGTGATCCGGCAGGCGCTGGCGAACGCCGGATTCGCACCGTCCGATGTGGACGCCGTCGAGGCACACGGCACCGGAACCAGCCTCGGCGATCCGATCGAGGCACAGGCCTTGCTCGCCGCGTACGGCGGGGAACGCGAGCACCCGCTGTGGCTCGGATCGGTCAAGTCGAACCTGGGGCACACGCAGTCGGCGTCGGGTGTGGCGGGCGTGATCAAGATGGTGCAGGCGATCCGGCACGGTGTCCTGCCAAGGACCCTGCACGTCGACGCGCCGACCACGGAGGTGGACTGGACGACGGGTGACGTCCGGCTGCTCACCGAACCGGTGGACTGGCCGGACACCGGACGTCCGCGCCGGGCGGGCGTCTCCTCTTTCGGTGTCAGCGGGACCAACGTGCACACGCTGATCGAAGAGGTCCCGGAGAGCGCGGCGCCTCCCGCCGGCGGGGACACGTGGGCGCCGTGGGTGCTCTCGGCCAAGACCGAGGAAGCGTTGCGGGCACAAGCTTCCCGGCTGCGCGCGCAACTGGAAGAGCACCCCGGGGCCGACTCCGACATCGCGTACACGCTGGCGACCGCCCGTGCGGGACTGGAAGTCCGGGCCGCGGTGACCGGGCCGGACCGTCTGCGCGAGCTGGCCCTCCTCGCCGAGGGGACGCCGAGCGCGGCGGTGCTGCGCGGCGCGCTCACCGCCGGGGCGCCGGGGTTCCTGTTCACCGGTCAGGGCAGCCAGAAACCCGGGATGGGCGCCGAACTCGCGGCCCGCTTCCCGGTGTTCGCCGCCGCGTTCGACGAGGTGTGCGCCCATCTGGACCCGCACCTCGGGGTCTCGTTGCGCGAAGTCATCGAAACCGGGCGAGTGCACGAAACGGCGTTCGCGCAGTGTGCCCTGTTCGCCGTCGAGGTCGCGCTGTTCCGGCTGCTGGAGAGCTGGGGTGTCCAACCCGCGCTGCTGCTCGGGCATTCGGTCGGTGAGATCGCGGCCGCGCACGTCGCCGGGGTGCTGTCGCTCCCGGACGCGGCCACGATGGTCGAGGCGCGCGGCAGGCTCATGGGCGCCCTGCCGTCCCGCGGTGTGATGATCGCCTTGCAGGCCACCGAAGACGAGGTGACGCCGCTGCTCACCGAGTGCGTGTCGCTCGCCGCGGTCAACGGACCGGAAGCGGTGGTGCTGTCCGGGGACGAGGACGCCGTCGTCGCTGTCGTGGACCGGTTCGCCGATCGCAAGAGCAAGCGGCTCGTGGTCAGCCACGCGTTCCACTCGCCGCTGATGGAACCCATGCTCGCGGACTTCCGCCGTGTCGTGTCCGGGCTTTCCTTCAGCGAGCCGCGGATCCCGGTCGTGTCCACGGTGACCGGCCGCCCCGATCCCGGAATCGCCTCACCCGGCTACTGGGTGCGGCACGTCCGCGAGGCGGTGCGGTTCCACGACGCGATCCGGTTCGCCGAGGCCGAGGGCGTGCGCGCCTTCGTCGAACTCGGCCCCGAGGGTGTCCTTTCCGCCATGGCCAACGACTTCCTCGAAGACACCGTGCTGATCCCGACCCTGCGCGGGGAACGTCCGGAGGTCGCCGCGCTGGCGACCACGCTCGGCCGCCTGCACGTCCACGGCGTCGGGGTCGACTGGGCGGGTGTGTTCGACGGCGTCCAGGCGAGCCGGGTCACGCTGCCCACGTATCCCTTCGAACATCGGCACTTCTGGCTGGCGAGCACCGGCACGACCACGGGCGACGCGGCCGCGTTCGGGCTCGGCGAGGCCGGGCACGCGCGGCTCGGCGCGGCCGTCCCGGTGCCCGGCGGGAGCGGGATCTCTTTCACCGGAAGGCTTTCCCTGCGGACTCAGCCGTGGCTCGCGGAGCACGTCGTGCTCGGCACGGCCTTGCTTCCCGGCACCGCGTTCGTCGACCTCGCACTGCACGCCGGTGACCGCGCCGGCTGCGGAACCGTCGCCGAGCTGACCCTGGAAGCCCCGTTGGCGCTGCCGGAAAGCGGTGACGTCCGGCTGCACGTCACCGTCGGCGAGCCCGGCGAGGACGGCGGGCGCACGATCGAGATCCATTCCCGTGCCGGGTCCGCCGCCGACGACGAACCGTGGACGCGGCACGCCACCGGTCTCCTGGCCCCCGGAACCCCTGCTGCGAGCGGGAATCTGGCCAGCTGGCCTCCGGACGGCACCGAGCTCCCGGTCGGGGATTTCTACGCCCGGCTCGACGGCACCGGGTTCGAGTACGGGCCGTTGTTCCAGGGCCTGCGCGCGGCGTGGAAGGCCGGGGACGACGTCTACGCCGAGGTTTCGCTGCTCGAGGACCGCTCCCGTGACGCCGAAGGCTTCGGCGTCCACCCCGCGCTGCTGGACGCCGCGCTGCACGCGTCGAAGCTCCGGCTGGAGGGCGACAGCGAGGGACCTTTCCTGCCGTTCACGTGGAAGGGTGTCTCGCTGGCCGCGACCGGGGCGCGGACGTTGCGGGTGCGGCTGTCCTCGCCCGCTCCGGACACGATCTCGCTGCTGCTCGCCGACGGCGAAGGCGCTCCGGTGGCCACGGTCGATTCCCTGGTCTTCCGCCGGGTTTCGCCGGAGCAGCTCGGAAACCGGCAGGGGAGCGGCTCGCTGTTCCACGTCGAGTGGACCGAGGTGCCCGCCGAGGAAGTGTCCACAGAGGACGTCAGGGTCGGCGCCGGAGAGTCCTATGTGGACGTCGCGGCACTGCTTGCCGCCGAGACGCCCGAAGTCGCGCTGCTGGTCTGCCCGTCCGGGGAGACGGCCGAGGCGGTGCACGACGCGACCGCGTGGGCGCTGCGCCAGGTGCGGGACTGGCTCGCCGACGAACGACTCGACGCGCACCGGCTCGTCCTGCTGACCGACGGTACCGACCTGGCCCAGGCCGCGGTGCGGGGACTGTTCCGGTCGGCCTCGTCCGAACACCCCGGCCGGTTCGGTATCGCCGAGACCACCGGGGATCCGGTCCGGGTGTCGGCCGACGAGCCCGAACTCCGGCTGGAGAACGGTGTCGCGTACGCGCCGAGGCTGGTCCGCAAGGCCGCCGCGGCCGCTTCGGTCGCGCTCGATCCCGGCAAGACGGTGCTGGTCACCGGCGGTACGGGAGCGCTCGGCGCGCTGGTGGCCCGGCATCTGGTGGCCGCGCGCGGCGTGACCCGGCTGCTGCTGATCTCCCGGCGCGGGCTGGAGGCCGAGGGCGCCAAGGACCTGGTGGCGGACCTGACGGCCGCGGGTGCCGACGTCACCGTCGAGGCCTGCGACGTCGCCGACCGCGCTGCGCTGGAAGAGGCTCTCGCCGGGCACGAGCTGACCGCCGTCGTGCACACGGCCGGCGTGCTCGACGACGGTCTGGTCGATTCGCTGACCCCGGAGCGGCTGGCGAAGGTGCTGCGGCCGAAGGTCGACGCGGCGCTGAACCTGCACGAGCTCGCGGGTGACGTCGAGGAATTCGTGCTGTTCTCCTCGGCATCGGCCACGTTCGGCAATCCCGGGCAGGCGAACTACGCGGCGGCCAACGCCTTCCTCGACGCGCTCGCCCGCCACCGCCACTCCCAAGGGCTTCCGGCCACGTCGCTCGCCTGGGGACTGTGGGCGACCGACGGCGGAATGACGGGCGAACTGAGCGACACCGACCTGGCCAGGATGGGCCGCACCGGTATCGCCGCGCTGACCCCGGAAACCGGGCTCGCCCTGTTCGAAGCGGCGTCGGGTGCCGGTCCGGTGGTCCTGCCGATGGCGCTGACGCCGTCCGCACTCCGCGACGTGGAACCCGCGATGTTGCCTCCGTTGCTGCGCGGACTGGTACGGACGACCTCCCGGCGTGCCGCGTCCGCTCCCACCGGACCGGTGTTGCAGGACAGGCTCGCGGGCCTGACCGGAGCCGAACGCGACGACGCGGTGCTGGAGGTGGTGCGCGAGCAGGTCGCCGCCGCGCTCGGCCATGCGGGCGCCGGGGCGATCGATCCGGGCAAGGGCTTCGTCGAACTCGGGATGGATTCGCTCAGCGCGGTCGAACTGCGCAACCAGCTGTGCGCGCTGAGCGGGCTGAAACTCTCGACGACGGTGGTGTTCGACCACCCCAACCCGGCCGCGCTCGCCGGGCACCTCGCGGCCGAACTGCCCGCCGAAGGGGTGGCCACCACCGCGTCCGTGCACGCCGGGCTCGACCGGCTCGAAGCGCTGCTGGCCACCGCCGCCCCGGCGAACGGGGACCGCGCCGGGGTCACCGCGCGCCTGCGCACCCTGCTGGCGGCGTGGACCGGCGAGCCCGCCGCCGAGGCCGACGACTCGCTGGAGTCGGCCACCGCGGACGAACTGTTCGACCTTCTCGATCACGAACTCGGCGCGTCCTGACCCGCCTGATACTGGGAGACCCTTCCGTGGCGAACGAAGACAAGTACCTCGACTACCTCAAGCGCGCGACCGCCGACCTGCGGGAGACCCGGCGACGGCTGAAGGAGGCCGAGGACCGCGGCCACGAGCCGATCGCCATCATCGGGATGGCCTGCCGGTTCCCCGGCGGCGTGCGGTCGCCGGAGGATCTGTGGGAGCTGGTCGCCGAGGGCCGCGACGGGATCTCCGGGTTCCCCGCCGACCGCGGCTGGGACCTGTCCGCGCTGTACGACCCGACGGGGGAGAAGCCCGGCACCTCGTACTGCCGCGAGGGCGGTTTCCTCGACGGCGCGGGCGAATTCGACCCGGCCTTCTTCGGGATCTCGCCGAGGGAAGCGCTCGCCATGGACCCCCAGCAGCGGCTGCTGCTGGAGATCTCCTGGGAGACCTTCGAACGCGCGGGCATCGACCCCGGCTCGTTGCGGGGCAGCCGGACCGGGGTGTTCGCCGGGGTGATGTACCACGACTACGTTTCCCGGCTCGCCGCGATCCCGGAGGAGCTCGAGGGCTACCTCGGCACCGGGAACTCGGGCAGCGTCGTTTCCGGGCGGGTCGCCTACACCTTCGGGCTGGAGGGCCCGGCGGTGACGATCGACACCGCTTGCTCGTCCTCACTCGTCGCGCTGCATCTCGCCGCGCAGGCGCTGCGGCAGGGCGAATGCTCGATGGCGCTCGCCGGCGGTGTCGCGGTGATGTCCACGCCGGACACGTTCGTCGACTTCAGCCGTCAGCGCGGGCTCGCCGCGGACGGCCGCTGCAAGTCCTATTCGGACGGAGCGGACGGCACGTCGTGGGCCGAGGGCGTCGGGATGCTCCTGGTGGAGAAGCTCTCCGACGCGCGGCGGCTCGGCCACGAGGTGCTCGCGGTCGTCAGCGGCAGCGCGGTCAACCAGGACGGGGCGAGCAGCGGGCTCAGCGTGCCGAACGGCCCGTCGCAGCAGCGGGTCATCCGGCAGGCCCTGGAGAACGCGCGGCTCTCGGCCGGACAGATCGACGTCGTGGAGGGCCACGGCACCGGGACCACCCTGGGCGACCCCATCGAGGCGCAGGCGCTGCTCGCCACCTACGGCCGGGAGAAGTCCGCGGACCGGCCGTTGTGGCTCGGTTCGCTGAAGTCGAATATCGGGCACTCCCAGTCCGCCGCCGGGGTCGGCGGCGTGATCAAGATGGTGCAGGCGATCCGGCACGGGGTCCTGCCGCGCACCCTGCACGCGGGGGACCCGTCGTCCAAAGTGGACTGGTCGGCCGGTGCCGTCGAACTGCTCACCGAAGCACGCGAGTGGCCGGAGACCGGGCAGCCCCGGCGTGCGGGCGTGTCCTCGTTCGGCGTCAGCGGCACCAACGCGCACACCATCATCGAGCAAGCCCCCGAGAGCGAAGAAACCCCGGGTGTGCCGCCCACCGGCGCCGTGCCCGCGGTGCTATCTGCCAAGACCGCCGACGCGCTGCACGATCAGGTCGTGCGGCTTCGCTCGCACATCCTCGCGAGGCCGGAGTTGAGTGTCGCCGACGTCGCCGCGTCGCTCGCCACCACCCGCGTCCTGCACGAGCACCGGGGCGCGATCGTCGCGGCCGACCGGGATCAGTTGCTCGCCGGACTGGACATCCTCGCCGCTGGCGCCACCACGTCCGGGGTCGCCCACGGCGTCGCCACCGACGGCGGGACGGCGTTCCTATTCACCGGCCAGGGCAGTCAGCGCCGAGGGATGGGGCGGGAACTGGCCGAGCGTTTCCCGGTGTTCGCCGAGGCCTTCGACGACGTCTGTGCCCGGTTCGAACGGCCGATCAAGGAACTGTCCACTGAGGAACTCAACCAGACGGCGAACACGCAGTGCGCGCTCTTCGCCTTCGAGGTGGCGCTTTTCCGGCTGGTCGAAAGCTGGGGCGTGCGGCCCGACTTCCTGGCGGGGCACTCGATCGGCGAGATCGCGGCCGCTCATGTCGCAGGTGTGTTCAATCTCGATGACGCCGTGAAGCTGGTCTCGGCGCGAGGCCGGTTGATGCAGGCGTTGCCCACCGGCGGCGCGATGGTGGCCTTGCAGGCGACCGAGGCCGAGGTCGTCCCGCTCCTGACGGGCCGGGTGTCGCTGGCCGCGATCAACGGCCCGGAGTCGGTGGTCCTCTCCGGCGACGAAGACGCCGTCGCCGCTGTGGTGTCCCGCTTCGAGGGCCGCAAGCACAAACGGCTCGCCGTCAGTCACGCGTTCCACTCGCCGCTGATGGAGCCGATGCTCGACGACTTCCGCGCGGTCGCGGACAGTCTGTCGTATGCGGCGCCACGGATTCCGATCGTGTCCGGTGGTCTGGCGGATGTGTCCACTTCGGACTACTGGGTCCGGCATGTCCGTGACGCCGTGCGGTTCCACGATTCGGTCAAGTTCCTGGAAACCGAAGGGGTCACCCGCTTCCTGGAGATCGGGCCGGACGCCGTCCTGACCGCGATGGCCCAGGAAAGCACCGAGGACGCGGTCGTCGTCGCGGCCTCGCGCCGCAACCGCGCGGAGGACGTCACCCTGCTCGCCGCGGTCTCCACGCTGCACGTCCACGGGTCGTCCGTCGACTGGACGCCGCTGCTCGCCGGCGCCCGCCGCGTCGACCTGCCCACGTACGCCTTCCAGCACCGCCGTTTCTGGCTGGACGGCCCGCTGAACGCCGAGGGTGACGCGGCGAGCCTGGGCCTGGGCGCCACCGATCACCCGCTGCTCGGCGCCGTCGTCACGATGGCCGACGCGCACGGCGTCCTGCTCACCGGGCGGCTTTCCCTCGCGGCGCAGCCGTGGCTGGCCGGGCACGTGGTCGCGGGACATGTCCTGCTGCCGGGCACCGCCTTCGTCGACCTCGTCCTGCACGCCGGGGACAAGGTCGACTGCGGGAGCGTGGAGGAACTGACCCTGCGGGAACCCCTCGTCCTGCCCGAACACGACGCGCTCAGCCTGCAACTCGTCGTCGGCGCGCCGGACGAGACCGGCAGGCGCACGGTCGGCGTCCACTCCCGGCCCGAGGCCGCCGACGCAGAATGGTCGTGCCACGCGACCGGTGTCCTCGCCCCCGGTTTCCCCGACACCGACTTCAGCCTCGCCGCGTGGCCTCCCGAAGGCGCCGAGCCGGTCGCGATCGACGGCCTCTACGGCGCGCTCGCGGAGGTCGGCCTCGACTACGGGCCCGCCTTCCAGTGCGTGCGCGCCGCCTGGACCCACGAATCGGCCGTCTACGCCGAAATCGAGCTTGCCGACGCCGAGAAGGCCGACGCGGCCCGGTTCGGGATCCATCCGGCCCTGCTCGACTCGGCCCTGCACGCCGCCGGTCTCGGCGCGCTGGACGCCACCGAGGCGCGGCTCCCGTTCTCGTGGTCCGGCGTGAGCCTGCGGGCGTTCGGAGCGACGACGATCCGCGTGCGGCTGACCCCGGCGGGGCCGGACACGATCGCGCTCGCCGTCGCGGATCCGGAGGGACGGCCGGTGTTCACCGCCGACGGCCTCCTCGTCCGCGCGGTCCCGTCCGGCGCCCTCACCTCCCGGAACCCGGTGCGCGACGCGTTGTTCCGGGTGGATTGGCAGCCGCTCACCATCCCCGCCGAAGCCGCCGCCGATCACGTCGTCTCCTCGTTCACGGGGTACACCGGTGACCTGCTCGGTGACGCCCACGCGGCCGCGGTCCGCGCACTCGAACTGGTGCGTGCCGACAGCGGCGGCCCGAAACTGGTCTTCCTCACCAGCGGTGCCGTCGGGGACGCCGTGCCGCATCCGGCGCAGGCGACCGTCTGGGGTCTCGTCCGCACCGCGCAGGAGGAGTTCCCGGACCGGTTCGTCCTGCTCGACACCGACACCGAGCCCACGCCCGAACTCGTCGCGGCCGCCGTCGCCACCGGAGAACCCGAGCTCCTGCTCCGCGAAGGCGTCCTGTCCGGCGCCCGGCTCGTCCGCGCCCCGCGTGCCTCCGCCGAGCCCGGCGACATCGACGGGACGGTGCTCGTCACCGGCGGCACCGGCGCGCTCGGCGCGGATCTCGCCCGGCACCTCGTCCGGTCGCGCGGTGTCCGGCGGCTGCTGCTCACCAGCCGTCGCGGTGCGGCGGCGCCCGGCGCGGACACCCTCACCCGTGAGCTGACCGCGCTCGGCGCCGACGTCCGGATCGAAGCCTGCGACGCCGCCGACCGCGACGCGCTCGCCGCGCTGCTGGCCGATCAGCCGATCACCCTCGCCGTGCACGCGGCCGGTGTGCTCGACGACGGCCTCCTCGGTGACCTGTCCGCGGAACGCCTCACCGCCGTACTGAGGTCCAAAGTGGACGCCGCCGTGCATCTGCACGAACTGCTCGGCAACACCGAACTCGTCCTGTTCTCCTCCGCCGCCGGGGTGTTCGGCAACGAAGGGCAGGCGAACTACGCCGCCGCGAACGCCTTCCTCGACGCCCTCGCCCGGCACCGGCAGGCGAACGGCCTGCCCGGCACGGCACTGGCCTGGGGGATGTGGGCCTCCGGCATGGGTGACGCGCACACCGCTCGCCCGGGCTTTCCCGCACTGTCCACAGAAGACGGTATGGCGCTCTTCGACGCCGCGACGGCGCTCGACGACGCCGCGCTCGTCCCGATCCGGCTCGATCTGCCCGCGTTGCGAGCGCGGCTCGGCGGTGACGTGCCGCCTCTGTTCCGCGGCCTGATCCGGCCCACCCGCCGTGCCGCCGTCACCGGTTCGGCCGGCGCGCTCGCCGACCGGCTGGCCGCGCTCGCCCCGGCCGAACGGAGCCGGGAACTGCTGGAGATCGTGCGGACGCACGTCGCCATCGTGCTGGGGCACCTCGGTTCGGAGGCGATCGACGCCGGGAAACCGTTCCAGGAGCTCGGCTTCGACTCGCTGGCGGCGGTCGAACTGCGCAACCGGCTGACCGAGGTCACCGGCCTGCGGCTGGCCGCGACCCTCGTCTTCGACTACCCGACCCCGCTCGTGCTCGCCGAACACCTGCTGGAGGGGCTCGCCGGGAGCGGACTCGCCGTGGCACCCGACGTGCCGGTGCGCACCGGTCCGGTCGACGAGCCGATCGCGATCATCGGCATGGCTTGCCGCTACCCGGGTGGTGTCACTTCTCCGGAAGAGCTGTGGGATCTGGTCGCCGCCGGCCGGGACGGAGTTTCGGAGTTCCCGGTCAACCGGGGCTGGGAAGACGTCTACGACGCGGACCCCGGCAAGGTGGGCAAGAGCTACGCCCGCGAGGGCGGCTTCCTGCACGACGCGGGCGAATTCGACGCGGCGTTCTTCGGGATCTCGCCGCGTGAGGCGCTGGCGATGGATCCGCAGCAGCGGTTGCTGCTGGAGACGTCGTGGGAGGTCTTCGAACGCGCCGGGATCGATCCGCACGCGGTGCGGGGCAGCAAGACCGGCGTCTTCGCCGGGGTGATGTACCACGACTACGCGGCGCGGCTGAACTCCGTGCCGGAGGACGTCGAGGGCTACCTCGGCACGGGGAACTCGGGCAGTGTGATCTCGGGGCGGCTGGCTTACACGTTCGGGCTGGAAGGCCCGGCGGTCAGCATCGACACGGCCTGTTCGTCGTCGCTGGTCGCGATGCACCTCGCCGGACAGGCGCTGCGGCAGGGTGAATGTTCGCTCGCGCTCGCCGGCGGCGTGACCGTGATGGCGACGCCGAACACCTTCGTCGAGTTCAGCCGCCAGCGCGGGATGGCCACGGACGGCCGGTGCAAATCCTTCGCCGAGGCCGCGGACGGCACCGGCTGGGGCGAGGGCGTCGGCATGCTGCTGCTGGAGCGCCTTTCGGACGCCCGCCGCAACGGGCACCGGGTGCTGGCCGTGGTCCGCGGCTCGGCGGTGAACCAGGACGGCGCGTCGAACGGGCTGACGGCGCCGAACGGGCCGTCGCAGCAGCGGGTGATCCGGCAGGCCTTGGCGCAGGCGGGGTTGCGTCCGTCCGATGTGGACGCCGTCGAGGCGCACGGTACGGGAACGACACTCGGTGACCCGATCGAGGCGCAGGCCTTGCTCGCCACCTATGGCCAGAATCGCGAGGAGCCGTTGTGGCTCGGCTCGGTGAAGTCGAACCTCGGCCACACGCAGGCCGCCGCCGGTGTCGCGGGCGTGATCAAGATGGTCGAGGCGATGCGGCACGGCGTCCTGCCTCGGACGCTGCACGTCGACGAGCCCTCATCCCATGTGGACTGGGCCGAGGGCGCGGTGTCCTTGGTGACGGAGTCGCGGGAGTGGCCGGACACCGGCCGTCCGCGTCGTGCCGGGGTGTCGTCGTTCGGGATCAGCGGGACCAACGCGCACACCATCATCGAGGCCGTCGAGCCGGAAGCCACCGAGCCGTCCGGAAACCCGGACGTCCCGCCGTGGCCGCTGTCCGGCAAGACCGAGGAAGCGTTGCGGGCGCAGGCGACCCGCCTCCACGACCACCTGCTGGCCGCTCCCGAGGTGACCGCGGCGGACGTCGCGCTGTCCCTCACGGCGCGGGCGGACCTGGAGCACCGTGCCGTGCTCGTGGCCGGTGACCGTGGCGGTCTCCTCGCCACCCTCGACGCGCTCGCGCACGGCGAGACCGCCGAGGGGATCGTCCGGGGAACGGCGCGGCACACCGGCCGGACGGCGTTCCTGTTCACCGGTCAGGGCAGTCAGCGGCTCGGGATGGGCCGTGAACTGGCCGAGCGCTTCCCGGTGTTCGCCGCGGCCTACGACGACGTTTGCTCCCGGTTCGAGCAGCCGCTCAGGGACTTGTCGGCCGAGGAGCTGAACCAGACCGCCAACACTCAGTGCGCGTTGTTCGCGCTTGAGGTGGCGCTGTTCCGCCTGGTGGAGAGCTGGGGTGTCCGGCCGGAATTCCTGGCCGGGCACTCGGTCGGCGAGATCGCGGCCGCCCATGTCGCGGGTGTGCTGTCGCTGGACGACGCGGTGACCCTGGTGTCGGCGCGCGGCCGCCTGATGCAGGCGCTGCCCACGGGCGGCGCGATGGTGGCACTGCGGGCGACCGAAGCGGAGGTGACGCCGCTGCTGACGGAACGGGTGTCGATCGCCGCCATCAACGGCCCGGAGTCGGTCGTCGTCTCGGGTGACGAAGACGCCGTCGCCGCTGTGGTCGAGGGCCGCAAGCACAAACGACTTACCGTGAGTCACGCGTTCCATTCGCCGCTGATGGAGCCGATGCTGGATGAGTTCCGCACTGTGGTGGAGGGCCTGACTTTCGCGCCCCCGCGGATCCCGATCGTGTCGGGTGGCCTGGCGGAGGTGTCCACTTCGGACTACTGGGTCCGTCATGTGCGCGACGCGGTGCGGTTCCATGATTCGGTCAAGTTCCTGGAAGCCGAGGGCGTCACGCGGTTCCTGGAGATCGGCCCGGACGGTGTCCTGACCGCGATGGCGCAGGACAGCCTGGAGGACGCGGTCGTCGTCCCCGCCCTGCGGCGCGACAAGCCCGAGGTCACGACGCTGCTGACGGCGGTCGCCGGGCTGCACGTCCACGGCGCCGACGTCGACTGGAGCCCGCTGTCCGCGGGGGCCCGCCGGGTGGATCTGCCCACGTATGCCTTCCAGCGCACGGAGTTCTGGCTCGACGCGGGTGCCGCGGCGGGCGATCTGACCGCAGCGGGGCTGGCCGACGCCGGGCACCCGTTGCTCGGTGGCGCGGTGACCCTGCCGGACTCCGGCGGGACCGTGTTCACCGGCAGGCTGTCGCTCGCGGCCCAGCCCTGGCTCGCCGACCATGCCGTCGGGGAGACCGTGCTCCTGCCCGGTACCGCGTTCGTCGATCTGGCGCTCGCCGCCGGACGACGGCACGGCCCCGTCGTCCTCGACGAACTCACCCTGGAGAGCCCGCTGGTCCTGCCGGAGCACGGCGGTGTCGATCTGCGCGTATGGGTCCGCGAACCGGACGACACCGGCGCGTGCGCGGTCAGCGTGCACTCCCGCGCCGATGACGACGAGCCCTGGATCCGGCACGCGGTCGGGACGCTGACCGAGGACACCGGCGCCACATCCGCCGATCTCACGGCGTGGCCGCCCGCCGCCGAGGAGGCCGACGTCGACGGGCTGTACGACGCGCTCGCCGACACGGGCCTGAACTACGGCCCGGTCTTCCAAGGCGTCCGCGCGGCCTGGCTCGACGGCACCACCGTGTACGCCGAGATCGACCTCGACGAACGCCATCACGGCGACGCCGCCCGGTTCGGCCTGCACCCGGCCCTGTTGGACGCGGCCCTGCACACCGCCGGTCTCGGCGCGCTGAGCACCGAAGGCGGGGCACGGCTGCCCTTCCTGTGGTCGGGCGTCTCGCTCACCGGCCTCGGCGCCACGAGCCTGCGCGTCCGGCTCACCGGGTCGGGCGACACGCTCTCCCTGGCGATCGCGGACGGGACGGGCGCACCGGTGGCGACCGTCGCCGGGCTGACCGTCCGCCAGGTCGACCCCGCCGCGTTCGGTGGTGGCGGCGATTCGCTGTTCCGGGTGGAGTGGGTCCCGGTCCGCGCCCGTGCCGCGGACACCGCACCCGCCGTCCGGTCCGAAGTGGACAGTGTGGCGGACGTGCGTGAAGCGACCGCGCAAACGCTTGCGGCGCTCCAATCCTGGCTCGCGGACGAAAGCAACGCCGGCACCCCACTGGTCGTGCTGACCAGCGGCGCGGTGTCGGTGGCGGGGGAGGACACCCGAGATCTCGCCCGCGCCGCCGTCTGGGGGCTGGTGCGGTCGGCGCAGTCCGAGCACCCGGGCCGGTTCGTGCTCATCGACACCGATACCGAACCAGCGGACCTGGCCGGAGCCGTCGCCACCGGCGAGGCACAGCTCGCCATCCGCGACGGGAAGCTTTGGGCGCCGCGTCTGGTGAAGAGCGCGCCCGCCAGTGCCACACCGCGTTTCGACCCGGAAGGCACCGTGCTGCTCACCGGGGCGACCGGCGCGCTGGGCCGATCGCTGGCCCGTCACCTGGTCTCCGGACACGGGGTGCGGCACCTGCTGCTGGTCAGCCGCAGCGGCGCGGCCGCACACGGCGCCAAGGACCTGCTGGCGGAACTGACCGGGCTCGGCGCCTCCGTGGTCCTGGAGTCCTGCGACGTCGCCGACCGGGAAGCCCTCGCGAAGCTGCTGGCCGGGATCGACCCCGGGCACCCGCTCACCGGGGTCGTGCACGCGGCCGGCGTCCTCGACGACGGCCTGATCGACAGCCTGACGCCCGAACGGTTCGACGCCGTCCTGCGCCCCAAGGCCGACGCGGCGCTGAACCTGCACGAACTGGCGGGTGACGTCGACGAGTTCGTCCTGTTCTCTTCGGCGGCGGGCACGTTCGGCAACGCCGGACAGGCGAACTACGCCGCGGCGAACGCCTTCCTGGACGCGCTGGCACAGCACCGCCTGGCCAACGGGCTTCCGGCCCGGTCCCTGGCCTGGGGACTGTGGGACACCGACGACGGGATGGACGCTTCCGCCGCCGTCGCCAGGCTCACCGGTTCCGGCCTCACCACCGAAGAAGGGCTGCACCTGTTCGACACCGCTGGCGACGGCGTCGTCCTGCCGATGAAGCTCGACCTCGCCGCGCTCCGCGCCGAACTCGGCTCCGACGTGCCGTCGCTGCTGCGCGGTCTGATCAAGGCGCCCGCGCGGCGCTCCGCGGGAGCGTCGGCGTGGAAGCGGCAGCTCGCGGGACTGTCCGAAGAGGACCGTGACGCGCGGCTGCTCGAACTCGTGCGGACGCAGGTCGCCGCGGTGCTGGGCTACTCCGGCCCGGAGGACGTGCCGTCGGACCGGGCGTTCACCGAACTCGGCTTCGATTCGCTCACGTCGGTGGACCTGCGGAACCGGCTGAACTCCGCGACCGGCCTGCGCCTGCCCGCCACCCTCGTGTTCGACCACCCGAACTCCGACGCGGTGGTCGCCCGCCTGCGGGAGGAACTGTCCGGCAGCACGGTGGCGGCCGCCGTCGTCACCACGGCGCCGGTGGACGAACCGATCGCCATCGTCGGCATGGCCTGCCGGTTCCCCGGCGGTGTCCGCTCGCCGGAAGACCTCTGGCGGCTGGTCAGCGAAGGCCGCGACGGCATCACCCCGTTCCCGGCGGACCGGGGCTGGGACATCGAAGGCCTGTACGACCCCGAGGCCTCCCGGCCCGGCACCTCCTGCACCCGCTACGGCGGATTCCTGCACGACGCCGGGGACTTCGACCCCGGGTTCTTCGGGATCTCGCCGCGTGAGGCGCTGGCGATGGACCCGCAGCAGCGCTTGCTGCTGGAGACGTCCTGGGAAGCGTTCGAACGCGCCGGGATCGACCCGGCCACCCTGCGTGGTTCCGCGACCGGCGTCTTCGCCGGGGCGATGTACCACGACTACGTTTCGCGGCTCACCGAGATCCCGGCGGATCTGGAGGGCTACCTCGGCACGGGGAACTCGGGCAGCGTGATCTCGGGGCGCCTCGCCTACGCCTTCGGACTGGAAGGCCCGGCGGTCAGCATCGACACGGCGTGCTCGTCTTCGCTGGTCGCGATGCATCTCGCGGCGCAGGCCCTGCGGCAGGGCGAATGCGGCCTGGCACTGGCCGGCGGCGTCGCGGTGATGTCCACTCCAGACACCTTCATCGAGTTCAGCCGCCAGCGCGGGATGGCGCCGGACGGCCGGATCAAGGCGTTTTCCGAGACCGCGGACGGCACGGCCTGGGGCGAGGGCGTCGGCATGCTGCTGCTGGAACGGCTTTCGGACGCCCGCCGCAACGGCCACCGGGTGCTGGCCGTCCTGCGTGGTACGGCGGTGAACCAGGACGGCGCGTCGAACGGGCTCACCGCGCCTAACGGGCCGTCGCAGCAGCGGGTGATCCGGCAGGCTTTGGCGCAGGCCGGCTTGCGACCGTCCGATGTGGACGCCGTCGAGGCACACGGAACCGGGACCACGCTCGGCGATCCGATCGAGGCGCAGGCTCTGCTCGCCACGTATGGCCAGGATCGTGAAGAACCGTTGTGGCTCGGCTCGGTGAAGTCGAACCTCGGCCACACCCAGGCCGCCGCCGGGGTGGCGAGCGTGATCAAGATCGTCGAGGCGATGCGCCACGGTGTCCTGCCCAGGACACTGCACGTCGAAGAACCATCGTCCCATGTGGACTGGGCGGAAGGCGCCGTCTCGCTGCTCACCGAAACGCGGGACTGGCCGGACACCGGACGCCCACGCCGTGCCGGGGTGTCGTCGTTCGGTATCAGTGGTACCAACGCGCACGTCGTCCTCGAAGCGGACGGCGCCGGGGACAGGGCGCCGGCCGGACAGCCGGATGTACTCGCCTTCCCGTTGTCCGCCAAGACGCAGGACGCTCTGCGCGGGCAGGCCGCCAGGTTGCGTGCCCGGTTGCTGACCGGGCAGGCGGAGCTGGCCGACGTCGCACACACACTCGCCACACGGGGACTTTTCGAGCATTGCGCGGTGGTCACCGCCGGCGCCCGCGACGGACTGCTCGACGCGCTGGCCGCGCTGGCCGGGGGAGAACCGGGCGACTTCGTCTCCGGTGTCGCGAAACCGGGCGGGAAACTCGCGTTCCTCTTCACCGGCCAGGGCAGCCAGCGCGCCGGGATGGCCGACGAACTCTCCGCCGCCTTCCCGGTGTTCGCCCGAACCTTCGACGAGATCTGCGCGCGTTTCGACACCCTGCTGGACCGTCCGCTGCGCGAGGCGATCGCCGGTGACCTGGTCGACCGCACCGAGTACACCCAGTGCGCGATGTTCGCCGTCGAGGTCGCGCTGTTCCGGCTCGTCGAGAGCCGGGGACTGCGGCCGGACTTCCTGGCCGGGCATTCGATCGGGGAACTGGCGGCGGCCCACGTCGCCGGGGTCTGGTCGCTGGAGGACGCCTGCACCGTGGTCGCCGCGCGCGGCAGGCTCATGCAGGCGCTGCCGCCGGGCGGCGCGATGATCGCCGTCCAGGCCACCGAGGAGGAGATCCGGCCGCTGATCGACGACGAGACCGTGTCGATCGCCGCGATCAACGGCCCGGTGTCGGTCGTCGTCTCCGGCGAAGAGGCCGCCGTGACCGCGCTGGCCGCCGGGTTCGCCGAACGTGGCCGCAAGACCAAGCGGCTCACCGTCAGCCACGCGTTTCACTCGCCGCTCATGGACGGGATGCTCGGCGAATTCCGCGCCGTGCTCGACGGGATCTCCGCCGCCGAACCGCGGATCCCGCTGGTGTCCACGCTGACCGGGGAGCCGCTGACCGGCGAGCAGGCGCGATCGAGCGAGTACTGGGTGCGGCACGTACGGGACGCGGTCCGGTTCTGCGACGCGATCCGGACCCTGGAGGCGCAGGGCGTCCGGCGTTACCTGGAGCTCGGCCCGGACGCGCCGCTGACCGCCCTCGGCGAGCACTGCGTCACGAACGAGTCCACAGTGGACGCTCCGCTGTTCGTGCCGTCGCTGCGGGCCGGCCGGTCCGACGTCGAGTCGTTCACCACCGCCCTCGCGCGCTTGCACGTCGACGGCGTCCGGGTCGACTGGGCGAAGGCGCTCCCCGGCCGGAAGATCGATCTGCCCACCTACGCCTTCCAGCACGAGCGGTTCTGGCTGCGGCCCGCCGCTCCCGCGGTCGGCGACGTCACCGGGCTGGGGCAGTCGCCCGCCGGGCATCCGCTGCTCGGCGCGGCGGTCGAGGCGCCGGACAGCGGCGCGGTGCTGTTCACCGGCAGGCTGTCGGCGCAGGAACAGCCGTGGCTGGCCGACCACGTCGTCGCCGGGACGACACTCCTCCCGGGTACGGCGTTCGTCGAGCTCGCGTTGCGGGCCGGGGAGCTGACCGGCTGCGCGGCCGTCGACGAACTCACCCTGGAAGCGCCGCTGGTGCTGCCGGACCACGGTGGCACGGCGCTGCGGATCGTCGCCGCCGCGCCGGACGAGACCGGCAGGCGCGCACTGGACGTCTACTCCCGCCCCGACGACGGCGACTGGATTCGCCACGCCACCGGGACCGTGTCACCCCTGGCGGCGAGCGCGCCGTTCGATCTGTCGGCCTGGGCGGCCGCCGATGCCGAGACCGTCGAAACCGACGGCCTCTACGACGGCTTGGCCGCCGCCGGGCTCGAGTACGGCCCGGTCTTCCAGGGACTCCGCTCCGCCCGGCGGCGAGGGGACGACATCTGGGCCGAGGTCGACCTCCCCGAGGACACGACGACCGAAGGCTTCGGCCTGCATCCGGTGTTGCTCGACGCCGCCTTGCACGCGCTGGGCTTCGCCGAAGGAGGCGAGCAGGAGGCCGATGTCGCAGCTGGGCGCGTGCGCCTGCCGTTCGCCTGGTCCGGCGTTCGGCTCCACGCCTCCGGTGCGCGTGCCCTGCGGGTCCGGCTGTCCCCGGCGGGGGAGAACGCCGTTTCCCTGGCCGCCGCGGACGAAACCGGCAGGCTGGTGGCCACAGTGGACGCTCTGACGCTGCGCCCGGTGTCACTGGAGCAGCTCGGCGCGCGACAGGGCAGCCACGAGTCGCTGTTCGGCCTGGCCTGGGCGCCGGTGCCGCTCGATCCCACCGCCCCGGTGGCCGCGAGCTGGGCCGTCGTCGGTGTCGACGACTACAAACTCGACGCCGCGCTCACCGCCGCCGGGTATCGCGGGCAGGTGCACGCCGATCTCGCCGCGCTGGCCGAGGCGAGCGATCGGGTGCCCGAGCTGGTCTTCGTGTCCTG
The DNA here is from genome assembly GCF_003947535.1 of Amycolatopsis sp. WAC 04169. Classification (NCBI taxonomy): domain Bacteria; kingdom Bacillati; phylum Actinomycetota; class Actinomycetes; order Pseudonocardiales; family Pseudonocardiaceae; genus Amycolatopsis; species Amycolatopsis sp. WAC 04169. The sequence goes on along the minus strand of NZ_QHJI01000004.1, from coordinate 362,902 downwards.
CGCGCCGGACCACGGCCAAGGGCTGGCCGCCGCCGCGCACACCGCCGCGCAGCGGGCGCTGGACCTGGTCCGTGCGTGGCTGGCCGAGGACCGGTTCGCCGGTTCCCGGCTGGTGCTGGTCACCGGCGGCGCCGTCGGCGAACCGGCGCAGGCGGTGATCTGGGGCCTGGTCCGCTCGGCGCAGTCCGAGCATCCCGGCCGGTTCGTGCTGGTGGTCCTCGACGAACAGGACGCGTCGTACCGCGTGCTGCTACCCGCCCTCGCCTCCGGCGAACCGCAGCTGGAGTTGCGCGAGGGAACGGTGAAGGCGCCGCGGCTGGTCAAACCGGCCGTGACGGCCGCCGAGGGCAAGGCGCGGACCGACGGCGCCGTGCTGATCACCGGCGGCACCGGCGCGCTCGGCGCGGCACTGGCCCGGCATCTGGTCACCGCGCACGGGAAGACCCGGCTGGTGCTCGCCGGCCGCCGCGGCCCGGACGCGCCGGGCGCGGGTGAGCTGGTCGGCGAGTTGCGCGGACTGGGCGCCGAGGTCGCGGTGGTCGCTTGTGACGCGGCCGATCGTGAAGCGCTGCAACGCCTTCTGGCGGAGCATCCGGTGACCGGGGTGGTGCACGCCGCCGGTGTCCTCGACGACGTCGTCCTCGACGGCCTCACCCCGGATCGGCTCGACGCCGTCCTGCGGCCGAAGGTCGACGCCGCGGTGAACCTGCACGAACTGGCGGGAGACGTCGACGAGTTCGTGCTGTTCTCCTCCGCGGCGGGCACCTTCGGCAATCCGGGGCAGGCGAACTACGCGGCGGCCAACGCTTTCCTCGACGCGCTCGCCCGGCATCGTCACGCACACGGGCTGCCCGCGACCTCGCTCGCCTGGGGGCTCTGGGCCGGTGACGGGATGGCGGGCGCCATGTCCGGACGCGATCTGGACCGGATGACCGCCTCCGGCGCGGGCGCACTGTCCACAGAGGAGGGACTGGCGCTGTTCGACCTCGCGGTGACGGCGGCCGAACCGGTGCTGTTGCCGATGCGGCTGGACCTCGCCACTGTGCGGGCGGGCCTCGGCACCGACGTCCCGCCCCTGTTGCGCGGCCTGATCCGCGGTACCGGCAAACGCGCCGAGACCGCCGGTTCACCGACCGGGGACGCGCTCAAAGCGAAGCTGGCCGGGATGACCGGGGAGGAGCGCGCCGCGGCACTGCTGAACCTCGTCGCCACGCACGTCGCCGGTGTGCTCGGGCACGCCGGCCCCGACCAGGTCGATCCGGACAAGGCGTTCACGGAACTCGGGTTCGACTCGCTCGCCGCCGTCGAACTGCGCAACCGGGTCAACGAGGCCACCGGTCTCCGGCTGCCCGCCACGCTGGTCTTCGACCATCCGACCACCGCCGCGGTGGCGGATCTGGTCGGCGCGGAGATCGTCGTGGAGGACGCGCCACCGCCGCTGGGGGTGCTGGCGGAACTCGACCGGCTGGAGGCCGCGTTCGCCGGGGGAAGCCCGGACGACGCGATCCGCGGCAAGGTCAAGGACCGGCTGCGCGCCCTGCTCGCGGCCTGCGATCCGGGCGAGGGCACCGAATCCGTGGCGGATCGGCTCGAAGACGCCTCGGACGACGAAATGTTCGAATTCATCGGCAAGGAACTCGGGATCTCCTGACTTGGGGGCGGAAATGAAAGACACCGAGGACAAACTCCGGTACTTCCTCAAGCAGGTCACCGCGGATCTTCACGAAACCCGGAAACGCCTAAAGGAGACCGAAGCCGCGGGCAGCGAACCGATCGCCATCGTCGGGATGGCCTGCCGCTATCCCGGCGGGGTCGCCTCGCCCGAGGATCTGTGGAGGATGGTCGAAACCGGCGGCGACGGGATCAGCGGATTCCCGGTCGATCGCGGCTGGGACCTCGAGGCGCTGTACGACCCGGACCCGGACAAGCAGGGCACGAGCTACGTCTCGCAGGGCGGTTTCCTCCACGACGTCGCCGAGTTCGACCCGGCGTTCTTCGGGATCTCGCCGCGCGAGGCGCTGGCGATGGATCCGCAGCAGCGGCTCCTGCTGGAGACGTCGTGGGAGGCCATCGAGCGGGCGGGTATCGATCCGGGCTCGCTGAAGGGCAGCCGGACCGGGGTGTTCGCGGGGCTGATGTACCACGACTACGTCTCCGGGCTGACCGAGATCCCCGACGAGGTCGGCGGCTACCTCGGCACGGGCAACTCCGGCAGCATCGCCTCCGGCCGGGTGTCGTACACCTTCGGGTTCGAAGGTCCGGCGCTCACCGTGGACACCGCGTGCTCGTCGTCGCTGGTGACCCTGCACCTCGCCGCACAGGCGCTGCGGCGGGGCGAGTGCGACCTCGCCCTATCCGGCGGGGTGACGGTGATGTTCACTCCCGGAACGTTCGTGGAGTTCAGCCGCCAGCGCGGTATGGCGCCGGACGGCCGCTGCAAACCGTTCGCCGAAGAGGCGGACGGCACCGGCTGGTCCGAGGGTGTCGGGATGCTGCTGGTGGAACGGCTTTCCGACGCGCGGCGCAACGGTCATCCGGTACTGGCGGTCCTGCGCGGGTCGGCGGTGAACCAGGACGGCGCGTCGAACGGCCTGACCGCCCCGAACGGCCCGTCCCAGCAGCGGGTGATCCGCGAGGCGCTCGCCGACGCCCGGCTGACGACGGCGGACGTCGACGTCGTCGAGGCGCACGGAACCGGCACCACCCTGGGCGACCCGATCGAGGCGCAGGCGCTGCTCGCGACCTACGGCAAGGGCAGGCCGTCGGACCAGCCGCTGTGGCTCGGGTCGATCAAGTCGAACCTCGGGCACACACAGGCCGCCGCCGGGGTCGCCGGGATCATCAAGATGGTGCAGGCACTGCGAAGCGCGACCCTGCCCCGGAGCCTGCACGCGGAGACCCCGTCGTCGCATGTGGACTGGAGCGCGGGCGCGGTCTCGTTGCTGGCCGAGGCACGGCCGTGGCCCGAACTCGACCGTCCTCGCCGGGCCGCGGTGTCGTCGTTCGGGATCAGCGGGACCAACGCGCACGTCGTCCTCGAAGCGGCCCCGGCGGCCGAGGTCGAGTCTCGGCAGCCGGTGGTGACCGGTGCGGCGCCGTGGCTGTTGTCGGCGCGGACGCCGGAGGCCTTGCGTGCCAGGGCCGCGCAGCTTCGGTCCTTTGTGGATCTCCCGGGCGCCGCCGCCACGCTGGCCGCGCGGCCGCTGTTCGGGCACCGGGCGGCCATCGTCGGTGACCCGCGCGCCGCGCTGGACGCGCTCGCCGCCGGAGAGCCCTCGAACCTGCTGATCGAGGGCACCGCGCAGTCGGGTAAGGCTGTGTTCGTGTTCCCGGGTCAGGGTTCGCAGTGGGTGGGGATGGCGGAGGGGTTGTTGTTGTCGGCTCCGGTGTTCGCGGAGTCGATGGCTGAGTGTGAGGCGGCTTTGTCGTCCTTTGTGGACTGGCGGTTGTCCGAGGTGTTGTCGGATGCGGCTGCGTTGGAGCGGGTTGATGTGGTGCAGCCGGTTTTGTTCGCGGTGATGGTGTCGTTGGCGCGCCTGTGGCGGGCGTGCGGAGTCGAACCCGCGGCCGTGGTGGGTCATTCGCAGGGTGAGATCGCTGCGGCGTGTGTGGCGGGTGCGTTGTCGTTGGATGACGCTGCGCGTGTGGTGTGTTTGCGGAGTAAAGCGATTCTGGCGTTGTCGGGTCGTGGTGGCATGGTGTCGGTGGCTGCCTCGGAGGATCGTGTTCGGGAGTTGTTGCCGGAGGGTGTGTCGGTGGCGGCGGTGAACGGCCCGTCGGCGGTGGTGGTGTCGGGTGATGTCGTGGGTCTGGAGGCGCTGGTCAAGCGGTGTGAGCTGCTGGATGTGCGGGCGAAGCGGATTCCGGTGGATTACGCGTCGCATTCGGCGCATGTGGATGCGATCGAGCGGGATGTGGTGTCTGCGTTGGCGGGTATTTCGCCGCAGGCGCCGGTGATTCCGTTTTATTCGACGGTGACCGATGAGCTTCTGGAATTGGATGCTGGGTATTGGTTCCGGAATCTGCGCGGGACGGTGCAGTTCGCGCGGACGGTGGATCGGTTGCTGGAGGATGGGTTCCGGTTCTTCGTGGAAACGAGTCCGCATCCGGTGCTGGTTCCTGGGATCAGTGAAGATGCTGTGGCGTTGGGGAGTTTGCGTCGGGGTGAGGGTGGTGCGGAGCGGTTCGTCGCGTCGCTGGCCGAAGCCCATGTGCACGGCCTGAGCCCGGCTTGGTCTTCGATCCTGCCGACGTCGGACTGGGTCGATCTGCCGACGTATCCGTTCCAGCGCAAGCGGTTCTGGCTGGAAGCCGGGACCGTCGCCGGGGACGCGTCGGCGTTCGGGCAGACGGTCGTGGAGCATCCGCTGCTCGGCGCCGTCGTCGCGGTCCCCGGGACCGGCGGGCTGCTGTACACCGGCCGGATCTCGCTGGAGACGCATCCCTGGCTCGCCGATCACGCCGTGTCCGGGACGGTATTGGTTCCCGGCACCGCTTTCGTGGAACTCGCGCTGAGCGCCGGCGCTCAGGTGGACTGCGCGCTGCTCGACGAACTGACCCTCGAAGCACCGCTCGTGCTCGAAGAAGGTATGGACGTCCGGCTTTCGGTCGAACTCGGCGACGCGGACGTCGACGGCCGTCGCGAGGTGGGCGTGTACTCCCGCCGCGGCGACGAACCGTGGACCCGGCACGCCACCGGTGTCCTGCTGCCCGATACGGACGGCGTGCCCACCCCGCTCGCGGAATGGCCGCCCGCCGGGGCGGAACGCGTCGGCGTCGAGGCACTGTACGACGAACTCGCGGACGCGGGCCTCGAATACGGCCCGGCGTTCCAAGGACTTCGCGCCGCTTGGCGTCACGAGAACGAGGTCTTCGCCGAGATCGACCTGCCCGAAGCCCAGACCGGTGACGCTCCGGCCTTCGGCCTGCATCCCGCGTTGCTGGACGGCGCGCTCCACGGGATCGCGCTGGGTGTGCTTCCCGAAGACGGGGACGGACTCCGGCTTCCGTTCGCGTTCTCCGGGGTCCGTTTGTGGTCGCGGGGCGCGACTGCCCTGCGGGTGCGGCTGCGGCCGGCGGCGGACGGGGTCGCGCTGACCGTCGCCGACGGTGAAGGCCTGCCGGTCGCCGACGTGGACGGTCTGCTGCTGCGGCCGGTGTCCGTGTCCGGTCTCGGTGGGTATCGCGAGTCCCTGTTCGGCCTGGACTGGGTGCCCGCGGGCGCGATCGAGCCCCACGACGCGACGGTGTGGCACTGCGAATCCGGGGATCTCCGCACCGTGCTGGGTGCGGCGCTCGAACGTGTCCGGACGTGGCTCGACGAGCCAGGGGATGGTCCGCTCGTGGTGGCCACGCGAGGCGGGATCGCGACCGAACGTCCGGATCCGGTGACGGCCGCGGTGTGGGGGCTCGTGCGCTCGGCGCAGTCCGAGCACCCCGGGCGGTTCGTGCTCGTGGACGGCGACGTCCCGGCGGCGCTGCCCGCGGGGGAACCGCAGGTCGTGGTCCGTGACGGGGTCGGCTTCGTCCCGAGGCTCGTCCGGGTCCCGGAACCCGGCCCGGCCCGGCCGTGGAGCGACGACGACGTCGTGCTGATCACCGGCGGCACCGGCCTCCTCGGCGCGGCCGTCGCGAAACACCTGGTGGTGACGCACGGCGTCCGTTCGCTGGTGCTGCTGAGCCGTTCCGGTGCTTCCGCGCCCGGTGCGGCGGCGCTGGCGGGCGAACTCACCGGGCTGGGTGCCGAGGTCCGGATCCTCGCGTGCGACGCGGCCGATCGGGAGGCGCTGCGCCAGGTGCTGGCCGCGCATCCGGTGACCGGTGTCGTGCACGCCGCCGGTGTCCTCGACGACGGGCTGATCACCGCGCAGACCGCCGAACGGCTCGACCGCGTGCTCGCGCCGAAGGTGGACGCCGCGGTGAACCTGCACGAACTCTTGCCCGATGCCGCGCCGTTCGTGATGTTCTCCTCGGCGGCCGGGGTCTTCGGGAATCCGGGGCAGTCCGGTTACGCCGCGGCCAACGCTTTCGTGGACGCGCTGGTGGAACGCCGCCGGGCGGACGGCGCCGCCGCGGCGTCACTGGCGTGGGGCCTGTGGGCGACCACCAGCGCCATGACCGATTCCGCCGACGTCGACCGGATGGCGAGGGCGGGACTCACCGGACTGTCCACAGAGGAGGGTCTCGACCTGCTCGACGCCGCGCTCGCCACCGGGCGGACGCTGACCGTCCCCATGCGGCTCGACCTCGCCGCGCTCCGCGCCGAGGAGGTGCCGCCGTTGCTGCGCGGGCTCGTCCGCGCTCGTACCCGGCGGGCGCCCGACGGCGGCGGCGCGTTCCGCGCACGGCTCGCCGGACTCGACGCGGAGGGCCGCGAGGCGGAGATCCTGGAACTGGTGCGCGGTCAGGTCGCGGCCGTCCTCGGCCACGACGGTGCCGACGCCATCGACGCCGACGTCGCGTTCCTCGAACTCGGCTTCGACTCGCTCACGGCCGTCGACCTGCGCAACCGGCTGGCGGCCTCGACCGGTCTGCGGCTCCCGCCGTCGCTGGTGTTCGACCACCCGACGCCGCTCGCCGTCGCGGAACGGATCTCCGGTGATTTCTCGGTCCCCGACCAGGCCGAGCCGGCGCCCGCGGCCACCGACGTCTTCGGCGCGATGTTCGTCCGCGCGATCGAACTCGACGAGGTCGCGCAGTTCGTCGCGCTGGCCGCGCAGGCTTCGCGCTACCGGCCGTCGTTCACCGTCGAAACCGCACGGGAACAGAACCTGCAACCCGTCCGGCTCGCGAAAGGCCCGTCCGGCCCCGAACTGGTCTGCGTCCCCTCCCTGCTGGCCGGCTCGGGGGCGCACGAATACGCGCGGTTCGCGGCGTCGTTCCGGGACGTGCAGGACGTTTCCGTCGTTCCGGTGCCCGGTTTCGGCCACGGGCAGCCGCTGCCGGACTCGATCGAGGCGGTTCTCCACGCGCAGGCGGACGCGATCCTCCGCGAAGGCGCTGACCCGGTGGTCCTGGTGGCCCACTCCTCGGGCGGCCCGCTCGCCCACGCGCTGGCTCGGCACCTGGAGGAAGCGGGCTCCGCGCCGCGCGCGCTCGTGCTGATCGACGTCTACCCGCAGGACGAGCACGCGTTGGACGGCATCCGTGACCGGCTCACCGGCGGCCTCGGGGACGACACGCGGCTCACTGCCATGGGCGCCTACCTGCGCCTGTTCGCCGACTACGTGCCCGCGCCGACCGATGTGCCGACCCTGCTCGTGCGGGCATCGGAGCCGCTGGAAGCGTGGCGTGACCGGGCCGAATGGCGGTCCGGGTGGGCCTTGCCGCACGACACGGTGGATGTCGAGGGGGATCACTTCACGATGCTGGAGCGGCATGCCGGGACGACCGCCGAGGCCGTCCGGGAGTGGCTGGGGTAACGGCTGCGCGTGAAGGTCCCCTTCCCTCGGCTCAGCCGAGGGAAGGGGACCTTCACGCGCTTGAGCAGGTGGTGGGCTGAAGGCTCCCTTCGCCGCGTCTGATGCGGTGAAAGGAGCCTTCGCCCGCGGCACAGTCGAGTGTGGAGGATTTGGGACGTTCAACGTCCCAAATCCTCCACGACCAGTATCGTGGGCACCGACTACTTCCACGGCAATTCGCCGACGTCGTATGTGAACCACAGTCTCAAAGGCCTGTTCGAGGATAACTGAGGGTTCACCGGCGACATCGAAGTCGGCGCCATCGTCTGCAACCCCGTGGTGAGGACCGGTGCGAGAGTGTGCCGTGGAGCTTGATCAACGGAGGATCGGGGACACTCAACGTCCCGGATCCTCCGTTGATCAAGCTGCCCCGGCCTCAGCCCGAAACGCCGAGTGGGGAGGATTCCGGACACTCAACGTCCGAAACCCTCCCCACTCAACAAAACCTCAGACGCGGCTCCGCGGCTTCAAAGCCATCCCCGGCGTCACCGTCCGCACCTCGAAATTCGCCACCGTGCTGTCCACCCGGTGGAAGAGATTGTCCGGCCCGGCGAAGCACAACGAGGTCACCCCCTGCTCCCCCAAGGTCGCGACCATCGACGGCCAGTCGATCGGCCGGTCGAAGGTGTCGAGCAGCATCCGGCGCACCCCCGCCGCCGAGTCCAGGAGCGCACCGTCCTGATCCGCGACCACCGGAAGTTCGGGATCGCGGAGAGTGAAGCCGGACAGCACTTCCTCCTCGGCCCGCCGGCGCAACCCACCGAAGAACGTGGAGTGCACGGGCGGGCGCATGGTGTGCATCGAGTAGCCGCCGATCGCCCGGACCCGTGCCTTCACCCGCTCCAAGTCCTTCTCCCGCAGCGAAAGCAGGTAGAAGCCCTTGTCGATGACGCCCGAAACGTCGTGGAACTCGTCCTTCAGCTCGGCCAGGACCTCGGCGAAACCCTCTTCCGGAGTCCGGACGAAACAGTGGGTCACGACGTCGGAATAGTCGCTTTCGAAGTACGACACCTCGCACCGCGAGAGCTCCGCGGTGAGCCGGACGGTCTCCTCGAACGGCAGCACGCCCGTGTACGCGGTCAGTGCCTTCTGACCGAAACTGGGCCCGGCGCATAGCTCGGGTTTCACCCCGAGGGCATCTTCGGCCCACTCCGCGAGGGAAAGACACGTCAGCATGAAGACGACCTGCGCGGCCTCGTCGTACACATCGCCGTCTTCGCGGGCGGGGCCGAGCAGGCGACGGCCGAGGACGTCCTCGGCCGTGGCGAGCCGTTCCCGTGCCTTCCGGTTGATCATCAGGAACCGGCTCACGTCCCCGCTTCTCGTGGGGGCCATACCCGGGAAGACCAGGGCGGTGCGTTCGTCGGTCACGTTCTCAGCCGGCTTTCGGCGATGTGGTCGATTCGGTCAGTGCCAGTTCCGTCATCCGCTTCTTGTCGGGTTTTCCGTTGCGGTTCAACGGAAAACTTTCGACGACCCGGATGCGGTCCGGTCGCTCGAACTCCGGCAGCACCTCGGCGATACGCGTACGCCAGTGCCTGCCGTCGTGGCCGAGCGGATCTTCGACGAAGAACGCCAGCTGGCAGCCACGCCGTTCGTCCGGCAGCGCGATGATCTTGACCGGGCACAGCGCTTCGGTGACCTTGTGCTCGATGATCTCCGGATAGAGCGTGTGTCCCTTGCGGTGCACGGCGAACTTGCGGCCCACCACGAACAGGTTCTCGTTCTCGTCCAGGTAGCCGAAGTCGCCGGTGTGCCGCCAGCCCTGCTCCGCCGGCTCCAGGGAGCCGTCCGCGGCGAGGTAGCCCGCCATCATGTCGGGGCAGTGCATCACGATCTCGCCGGTCTGCCCGGCGGGCAGCGGATTGCCTTCGTCGTCGAGGATCCGCAGTTCGTGCCCGGGGAGCGCGCGGCCGCAGCCGACCGGGTTCTCCGGCGTCGCGAACGCGAGATTGCCCAGTTCCGTGCTGCCGTAGCTGTCCAGCAACGGCAGGCCGAACCAGGCGACGTAGTCTTCGCTGAGAGTCGAGCCCAGGGGAGCGGCGCCACTGCAGAACATCCGCACCCCAGCCAGATCGAGGCCGTAGCGGGGATTGCGCTTCACGATGTTGAGGATGCTCTGGTAGGTCGACGGCGTGCCGTCGGTCACGGTCACCCCGCACTGGCCCGCCATCCGCAGCGCGCGGTCGATCCGCCGGTACGGCGCAACCACGAGCGAACAGCGCACCAGCCACGCGATCAGCACCATCGACAGGCCGTACTGATGGGAGAAGGGCAGCATCGGCATCAGCACGTCGCCCGAGTGGTGGCCGACCTGGTCGGCGTTGCGCTGGAGGTTCTTCAGGAACCGCCCGCCGTTCTTGACCACGCCCTTGGGCACTCCGGTCGACCCGGACGAGTACATGATCAGCCCGTCCGGCAGCTCGCACCACGGGCCCACCCGCAGCTCCGGATCGCGGGTGGCCTGTGACGCCCCGGCGACGAGCAATTCGTAGAGCAGGGTGTGCGGGCCGTCGGTGACCAACGGCGCGTCCTCGTCGACCAGGCTGATCTTGACCCCGGCCTGGTTGCAGACCCGCTGGGTCTCGGCGGCGTTCTCCTGCTGGTCGACGAGGACGATGCTCGCACCGACATGCATCAGGGCCAGCAGCGTGGTCACGTAGGCGGCCGAATTCCCGGCCTTCAGCATCACCCTGGTCGAGGGTGTCACGCCGCGCTCCCGGAGGGACTCCGCCACCCCCAGCGCGCTGTGTTCGAGCTCGTCGAACGTCTGCAAGGAATCGAGGGCGAAGAGTCTCGCGGACATGGGATTCCCCTTTCTCTCACTCGGCGATCTTGGTGCGGCCAGACCACCGGAAGACGGCGACGACCTCATGACCGTCCTCTTGGAACTCACCGGCGTGGGAAAAGTGCTCGTAGCCTCCGTCGACGCAGATCTTCACGTCCTGGGTGAGGTCTTCGACCTTCTGGTAGGACTCCAGATCCGCCGACCGCGCGCGGGATCCCGTGGGATCGATTCTGATGTGCACCACGGAAGGGCTCCTTTCACTGGGTGATATGGAGGTCGGACGGCCGCAAGGCGTCCGAGATGGCCCGGATCACGGCCGGGGCGTGGGTGTTCAGATAGAAATGCCCGCCGGGATACGTGGTCAGGGTGAACCGCCCGGACGTGTGCGCGGCCCAGTCGCGGACCTCGCCGACGGTCGCTTTCGGGTCGTTTTCGCCGAGATGGGCGTGAATCGGGGCCTGCAACAGAGGTCCCGGCGTGTATCGATAGGTCTCCGCGGCGGTGTAGTCCGTCCGGATCGAGGGCAGCACCATTTCCAGGATCGCTTCGTCCTCGAAGACCTGGGCGTCGGTGCCGCCGAGTTCCTTCACCGCGGCGACGAGTCCCGCGTCGTCGCGCCGGTGGACCGTCTCGTCGCGAGCGCGGCTGGGCGCCACGCGGCCGGAGACGAACAACGCGTGCGGTCGCACATCAGCGGCTTCGAGCCGGCGGGCGACCTCGAAGCCGAGGGACGCGCCCATGCTGTGTCCGAAAAGGACGGTCGGCCGGTCCAGCCACGGCAGCAGCGCCTCGGTGACACCGTCGGCGAGTTCGGCGATGGTGGCGAGCCCCGGTTCGTGACGCCGGTCCTGGCGTCCGGGGTACTGGATCGCGAGTACGTCGGCAGCGGGGCTCAACGTCCGCGAGACCGGGAAGAAATAGCTCGCGGAACCCCCGGCGTGCGGGAAACAGACGACGCGGTAGGGCGCGTCGTCCGCTGGATGGAACCTGCGTACCCAGAGTCCCTCGTCGTTGTCCGCCACCCGGCCACCTCCTGCGTCGGCGACGGGCGGATCGCCCGTCCCACCGAGCGTGCGGGCGGCCGGTCCGGGCGGACAACCCCTACCGACCCGGCGTGGCCCCTATCGCGCCTCGTGGTCGCGGCGCACCCGGTAGCTCAGGTGAAGCACCCGGTTGCCCTGAATCGCCACGTCAGGGTCCTCCAGCAGGTGCTGTGCGCGGACCGACCCGAAGAAGCGCCTGCCGGAGCCGAAGACGACGGGTACGACGTCCATGCGCACCTCGTCGACCAGGCCCGCGGCGAGCGCCTGGCCACCGACGTCGCCGGCCGCGATCTCGACGACACGGTCGCCCGCGAGCTCCCGCGCCTTGGCGACGGCCGCCTCGACGCCGTCGACGAAGTGGAAGGGCGCGCCGGGGTCCCAGCCTTCGGGGGCGGGCCGGTGCGTCACGACGATCACGTGGTCGATCCCGCTCGGAGGCTTCCCGTCCCAGCCGTCCGTCAGGTCGAAGACCCGGCGACCGGCGATCGTCACGCCGATCCGGTCCCAGTACGGCCGCGTGTGGTCGTAGGACGTGCGCGACACCTTGAGCACACCGCTGTCGTCCAACGGGACGTCGCCACTGGTCAACCAGTCGAACAGCGGTCCCGGCTGGTCGTCCTCGTCGGCGATGAAACCGTCGACCGACACCGAGCTGTACATGACCACCTTGCCCACGGGCCCTCCTCTGCTTCGAGGGTGCCGAAACTAGCCTGCCGCGGGCCGCCGCGCTTGTAAGAAATCAATCGGCGGGGAGTGGCCAGCCGTCCAGCACGTGGCCGGGATGTTCGAGCAGGAACCGCCGCCTGACTTCGAGGTACCGGGTCGGCGTGAGCCCGGTGAACGCCCGGAACTCGTGGCCGAAGTGGGCTTGGTCGAAGTAGCCGGCGTGACTGGCGACCTCGCCCCAGTCGATCGGCCCGGTGGGGTCGATGCCGAACACGGTGGCGGTGAAGCGGTGGGTGCGGGCCAGCCGTTTCGGCGTGACGCCGACGAGTTCCTTGAACCGCTGTGCCAGATGGGTGCCGCTGACCCCGGCCGCCGCGCTCAGGTCGCCGATCGCCGCGGTTCCCCCGGTCGCCGCGATGACGCCGCTCGTATGGCGGACCAGCTCCAGGCCGGAGGTCTCGCGCAGCCGTCGTATCAGCTCCTCCTCCAGCAGCGCCAGCATCTCGTGCGGGCCGGGCGCCGAGGCCAGCCGGTCTCGCAGCCCGGCGACGGCGGGCCGTCCCCAAACCTGCTCCAGCGTCACCGGCCGGTCGCACAGTTCGGCCGCGGGCATCGCCAGGAACGACGACGGCCCCCACGGCTTGAAGTGCACGCCGACGGACGTGGTCCGGTGTGGGTAGCCGAACTCGTACGCACGGGTGGGCATGGTGATCACGCAGCCGTCGGCGTACGCGGCCGTCTCGATATCGGCGCCGGCGCGGATGCGAAACGGGTCACCGAGGTTGACGATGAGCAACGCCGACGGCGACGGAGGCAGCGTCAGCCGGGCGTACGGCGGCGCTCCCTCCAGGTAGTAGAGGTCGTCGATCAGCCCGTCCAGCGGCGGACGCGGCACTCGGGACACGTACTCCACGCGTACAGCATCGCCGACGTCCGCCGGGATCGCATTCGTTCAGCCGAGATGGTCGTTCGCCCCGCTGACCCACGCGACGTAGCGCTCGGCCGAGCGCCGCACGGCGGCCTTCGCATCGGCCTGCAGAGTGGCGCCTGTCAGCGCGTAGAGCCGGTCGAACTCGTAGGGCTCCAGCCTGCCCACGAGCCGCTCGACCAGGCCGGCCGAGAGCGGGATCTGGTTGGGATAACTGCGCATGAAGGTCACCCAGCCCGCGGCGGCCACCGGCACGATGGTGTCGCCGACGAGCAGCGAGCCGCCGTTCGCGGCGACGTGGGCGACCGCCGCACCGGGGAAGTGGCCGCCCGCTTCGACGAGCGTGACGCCGGGCAGGATCTCTTCGGAGCCGTGCCATTCGCGGATCACCGAATCCTCCCGCCGCACCCACTCCCGGTCGGCGGAATGCACGAGGACCGGAACGTTCCCGAGGTGATGGCTCAGGCTCACCTGCGAGCCGTACATATGCGGATGGCTCGCCACGATCGCCGCCGCCCCGCCGAGTTCGGTGATCTTGTCGAGCAGGGGCTCGTCGAGGGCGTTCGGCGGGTCCCACAGCAGATTGCCTTGATCCGTCTGGACGACGTAGGTCCATTGGCCGATCGAGAACTCCGGCTCGCGGTGCAGGCGGTGGAGGCCCGGCTCCGGCTGCTCGTGGATCAGCTTGTGCGGGTCCGCGGCGAGCTCTTCCGCGGTGGTCCAGGACTGGCCGGAGGCGCGGACGTACTGGCGTTCGTCCGCGCAGATCCGGCAGATCCCGGCCGGAGGTGCGGCGGTGTCGGGGTGCTCGACGCCGCAGGTCCCACAGATCCAGATCGTCATGCGTCCAGCATGGAATCTCCAGTTCGCTGGAGGTCAAGACTCCTTGCGGCCGCTGACGGCCAAGCCGACGCCGAGCCCGACCATGGTGAGCCCGGCCGCTCCGCCGACCAGGTCCAGGCGCCGTGCCGAGCGGGCGAACCAGGACCGGACCGCTCCCGCCGCCACACCCCAGACAGAGTCCATCGCCAGGGCGATGACGGCGAACACCGCGCCGAGGATCACCATCTGAAGGCCGGCCTGTCCGGCGGCGGGGTCGACGAACTGGGGCAGGATCGCGGCGAAGAACACCACCGCCTTCGGGTTCGTCACGCCGACGATGAAGCCCTGCAGCAGCGTGCGCCCGCCGCTGATCGGGGCCGCTTGCGCCTCGAAAGCCTCCCGTAGCGCCCGGCGGTGCCGGATCGCCTGGACGCCGAGGTAGATCAGGTACGCGGCACCGGCGAACTTGATCACGGTGTAGATCACGGCGGAGGCCTGGATGATGGCGCCGACCCCGATGGCGACGGCCGTGGCGGCGACGAAGCTGCCGAGCGCCCCGCCGATCACGGTCATCAGCGCGGTCCGGCGGCCGTAGGCCAGGGCACGGCTGATCGCGAACAGCACGGCGGGGCCCGGGATGAGGATCAGGACGAACGACGCGAGCGCGAAAGCGGCGAGGCGATCAGGCGAGGGCATGAGGCCACGGTAACCGATTCGGGGACGATCTCTGGCAAGCTCGGATTCACGGGTGGAAGGGGGCGTCCTGTGCGGACCGGAATCGTGGTCGCGGCTCATCCGGGTGTGGCGGAGTTGGCCGTGCGGGCCGAGGAACTCGGGTTCAGCAGCTTCTGGGTGTACGACACGCCGATGGTCCACGGTGATCCGTTCGTGGTGCTGAGCTCGTGTGCGCGGGTGACCAGCCGCATCAAGCTCGGTATCGGGGTGACGTCACCGGCGTTGCGGTCGGCGCTGGCCGCGGCGAGCGGGTTCGCCAGCCTCAACGCGCTGGCGCCGGGCCGGATCGTCTGCGGTGTCGGCACGGGGAACACCGCCCGGCGCACCCTGGGCATGCCGCCGGCCACGACGGCCGAGCTGGAGGCTTTCACCGCCGCGCTCCAAGGGCTCTGCGCCGGGCACCCGGTCGAGTACCGCGAGGGCGGCAGGGTGCGCGACGTCCGGTTCCTGCATGCCGGGCAGGCGGTGAACACCGCCGACCCGATCGAATTCGTGGTGGCCGCGCTGGGACCGAAAGCCGCCGCGATCGCCGGCCGCCGCGATGCCGGCCTCGTCTCTTTCGGACTTCTCGATCCGGCGGCCTGGCGGGCCTTGCACGCGGCTCGCGGAGGCACACCCCGGGCCGGCTCGTACCTGATGACCGCGCTGCACGTCCTCGATGACGGCGCCGACCCCTACGGCGACCCGGCCCGGGACGCGGTGGGCCACGTCGTGTTGTCGTTGCTGGCCTTCGCCGCTGACACCCCTTCGGTCGCCGGTGGGCTCGGGGCCGAGGAACGCGACGCCGTGCGCCGCCTGCTCGACCGGCGTGGCACCACGGCCACCGCGCCGGACCGGTACACCAAGCTCTACCCCGGCTACCTCGAACGCATCGCACCGGCGGACCGGGACCTGATCACGCCGTCGCTGATGGACACCCTGACCCTGGTCGGGACCCCGGACGACCTCCGCTTCCGCATGGCCGCATTGGCCGAAGCCGGGGTCGGTGAGATCGTGATCCAGCCGGTGGTCGACCCGTCGGCGGAGATGGCCGTGATCGCCGGATTGATCAACGGCGCCCCTGTTACTTGGCCAGAATCTGGCCGACCGCTTTGAGAACGTCGTCGAATTCTGACGAGACCGATCTCGCGTTTTGCGCGAAGGTCGACGGTTTCAGCGTCGGCAACGGCCGTCGACCTTCGCGCCAGGCCTTGAGCTGCCGCTCGTCCTCCGCGAGCTTGAGGTCTGCGGCACAAGTGGCCCCGCCGGTGAGCAAGCCAAGGGAATCGATCCACTTCTCCGTGTCGTACCGTGCCGCCGCGGTGTAGTCGGCGATTCGTGTGCTGGCTTCGAGACAACTTCGCACGGCGTTCTTGTACTTGTCGTTCTTGACCAACTCGGGAAGGTTTTCACCGGCGGCCGAGAACGTTTTCCCCAGCATGTCGAACGTCGCCCACTGGTGTTGAAGTACGACGTCGATCTGGAGCGTCACCTGTGCCGGAGGCAAGGGAACGGTCAACGCGGTGCCGGGTTCGAGCGGCGTTCCGTATAACAGCTTCTTCGCTCTCCACAGGCGGAAGAGTTGCACGTCCGTGGGTACGCCGCCGTGTCGATCGGCCATGACGTTCGGGGTCGTCCGCACCAGCCAGACGACCTTGGTGCCGTTGCCGACGAAGATCGCGGTTCCGCGTGCGTTGGTGCACATGACCAGCTGGGACAAGTCCCGCGGCCGCCCTTCGATCATCGACAACGGAACTCGGCTTCCGGTCGTGGCATCGGGGCACCCGGGGTCGACGGCTTGCCCGGTTTCGTCGTCGCAACCCGCGGTGGTCCAAGTGATCGCCAGGGCGACCACGAAAGAGGCCGTTCGTGAGCACCGTCGCCGCATCACTGCCCCCTTCGTGGGAGAACCTTGCATGCAGGTCGTCGCGTTTGGGGGAGCCGTTACATGAAGGCGGATCAGGTCGGCGTCCGGGTGATCGCGATCAAATGGCTGCTCCGGGATATCCGGCCGGGATCGATCTGGGCGACATGACGCTGCCCTTGCCCTCAGCGGCCGAAGTGCTCCTTCGCGAGCCCGATGCCGAGCTGGTGGAGCTGCGGGTCTGTTCGGTTCCAGGGGGCTCGTAATCTTCCGTCTCAAGGCGGCAGAGAAGATCGAGCGGAAGAACTCTGGGGTTTTGAGCGGGCTTGTGGGGCGATCGTTGCCGGGAAACGGCAACCGTTCGGACGGCGGCGGTCGTGCGTGGTCGGCTCTCCGGTTCGCTCCGCCCAGTCCGTTGCCGGGAAATGGCGACGTGTTCGCGTGGCTCGGCTTCGAGAGGTGATTCCCGGACGGTTGCCGGAAAACGGCGACGGGATCAGGCAGGGCATCGGCCGAGAGCTGGGAAAGCCGGTTCTCATGACGCAAGAAGACGGAAGCCCGGTCCACCCGGAGCACGACCGGGTCGTGCTGCTGGCCGAACCGCTGTGAGCGGGTGACATCGCCTACCTTGCGGACGTGGATATTCAGGTGCACGAGGGTGCGTTGGTACTGACGGAAACCACCGAGGGGACGGACCGGCGTGCGTTCGGGGAGTTCGTCGGGCCGCGGGGCGAGCTGGCCTCGTACGCGTTCGGCTGGACCACCGGCGCGGATCCGCACGCCGCTTGCCTGTCGGTCGGGATCGGCGCGGGCAATCCCGGCGGCGGGACCTTCCACGCCGTCATCTTCCCGCACGAGGACGGACATGCGTTCTCGTTGACCGGTGACCCGTTCGAACGGGTACCGCAGGGCGGTCCGGACCTGACCGCGGACGAGGCACGTGCCCACGGGGACCTGCCGTTCGTCTGGGCGGTCGCCGACGAGGTCATGCGACGCGATCGGCGGGCGTGGTGGATGCGGCACTGGCTTCTGGGCACCCTGTGCGTCCAGACCGTTGAGGTATTCGAGCGCCGCGAGCCGATTCTGCTTGTGCAGCACGACGCCGACGACGGGATGTGGCAACTCGTCGGTGCTTCCGACGCGGACGGCGGCACCGGCAAGGTCGGGCACCTGCACCACGCCATCGACGAAGACCCGACCCTGATCGACGTCCTCGACCTGCCGCCGGGCGGCAGCGTGACACGAACCGGCGCCGGAAGCCCTTGGACCGGCCGCGCTTGAGGTCGAGGAGGCGTTGGAATCCACCGGCGCGGGCAGTGGCATGGGGCGTTGCCAGTGACCGCGCCGGCCGACCATCTCTGACAGCTAGCCGAAGATCCGGGCCCGCAGTTCTTTCACCGTCTGGACCGAAGCGATCAGGTCCAAAGTGTCGAAATGCAGCGACCAGGCCGTGCCGGTCGGCGTCTTCACCGTCCGCTCGACCAGGCTGAAGGAGATCGTGCGCGGGTCGGCGCCGCCCAGTGCCACCGCGGTGCCGATCCACTCCCGGTATTCGGTGCCGTCCGCGGACACGGTGGCGCGCTGCTCCAGCGCGACGTCGCGGACGGCGCCGAACAACCGGTCCAGGTATTCGGTCATCGCCCGGCGGCCGGAGATCGGCTCGGTCAGGCCGGGACCCAGCAGGGTCGCCGTGCCGTCCACCCCGGCGACCAGGATCCCCGCCGCTTCCCGGTTCCATGCCAGTTGCCGGATCCGCGGCGGCAAGGGGATCGCCGGGATCGGGTCGGTCGCCGACGTGGTGATCCCTGCGAAGAGGTTCCGCAGCGGGTTCGCCGGATCCTCGACCGGGCGGAACATGTTGACCTGGTCCCAGAACCGCCTGCCTTCCTGCACCCGGGACGGATCCTTGCCCGCGGCGGGATCGCCGAGGACGAGCCGGTGCATCGTCCTGAAGGAGACCGGTTTCCCCTTGACGGTCCCGGTGTTCAGCGCCTCGATGAACACGACCCTCCCGTCGGGGTCGGAGGCGACGGTCTCCGGTACGAAGACGTAGTCCGGGACCAATCTCAGCACGCCTTCGATCTGGCTTCTGATGCCCGCCCAATCCCGCGGCGTTTCGAGCCCGCTGTCCCACAAGCGCGCCGTCCCGTCTTGGACGAACAGGTTCATGTACGCGTCGACATCCTGGGCGTTCCTTCCCCAGGCGCGGTAGGCGTCCATGAACCGCTCCACGTTCGCGGGCCGGTCGAGGGAGCCGGCGTTCGCAGGAGCCGCGAGAACGACAAAGGACAGAACGGCCGCAGCGAGGGCGGGCAAGAGTCGTGAAACCTTCATGGCCAAAGGATCATCGAGACGGGGCACCCTGTCGATTACGTCCGAGGTAAGCGGGCAGCCGGGTAGATTCTCCGTGTGGGGGTCGAAAAGGAAGCGGTGCGCCGGGTGGTGATCGTCGCGTTCGACGACGCGCAGATCCTGGACGTGGCCTGTCCCAGCGGAGCACTGGAGATCTCGAACTCGCACGGCGCCGCGCCACCGTATGTCGTCGAGCTGGCGACGGTTCAGGGGCGGACGACACGGAGTTCGTCGGGGATCATGCTCGCGGGCGCCCGGCGGCTCGCCGAGGTGTCCGGGCGGGTGGACACGGTGATCGTGGTCGGCGGCGCGGTAACGGGCGCGGCCGCGGCGGACGAGCGCCTGCTGACCCAGGTGCGGCGGCTGGCCGGGCGGAGCAGGCGGATCGCCTCGGTGTGCACGGGCGCCTTCGTGCTGGCGGCCGCCGGGCTGCTCGACGACCGGCGGGCCACGACGCATTGGGGATACGGCGAATTGCTCGCCGCCACGTTCCCCGCGGTGACGGTCGATTCGGCTCCGCTCTACATCCGCGACGGCAACGTGTTCACCTCGGCCGGGGTCATCAGCGCGCTGGATCTCACGCTCGCCCTGATCGAGGACGACTGCGGTCCGACGCTGGCCCGCGAGGTCGCCCGCGAGCTGGTGACCTATCTGCACCGCCCGGGGGACCAGGCCCAGATCAGCACGTTCCTGGCCGTCCCGCCGCCGGGCAACCGGGTCGTGCGCGACCTCTTGGGGTACATCGCCGCGCATCTCGCCGAAGACCTGAGCCCGTCGGCGCTGGCGGCCCGCGCCGGGGTCACCACGCGGCACCTCAACCGGCTGTTCACCGCGCAGCTGGGCAGCACCCCGGCCCGGACCGTGCGGACGGCGCGGACCGAAGCCGCCGCCCAGCTGGTGCGGTCCACCGCGTTGCCGCTGGCCGCGGTCGCGCGGCGATGCGGATTCGCCTCGTCGGAGACCTTGCGGACGGCTTTTCGCCAGTACTACGGGATCACCGGGGACACACTTCGCAGGATGAAGGACATGCCCCGCCCGATCGGCGCCTGAGCTCCCCAGAATCGCGGCATGGACAGTGCGAAGACCACACGCAGGACGGTATTGGCCGGAGTCGCGGCGGCCGCAGCCTTCGGCCTCGGCACCGGCACGGCTCAGGCGGAGACCCAAGGACCGAAGATCGGCATCCTGCTCTACGACGGGTTCAGCCTGCTGGATCCGACGGGGCCGGCCGAGGTGTTGTCCCGGCTGCCCGGCGCCACGGTGACGATGATCGCCCAGGAACGGGGCCCGGTGCGCACGGACACCGGTGACGTCGCGGTGCTGGCGGAACGCTCGGTGGCCGAGGTGCACCGCCTGGACGTGTTGCTGGTTCCGGGCGCGGGCAACCGCGGCACGGTCGCCGCCATGGAGAACCCGGTCCTGCTCGACTGGATCCGCCGCATCCATCGGCACACGACCTGGACCACGTCGGTGTGCACGGGATCCTTGATCCTCGGCGCGGCCGGGCTGCTCCGCGAGCGGGCCACCACGTACTGGGCTTCGGCGGACTATCTGGAGAAGACCTTCGGCGTCCGTTACGTGCCCGAGCGCTACGTTCAGGTCGGCAAGGTCGTCACCGCGGCGGGAGTGTCCGCCGGGATCGACCTCGCTTTCCATCTCGCGTCCCTTTTGGCCGGTGAGGAGATCGCCCGCGGTATCCAGCTCGCCGTCGAATACGACCCGCGGCCGCCGTTCGACTCGGGCAACGCCGCGACGGCGAGCCCGGAACTCAAAGCGCTCGCGCTGAAACTGCTCGCCGAGTCGCAGATCTGAGTTTGTTAACGGCCGCGCCGAAATCCGGCAACACACGGAAACCCGGCCGTCACAACCGGGCGGGCGGTCGGAAACGAGGCGTTCGTAGCTTCGGGCTTCCGTCCCCGGCGCTCTGGAGGAGACCTCGGCCATGACCATCGAAGAATCGGAGACCCGTGCCGCGCCCGTCGGCCTCGGCGCGACGAAGGAAACCCTCGAGGACTACACCCTCCGATTCGCGCCGAGGACGTACCGTCGCTGGACACCGGCGGTGGTCGGCGCTTCCGCCTTGGGCGGGATCGCCTACATGGCGGACTTCTCGATCGGCGCCGGCATCGGCCTGACCCACGGCACGGGCAACGCGCTGCTGGCGATCGCCCTGGCGGCGGTGATCATCTTCGTGACCGGGTTCCCGCTGGCCTACTACGCCGCGCGATACAACATCGACCTCGACCTGATCACCCGCGGTTCCGGTTTCGGCTACTACGGTTCGGTGCTCACCAGCGTCATCTTCGCCAGCTTCACCTTCATCTTCTTCGCGCTCGAAGGCTCGATCATGGCGCAGGGCCTGAAGTACGCGATATCGCTGCCCTTGTGGCTCGGCTACCTCGTGTCCACCCTGGTCATCATCCCGCTGGTCGTCTACGGCATGAAGGTACTGGCGAAGCTGCAGAGCTGGACGAATCCGTTGTGGCTGCTGCTGATGGTGGCCCCGCTGGTGTTCCTGGTCGTGAAGGATCCCGGTTCGGTCCAGCGGTGGCTGTCCTACGAGGGGGAGGGCGGCGCCGGGCTGAGCACGGCCGCGATCATGCTCGGTGCCGGAGTGTGTCTTTCGCTCATGGGGCAGATCGGCGAGCAGGTCGACTACCTGCGTTTCATGCCGCCGCGCACGGCGGAGAACCGGCGCGCCTGGTGGACCTCGATGGTGCTGGCCGGGCCGGGATGGGTGTTCTTCGGCGCGATCAAGCAGGCGATCGGCGTGTTCATGGCGATCTACATCCTCGACGCGGTCGGGAAGGCGGCGGCCGTCGAGCCGATCGAGCAGTTCACCGGGGTGTTCACCGAAGTCATGCCGTCGTGGCTGGTGGTACCGCTGGCACTGGTCCTGGTGGTGCTCAGCCAGGTCAAGATCAACGTCACCAACGCCTATTCCGGCTCGCTGGCGTGGACGAACTCCTTCACCCGGATCACGAAACGCTATCCGGGCAGGCTGGTGTTCGTGCTGGTGAACCTGGCCATCGCGCTGATCCTGATGGAGGCGGACATGTTCAGCTTCCTCAACGGCATCTTGAGTTTCTACTCGAACTGCGCGATGGCGTGGGTGGTCACCGTCGCCACCGACATCGCGATCAACAAGTTCGTGCTCGGGCTCTCGCCGAAACAGCCGGAGTTCCGGCGCGGCATGCTGTTCGCGGTCAACCCGGTCGGTGTCGTCGCGTTCCTGGGTTCCTCGCTCCTGTCCATCTCCGTCTACTTCGGACTCTTCGGCGACGGGCCCCGGCCGTATTCGCCGTTGGTCGCGGTGGTGGTCGCGATCGTGCTGACCCCGCTGATGGCGGTCCTCACCCGAGGGCGCTTCTACCTGCGCCGCACCGATGACGGCCTCACCGAACCGATCCTGGACGAAGACGGCAATCCGAGCGGCACCCACTACGACTGCGAGGTCTGCGGAGAGGCCTACGAGCGTCCCGACGTGGCCGCGTCCGCGACCGGCGGCACGATCTGCTCGTTGTGCCTGAGCACGGATCGCGAAGGACGCCACATCCTTCCCGCCCAGCCGTGATCGAAGGCTCAGACCAGACGTCCACCGGCCATGGTGAACGTGCCGTCGACGAACGGCGCGGCCGCGGTGTCGTGACTGATCACGAGCAGCGCGATGCCGTGCCGGAGTGCCGTCGCGGTCACGAATTCCCACAGCCGGGCGCGGTTGGCCGCGTCGAGGGCGGACGTCGGCTCGTCGCAGACGAGGACCCTGGGACGGGCCAGGAGCGCGCGGGCCACGGCACAGCGCTGGAGCTGGCCGCCGGAGAGCAGGCCGGGCCGGCGGTCGGCCGGGTCGACGCCGAGGGCGTCCAGGATCTCCGTCGCTTCGAGCCGGGCTTCTTCGCGACCGAGTCCGCGAAGAAGCCGGGCGGTGTCGGCCACTTGGTCGAGCACCCCGCGGAACTCGTCGAAGGACGCGCGGCTGTCCTGGTGGACGTACTGGACAGCCCGCAGTTGCGCGCGATCGCGGCGACGGGCGAGGCGGGGGAGCCGCACGCCGTCGACCTCGATCGTGCCCGCGGTCGGCGGGGTCAACCCGGCGAGTGCGCGGCCGAGCGTCGTCTTGCCCGCTCCCGAGACGCCGGTGAGCATGGTGCGGCTGCCCGCCGCCAGCTCCAGATCGAGGTCCTCGATGAGCGGCGTCCGCCCGGCGCGCACCGTGAGCCCGCGAACGACGAGTACCGGCGACGTCGGCGAGGCGGGCGCGGGTTCGTCGAGGCGTGCGTGGTCGGGGACGGCCTCACACGGCAGCAGCCGGTGGTCGCGGAGTTCGGCGACGTCGCCGTCCAGGGCACGCGCCAGCGTGAGGTCGTGGGTCAGGACCAGCAACGCCGTGCCGGAGCGGGAAAGCTCCATGAGCCTGGCGGTGAGCACGGCCCGGTTCGCCTCGTCGAGACCACTGGTCGGCTCGTCGAGCACGAGCAGGCGGGGCCGGGTCACGAGGGTGGTGGCCAGCGCCATCCGCTGCTGCTGCCCACCGGACAGCTGATGCGGGAACCGGCGCCACAGTTCCGGCTCCAGTCCCGCCTCCGCCAGGGCGGTGCGGGCCGCCGCCAGCCGCGCGGCGCGGCCACGGTGGTGCAGCGCGGCGAGTTCGGCCAGCACCGGTCCGCAGCGGCGGACCGGGTCCAGCACCGCCGACGGCTGCTGCGGTAGATGGCCGACGACCCCGGCCGTCCGGACCGAACCGGACAGCGTGATCCCCGGACGCGCCCGTCCGGTCGCGGCGAGGCCCAGGGTGGTCTTGCCCGCACCCGACGCGCCGAGCACGACGAGGACGCCTCCCGGTTCGAGGGACACGGAGACGTCGTCGAGCAGAACGGTTTCCCCGGCGTGGGCGGACAGCCCGGTGATCTCCAGAACGGTCATGCGATCACCCGCCGGGCGGCGAGCAGCCGGTCGGTGACGAGGTTCGTGCCGACGCACAACGCCATCAGCAGCGCGGCGGGCACGAGGACCACCGCGGGCGCGGTGTAGAGGGCTTCGCTGTTGCGTTCGATGACCACGGCCCAGTCCGGGGAGTCGGCGGGCAGGCCGAGGCCGAGGAAGTTCGCCGACGCCAGCAGGTAGAGCACCACGCCGAGCCTGGTGCCGGCGTCGGTCGCGACCGGCCCGGTGACGTGCCGGGCGACGTATCCGAGCTGGATGCGCCACCACGATCTTCCTTGCAGGGTCAGGGCTTCCACGGCGGTACGGCAGCCGGGCGCCAGCGCCGCGGCGCGCACCACGCGGGTGATCGCCGGTACCTGGAGGACGGCCACGGCCGGGATGAGCACGCCGGGCCCGCGGTGCCCGGTCGCGGCGAGCACCATGAGCACCAGCAGCGACGGGAAGGCCAGCACGAGATCGAGGGAACGCATCACGGTTTCGTCGGCCCGCCGTCCGCGCCCGGCCGCGACGAGCCCGAGCGGAACCCCGATCAGGTAGGCGAGCAGGAGCGCGGCGACGGTCATGCCGATCACGGGCAACCCGCCCGCGAGGATCACCGTGAGCGCGTCGCGGCCGAGGACGTCGGTGCCGAGCGGATGCGCGGCGTCCGGCGCCTGCCAGGGCGCGCCGACCGACACGACGGGACCCGCGAGCACCGGCCCGGCCACCGCGAGCAGGAGCGGTATCGCGAGCAGAGACCACCCGAGCGCCCGGCTCACCACGTGACCAGCTCCCGGCGCGGGGTCAGCCGGTGCGCGACCAGATCGGCGGCGAGATTCCCGAGCACGACCACGCCGGCGAACACCAGCACGTAGCCCTGCACCTGCGGAATGTCCCGGTTTTGCACGGCCTCGACGAAACCCGTGCCGAGCCCGGTGATCGCGAACAGGGATTCGACGATCACCGTGCCGGTCAGCAGCCCTTCGACGGCGCGGGCGAGCTGCTGCACGGCGGGAGCCGCGGCGGCGGGCAGGAGGTGCCGCAGCACCAGGGTGCGTTCGGGCAGCCCGAGCAGGCGCAGATGCTCCGCCACCGGCCCCCGGGTCTGCTCGGCGATCCCGATCCGCAGCTGCCGGGCGACGTCGCACAGCTGCCGGGCGACCAGCACGATCACCGGCATCACCAGCACCTCGGGACGCGCGGTCGGGTCCGTTCCGGCCGCGGTGGCCGGAAGCAGTCCGGTGTGCACGGCGAAACCCGCGACCAGCAGCAGCCCGAGGACGAACTCGGGGATCGAATGCAGGAACAGCGTGACCGCCGTGAGCACGCGGTCGATCCGCGATCCTTCGCGCAGCCCGCAGACCACCCCGACGACGAGCGCGAGCGGTACGAGCACGAGCAGCGTCACCCCGGCGAGCACCGCGGTGGCGGCGAAGCGGCGGACGATCTCGTCGGCCACCGGGGCGCCGGTCACGAGCGACCGGCCGAGATCGCCGGTGACCAGCCCCGAAAGCCAGTTCCCGAACCGGTCGAGGAGCGGCTGATCGAGCCCGAGCTGATGGCGGACGGTCGCCACCTGCTCGTCGGTGGCCTGTTCGCCGAGTACGACCGAGGCCGCGTCGCCGGGCAGCAACGCGGTCACGGCGAACGTCGCGACCAGCACGAACAGCGCCTGCACCCCAGCGAAACCCAGCCGTCGGACGGCGTGCCCCCGCACGTCAGGACAGCCGGGCGCGGTCGAACCGCGCCCAATCGAAGGTGTTCGGTGGCGCGGTCACCACCCCGGAAACCCGCTTCGACACGGCGATCGTCCAGGTGCTGAACCCCCAGGCGAGCAGCCCGCCGGATTCGTGGACGATCCGCTGCGCGTCGCCGAACAGCGCCAGCCTGGCGCGTTCGTCCGCGGTGGCCGCGGCGCGATCCATCAGCGCGTCGAACTCCGGCGAGCCGAAGCCGTTCACGTTGTTCGAGCCGCGGGTGCGGAAACGCTGGTTGAGGAACGTCGGGACGGGCAGGGTGGCCGTGCGGGTGAGCGCGGCGACACCCTTGGTCTTGATCTCGCTGAAATAGGTGCTCGAACCGCGGGTGTTCGGCGTGGCGGCGAGCCCGATCTCCTTGAGCTGCTGGGAAATCACCGTGGCCGCGGTGGCGAAGCCCGGATCGACGTCGCTGGTTTCGACGGCGAAGGCCAGCCCCTCCGCGCCCGCCTCGCGGACGAGCGACCGGGCCAGGTCCACATCGCGACGGCGCTGGGGGATGTCCGCGGCATACCCGCGAAGTCCCTTGCCGAACAGGTCGTTGCCGATCTCCCCGCGCCCGGCCAGCGCTACGCGGTTCAAAGCCTCTCTGTCCACTCCGGACAGTACGGCGCGCACCAGCCTGGGGTCGGAGAACGGGGCTTGGGTCAGGCGCAGGATCAGGCCCTGCATCGTCGTTCCCTTGGCTTCGAGCAGCGAAACACGTGTGTCACCGGCGAGCCGGGCCGCGGTTCCGGCCGCGAGGTCGTGGGCGTAGTCGACCTGCCCGGACAGCAACGCGTTGACGCGCGCGGTCTCTTCGCTGACCGGCACGAATTCCAGCTCGTCGATGCTCGGCGCGCCGTCCCAGTGCGACTCGTTCTTGCGGAACACCGCCGGGCCGCCGGGCGTGAACGAGACGAAACGGAACGGCCCCGAGCCGACCGGCGCGGTGAAATCCGTCGTCCCGGCGGGCACGATCTCCGCGCCGGGAGCGCCCCAGCCCGAGGGGAATTCGAAGTCGGGCGCGGTCAGTGTTAGCTCGATTTCCTTGGGGGACAACGCTTTACTGCGGGCGAAGTCTACCTTCGCGAAGTACTGTCGCGACGAGGAAGCCAGCGCGGGGTCGGCGATCCGCCGGAAGGTGTAGAGCACGTCGTCCGCGGTGACCGGACGCCCGTCGTGGAACGCCGCCTGCCGCAGCCGGATCCGCCAGCGCGTACCGGAGGCGTCGCTCTCCCAGGACTCGGCCAGCCGTGGCCGCAAGGAGGTGTCGGCGTTGTAGGCGACCAGCGTGTCGAAGAGCGCCTTGGCCCGCGCCTGATCGACGAAGAGCGAAACCTGGGCCGGATCGAGGGTTTCCTTCGACCCGCCCGCGGCGAACGCCACTCGCAGCCTGCCCGTGGCCGCCGGTGCGGTCCCGCAGGCGGCCAGGGGCGTGAGCGCGGCCAGCGCCAGCAGTCTCCGACGGGTGAGCGGATGACGCGTCATAGGAACCTCCGGGACATCGAGCACTGTCCCGGGCGCGCGACCGCACGTGAACGGGACCCCGCTCCGCACTCCACGACAGTTGGGGTTGGCGGTGTCCGGCGGGCAGTCCGGCTCACGGCGTACGGCCGCTCACGGTTGCGGGTCAGCGCCGGATTCACACCGGCTTCCCCCGACGGGCACCTTCTTACGTTGTGGCGCACACGGTAACCCATGACCGGCGTGTGCTACACAGGATCAAGATCACGAAGGGGAGGCCGGTGGACGAGAAGCTCGCGGCGGACTGGGTGCGCCGGTGGGACGTGCAGCAGGAACGCTATGTCGCCGACCGTGAAGAACGCTTCACCGTGGTGATCGACGTCGTCGAGCACGTCTGCCGCGACGTCGCCGAGCCGCTGGTGCTGGACCTCGGCTGCGGCCCGGGCTCGCTGACCACCAGGCTCGCCGGGCGGTTACCGCACGCACGGATCGTCGGCCTCGACGACGACCCGTTCCTGCTCGCGCTCGCCCGAGCGACCCGGCCGGAGCGGAGCGACATCGAGTACGTCCGGGCCGACTTGGCCGAGAGCGGCTGGCTGAAGTGGCGGCCGGTCGACGCCGTGGTCTCGACGACCGCGTTGCACTGGCTGCGTCCCGAGCGGCTCGCCCAGGTCTACCGTGACCTCGCCGTCGCGCTGAGGGCGGGCGGCGCGCTCGTCAACGGCGACCACCTCTACGACGAGCAACCGGCCATCCGCGAACTCGCCGAGGTGGTCAAGGAGCGCCGGGCGGCCCGTGCCGGGGTCCACGCCAACGAGGACTGGAAGACCTGGTGGGCGGCGGTGGCCGCGGATCCCGCGCTGCGGGAGCGCTTCACGGCCGAAGAATTGCGCGGCATCTCGACCGGCTACGGCAACCGGCTCAGCCCGCAGGAGCACACCAGGCTGCTGCGGGAGGCGGGTTTCGCGGAGGTGGCCCCGGTTTGGCAGTCCGGCGACGATTACGTCCTGGCGGCGCTGCGCTGACCGGCTCCGACTTGCGGGTCCGGTGACCTCGTGTCACCAATGGACACGGCAAGCCACTGACCGGCGAGAGGACACGTGAACCCGGTGAACCTGACTCTCGTCGTCGTCCTCGGTGTCGTCAGCATCGTCCTGGTGGCCGCGTTCTCCGAGCGGCTCAACGTCGCCGCCCCGCTGAGCCTCGTGGTGGCCGGTATCGGCCTGAGCTTCCTGCCCGGCGTCCCGCATCCCGAGGTCGAACCGGAGCTGATCCTCGCCGGGGTCCTCCCGCCGCTGCTGTATTCGGCGGCGGTGAACATGCCGGTGGTCGATTTCCGTCGGAACATCCGGCCGATCACCGGCCTCGCGGTGCTGCTCGTGGTGGGGACGACCCTCGGCGCGGGCTGGCTGTTCCATTGGCTGATACCGGATATCGGCTGGCCCGCCGCGTTCGCGCTCGGCGCGGTCATCAGCCCCACCGACGCCGTGGCCGCGACGTCCGTGGGACGGCGGCTCGGCCTGCCGCCCCGGCTGCTGACCGTGCTCGAAGGCGAAGGGCTCGTCAACGACGCCTCCGCGCTCGTGCTGCTGCGGTCGGCCGTCGCCGCGGTCGCCGGGTCGGTGTCGGTCTGGGGCATCGTGGGAGAGTTCGTCTACGCGGTCGTCGTGGCGGTCGGGATCGGGCTGCTCGTCGGGATCCTCAATGTCCGGGTGCGCGCGTTGCTGGGCAACGCCGTGCTCAACACCGCGATCTCGTTCGTGGTCCCGTTCATCGCGTTCCTGCCCGCGGAAGAGGCCGGAGCGTCGGGCGTGCTCGCGGTCGTCGTCGCCGGACTGGTGACCGGGCATCTGGCCCCGCGGCATCTGCGCGCGACGGACCGGCTCGCCGAGGCCGTCAACTGGCGCACCGCGGCCTTCCTGCTGGAAAGCGCGATGTTCCTGCTCATGGGACTCAGCGTCAAAACCCTCATCGACGAGGTGCACGAGGACGGTTCGAGCGTGTGGCGTGCGCTCGCCATCGGCCTGGCCGCGTCGGCGCTCGTCATCGTCGCGCGCATCGTCTTCGTCGGGCCGTTGGTCGGCGGCCTGTACCGCGAGCAGCGGAAGGCCGCGCGGTTCAAACCCCGGCTGGAAACGACGCAGGCGGTGCTGCGGGGCGACGAGTCGAATCCCGCCGTCACCGAACGGCTGGACAAGGCGTCACCGAGGCGGGTGGCGCATTTCCGGAAACGGCTCGACCGGGCCGCCGCCGACGTCGAGTTCCGGCTCACCGAGACACTGGGCTGGCGCGGTGGCGTGGTGCTCGGCTGGGCGGGGATGCGTGGCGCGATCACCCTCGCGGCCGCGCAGACCCTTCCGCAGGACACGCCGGACCGCGCCCTGCTGGTCCTGATCGCCTACGTGGTGGCGACCACGACGCTGCTGGTGCAGGGAATGACGCTGCCGGCGGTGATCCGCGCGGCGCGGGTGCCGTCGGAGGATCCCGATCGGTTGCGACGCGAGTACGTCCGGCTCACGACCGAGCTGGCCGACGCGGCGAAGTCCTTTTTGGACGATCCCACCCTGGAGGATCCGGGCAACGGCCCCTTCGGCGACCGGGTCGTGGACCGGGCGCGCTCGGACGTACGCGTCCCGCCCGCATCGCCGGGCGACCGCCCGGCTCCGGAACAAATCGAGCAGTACCTGCGGCTGCGCCTGCGGGTCCTGACCGAACAGTCCGAACGACTCCAGCGCGCCCGGTCGAGCGGCGCGTACAGCTCGGAGGCGCTGAGCCGGGCGCAGACCGCCCTCGACGTCGAGATGGCCCGGCTCGAGCAGCTGGCCGACCGGCCGTCCTCCTGAGCGCGGTCAGCTCTCGGTCTTGACGTACAGCCGCACGGTTCCGCCGCGGTGTGTGCGGAAATAGTCCTGGAGTTGCGCGCTGCTCGCGATGCATCCGGCACTGGTGAAGTCGTTCTCGCCCGTGCGCGGCAGTGCGACGGAACATTGCGCGAGATAGCTGAATTTGTCCGGCCACAGCACGAAGAACGTCGCGGATCCGGAACCCGTGCCGCCGTTGTTGCGGAAAACCGCGCTCATCGAGCAGGCGTTGTCGTTGCACGGCCCGTTCCACTGCGAAGAACGCACCTGGAAATCGGGCCGCGCGGGTGGCGTCGTCCGGACCGCTTCTTCGGTGGTCGGCGCCGGTTCACGGGTG
This sequence comes from Amycolatopsis sp. WAC 04169, assembly GCF_003947535.1. Lineage (NCBI taxonomy): Bacteria > Bacillati > Actinomycetota > Actinomycetes > Pseudonocardiales > Pseudonocardiaceae > Amycolatopsis > Amycolatopsis sp. WAC 04169. Next base: position 332,941 of record NZ_QHJI01000004.1, on the reverse strand, counting down.
GCCCGTTCCGCCGTGGTCCGGGTCACGCGCGGTGTGCTCGTCACCGCGAGGGGACGGGAGGCCGTGGTCTGGCTCGCCGAGGTCGGCGCGAGTCCCTTCAACGGATTGAACCAACCGCTCTTCCCCCGTCATGGATTCATGTTACGGATCGCTGCGGTTAAGGGGGAGACGAGCATCTCTCGCCATCCCGGGACGGCGCGTTCCCGCTGGTGAACGGCGGTGTTTCGTTCCCGCGTCCCAATCGCCGCCGTTCGCCTTGCCGCCGGGCCGTCCGGCTGATGACGATGGAAACCGTCAAGGAGAAAGCGAAATGAGGGGGAACGACAGTGCGCGAGATGAAGCGATTCGCCGCCGTGACGGCGTTGGTGATCGGTTCCATGGCCACGGCGGGGGTCACCGCCGCGAGCGCGTCGGACGTGACGCGGGACGGTGATCGGGCCTCCTGCGCCAAGACGAAGATCTACCTCAATGACGACTGGGGCTGTGTGATCTCGTCCGGAGACCGCGTGAAGGTCGCGGACGACACCTGGGACGGGAACGGCACACGGCTGCACTGGACCAGCTCGCTGCCGAATTCGAGTGGGAAGACCGAGGGGTACTGCAAGGACTACGACGGTTCGGAGAACGGGTCCAAGGAGTGCGACTACCAATTCCCGGAGGGGACGACCATCAACTACAAGCTCGAGCAGATCAGCGACGGCGAGGTCGTCGACGCGAACGAGCGCTGGCGCCAGGCCGTGGTCTGACCCGGTGACCGGGCACCCGGGCGGCGGACACGGCCGCCCGGGTGCCCGCCCGTGCGTGGAGCCGAGTCCTCGACGCCTTCTCGGGCAAAAGTGTGATTCAGCCGCCTTCTCCCGGGTACCCGAAGATCGAAAACGGAACCGACGAGGCAGGAGGCATCGTGCAAAGCTCAACGCTCCGGGACGTCACCGTCCGCGAAGGACCTTTCGCGTCGGTCTACTTCGACAACTCGCACGACACCGAGGACGCCGCCGCGCAGCTGGAGTTGCGCTGGCGGTCGATCCGCAGGCAACTGGCCGACGAGGGCGCCGAGGAGCGGACGCTCACCGCTCTCGACGCGGCTGTGGCCGCCGCCCCGCCTTCGGAGGGCAAGGCGGGCCGGGCCCTGGTCGCGGAGGGGAACGAGGTCGTACTCGACGAGGAACTCGTGGAGCCGCCGCCCCGCGAGGTCGCCCGCGTCGCACCACAGCCGTACCTGCTCCCGCTCCTGCGGCTCACCCCGGCCGTCGTGCCGCATGTCGTCGTGGTCGCGGATCGGACGGGCGCCGATCTGTTCGCGGTGGGCGAGGACGGCGCCGAACAGCGGACCGTCCAAGGCGAGGACCATCCCGTGCACAAGGTGCGCGGTGGCGGCTCGGCCTACTGGAACATCCAGCATCGGGTGGAGGCCGTGGCCGAACGCAACGCCGCGGAGGTCGCGCAAGAGGCGGTGAAGCTCGCCGATTCCGTCGGCGCCGAGGTGCTGGTGCTCGCGGGTGAGGTGCAGGCGCGTACGCAGGTGCGTGACGAGCTCGCCCCGCGCGGCAAGGAGAAGGTCGTCGAGCTGGAGGAAGGCGGCCGGGCGGACGGAAGTGGCCCGGAGGCGCTCGAAGCCGAGGTGCGCCGGGTGCTGGCCGAGCACGCCGAACGCCGTCGCCAGGACGTGATCGACCGCTTCCGTGCCGAACAGGGTCGCGAGGGCGGCCTCGCGGCGGACGGGCTCGCGCGGACGACGGCGGCCCTGCGTTCGGGTGCCGTCGAGACCTTGCTGATCGATGCCGATTCCTTGGCCGATCGCCTGGTCTGGGTGTCCGGCGAACCGACGCAGGTCGCGGCCGCGAAGGAGGATCTCGAACTCTCCGGGACGGAAACGCTGACCGAGTGCCGCGCGGACGAAGCACTTCCGGTGGCCGTGCTGGCCGAAGGTGCGGACATCGTCCCCGTCAGCGGCGAGGGTCTGACGGAGGGCGTCGGCGCCGTTCTCCGGTTCGCGATCTGACCGGATCAGGACGTCGCGACGGCATCGCGCGCCTTATCGCCGCCGGCGACCGAGCTCTTCCTGGCGCAGTGGGCGCAGCAGAAGAAGCGGTCCTCCACCTGGATGCCGTGTCCGACCACGCGGCAGCCGCAGTGCTCGCAGATCGGCGCCAGCTGGTGGATCGCGCATTCGAAGGAGTCGAAGGTGTGCTTCGCCCCGTCGACGGTGTGGATCTCGAACGTCTTTTCGTAGTCGTTTCCGCAGACTTCGCAGTTCGTCATACCGGAGGGCTACCCGGCGCACGGTGTCGGCAACCACAGCAGTCACAGCGGCCGCGCGTGAAGGCCCCCTTCCCTCGGCTCAGCCGAGGAAACTCGACCTTCACACCTTCCCAAGTACGTGAAGGCCCCCTTCCTTGCGCCTAGGTACATGAAGGGGGCCTTCATGTACCCCTAGCCGTCACGGAGCGGCGGAAACACGGTCCCGCCGCGGAGTCCGGCTCACCGCCCAAACACTGACCACGACCAGGAGACATCCGCCCAGCTGCGTGACAGTCGGCCGCTCGTGCAGGGCGAGCACGCCGAACGCGACGGCGAGAACCGGATGCAGCAACAGAAGCGAAGCACTCACCTGAGGTGCCAGCTGAGAAAGGGCTCCCGCGATGAGGAGCCAGGCGAGCACCTGCCCGACCAGCGCGAGCGCGATCAGCCACAGCCACGCGGCCAGGTCGAGGTCCAGGTCGATCCCCGTCCATACACTGCCGACCACGACCGCCGCGGCACACGCCGCCACCGTGGAAGCGCACACCGGGAACACGACATGGCCTTGGCCGCTCCCTTGCCGCATGAAGAACAGGTACCCCGCGTAGGCGATGCCCGCGATGGTGCCGAAAACGATGCCCCCGACCGGATCCGTGCCCGGCTCGGCCTGGCCGATCACGCCGGCCGCCATGGTCACGCCGATCAGCATGACCGGCGCGAGCGCGAGGAACCGCCTGGACGGGGCCGAACCCAGGAACAGCCAGGTGAGCAGCGGGAACACCACCACCTGGATGTTGAGCAGCACCGTGGAGATGGACGCGCCGACGTCTTGGATGCTCGCCACCCAAAAGACGTAGTCGACGCCGAGCAGTGCCCCGGCCGCCAGGTCGAAACGCACCAGCCGCCACGGCCGCGGTCCGATCCGCCGCCATTCCCGGACCGATAGCGGGACCAGCACGGTCAGTGCGATGGCGCAGCGCAGGAACGCGGTGGTACCCGGGCTCGCGCCGGACAGTTTGGCGAACCCGGCCGACACCGAGGTGCACGCCGCGCCCCCGCTGATCCGCAGCGCGGCCGTGCGGTGCCGATCGGGTGCCCGAACACTCATGGCGATCACTATGCCGAGTCCGGTCGCATAGCAAAAGTGAATGTTCCTACCCGTAAATCGGTAGCATCGCTTCATGAACCTGGGTCGGCTGCAAGCGCTCGCGTCGGTCGCGAAGTACGGATCCGTCGCCCGCGCCGCGGAGGTCCTGCACGTCACGCCGTCCGGGGTGTCGCAGCAGCTGAACAAGCTGGAGAAGGAGACCGGGCACCCGCTGCTCGAGCCCGCGGGGCGCGGCATCCGGCTCACCCGCGCGGGCCAGGTGCTGGCCGGGCACGCGGCACGGGTGCTCGCCCAGGTCGCCGCGGCCGAAGCCGATCTCGCCGCGCTGGACCAGGAGGTGGCGGGCCCGCTGCGGATCGGGGCCGTCGGCAGCGCGATCCGGGAGCTGTTGCCGGGCGTGCTGGCCGAACTCGTCGCGAACCGGCCACGGCTCACGGTGTCCCTGCGCGACGGCGAGGTGGTGGACCTGCTTCCCCGGCTGCTCACCGACGAGCTCACGGTGCTGCTGATGGAAAGCTGGGAGGTCCGGCCGCCGCTCCTGCCCGCGGGGGTCGCCGTGCGCACGCTCGTCCGGGAACCGGCCGAGGTCGCCCTCGCCGCGGATCATCCGCTCGCCGGCCGGTCCGTCGTCGATCTCGCCGAGCTCGCCGGTCAGGCCTGGACCTGCTGCCCGGCGGGCACGGAGGCCCACGTGGCGCTCACCCAGACCATGCGCGGGCTCGGCGCCGAGCCGGACATCCGGTTCGCGGTCGCCGAGTACCCCACCCAGCTCGCGCTGGTCGCCGCCGGGCTCACCGTCGCGCTCGTCCCCAGGATGGCGCAGCGGCCCACCCCGGACGGCGTCCGGTTCGTCCGCACCCGCCCGGTGCTGCACCGGGAGATCCGCGTCGCCTGGCGTACCGACGACCAAGGGCCGCCGATCCGCGCCCTGCTGGCCGCGCTGATCTCGCGTCAGGAAGCGGGGCGATATCGCGATGGACAGGCCGGGGCCGCCCGGGGAGGCTCAGGCAGCTGGCCGTGACGTCACGGTGGCGGCCGCCGCCGCCAGGGACAGTTCCTCCCGCGACCGCACCGTCAGTGCCGGTATCCGCGCGTCCCGGCCGCTGATGATCGCGTCCTGGGAGCGGTCGGTGGACAGATTCCCCTGTATCCCGAGCACGCCGAGACCGCGCGCGACGGCCTCGGCGACTTCGGGCTGATCCCAGCCGATGTCGCCGGTGAACACCAGCGCGTCCACACGGTCGAGGCTCGCCGCGACGGCCGCGAGTTCGCGGCGGACGCGATGTTCGAACACCGCCATGGTGAACCTGGCCCCGGCGTCACCGGAACGGCTGTCCCGGACCAGCTCCCGGGTGTCGTCCGAGGTACCGGACAACCCCAGCAGCCCCGAATGGTGATAGAGGCCGTCTTCGAGTTCGTCCAAGCCGACATGCCCTTCCCGCAAAAGCCACAGCAGCATCCCGGGATCGACACTGCCGGACCTCTTCACCATCATCGCGCCTTCGAGCGGGGTGAAGCCCATCGACGTGTCGACGCTGCGCCCGCCGGAGACCGCGCACACCGAGCTGCCACCGGACAGGTGCGCCACGAGAAGGCCGAGCTCCTCCGGCGGGCGGCCGAGCAGCTCGCCGGCGCGCCGGACCGCCCACGCGAACGAGTGCCCGTGGAACCCGTAACGGCGCAGGTCCCAGCGTTCACGCCAGCGCGCGGGCAGCGGGTACGTCCGCGCGACCTCGGGCAGACCCTGATGGAAGGCGGTGTCCGGGCAGACGACGTGCGGCACGTCCGGCAGCAGCCCGGTCAGCAGCTCCAGCAGGGCTTCGGTGTTCGGAACATGTTCCGGTGCCAGGGATTTCGCCTTCGTGATCGCCTCGCGTACCCGGGCGTCCACCACGGCTGGCGCGACGAGCGCCGCCCCGCCGTGCACGAGCCGGTGCGCGACCGCGTCCACCCGCACATCCTTGACGAACGACCGCACGTCTTCGGTGGCGTCCGCCGGTGGTTTCCCGATCTCCGCCGAGTCGACGACGTCCTCGCCGTCGGCGACGTGCAGCCGCAGACTGCCCGATCCGGGATTGACGGTCAGTGTCCTCACGGGTGCCACCGCCAGCCGGTGATCTCGGCCGGATCTTCACCGTCCTGATAGGACTGTCGCAGTACGGAGTTCCGTCGCCGCACCAGTTCGCGGGCGAGGTCCCCGCCTGCCGACGCCCAGCCATCCGCCCGGCGGACGGCGTCGGCGGCGAGGTCGTGACGGGTCATCCGGTTGCTCGCGAGCAGATCGAACGGCGTGGTCGTGGTGCCTTCCTCCAGATAACCGTGGACATGGAAGCGCTCGGTGCGCGGGCGTCCGTGCAGCACCTCGTGTACCGCGGACGGGTAGCCGTGGAAGGCGAACACCACGGGTGTCCCGTCGCCGAAGCAGTCGCCGAACGCCTCATCGGACATCCCGTTCGGATGCCGGCCCGGTGGGCAGAGGGAGAGCAGATCGACCACGTTCACCACGCGCACCCGCAGTTCCGGCGCCGTTTCCCGCAGCAACTGAGCGGCGGCGAGGGTTTCCACGGTGGGAGTCGTTCCGGCGCAGGCGAGGACGACGTCGGCCGCGTCCTCGGTGTTGCCCGCCCACGGCCATGCGCCCGCGCCCGCGCGGCAGTGCGCCCGGGCCTCGTCGGGTGACAGCCATTGCGGGCCGCTCTGTTTCCCGGCGACGACGACGTTGATCAGCCCGGTCGAGCCGAGACAGCGATGCATCGTCTCCAGCAGCGTGTTCGCGTCCGGCGGCAGATAGATCCGGGACGTGGTGGCCTTCTTGGTCAGCATCTGGTTGATGAACCCGGGCCCCTGATGGCTGTAGCCGTTGTGCTCCTGCCGCCAGCCGTCGCTGGTGAGCAGGTAGTTCAGGCTCGCCACCGGCGCGCGCCAGCCGACCTCGCCGGACATCTTGAGGAATTTGGCGTACTGGTTCACCATGCTGTCCACAATGGACACGAAGGCTTCGTAGCAGGGGAAGAGGCCGTGCCGTCCGGTGAGCAGGTAGCCCTGCAGCCAGCCTTGGCACAGGTGCTCGGAAAGCACTTCGTGCACGCGGCCGCGAGGGCCGAGATGCTCGGTGTACCCCGAGACCTCGCGGTCGAATTGCCGCGGCGTCGCTTCGAGCAGCACGCCGAGCTTGTTGGACTCCAGTTCGTCCGGGCAGACGACGCGGAACGTGCTCGGCGCGCGCCGGACGATCTCCGCCAGCCACTCGGCCAGCACCTCGGGGGCACTGGCGTCGGCGGCGCCGGGTTCGCCGACGGCAACGGAGTACTTCGCCACCTCGGGAAGGGGCAGGTCACGGCGCAGCAGGCCGCCGTTGGCCTGCGGGACGCGGCCGAGCCGCAACTCGGGAGCGGGTGGGACCGCGAGGATGTCCGCGGCCGGGACCCCGTTCTCGTCGAAGAGTTCCTCCGGCCGGTAGGACCGCAGCCAGCGTTCGAGTTCGGCCAGCTCACGCGGATCGTCCGCGGCGCCGGACAGGGGGACCTGATGGGCGTGGAAGGTGCCTTCGAGCGGAGTCCCGTCCGGCGTGGCCGGCGGCAGACCCGCACCCTTGGTGTTCCGCAGGACGATCATCGGCGGATGGTCCGTGTCGTGTTCGTGTGCCCGGGCCAGCGCTTCGGCCAGTGGCGTGTCCGGATCATCGGTGCCGCGGACGTCCACGATGATCGGATGCCAGCCGCAGCCGGTGAAATAGGCGACGAGTTCGTCGTCGGACATCGCTTCATAGATTGTCGGTGACGCGATCTTGTAGCCGTTGAGATGCAGGATGGGCAACACCCTGCCGTCATCCGGGCCGCTGAATTTGGGGCTGTGCCACGCGGCGGCGGTCGGTCCCGTCTCGGCTTCGCCGTCACCGATCACGCAGGCGACCAGCAGGCCGGGATCGTCGAACGCGGCACCGAAAGCCGTCGCGAGGGCGTAACCGAGTTCCCCGCCCTCGTGGATGACGCCGGGAACCTCGGGGGAGAGGTGGCTGGGGAAGCCGCCGGGCCAGGAGAACCGTGCGACCAGGTCCGCGAGCCCGCGCTCGTCGAGCGACAGCCGGGGATCGTATTCGGCGTGGGTGCCCTCCAGCCACAGGTTGGCGTGGATGGCGGGCGCGCCGTGTCCGGGGCCGGTGATCAGCAGGGTCCGTTGCCCGGTTTCGGAGACGAGCCGATTCAGCCCGGCGTACACGAGGGTCAGGCCGGGGCAGGTGCCCCAGTGCCCGAGCGGCCTGGGTTTCAGGTGTTCCGGCCGTAGCGGCTCGCGGAGCAGGACGTTGTCCTTGAGATGGATCATCGCCGCGGCGAGGTAGTCGCACGCCCGCCGGTACCGCCGGAGTGTCCCGTCTTCTGTTCCGCCAGGCACCGGTCCTCCTTTCCGAGGGGGTTTTCCGGCGGGTACCCGGCGACTCGGGACGGCTAACCCGGTGCGACCAGGCCTGACTCGTAAGCGAGAACCACCAGTTGCGCGCGGTCGCGGGCGTGGAGTTTGGTCATGGCGCGGTTGACGTGCGTCTTCGCGGTCGACGGGCTGATCACCATGTGACCGGCGATCTCGTCGTTGGACAGGCCCCGCGCGACCAGGACCACGGCTTCGCGTTCGCGGTTGGTCAGTTCCGGCAGCCCGGTACCGCCGGCGCCGCCGAGCGGGACGGTGACGTACCGGTCGATCAGCTTGCGGGTGATCGAAGGCGCGAGCAGCGCGTCGCCGCGTGCGGCGACGCGGATGGCGTGCAGGAAGTCTTCGGGTTCGATGTCCTTCACGAGGAATCCCGCCGCGCCCGCACGCAGCGCGTTGAAGACGTACTCGTCCAAGCCGTAGTTGGTCAGGATGACGACGTGCACCCCGGACAGCGCCGGATCGGCGGCGATGCGCCGGGTCGCCTCGATGCCGTCGACCCCGGGCATCTGGATGTCGATGAGCGCGATGTCGGGCAGGTGCTTTCGGGCGAGCAACACGCCTTCGCCCCCGTCGGCCGCTTCGGCCACGACCTCGATGTCGTCCTCGACGTCGAGCAGTGCGCGGAATCCGCTCCGGATGAGGGGCTGGTCGTCGACCAGCAGGACGCGGATCACGGGCGCTCCACGGGAAGTTCGGCCCGGACGGAGAAACCACCGGTGTCTTTCGGCCCGGCGTCGAGACGGCCGCCCAGCGCGGTGACCCGTTCACGCATCCCCAGCAGCCCGACGCCGGGGATCGGTGCGGCGCCAGGAATGGCCTTGCCGTCGTCCTCGACCTGGATGGCGAGGGCGCCGGGACGGTGGTCGATCCGCACCGAGGCGGTCTTGGCCGCGGCGTGCCGGGCGATGTTGGTCAAGGACTCCTGAACGATCCGGTACGCGGTGCGGTCCACGGCCGAGGGCAGATCGAGCCGTCGCCCTTCGACGGTGAGCGTCGCGTCCAGGCCGGCCGTCCGGGCCCGGTCCACCAGGTCGGGGATCCGGTCGAGTCCGTGCGGCGGATTCGTATCGTCGTCACGCAGGGCTTCCAGGGTCGCCCGCAACTCCCTGGTCGCCTCGCGGCCGGCCTCACGGATCGCCAGCAACGATTCCGGCACCGCCTCGCCCCGTTTGGTGGCCAGATGGACGGCGACCTCGGCCTGCACCTTGATGACGGAGATCTGATGGGTGAGCGAATCGTGCAGTTCCCGCGCGATGTGCAGCCGCTCCTCGTCGGCCCGGCGCCGCGCGGTCTCCTCACGGGTGCGCTCGGCCTCGTCGGCCCGCCGCTCCGCCTGCCGCAGCGCTTCGCCCGCCGCGCCGGCGGCGATCAGCCAGGCCAGCTGAAGGGCGTCTCGGCTCTGGGCGAACGCGTCGCCGACGGACGCGGCGTTGGCGGAGGCCAGGAGCACGAGCGGGAGCGCGACGATCAGGAGCACCGATCCCGCGACGGCGGCGATCCGGTGTCCGGCGCGGACCGCCGCGTAGACCGCGACCAGATAGGCGACGGCGGGCACGGTGAAACCCGCGGCCTGGTATCCCAGCGCGCACACCGCGGTCACGGCCAGGACCGTGAGGGGCGCCCGGCGATACGCGGCGAGCGCCAGGCCTCCGGCGACCAGCGCCACGTAACCCAGTGGGTTCGTGGTGGTGTCCTCACTGGACAGTGCCGTGACGAGCAGGACCACCGTCACCCCGGCGGCGATCGCCCAGTCCCAGACCCTGTTCATGCGAGAACCCTAACCAGCCGTCCCGGCGGGCGACTCCTCCGCACAGACGATCCCTCGACTACCACGTACGCGGTAGTCCCGGCGTTTCCACGACGTCGGTGGCAGTCCGGAATGCCTGCGTACGCCGGACGACGCGGGGCGGGTCCGGCGGACACCATCTGCGGACATCAGTCATCGAGCGAAGGAGCACCCCATGACCGTCCACCTGCTGGCCGAGCCGTACCTGACCCCTGGGCGCCTCTGGTCCCTGATCGCCGCGCTGGTGGGGGTGATCGGGGTGGTCGTCGGCGGACTGGCCGTCGCTCGGCGCCGGTCCGGCGACACGCGGCGAGGAGCCGTCGTGGCACTGACGGCGGGGTTGCTGGGCATGGCGGGCGGCGTTTACGTGGTAGCCGCGGCGAAGGGCGGGCCCGGCACGGGGTACGGAATCGTCGGTGGCTTCGTCGCCTTGGTGATCGGGCTGATCGCCGCGGCTCTGGGCGGGCTGGCGCTTTCGCGTTCCCGTCGCGCCTCTTACCGCGCCGGGTAGCGAGCGCGGAGTTCGTCCGCGGCCTTTCCTTCAGTCAATTGGAGCAGGTAGGCGTCCACCGGGGCATGGGAACTGAGTTCGGTGAAGTTCCGGTGGACGATCGCTTCGACCTCTTCGCGGCCGGCGGGGAAGCGCTCGGTCAGCGTATCGACCAGTTTCTCGAGGTTTTCGTCGCTGGGCGGCAGGTGCGGCGGATCTGCGGTCATGACAACTCCACGTTCTCGGGAGACGGCACCCGGTGACGATAACGGGCTCCGGGCACCGAGGTCTAGATATATCAACCTGTGTTGATGTATCTTCCGACGGTGGCGACCTCCGAGACGGCCGATCCGCCGCCGTTCGTACGGCTGGCGAGCGATCCGCTGCGCTGGCGGCTGCTGCGCGAGTTGTCGCACGGCGACCGCCGGGTGCGGGAGCTGGTCGACCTGGTCGGGCAGCCGCAGAACCTGGTGTCCTATCACCTGCGCAAGCTGCGGGCCGCGGAGCTGGTCACGGCGCGGAGGAGCAGCTTCGACGGCCGGGACACCTACTACCACCTCGATCTGGAGCGGTGCGCGGACGCGCTCGCCGCGGCGGGAAGTTCGCTGCACCCCGCCCTGGCGCCGATCGGGGTGGCCGTGAAGCGGGCCGAATCCAGGCTCAAGGTGCTGTTCGTGTGCACCGGGAACAGCGGGCGGTCGCCGATGGCGGAGGCGCTGCTGCGGCACCGGGCCGGTTCGAGGGTCGAGGTGTCCAGCGCGGGCAGCCACCCGAAGCCGGTGCATCCCGACGCCGTGCGCGTCCTCGCCGAACGCGGCATCGCCCTCACCCATGAACCGTCCCATGTGGACGATCACCGGCGCAGGCGATTCCATTGGGTGATCAGCCTTTGCGACCGGGTCCGCGAGGTCTGCCCGGAGTTCCCCGGACATCCGCGCGTCATCCATTGGAGTCTGCCGGATCCGGCCAAGGAACCCGAGAGCTATCCGGCGTTCCGACGGCTCGCCGACGAACTGGACCGCCGGATCGGGTTCCTGACCGCCCGGTTCGGCGTGGAGTATCGCGATGATGAGGTGAACAGGACATGACTTCGGAACTGGTGAGTGTGCGTTACCTGGTCGACGACGTAGCGGCCGCCGTCGAGTTCTACACCGGGCACCTGGGTTTCGCCGTGCGATCCAGCGTGCTGCCCGCGTTCGCCGACGTGGTGCGCAGGAATCTCCGGCTGCTGCTCAGCGGTCCGGCGAGTTCGGCGGGGCGCGCGATGCCGGACGGCACGAAACCGGCGCCGGGTGGGTGGAACCGCATCCATCTCGTCGTCGACGACATCGACGCCGAAGTCGCGAGGCTGCGCGAAAACGGTGTCCCGTTCCGCAGTGACGTCGTGACCGGGCCGGGTGGCCGCCAGATCGTGTTCGACGACCCGGCGGGCAACCCGGTCGAACTGTTCCAGCCCGCGGCCCGTTGACGCCACACCACGAGCCGAGCCTGGGGACCGTCCTGCGGGAATGGGGCCGGATCGGCTGCATCGGGTTCGGCGGGCCGCCCACGCACATCGCCCTGCTGCGCAAGTTGTGCGTGCAGCGCCGGGAATGGCTGTCGGATCAGGAATTCGAGGACGCGATCGCCGCGTGCAACCTGCTTCCCGGCCCGGCGTCGACGCAGCTCGCGATCTTCACCGCGTGGCGGGTACGCGGCCGGGCGGGGGCGCTCGTCGGGGGCGCGGCGTTCATCGTGCCCGGCCTCATCGTGATCCTGGCGCTGACCGCGCTGTTCCTCACGGGTTCCCCGCCCGCCTGGGTGCGCGGGGCCGGTGCGGGCGCGGGTGCGGCGGTCGCCGCCGTCGCGGTGCACGCGGGGGTCGGCCTGATCCCGGCGGGCTGGCGGCGCGCGGCCGCCACGGGCCGCGTGCGCTGGGCCCTGTACGTCCTGGCGGGTGTCGTGTCGGCCGCCCTGCTCGGCCCGTGGCTGGTGCTCGTCCTGCTGGGCTGCGGCGTGGTCGAACTGACCGTGAACCGCGCACGCCGCGGCGAGTCCAGTGCCGCGTTGTTCGCCGTTCCCGCCCAATCCTGGGCCGCCGCGGTCGCGGGCGCCGGTGTGTTCGCGTCCGTCGCGTGGGTGGCGCTCAAGGTCGGGATGCTGTCCTACGGCGGCGGCTTCGTGATCATCCCGCTCATGCAGGACGACGCGGTGAACACCTACCACTGGATGACCGCGGGGGAGTTCCTGAACGCGGTCGCGCTCGGCCAGGTCACCCCCGGACCGGTGGTGCAGACCGTCGCCGTCGTCGGCTACGCCGCGGCCGGGCTCGCCGGCGGCCTCCTGGCCTCGCTGGTCGCCTTCGCGCCGTCGTTCCTGTTCATCCTGTTCGGTGCCAAGCATTTCAACCGGCTGCGCGGAAACCCGAACGTCCGGGCGTTCCTCGACGGCGCCGGTCCGGCCGCGGTCGGCGCCATCCTCGGCTCGGCGATCCCGCTCGCGCTCAGCCTCACCCAGGGATGGCAGTACGCCGTGCTCGCCGGTGCCGGGATCCTGCTGTTCGTGTTCCGGCGCGGAGTGGTGACCACGATCCTGGCCGCGGCGGCGGCCGGAACCGTGCTCGCGCTCGCCGGAGCGCTCCTGCCGAGCTGAGGTTCAGCCCAGTCCCCGGGTGGTGACGACCCGCGCGTTGCCGTCGGACAGGTGGTAGGACAGCCCGACCACGGCGGTCTTCCCGGCGTCGATCTGCTCGGAGAGCAGCCGGGAGCGGTCGACCAGGAGGTCGACGGTGTGGCGGATGTGCTCGTCGATGATGTCGTCGTTGCTGGTGAGCCCGGCGGCACGGGCCGCGAGGACGCTCGGGGTGACCCGCTCGATGACATCGCGGACGAAGCCGTTGGTACCGAGCCCGTCCTTCAGCGCTTCGCGGGTCGCGGCGACGGCGCCGCAGGAGTCGTGACCGAGGACGACGACCAGGGGGCAGTCGAGGATGCTGACGGCGTACTCGATGCTGCCCAGCACCTCCGAACCGGCGACATGGCCCGCGGTGCGGACGACGAACAGGTCGCCGAGCCCGCGGTCGAAGATGATCTCGGCGGCCAGCCGTGAGTCGGAGCAGCCGAAAAGGACCGCGAAGGGGCTCTGCTCGGGGGCGGTTTCCGTGCGGCGGACGGCGTCCTGGTTCGGGTGCTCCGGAGTACCGGCCACGAAGCGCCGGTTGCCGGCGAGCAGAAGGTCGAAGGCCTCGGAAGGGGTCGGCGCGTCGCTCATGGAGCGGACATTACCGGCTGCCACCGGCTCCGGCAGGTGGGCCGCGTCACTGATCGAGTTTTCCGGCGACGGCACGCATGGCGCGGCCGACCGCCCGGAGGTCTTCCGGCGCGATCACGTCGATGAAGTGTTCGCGGACCGTGCGGAGATTGTCCGGCGCCGCGCGGCTCAAAGTCTCGTAGCCCTCGTCGGTGAGCCGGGCCCGCACGCCGCGGCCGTCGTCGGCCGTCGATTCCCGCTGCACCAGTCCGCGTGTCTCCAGCCCGTTGATGCGGTGGGAAAGGCGGCTGCGCGAGTAGTACGCCGATTTCGCGAGGTCCGCCATGCGCATCGACCGGCCGGTGGCTTCGGAAAGCCGTACCAGGAGTTCGAACTCGGCCAGGGAAAGCCCGTGCTCCTCGCGTAACCGCCGGTCGAGCAGGTCCACGAAACGCACGGATCCTTCGATGAACGCCCGCCAGTCGCGCTGCTGGTCCGGGTCGAGCCAGTCGGTCACGGCGCACACAGTAACAGTTGACGCCTTCAACTACTTAGGGCTAGCTTTGGTTGAAGCCTTCAACTAGATAGGGAGCACGATGACGAACGAAGCCTGGGTGATGCAGGAGAAGGACGCGGAGGTCGTCGAGCGGCCCGCGTTGCGGCTGCTGGCCGACGGCGAGCACACCGGTGGGCTCCTCGGCGCGAACCGGTTGTCGTTACAGCCGGGGGAGCCCGGGACGAAACCGCACTATCACCGGAAATCCGCGGAGGCGTTCTACGTGCTCGACGGTGCGCTGCGGATGCTGGTGGGCGATGAAACGATCACGGTCGAGCGCGGTGGGTACGTGGTGATCCCGCCGGGCGTCCGGCACGCGTTCGCCGCGCCGCCGGAGAGCGGCGCGGACGTCCTCATCACGCTGGCGCCCGGCGTCGACCGGTTCGGCTATTTCCGGGTCCTGCCCGAGATCCTGCGCGGGAACGTCGCACCGGAAGAGGTCGAGCACCTTCACGAGCGCTACGACGTGCACTTCGTCGACGCGCCCGAATGGGACACGCCGTAACGTTCGCGCACCCGCCGGGTGGCCTCGTCGTCGATGCTGAGCCGCCGGACCGAGCCGACGCCGCCCGAACCGGCAAGCACCATCGCGACGAGAAGAAGGGGGAACAGCACCGTCCGCACGAACATGGCCCAGCAGGCCGACGCGCCGATCCGCCCGCCGTCCTTGACCCGGACGAGCCGGGTGCCGGTGAGCGCGGCACCGAGGACACGGCCGTTGCCGAAGAACAGGCCGTAGAGCACCGGAACGCCGATCAGCAGGCCGAGCAGGGTGAGCAAGGGCGCACTGTCGGGGATCGCGCTGTTCCGGGTGGCGACCGCGAACACGACGAAACCGATCCCCGCGCACAGCAGGTAGACGACGAAGTCCACGAGCCAGGCCGCCAGTTCCGCCCACCCGCCCGCCGAGACGTACAGCGTCCCGTCGTCGAACGCGCCGAGCCGTTTCGCGACCTTCGGCCCGAAGGCTCGTTCGACCTGCTCCTTGGCGATGTCCAGCCGATCGGTCATGGGGCATTGTGCGCGAAAGCCCAGGCTGTGGTGCGAACAGCCCACATCGTCCGGCGAGCATGCTTCGATGGGCGGATCATGACGAACGACAGCGAGGTCGGGCGGCGGCCCCTGACGAGCTACGTCGGCCGTGCGGACGACGAGGACGAGGTTCGCCGGCTGCTCGGCGCGGGCCGCCTGGTCACCCTGACCGGAGCGGGTGGTGTGGGCAAGACCCGGCTGGCCGCCCACGTGGCCAGCTCGCTCACCCGGGCCTTCCCCGGCGGTGTCGCGGTCGCCGGGCTGGGTGAACTGCGGGACGAACGCCTCGTCGCGCGCACGGTCGCCGACGCCTTGGGCCTGCACGACACGGCGGGCCGCACCGATTTGGAGGCCGTCGTTTCGTATCTGCGGCCACGGCGGTCGTTGCTGCTGCTGGACAACTGCGAACATGTCCTCGACGGCAGCGCGGACCTGGTGACGGCGTTGCTGCGGGACTGCCAAGACCTCGTCGTCCTGGCCACCAGCCGCTGCTCCCTGGGGCTGGCCGGGGAGCACGTGCTGGCGATCCCGCCTCTGGCCGTGCCCGGCGAAGAGGTCGAGACACCGGGAGAGGCGCTCACGTTCGGCGCGGTGCGGCTGTTCGCGGAGCGTGCCGCCAGCGTGCTGCCCGCGTTCGAGGTCGGCGAGAGCAATGTCGCGGACGTGGTCCGCCTCTGCCGGCGGCTCGACGGCCTGCCGCTGGCGATCGAACTCGCCGCGGCCAGGATCCGGGTCTTGTCACCGTCGCAGATCGCCGACCGCGTCGAGAAGAACTCGGAGGTACTGGCCACCGGTCTCCGGATGCCGGTCGAGCGGCATCGGACACTGCGCGCCACCATCGAGTGGAGCCATTCCCTGTGCACGGACACCGAGCGGATCGTCTGGGCGCGCTGTTCGGTGTTCGCCGGGCAGTTCGACCTGGCCGCCGCGGAGGACGTCTGCGCCGGAGACGGGCTGGACACGCTCGCCGTGCTCGACGCGGTGGACGGGTTGGTCGACAAGTCGGTGTTGGCGCGCATCGATGGCGCGGACCGCGTCCACTACCGGATGCTCAGGCTGCTCCGCGAATTCGGCGGGCACCGGCTCGCCGAATCCGGTGACGAGCTCGCCGTGGCGAGGAAGCATCGTGACCACTACGCCCGGCTGATCGACCAGGCGGCCGCCACGTGGTTCGGGCCGGGACAGGACGAGGCGTACGAGCGCCTGACGGCGGCGCACGCCGACATCCGGGAGGCGCTGTCGTGGTCGCTCCGCACGCCCGGTGAAGGCGCGGTGGCGCTGGAGATGGCCACCGGCATGATCGAATACTGGGTGGCGCGCGGCGCGGCGTGGGAACTGCGGGACTGGATCGATCGCGCGCTCGAGTCGCTGCCGCCGGAGACCCGGGGACGGGCCCGCGGCCTGGCGATCGCGGCCTTGTGCGCCGCCCTGCACGCGGATCTGCCACGAGCCAGGCAACGGCTGGCCGCCGCCGAAGCGATCGAGGACGGCGAAGCCAGTCCCTACATCGCGCACGCGCGGGCCTTCGTGAAAATGCTGGCCACCGAGCCGAATTCGATGGTGGACGCGGCGGAGGCCGTGCGTCTCTTCGGCGAGCGCGGCGACGTCCGGCGCCAGATGCACCCGATGTTCCGGCAGGGGGTCGCGTTGGCTTACCGAGGAGACCTGCCGGGAGCGCGGGAGCTGCTGGGCTCGATGCGCCGTCTGTGCGAGGAGGCGGGGGAGGAGCGGTATCGCTCCATGGCCCTGTTCGGGCTGGGAGTCGCCGAGGTCTGCTTCGGCGGCGATCTCGACGACGGCGAGCGGTTCATCCGCTCCGCACTGGAGATCGACCTCCGCGCCTCGGACGTGCTGTCCGCGGCCTACCGGGTGGACGGTCTGGCCTGGGTCTCGGCGCGGCGCGAGGAGTGGGTGCGCGCGGCGGAACTGTTCGGGACCGCGGCCACACTCTGGGAGCGCTGCAACGCCGAGCCCGATGTGGCCGTCACGGCGGCCCACCGGATGTTCCACGACGCCACCCGGAATGCCTTGGGGGTCAAGAGGTTCGACTTGGCCTTCGCCGAGGGCCGGCGACGGAACCCGCACGACGCCCTGGCCGGGCGCGAGGCCCTTTCCGCCGGTGAACCCGCCGACCTCCCGCCGCTGACGCCGCGTGAGTCGGAGATCGCGCGGCTCGTCGCGGCCGGGCTGAGCAACCGGGACATCGCGGCGAGACTGGTCATCGCCCGGCGCACGGTCGAGACGCATCTGCAGCACATCTCGCACAAGCTCGACTTCGCCAACCGGACCCAGCTGGCCGTCTGGGTCGAGCAGGCCGGCCGCGGACCGCTGTGACCCCGGAGGCCACAGCGGCCGCGAGCCGCCGGTGTCAGCCGAGCGGGCAGGTGCCCCGGTACACGGCGATCTTCGGGTCGTTCGCCGGGAGCGGGCACAGGAACTGGTCGTACCTGGTGTCTTCGTCGACGAAACGTTTCAGCCACGACAGGCTGTACTTCGCGATGGTCACGTTCGGCTTCGTCGGCGCCATGTGACCGGCGCCGGCCAGCAGCATGTACGCCTTGTCCAAGGATTCGGGAAGGCTTTGGTAGAACGGCCGGGAATGCGAGCCGTCCGGGGCGATGAAATCGTTCTGGGCACTGACGACGAAGGTGGGGACCTTCAGGTCGGAGAACGTCGTGTTCGGATTCCAGCCCGTCAGCGGGATGGCGGCCTTCAGCGTGGGGGCTTTCTGCGCGGCGATCAACGACCCGCCGCCGCCCATCGAATGGCCCATGACGGCGAGCCTGCCCGGGTCGACGCGGTCCTTGGCCTGGCTCTTGTCCGTCACGTAGCGCAGAGCCGCGAGCAGCTGATCGGACCGGACGTCCGGAGTGTCCCAGGTGCTCTTGGTGGAGAACGTGATGACGACGAATCCCTGGGAGGCCAAACGCGGGCCGTACCAGGCGATCGCGCTCTCCGTTTCGAAGAAGCCGGGCGCGATCGCGATCGCGCCGAACGTGCCCTGGCCGGTTGCGGTCGGGTAATGGATCGTCCCGCCGCCGAAACCTTGTCCGGCGGGGACCTTCTCGGTGGCGGTCTGGAACGATCCGCGGTCCGCCTCGATACTGGCGTTCGTCGGAGCCGGGCCCCGGGCATAGGGATTCTCTTCGGCGTCAGCCGGTACCGCCGTCACGAGCAGTGCGGTCACCGCACTGAGCACCGCGGCGCCCCATCGTGATCCACGCTTCATCGCGCATGTCCTCTCGGAAGAACCGTTCCGGAGCCGGAACGGTTTCCCAGATATAGCGGGAGCCCGGCCGGACGCGCGTCGTGGAAACTACTGAGAAACGAAAAACTGTCACGTGGGGAAGGATTTCGGCCTCGTGAGTGGTAAGGACGGTTAGAACCGTCCTTACCACTCACGAGGCGACGGGGGTGGTCAGGTACCCGCCCGGTTCCCCGTGGGGATGGTGATCAGCGTCGTGGTCGGTGAAGTGCCCTTGTTGAGGAACAACATCGCCAGCGCCCGCACCATCTGGTCGAACATGTAGAACCCGGCGGGCATGACCGGGATCAGCCCCTCGCGGAACGCGATGTAGGCGGGCCACGCGGTGCGGATGAGGGCCGCGGACGCGTAGTCGCGGCGCAGCCCGAGCCAGTCGCCGATCGCGTCGCTCAGCACGTAGCGCACGAATTCGTTCAGGAATCCCCGGGTGACGCCCAGATCGACCTGCGCGGTCAGCCCCAGCAGGTCTTCCGCGAGCTCTTTTCCTTCGTGCGAAGGGGAAAGGATCGGGGTGAGCACCTGCGCCGACTGCGCGTAGGCGGCGGCCCATGTCTTCGGGATGAACTCCTCCCGCACGCCGAGCAGGTGGATGGCGACCTGCCACATGTGGAGGAAGGCCTCCTCGTCGGCGGCCGACATCGGAACCTTCCATTCGCGGAGCTTCCGGTGCACATAGGTGCCGAGACTGTGGAAGGTGACCAGGATGTCGCCGTTGCTGATCGGGATCCGCTCGTCCGCGACGGCCTTCCAGTACGGCGACTGCGGCAGCAGATGCCGCACCGCGGCGTGCACCAGCCGCGTCTTGTTGGCGGTGACCACGAACTGGCCGTCGGGCTCGAAGGCGTTCAGGTCGCTCAGGTCGTAGCCGAAGGTGAACGTCTTGGCCGCGCGGTCCTGCATGTCGGCCCCGCCCGCGGACCAGTAGACCGATTTGGCCTCACGCGGGATGACCGTGCTCATGATGCCGCTGCCGAGCCCGTACAGCATGAACAGATAGGTGTCCTTGCGCCGGTTGAAATCGGCCGCGCGGCGCAGCTTCGCGGGGTCGGCCCAGGACGGCAACCGGTTGACGCGCTGGAGGTAGCCCGCCAGATCGGCGGGCAGCCCGCCGGGGAGCGGGTCGTTGTTGTCCACCCAGGACCGCATCGCGGTGTTGACCGCGGGCACCTGGCCCGCTTCGAGGATCCCCGCCATGATGCGGTCGATCTCGTCGTCCCAGACCCACCAGGGGTCGGCCGCGGAACCGGTCCGCGTCGCGCCCCAGGCGGGGGCCACGCTCGCCGCGCCCACCAGGCCCAGCGCGACGCCGAGGGACAGGACATTCCTCCTGCTGAGATCGCTCATTTACTTACCTAACTTCCTTGGTAGGTTCCGATGAGTGATTCGATCGTTTTTCCGTCCAGGTCGCGAAGCGCACCTTTGACCACTTTCCCGCCCGCGTTGCGCGGGAGTTCGGGAAGCACCACGAGATCCTTGGGCAATTTGAACGACGCGAGCCTGCCGTCGAGGAATTCGACGAGTTCGGCCAAGGACGGTTCGGTATCCGTCGCGGCGATGAAGGCGACCGGCACCTGCCCCCAGCGCTCGTCGGGCCGTCCGATCACGGCGACCTCCCGCACCGACGGATGCGCGGAAATCGCGTTTTCCAGTTCGGCGCAGTAGATGTTCTCGCCGCCGCTGATGATCATGTCCTTTTTGCGGTCGACCACCCAGATGAAACCGTCTTCGTCCTGCGAGACCAGATCGCCGGAATGGAACCAGCCGCCGGCGAAGGCTTCCGCGGTCTCCCGCGGTTTCCGCCAGTAGCCCTTGGTCACCATGGGCCCGCGATAGACGATCTCGCCCACTTCGCCCGGCGCGACGTCGTTCATTTCGTCGTCCACGACGCGGTATTGGAGGGTCGGGATCGGTTTGCCGACCGAGCCGAGTTTGCGCATCGAGTCCTCGCCGCTGAGCACGCAGGTGATCGGAGACGTCTCGGTCTGGCCGAACACGGCCACGTTCAGGGCGCCGGGGAACTTCTCGGCCATGGCGAGCAGCGTCGCCTTCGACGCGGGAGCCGCGCCCCAGCTGATGATCCGCAGTTTCAGCTCCCGTTCGGCGATGTCCGGCTGGGCGCAGATCAGATCCCACTGCTGGGGGACGTTGAACACCACGGTGGCGCCCTCGCGCTCGTAGGCGTCGAGCACCGCGCGCGGATCGAAGGCGCCCAGCGGGTGGATCACGACCACCCCGCCGACCAGGAAGTTCGCCACGATCGATCCCAGGCCGGCGATATGGAAGAAGGGAGCGGTCAGGAAGGCGACGTCGGTGTCGTCGAAGATCTTCATCGCCCGGATGCAGGTGAGCGCCTGCATCTGCAGGTTTCGATGGGACAGCATCACCCCTTTCGGTGTGCCGGTGGTGCCCGAGGTGTACATGATCAGCGCCGTCGATTCCTCGCTGACGTCGGGCAGTTCCAGCGGTTCGTGCGCGGTCAGGAATTCCTCGTACTCCGTGCGGCCTTCGGCGTCGTCCGGCTCGCCGATGACGAGCACCGTCGAGATCGAAGCGGCGTTCGGCGCGGCGTCGAGCAGGGGGAGCAACCGCGCGTCGACGACGACGGCGGACGGCGTGCAGTCGGCCAGGATGTGGTCGAGCTCCGCCGGCGCGAGCCGGAAACTGAGCGGGACCGCCATGGCGCCCAGGCTGTTCGCCGCGAACACGCTCTCCACGAACCATGGATGGTTCAAGGTCAGCGTCGCCACGCGATCGCCTTCGGTGACACCGCGGGCGGCGAGGCCGGCGGCCAGGCTCAACGACCGTCGCGACAGGTCCGCCCAGGTGGTCGTCTCGCCGAGGTACCGCAGCGCGGGCTTGTCCGGTCGCATCATCGCGTGCGTGGCCGCGTGCGCCAGCCAGTGGTGCCGGAAGGACGAGGCGGGAGCCGAAGCGGTCGACATGGCCATCCTCAGTGTCGGAGCGGGACTGGTCGCGAGGCCAGTATGCCTGCCAAGTGGCCGGTTGAGAAGCGATAAGTTAATCGAAAATCACATCGCGACGCCGACCGTGCCCTCCGTTCCCCCTGGTGGTGATCCGGTTCGTGGTTGACTTCCCGCATGGTCCTGTCCCCGCGCGCGGCCACCCGGCCGCGCAACCGCAAGCAGCAGATCGTCGACGCGGCCGGGCGGATCTTCAGCGAGCACGGCTACCACGCGGCGTCGATGGAGGAGATCGCCGCCGACGTGGGCATCACCGCGGCGGCTCTGTACCGGCATTTCCCGAACAAGTACGCCTTGTTCGCCGCGTGCGCGAACGTCATGGCCGACCGGCTCGTCGCCACGCTCGACGAGGTGGCGCCCGGCGCCCCGCTGGCGGACGTGCTCGCCGCCGTCACGCAGGGGACGGTCGTCCATCGCGCGTCGAGTGGCCTGTACCGCTGGGAATCCCGGTACCTCGAACGTGCGGACCGGCAGTCGCTCGCGCTGAAGTTCGGGCAGGTCGTGGACCGGGTGGCCGAGGCGGTGCGGCGGGAGTACCCGCTCCCCGACGAGGGTTTGCGGGCGGTGGCCGCCCTCGGCGTGATCGGGTCGATCACGATGCACCGCACCTCGATCGCCCAGCGCCGGGTCGAAGAGGTGCTGGTCGAGTCCGCCCTGCGCGTGGCCGCGACCGATCCGACGACGGGCGTCCCTGGCACGCACGCCGTCGAGTTGCCGTCCGGCACGGAGCCGCGCACCCGGCGTTCGGAGATCCTCGCGGCGGCCATCCCGCTGTTCGAACGGGACGGATTCGCCAACGTCACGAACGGCCGGATCGCCGAAGCCGTCGGGCTGGTGCCGTCCGCGCTCTACCGGTATTTCCCCGGCAAGGCCGACATTCTCGCCGCCGCCTGCCTGCAGGCCGCGGGAATCCTGGCCCAGGCGGTGGAACGGAACCTTCGCGGCGTCGAAGGCCCGAGCGACGCGTTGCTCGCGCTGGCGCGGACCTACGTGGCCTACAGCTTCGAGCACACCGCGCTCACCAGCGTCGCCAACGCCGAACTCGCGGGCCTGCCAGCGGCTCTGCAGCGTCCTTTGGTCGGCGCGCAGCGTGAGCACATCGCCGTCTGGGAACAGCATTTGCGGTCGGCGCGGCCGGAGCTCGGCCAGCGGCAGGCGAGGGTGCTCGTGCACGCCGGTTTCGGGGTGGTGGTCGAAGCGGGACGGAGGTTGCGCTGGGAGGACCTCCCCGCCAACCGTGACGCCGTCAGTGCCTTGCTCGTAGGCGCGTTGGGGATCTGACGCGCCGACGGTTCAGTGCTCGCGGTGGCCGAGGCCGGCCGAGACCTGCCGGGCCGCGCGGCCGACGACGCGGTTCAGGCCGCGCATCCGGGCGGCGGGCATGTACGGCCGGGTCGCCGAAACGCTGATGGCCCCGGCGATCGCACCGGTGGCGTCCCGGATCGGCGCCGCGACACAGCGGATTCCCGGTTCGTTGTCCTCCAGATCCATCGCCACCCCGGACTCCG
Source organism: Amycolatopsis sp. WAC 04169 (assembly GCF_003947535.1). NCBI lineage: Bacteria > Bacillati > Actinomycetota > Actinomycetes > Pseudonocardiales > Pseudonocardiaceae > Amycolatopsis > Amycolatopsis sp. WAC 04169. The sequence goes on along the minus strand of NZ_QHJI01000004.1, from coordinate 310,318 downwards.
CGTACTCGCGCATACGCGCCAGGAACGCGTCGACGTCCTCCGGGCGCACCCTGCCGGGTTCCACGGGCGTCTCGGCCAGGTACAGGTCCCGCCATTCCGGCGCGGAATCCAGCAGCAGCGCCATACCGACACCGGTGCGGGTCAACGGCATCCGGTGCCCGATCCGGGAGCGCATCTCCGCGCCCCGTGAGCCCGGCAGTTTGTCCAGGTACAGCACCGAATCCCCGTCGCGGACGGCCAGGTGCACCGTGTCGCGCAACTGCTCCGCCAGCTCCTCCAGCACCGGCCGGGCGACCACCGGCAGCGGACTGCCGTGCAGCGCCTGGAAACCCAGCTCGATCAAGGTGGGCCCGAGCGCGTAGCCGTCCCGTCCGCTGCGCAGGTACCCCTCGCTGACCAGCAGCTGGACCAGCCGGTGCGCGGTGCTGCGGCCCAGCCCGGTGTGGTCCACCAGGCCGCGGAGGTCGGTGGCGCCGCCGGCGACCGCGCGGATCAGCGCGAGGCCGCGGGCGAGCGTCTGGGTGCCGGGCGGTGCCGTGTCGGACATGCCGAAATCCTACATATAGGGACGGCGATCGCATTATCGGGAACGCGCCCGCACGATGTCGCTCGTGACCGACACCGAACCCGCCTTGATCGCGCTCGACTGGGGAACCTCCGGTCAGCGTGCCTGGCTGCTCGGCGCGGACGGCGGGATCCTGGCCGCCCGCAGCGCCGGGCGTGGACTGCTGACCACGACCGAGGACGTGGACCTCGACGACCCGCGAGCCAGGGAGGCCGCCTACGAGTCCGCCTTCCGGAAGACCTGCGGAGACTGGCTCACGGAGTTCCCCGGGCTGCCCGCTCTCGCCGCCGGCATGGTGGGCAGCGCGCAGGGCTGGGCCGACTCCGGCTACCGCACCGTCCCGGCGAGGCTCGACTTCCCGTCGCTCGTCCCCGTGCCCCACCGCGACGGCGTGCTCCATCTCGTACCCGGGCTGCGGGTCCCGTCCGGTGCGCATCCCGGCGACGTGATCCGCGGTGAGGAAACACAGTTGGTCGGCGTGCTCGAAACGCTCGGTGGCTCCGGCGGACCGCTCACCGTGGTACTCCCCGGCACGCACAGCAAATGGGTCCGTGTCGAGGACGGGATCGTCACCGGTTTCACCACCGCGATGACCGGCGAACTGTACGGATTGCTGATCACACACGGCATCCTCGCCCGCACGGCCGCCGATCCGGCCGCCGACGACGAGGCCTTCTCCCGGGGGCTGGCCGCGGGACGGCGTTCGCGCGGGCTCGCCACGGAGGCGTTCGGTGGCCGTCCGCTCGTGCTCGACGGCGTCCTGGAACCGGCATCGCTGCATGACTACCTCTCCGGTGTCCTGATCGCCGACGAGGTCTCGCATCTGTTGCGTGACAACGACACCCGCGTGGTGCTGTGCGGCGCGGACGAACTCTGCCGTCGCTACGCTGCTGCCCTTGCCAGCAGGGGAGTGGAGGCCACCGTGCTGTCCGAAGAGGTCACCGCCCGAGGGCTGTGGCGGATCGCGACGGCCGCCGGACTGCTCGAAGACCGTCTCGAAAGGACACTGAAACCGTGACCGGATTGATCGCGATCCTGCGCGGGGTGACCCCGGCCGAGGTCGTCGGCGTCGGCCGGGCGCTCGTCGACGCCGGATTCCCCGCCATCGAGGTGCCACTGAACTCGCCGGAACCGTTCGCGAGCGTCCGCCTGCTCGCCGACGCGTTCGGAGACCGGTGCGAGATCGGCGCGGGCACCGTGCTCACCACCGAAGACGTCGGCCGGGCGAAGGCGGCCGGGGCGCGGCTGATCGTGGCGCCCAACACCGATCCCGCGGTGATCTCCGCCGCCGTGGCCGGGGGGATGACGCCGTACCCCGGTGTCGCCACACCGACCGAGGCGTTCACCGCGCTGGCCGCGGGCGCCCGGAATCTCAAGCTGTTCCCCGCCGACGCGGTCGGGATCGGGGGCATGAAGGCGTGGCGCGCCGTGCTGCCGCGCGAAGCCGGACTGCTGCCGGTCGGCGGGGTCGACGAAACGAACCTGGCGGCCTGGGCCGCCGCCGGGGCGGCCGGGGCGGGGCTGGGTTCCTGCCTCTACCAGCCGGGTGACACCGCCGACGCGGTCGGCGTCCGTGCCCGCGCACTTTCCGAGATCTGGCACCAGGAATAGGAAAAAGAACCATGAAGATCGTGTCAATGACGACATATCAGGTGCCGCCGCGCTGGTCGTTCCTGAAGATCGAAACGGACGAGGGCGTCACCGGCTGGGGCGAACCGGTCCTGGAGGGGCGGGCCGCTTCGGTGGCCGCGACCGTCGAGGAGCTCTCCGACTACCTGATCGGCAAAGACCCCTCGCAGATCGAGGATCTGTGGACCGTGCTGTACCGCGGCGGTTTCTACCGGGGCGGCGGTCTCCACATGAGCGCGCTGGCCGGGATCGACCAGGCCCTGTGGGACATCAAGGGCAAGGCGCTCGGTGTCCCGGTGCACGAACTGCTCGGCGGCCGGGTGCGCGAGGCGATCAAGGTGTACTCGTGGATCGGCGGCGACCGTCCCGCCGAGACCGCCCGCGCCGCCCGCGAGGTGGTGGACCGCGGTTTCAGCGCGGTGAAGATGAACGGGACCGAGGAACTGTCCTATCTGGACACCTGGGACAAGGTCGACCGCTGTGTGGCCAATGTGGACGCGGTGCGCCAGGCCGTGGGTCCGAACATCGGTATCGGGGTGGACTTCCACGGCCGCGTGCACAAGCCGATGGCCAAGGTCCTGCTGCGCGAACTGGAGCCGTACCGGCTGATGTTCGTCGAGGAACCGGTGCTCTCCGAGCACGTCGACGGATTCGCCGACGTCCTCCGCAACTCGCCGATCCCGATCGCGCTCGGCGAGCGGCTGTTCTCGCGGTGGGATTTCAAGACCGTGCTGGCCTCGGGCGCCGTCGACATCATCCAGCCGGACCCGTCGCACTGCGGCGGCATCACCGAGGCACGCAAGATCGCGCACATGGCCGAGGCGTACGACGTCGGCCTGGCGCTGCACTGCCCGCTCGGCCCGATCGCGCTGGCGGCCTGCCTGCAGATCGACGCGGGCTGCTACAACGCGACGATCCAGGAGCAGAGCCTCGGCATCCACTACAACACGAGCAACGATCTCCTCGACTATCTGGCGGATCCGTCGGTGTTCGCCTACGACGGAGGACAGGTCGTCATCCCCCGCGGGCCGGGGCTGGGCATCGAGATCAACGAGGAGTACGTCGCCGAGCGGGCGGCCGAGGGCCATCGCTGGCGGAATCCGGTGTGGCGGCACGCCGACGGCTCCTTCGCGGAATGGTGAGCGCGATGACCACTGCCGTGCGTCCCACCAGGTTCCGGGTGCTCATCGCGGTGATGCTGTTCATCACCGTCGTCATCAACTACCTCGACCGGTCGAACCTGTCGATCGCGATGCCCGCGATCGCCGGCGAACTCGATCTGTCCAAAGCGGAACAGGGCATCCTCCTGTCGGCCTTCGGCTGGACCTACGCCGCGCTGCAACTGCCCGGCGGCTGGCTCGTCGACAAGATCCCGCCGCGGCTGCTCTATCCGGCCTGCCTGATCCTGTGGTCGCTCGCCACGTTCTTCATGGGGATCATCGGCGGGTTCGTGGCGCTGATCGCGTTGCGGCTGATGGTCGGCGTCTTCGAGGCGCCCGCCTATCCGATCAACAGCAAGATCGCGACCGTCTGGTTCCCGGAACGCGAACGCGCCACGGCGATCGGCTTCTACACCTCGGGCCAGTTCATCGGTCTCGCCCTGCTGACGCCCGTGCTGTCCTGGTTGCAGACCGTGCTTTCGTGGCACTGGGTGTTCATCGCCACCGGTCTGGTCGGCATCCTCTGGGCCGTGCTCTGGTACGCGAAGTACCGCGAACCGCGTGACTCGCGGGCCAACGAGGCCGAGGTGGAGCTGATCAGTTCCGGTGGCGGCCTCGTGGACCTGCCGCGCGAGCGGCCGGAGCGTGCGCGGATCACGCGTGCGGATCTGGCGACCGTGCTGGGCAGCCGGAAGCTGTGGGGAATCTACTTCGGACAGTTCTGCCTGACCTCCACGCTCTGGTTCTTCCTCACCTGGTTCCCGACGTATCTCGTCGAATACCGGGAAATGGACTACATCAAGTCCGGCTTCCTGGCGTCGCTCCCGTTCATCGCGGCTTTGGTCGGCGTGCTGGTTTCCGGTGTCCTGTCGGACTTCCTGGTGCGGCGCGGCGCTTCGCTCGGGGTGGCGCGGAAGGGCCCGATCATCGCCGGGCTGCTGCTGAGCACCGTGATGGTCACGGCCGGGTTCACCGACTCGACCGCGATGGTCATCGTGATCCTGTCCATCGCCTTCTTCGGCAACGGGCTCGCGTCGATCACCTGGTCGCTGGTGTCCGCGCTGGCGCCGCGGCGGCTGCTCGGGCTGACCGGCGGGATGTTCAACTTCATCGGGAACCTGTCGTCGATCGCCACGCCGATCGTCATCGGCCTGATCGTCACCGACGACAGTTTCGCGCCCGGTTTCGCCTACATGACCGTGATCACGGTCGCCGGGATCCTGTCCTACGTCTTCCTGGTCGGCAAGGTCGAGCGCGTGGCCGAGCGGGACGGCGCGATCAGCGCACGAACGCCAGCGTGATCCAGTTCGAGAACTCGCAGGCGAGGTGCATCCGGTGCCGGCTGACCATCGTGGGCATAGTGAGCCGCGGGAACTCGACGCAGAGGTGGGCGTGGAAGCCGTCGGCGTGGTCGCGGAACTCGTGCCGGACCCCGCCGATGGCCAGCCCCGACCCGGACCGGGCGACGCCCGACGCTTCGAGCGGGAACGCCGCGTCCCGGTGGGTGACGATCTCCGCGGTGTCGGTGTAGTCGACCAGGAATCGGGTCGCGAGCGGGCTGCCGCCGGTCGTCTCGACGACCTCCTGCCGCCCGTCGGACGCGGTGTCGATCAGGAAGTGGTCCGGGTTGGCGGCGATCATGCTGCGGGCGTAGTCGTCCCGGCCGGTGTCGTCGAACCAGGCGAGGAATTCGGCGGCGGTGCCTGCCCCGCGCACGAAGAGGTCGCAGGTGCTGGTGACGCGGCGGCCGCGGGAAAGGCGGGTGGCGGTCCGCGCGACGGCGTCCGCCCGGCGGATGTCCCGGTCGAGGCGGCGGCGGATCTCGCCGGGGCCTAGGTCGAGTTTCGCGTCGGCGAAAGCCGTCCGCATCAGGGAAAGTTCACCCGTCGGCGCCGGGAGGCCGATCTTCGCGGCGGCCTTGCCCATCCGCTTCGTCTCCCACGCTCGCACGTCTTCGCGTGAGACGGGGCGCCCGGCCAGCACGGCCTCGATCGTCGGTTCGGTAGTGGGCATCGGTGCCTCCGGATCGTGAGCGGGTTGCGTCGCAGTGTTTAATGCTACTGAACGGTACTGTCAAGTGAGACGCGCCGCAGGTCACCCTGACCGGTGCGGAGGCTCGAACCCGGCGGTACTGTCCAGTGCCGTCGAACTGAGGTGCAAGGGGGCTCGCGGTGGAGGACAGGATCGGGCCCGCGCTGCGGCAGGCGCGGGAAGAACGCAAGCTGAGCCTGCGCAAGGTGGCGACCGCGGCCGGGATCTCCGCGAGCCTGCTCTCGCAGGTCGAGACCGGCCGGTCGCAGCCTTCGGTGAGCACGCTGTACGCGCTGGTCAGCCACCTCGGCATCTCGCTCGACGAACTGCTCGGCATCGGCGCGCCCGCCGCCCGGGAGCTCCCGGTCGCGCCGACGTCTTCCGGGGTCGTCCAGCGGGCCGCGGACAACCCGGTGCTCGAGATGGCGAACGGTGTCCGGTGGGAGCGGCTGGCCATCGGCGGCCAGACCGACGTCGACGCCCTTCTGGTCACCTACGAGCCCGGTGCCGCCAGTTCGGTCGACCGGAAACTGATGCGTCACAGCGGAACCGAGTACGCCTACCTGTTCTCGGGCGAGCTGACCCTGCTGCTCGACTTCGACCGGCATCTGCTCGCGCCGGGCGACTCGCTGTGTTTCGACTCCACCCGTCCGCATATGTACCTCAATCACGGCACCGAACCCGCGCGCGGCGTGTGGTTCGTGTCCGGCAGGCGGGATCTCGACCACACTCGCGAGTGGGTGGAATCCCAGGTCGGAGGCCTCTCCGGCGAGAATCCGGCGCGGCCGTCGAACGCCGTCGAGGCCTTGGCTCTGCTGGGTGTCCCGCCGGTGAAGGGCGAACGCGGCTGAGCGTTTCTCGTCCGCTGCTACTTGACGACCGCGCTCAAGTGTTCAATATTAGTGAACACTTGAGCAAGGCAAGGGCGACGAAGAGGAGATGCCGTGCTGATCGGATTCGCCGGCCTCGGCCGGATGGGGCTGCCGATGGCCCGCCGGCTCGTACAAGCGGGACATACGGTCCTAGCCCATGATCCGGGGCTCGGCCGGGTCCCGGAGGGTGTCACGGTGGCCGGCTCGGCGGCCGGGCTCGCCGAGGCGGAACTGTCCATCAGCATGCTGCCGGACGGCGCGGCGACGCGGGAACTGGTCCTGACCGGGCTGGCCGGCGCCGGGCGAAATCACCTGCACGTGGTCATGGGCACAGTCGGACCCGCGCTCGTGAAGGAACTGGCCCGCATCGGGCCGGTGGACGTGATCGACGCGCCGGTGTCCGGGAGCGTGTCGATGGCCGAGGCGGCCACGATCACCACCATGGTCGGCGCCACCGCGGAGCAGTTCGATCGGGTCCGCCCGATCCTCGCGGCGATGACGTCGGCACAGTTCCACACCGGTCCCGCCGGGTCGGGGTCCGCGGCGAAACTGGCGGTCAACGCCGTGCTCGCCACCCTCAGCCAGGGCGTCGCCGAGGGTCTGCTCATCGCCGAAGCGGGCGAGCTGGACCTCAAGGTGTTCTACGACGTTTTGCGCGCGAGCGCGGCGGGCGCGCCTTATGTCGGCTACAAGGAGGCGGCGTTCCTGACCCCGGCGTCCGCCGGTGTCGCGGCCCCGATCTCGTTGATCCGCAAGGATCTCGGCCTCGCTCTCGAACTCGCCGCCGGACTCGACCTGCCGGGGGCGGAAGCCGCGTACGCCGTGCTGGACGAGGCGACGGCGACGGGGCACGGCGAAGAGGACATGGCCCAGGTGCTCGCGGCCCTGCGGCTGCGCAACCGGCCGGTGACCAAGGAGGAAGCACTCTCATGACCAGCGGCGACGTCGAATCGACCATCCGCTCTCTCGAAGACGCGCGGTACGAGGCGGTGATCGCGGGCGATTTCGCCGCCTTCGCCGCGCACGCCCATCCCGACCTCGCGTACACCCATTCGAACGCGGTCACCGACACTCTTGAGTCCTATTTGGACAAACTGCGTTCGGGTTTCTACGTCTACCACCGCATCGACCATCCCGTGGACCGGATCACGGTGGCCGGGGACACCGCGGCCGTGGTGGGGGAGATGCACGCCGACATCACCGCGGGCGGGACCCGCAAGACCCTCGCGAACCGGTCTCTGGCCGTGTGGGTTCGTGAGGACGAGCGCTGGTTGCTGCTGGCGTATCAGCCCACCGTCCTGCCGGAGCCCGCCCGATGACCGCCTTCACCTACGACGCGTTGCCCGGACGGGTGGTGTTCGGGCCCGGCGTCGCGCGGACCGGGCTGCTGAACGAGGTCGACGCGTTCGGGGCGACGCGGATCCTGCTCGTCGCGGCGGATTCGGAGACGGATCTGGCGCGCGAACTGTGCGCCCCGTTCGCGGACCGGATCGCGGCCACGTTCTCGGGAGTCCGTCCGCACGTCCCGGTCGAGGTCGCCGAAAGCGCTCGCGCCATGGCGGTGGGAACGGATCTCGTGCTGTGCGTGGGTGGCGGGTCCACGACCGGAACCGCCAAGGCCGTCGCGCTCACCACCGGGCTGCCGATCGTCGCCGTGCCCACCACGTATGCCGGTTCCGAGGTCACCCCGGTGTGGGGGCTGACCGAGGAGAACCGCAAACGCACCGGCACCGACTCGCGGGTGCTGCCGCGGACGGTCGTCTACGATCCCGAGCTCACCCTGACGCTGCCCGTGGACCTGTCCGTCGCGAGTGGACTGAACGCGATGGCGCACTGTGTCGAAGCGTTCTGGGCGCCCCGGCGGAATCCGGTGTCGAGCGCCGTGGCCGAAGACGGGATCCGGCATCTCACCGCCGGACTGCCCGCTGTCGCCGCCGACGCCGGTGACCTCGACGCGCGTACCGAGCTGCTGCTCGGCGCGTATCTCGCCGGCTCGGCCTTCGCCGTGGCGGGATCGGGGCTGCACCACAAGATCTGCCATGTCCTGGGCGGCGCCTTCGACCTCCCGCACGCTCAGACCCACGCGATCGTGCTCCCGTACGTCCTGGCATTCAACGCGGCCGCCGCTCCCGAAGCAGAGTCCCGTATCGCTTCCGCGCTCGGGTCCGCCGACCCCGTCGAGGGGCTGCGGCGGCTCGGCGAAAAGCTCGGTGTGCCTGCCGGTTTGCGGGAACTCGGCTTGCGTGAGGACTACGCCGATGTCGTGCTCGAAGACATCCTCGCGCTCGCTCCCGCCGACAATCCGCGTCCGGTCACCGCCGATGCCCTTGGTGCTCTGCTGCGTGCCGCCTGGGCCGGAACCGATCCCGCGAAGGAGATCCCATGAGCCCCGCTTCGGACCGCGAACAGGCCGTGACCGACGAGGTGCTGGCCAGTTTCGACGGGACTACCGATCCACGGCTGCGGCAGGTCATGCGGAGCCTCGTCCGGCACCTGCACGCCTTCGCCAGGGACGTCCGCCTGAGTGAACAGGAATGGGAGGCGGCCATCGGGTTCCTCACCCGCGCCGGGCATATCACCGACGACCGCCGCCAGGAGTTCATCCTGCTGTCCGACGTTCTCGGCCTGTCCATGCTGACCGTCGCCATCAACGAGCCGAAGGTGCCCGGGGCGACCGAAGCGACGGTGTTCGGCCCCTTCTTCGTCGACGACTCACCGGAGATCCCGCTCGGCGGCGACATCGCGCGCGGCGCGGCCGGGACGCCGTGCCATGTGTCGGGACATGTCCGCGACACCGACGGCACCCCGATCCCGGGTGCGCGGGTGGACGTGTGGGAAGCCGACGAGGACGGTTTCTACGACGTCCAGTACACCGACGACCGCACGGCCGGGCGCGGCTGGCTGCGCACGGGGCCGGGCGGGGAGTACCGGTTCTGGTCGGTCCTGCCCGCGCCCTACCCGATCCCGCACGACGGTCCCGTCGGCGATCTGCTGAAGGCGGCGGGCCGGGGGCCCATGCGGCCCGCGCATCTGCATTTCAAGGTCACCGCGCCGGGGCATCGGACGCTGATCACGCATATCTTCCTCGACGGCGACCCGTACCTGGACAGCGACGCCGTGTTCGGCGTCAAGGAAGGTCTCGTCGTGGAGAGCGGGAAGCACCACGGCGGCACCGCCCCCGACGGCTCCCGGCCCGAAGGCGAATGGGCGAGCCTGACCTTCGATCTCGTCCTCGTCGCCGAGCCGGCCTGACCCCTCGTTTTCCCCGTCCGGCGGCCCCTTCGCGGTGGCCGTCCGGTTCCCCCTGCCCGGAAAACCTCACTGTGGAGGTGCAAGATGCGAAGTACCCGATGGATCGTGTTGGGCGGGTGTTTCCTCGCGTATCTGTTCGACGCGCTGGAGATCGTCCTGCTGTCGTTGTCGCTTCCGGCGATCCGGCACGACATGGGCCTGTCCGCGACCCAAGCGGGTCTCCTCGCGACCGCGACGTTGCTGGGCATCGGGGTCAGCAGCGTCGCGGGCGGTTATGTGGCGGACAACTTCGGCCGCAAGAAGGCGCTGATCGCGTCGCTGGTCGTCTTCGGGGTGTTCACCGCGGCCTTGGCGGTCGTGCCGAACTTCGCCGTGTTCCTGATCCTGCGGTTCCTCGCCGGGATCGGGCTCGGCGCGGTGTGGAGCGTCGTGTCGGCCTACGTGGTCGAGACCTGGCCTTCGCGGCATCGGGGGCGCGCCGCCGCGTTCGTGATCAGTGCCTTCCCCGCCGGAGGAGCGCTCGCCGCGGTGGTGTCCGGGCAGTTCCTGCCCGACTGGCGGCTGATGTTCCTCGTCGCCGGAACCGCGGTGGTCATGCCCGTGCTCGTGGTGCTGGTCTTCTTCCGCGAGTCGGCCGACTGGGTCGCGCACAAGGTGCAGCGCACCGACCACGCGGTCACCGTGCGGGATGTGCTGAGCGGATCGCTGCGCCGGACCACCTTGCTGGGCACCCTGATGGCCGCGCTGGCGCTCACCGGTTACTGGGGCGCGACGACCTGGTTGCCGACCTATCTCACCGCCGAACGCGGCCTCCCCGCGGGCGACGTCGCCTTGTTCGTGACGATCCTGAACCTGGGAATGTTCTTGGGATACAACGGTTTCGGCATGCTCGCCGATCGGGTCGGCCGCCGGCGGACGATCATCCTGACCCTGCTCGGTGTCGCGCTCACGCTGCCCGTCTACGCCTTCACCACCCATCAGGCGAGTCTGTTGTGGCTCGGCCCGCTGTTCGGTGCGTTCACCGCCTTCTTCGGCATCTTCGGCTCCTATCTCGGCGAACTGTTCCCCACGCGGGCTCGCGCGACCGGCGCGGGATTCTGCTTCAACGTGGGCCGCGGCATCTCCGCCTTCGCGCCCTTCGGTCTGGCCGGGCTCGCGGGCGTCGTCGGGTTCAGCGGCGGGCTGCTCGTGTGCGCCGGTTTCTTCGCACTGGCCGCGCTGGCGACGTTGCTGCTGCCGCGAACCGGCGCCCAAGAACCCGTCGCCGACCGGCTCGAAGTCGAGGCCGGCACATGAGCACGACCATGAAAGCCGCCGTGTACCACGGAACCCGCGACCTCCGGATCGAGCGGGTCCCGATCCCGGAACCCCGCGCGGGCGAGGTGCTCGTCGCCGTCCGGCGCAGCGGGATCTGCGGCACCGACGCGACCGAGTGGGCCGCCGGGCCGGTGCTGGTGCCACTGCACCGGCGGCATCCGGCCAGCGGCCACGTCGGGCCGATGATCCCCGGCCACGAGTTCGTCGGCGAGGTCGTCGACGGCCGTGCCGGACTGCCCGCGGGCACGCTCGTCGCGGCGGGCGCCGGAGTCTGGTGTGGACAGTGCGATCGCTGCGCGCTGGGCCGTACCAACATCTGCCGCGCCTACTACACCCTCGGCCTGAACGCGCCGGGCGGCCTCGCCGAGTACGTCGCGGCACCCGTCAAGACGGTGAGGCCGATTCCCGACGGGCTCCCGCTCGACGCGGCGGGAATGGCGCAACCGCTGGCGGTCGGCCTGCACGCCGCCCGCCGCGCGGGGGTCCGTGACGGCGACTCGGTCGTGGTCATCGGCGCCGGCGCGATCGGCACCTTCGTCCTGGCCGGTCTCGGGCATCTCCGCCGAGCCGACGTCACCGTGATCGACCTCCCCGGAACCAAACTCGAACGCGCTTTGAAGCTGGGCGCGAATCGCACGCTCTCCGCGCGCGAGGACGTCGTCGACGCGGTCTTGGAGAGCACCGCGGGCCGGGGCGCCGACGTGGTGATCGAGGCGAGTGGCGCGCCCGGGCAGTTCGAGACCGCGCTGAGGATGGTGGCCACCGGCGGCCGCGTGCTGGCCGTCGGCCTGCCCAAGGAAAAGCCCGCCGTGGACCTGTTCGCGCTCACCCTGCGCGAAATCACCGTCGATTCGACCGTGGCTCACGTCTGCGACGAGGACCTGGGGCCGGCACTGGAGATCCTGTCCGAAGGCACGCTCGGCCCGCTGATGCTCCACTCCGTGATCGAGTTGGACGACTTGGTCGGCCGAGGCCTCGAACCGCTCGCCGGTGGACAGGTCGACGGCAAGATCCTGGTCGCGTTCTGAGGACCCCGGTGACCTCGGCGAAGATCCCCGGCCTCACATTTCGCGCGGCCGCGTCGTCGGTAGGGCAGAAACATCCACTACCGCAAGGAGAACGCGATGAACGCCCGGCTCGACTACTTCGCCAACCCGGTCGGCGGAAAATTCATGAGGCCCCTGATCTCGGCGGGAAGGGGGCTGGCCGACTCGCCCCTGTCGCTCACGATCCAGGAGCTGGTCCGGATGCGCGCGAGCCAGATCAACGGCTGCGCGGTATGCCTGGACATCCACACCAAGGAAGCCGCCGCCGCGGGCGAAACGGACGTGCGGATCAACCTGGTCGCCGTCTGGCGTGAGGCGTCCGTCTTCAGCGAGGCCGAACGCGCCGCGCTGGAGGTGACCGAGCAGGCCTGCCGCATGGCCGACGGCGGCGGAGTCACCGATGAGGCGTGGGCGAACGCCGCCAAGCATTTCGACGAGGACCAGCTCGCCGCGCTGGTGGGGGTGATCTCGCTGATCAACGCCTTCAACCGGGTGAACGCCATCGTCCAGAACCCCGGCGGCGACTACCAGGTGGGGCAGTTCGCATGACCGTCACCGAGACGGCACGCAACCGGGCGGCGTTCAGCCGCTTCCACGAGGCGACCAACACCGGCGACTTGGCCCTCATCGAGAAGACGATCGACGAGGTCGTCGCGCCGGACGTGGTGTTCCACGCGCCGGTCCCGATGGAGACGACCGGAGCGCAGGCACTGAAACAGGTGTGGACAGTGCTGCTTCGCGCGTTCCCCGACGTGCGGGTCACGGCCGAGGACGTGCTCGCCGACGGGGACAGGATCGTCTGCCGGAACGTCGTCACCGGCACCCACCAAGGCGAGTACCGAGGACTGCCCGCCACCGGGAAGACCGTTTCCTACAACGAGATCTTCATCCTCCGCTTCGCCGGAGGGCGGGTCGCCGAGATCTGGGGTGTGGTGGACGTGCTCACCCAGCTACGGCAACTCGGCGCCCTCGCGGCGTAGCGGTCAGGCTCCGGACCAGGAACGGAGCTTCTCCGGATTCCGCACCCCCCAGATGTGCTGGATGCGGTCTCCGGAGACGTGGAACGCGAAGACGGCGACGGTCTGTCCTGCCTGTTCGAGCACGAGGCCGGGCAGGCCGTTGACGTCCCGCTCCACCAGATCGAGTCCGGACGTCCACTGCGCCAACGTGATGAGATAGGAGGCGACCTCGTCGCTCCCTTCGAACGGATGCAGTGCCGCCCTGACGACGCCACCGCCGTCGCTGGCCGCCTTCACATCGGGATCGAGGAGACCGATGAGCGCTTGGATGTCCTTGGCTTCCCAAGCTTTCTTGAATTCCCTGACGAGATCGGCCTGGGTGGCGACCGGGGCGGGCGCGACGCGCGTCGCACGGATACGGCGGCGTGCCGAGGACGCCAGCTGACGGCAGGCGGCCGGGCTGCGGCCGACGATCTCCGCGACCTCGGCGAAGGCGTAACGGAACACGTCGTGCAGGACGAACGCGACCCGCTCGGCCGGGGTCAGCGACTCGAGCACGACGAGGAACGCCATGTTGATCGACTCGTCGAGAGTGATCCGATCGGCCGGGTCGACGGCGGACGGCCGCCCGGTCGCCCACTCGACGTGTCCCGGCAGCGGCTCGGGAAGCCACTCGCCGACATAGCGTTCCCTCCGCGCGCGTGCCGACCCCAGGAGGTCCAGGCATATCCGGCTGGCGACCGTCGTCAGCCAGGCTCCCGGGGACTCGATCGCTTCCCGCTGCGCGGGGGACAAGGCGTACCAACGGGTGTAGGTCTCCTGCACCACGTCCTCGGCCTCGGAAAGGGAACCGATCAGGCGATACGCGAGCCCGATCAGCTGACGCCGCTCACTCACGATCGCCTTGAGTCCCGGGTCGAGCGTTGGTTCGTTCATGGGTTCCGCCCCCTGGTCGCGTGTGGTGTCCCGGGTACGACGAGACACCGGCGCCGGATGTGAGGTCACCTCCGGCGCCGGCGGGCTAGGCCGTGTCCTGCAAGTCATGTTCGCGGTCTTCGCGCCCAGGCGGTCCCTGACGGCACGGGCGGGCTCGGCCGAGTACGACCCGGTACGAGGCCGACCCGCCCGCACCGCCAGGAACCACCTGGATCACGAAGCCCATCGAACAGACTTACAGGACACGGCCTAGGCCGTCACCGCGCGGGGGAAGTCCTTGCGCTTGATCTTGGCCCGGCGGCCGTCCGGATGGTGGAAGACGACGCCCTCCGCCACGTGCCCTGGCGAGAACCGGCTGTCCAGCGTTTCGAGGAAGTCCCGCAGTTCGTGGTAGCTGCGCGGTACTTCGGGCAACGACGGCGCCTGGAGATCGAACGGGACGCACCGGTGCTCTTCCAGCCCGAGGGGATTGCCCTGGATACGAGGGCCGAGCGCTTCGCTCGGATGCTCCCCGTCCGGCCACTCGGACACGTCGGTGTTCCCGGCCGCCGCGAGGATCCACTTGTCGTCGGCGGATTCGCTGTCGGTGTCGACGTACCAGCCGTCCACAATGCCCTGCTGTTTCTGCGCCTTGCTCGGGTTGCGGCGCCGCTCGACCCGGACCAGCTGCCCCGAGCGCACGGTCAGCCGGACGTTGGTGCCGTCGAGTTTCTCGGTTCCCACCCCCGCGCCGTCGAATACCCAGGCGCACTCGGCGCGAGGCCTGTCGACGACGTGGAAGCGCTCGTCTCGCTCGAAAAGCGTGGGGATCTTCTCCATGACCTTCTTGCCTTTCACGACGTGCCCGATGAGTTCCTCAGGAGTGATGACACCGGCGGTCAGCCCGCCGGCGAGCGCCCGTATCAGCTCCGCCACGGAAACGTCGGCTTCGACGGCCACGTGCTTCAGCGCCCTCTTTTCCTCAGGGGAGATCCACGCGACCAGCCGTGACCACCCTTCAGGAGGCGTCCATCGGGCCAGTGCCGCCGGGTCCTTGCGCGGCCTGCCCCGTCCTCGTGCCTGCTCCACGGCTGAACCGTAGCCAGCCGTGGAGGCTTGTGTCAATTGGCATAACAGAAAATAACCACTAGGTCAGGACCTTGATCAGCACCGTCGTGAACCGTCCCGCCGGAGTCAGCGCGCCCCGGCTTCGCCGAGGATCCGGGCGACGGCCGTCTGTCCCTTGGCCCGGGCGTGGGCGAGCGGAGTGACGCCCTGCTTGTCGGCGAGGTTCACGTCGGCGCCCGCGGCGACGAGGGCGCGGACCACTTCCTGGTGGCGCGGCCCGCCGTCGCCGAGGACGACCGCCTCCAGCAGCGCGGTCCAGCCGAGGTCGTTCACGTGGTCGACGTCGATCCCGCTGCCGGCCACCAGCCGCACGTACTCGGCGTGCCCGCGTTCGGAGGCGGGGATCAGCGAGACGCCGCCGTACCGGTTGGTGATGGTCAGGTCCGGCTTGGCCTGGAGCAGCAGCTTCGCCATCGGGACACTGCCGGTGACCCCGGTGACCAGCCACGGTGTGTCGTGCCGACCGTCGAGCGCGTTCGGGTCGGCGCCCGCCTTGACGAGGATCTCGGCCACTTCGAGCCGGTCTTCGGTGACGGCGACGAGCAACGGGGTCCGGCCGCGATCGTCACGGGTCTCCAGGTCGGCGCCGGCTTCGACGGCCTGCCGGACCCGGTTCGGGTCGGCTTCGAAGAGTTGGCTCACGGGGACTCCTTGTCGGGGCGGCTGGGACGAAGCGGGTGGCGTGGTCGGGGTGCCCGGTGCCGTCGGGGGTGGTGCGCTCGGTGCCTGCAGGGAGCAGGCACCGAGCACGAGGGCGGCGAGCAGAGCCACGATCGCCCGCTCACCGATCATCAGCGAAGTTCCCCGATGGCGCGCAGCCCGGCCGCGGCGAACTTCTCGTCGAGGTCGCCGCTGGGCGCGCCACCGACGCCGATCCCGGCGATCGGGCCGCCGTTCGCGGCGACCGGCACACCGCCGCCGAGGAAGAGCGTGCCCGGGATGTCGCGGATGGTCGGACCGTCGCCCTGGGCGTTCTTGGCCAGCGCGGAGGTCGGCTGCCCGAAGGAGACCGCGGTGAAGGCCTTCCGCTTGGCGGACTCTTCGGTCTGCGGCCCGGCGCCGTCGCCCTTGAGCAGGACGCGGACGTCTCCCGACCGGTCGATCACGGCGACGGTGACCCGCTGGCCCTCCTTCTCGGCGGCGTCCAGCGCGGCCTGCGCGGCACGGGTGGCGGCGTCGACGCCGAGCACGCTGGTCTGCACGACGGCCTGCGCGGCGGCGGGCTGCTGCGGCTTGCGGTCCTGCTGTGCCTGCGCCGCGCCCACGCCGGTGGCCAGCGCGACGGTCGCGAGGCCGGCCGTCATACCCAGGACGAGACGAGTGCGGGGGAGCTTGGCGTTCATCGGATTTCCTTTGCGGTGAGGGGGTGTTTCGTTCTCCCTCGACTTTCCCGTCCGGCGGGCCGGGGCGAATCGGGCGAGCGGATATCCGTCGGGCGCCGAGCGGTCGGTGCGGGCATCAACCGAACGATTGATGCGGAGCACCCCGCCTCCCCGCATACGATCATCGGCGAGGAAGGGAGGGCCGGAATGAAACCGCATCTGGGCGAGACCACCGGGCTGAACGCCGCGATGCACGCCGGGTTCTTCCTGCTGCTCGCCGCGTCCGTGGCACGGTTCGTCGCGGGGCACGGATTGAGCGGTGCCACCCCGCTGATCCTCGTGCTCACCGGCGCGCTCGCGCTGGTCTACGTGGCGGGTGTGCTGAGCTGGGAGGCGCTCGACCGGTGGCGTCCTTTGTGGCTGACGGCGGTGATCGCTGTCTGGCTGGCCCTGGTGGTGGCCGCGCCGAGTTTCGCCTGGTGCGCCGTGCCCCTGTTCTTCGTCTGCCTGCAGATGCTGCGCCCGCGGATGATGATCGCGGTGGTCGTGATCCTCACCGTCGCGACCATCCTCGCCCAGCTGAGGATCGCGGACGGATTCGACCCGAGCATCGTGCTCGCGCCCATCGCGGTCGCGCTGATGGCCACGATGACGTTCCTGCAACTCGACCGGGACCGGCTCGAACTGGGTCAGACCGTCGGGGAGCTCCTGCGCACCAGGATCGACCTCGCCGAGAGCCAGCGAGTGGCCGGGATGGTTGAGGAACGGGAACGACTGGCGCGAGAGATCCACGACGTCCTCGCGCAGGGGCTTTCGAGTTTGCGGATCCTGCTGCAAGCGGCGCAGCGGTCGTGGGAAACGGATCCGGAACTGGCCAAGGCCCACGTGTCCCGTGCCGTCGAAGCGGCGGGGGACAACCTCGACGAAGCGCGCCGGTTCGTCAAAGGCCTCGGGTCCCCGCGGCTGGAGAGCACCGACCTCGACGAGACCCTGCGGGCACTCGCCGAGCAGGTCGGGTTCGCCGTCACGCACCCGGTGCGTTTCGAGATCAGCGGGGATCCGTATCCCTTGGAATCCGAGGTCGAGGCATGTCTGCTCCGGGTCGCGCAGAGCGCGTTGGCGAACGTCAGCGAGCATGCCAGGGCGACGAAGGCAGCCGTCACGCTGACCTATCTGGCCGACAAGGTCGTCCTCGACATCCGGGACGACGGAGTCGGCTTCGCTCCGGATTCGACCCGCGCGAGCGGCTTGCGGGGGAACGGGTTGCGGATGATCGGTGAGCGGGTCGCCGAACTCGGTGGTGAGATGGTCGTCGAGAGCGCGCCGGGAGAGGGCACCGCGCTCGCCGTCGCGGTGCCCATCAGGGAGGTTCGATGACCGTCCAGGTGCTGATCGTCGACGACCATCCGGTGGTGCGGGCGGGTATCGCCGCGTTGCTGGCCGGCGAGCCCGGCTTCGAGGTGATCGGCGAGTGCGCGAGCGCCGAAGAGGCCGTGCGGTTCGCGTCCGCCCGGAAGCCGGACGTCGTGCTGATGGACCTACAGCTCGGCGACGGCCCGGACGGCGTGAGCGCCACCGAACGCCTGACCGCCCTGCCGGATCCGCCGAAGGTGCTGGTGCTCACCACCTACGACGCCGAACTGGACATCACCAGGGCGGTGGCCGCCGGCGCCACCGGCTACCTGCTCAAGGCGGGGCCGCCCGAGGACCTCTTCAAGGGCATTCACGCGGCCGCGCGTGGAGAGACCGCGCTGGCGCCGCAGGTCGCGGCCCGGCTCTTCGGGCATATGCGGGCCCCGGCACCCGCGCTGAGCCCTCGTGAGACCGAGATCGTGCAGTTGGTGGCGGAAGGGTTGATCAACCGGCAGATCGCCGCGCGCCTGTTCATCTCCGAAGCCACGGTGAAGACCCACCTCGTCCACATCTACGACAAACTCGGCGTCGACAGCCGTGCCGGTGCGGTGGCCGTCGCCACGGAACGGAGGATCATCCGCAACTGACCGCGGCGAGGATCAGCGGCGTGGTTCGATCGTCATGTCGCCGCGGGTCAGCGCGAGGATCGATTCCCTGGCGAGAATTTCGTGCGGATAGCCGAGTTCGATCGCGGAGGCCTCATCGAGGCGAGCTAAGTGCGAAGCGGTGAGCTCGACTTCCAGTGCGCCGAGGTTGTCCTCCAGCTGCCCGGTGGTGCGGGCGCCGATGATCGGAGCCGTCACACCCGGGTTTCGCAGGGTCCATGCCAGCCCGACCTGGGCGGGGGCATCGCGCATCTGCGCGCCGCCTGGGCCGCGCATCCGGACGATCAGGCCCTGACCGAGCTGATCACCGAATTCACCGCCGACGAGGAATTCGCGCGGCTGTGGGCGAAACGTGACGTCAAGGTCAACGGCCGCGGGCGCAAGGTGATGCGGCATCCCGAGGCGGGTGTGGTCGAACTGGACTACGAGGTGCTCACGCCGCTCGAGGATCAGGACCAGCGCCTGGTGATCTACCGCGCCATGACCGAGGAAAGCCGCTCGGCACTGGACCGGTTGTTCGCCCTTCCCCGGCGGTAGGCGATTCGCGTACCACGCCGATTTCAGGTGTCGACGGTACGAAGAAACCCATGACCTGGTGTGTACACGGAAGGTGTTTGAGCCGATCGCGTGATGCCCGTAAAAGGGCTGTCCGGCGCATAGGTGACCGCTGATTTCGGTGGTACGGTCCATCGCGGTCGAAAAACCTTTCAAAAAGAGAGTACGGGTAGTGGATTTCGACGCACTGATCGCCGAATTGCGGACCCTGCGGGAAAATGTCGCCGGAGTGACCGACACGGTGATAGCCGCTGTCGACGGAATACCGATCGTCGCCGACGCGGCGAAGGACATCGACCCCGCGGAGGTTTCCGCGCTCGCCGCCGCGAATCTCGGGATCGCGCGCCAGGCGGCCGAAGTGACGGGCAAGGGCACCCTCCGGCAGACCGTCGTGTTCAGTAGTGACGGCTACATGGCCGTTTACGCCATCGACCGGATGGCACTCATGGTCATCATGGGGGACAAGCGGCTGAATGTCGGCCGCCTTCTTTTCGAATGCCGTCCCGTCATCGACAGGATCAGCTCGATACTGGCCGCTTAGCCGGCAAATCAGGAAAGTGAGTCGGATGAACATCGAAAACGCGCTCAAGGAATGCATGTCGATCGCCGGAGCGGTCGGTGTCGCGCTGGTCGATTACGACAGCGGGATGTCGCTCGGCACCAGCGGGGGAGGTGATTGGCTCAATCTCGAGGTCGCGGCGGCGGGGAACACCGATGTCGTCAGATCGAAGATGCGGGTCATGTCCGCGCTGTCGCTCAACGACAGTATCGAGGACATCCTCATCACGTTGCACCGCCAATACCATCTGATCCGGCTGCTGGATTCCGTGAACGCCAGGAGCTCCCTCTTCCTGTACCTGGTGCTGGACCGGGACCAGGCGAATCTCGCGCTGGCCCGGCACTATCTCAAGCGCGTCGAGACGGAGTTGCAGGTCTGAAGACGAACGGGGGAAGCCGGCGATGACCGGAGTCGCGTCCAGTCACCACGCACTCGTCGCCGGCTCGGCGCTCATCGGCGGTCTCGGCTCGTTGTTCCCGGCGGGGTTGAAGCTCATCGGCGATCGGCTCGAGTTCGTGTTCGTCCTGCCGGACGGCCGCCGCGCCGTGGGCGCCGAACCGTTCGTCGCGGTGAAAGAGCGGATCCGGCAGGTCGATACCGGGATGCCACCGCCGCGGTTCTTCCTCGACACCGGCGGCAGATGGACGCGGCTGCACGTGGAGTTCGCCGGAATCGCGGTCCGGGCGGTGATCGTGCTGCCGGACGAGCTGACGGCCGGGGCGATCAACGCGCCGTTCCTCGGCCGCTGGCAGAACCAGGTGCCCGGTGCCGTGCGGCTCGCGGTGGACGAGTTCGCGCGGATCCTCGTGCGATGCCGTCATCGGGCCGGGGGACCGGAGCCGCTGATCGATTTGGAACTGGGGTATGTGCCCGTCCGGGACTTCGAGGCCGTGTTCGCGCGCGCCCACGAGCCGGTCCGGCCGTTCATCGCGCCGGTCCGGCCGGTGTTCAAGATGCGCTGGCACGCGGTGACACCCGCGCAGCGCAAGGCCTTCACCGGTGACCTGATCGGCGTCAGGCGCCGGGGCCGGTGGCTTCGCCGCAGGCCGGCCGCGACGATCATGGGAGTCGAGGTGGAACTCCCGCCGAGGCACTGGTGCTAAGCCGATCACGTGTCCGTGAAGGCCTCCTTGCCTACCCTGAAGGTAGTGAAGGAGGCCTTCACGTCCCGCGTCAGGCGGTGACGAGCGACAGACCGTAGTTCTGCAGGATCTCGTTCACCGGCTGGAACCAGGTCTCCCCGCCGGAACCGCAGTTGCCCCAGCCGCCGGAGGTGACTCCCTGCGCCTGGTCGCCGGTGATGAAGGAGCCGCCCGAGTCGCCGGGTTCGGCGCAGACGTTGGTGCGGGTCATCTGGTGGACGGCGCCCTGCGAGTAGTTGACCGTCTCGTTGTGCCCCAGCACGGTGCCGCAGTGCCAGTGCGTCGTCGAGCCGGACCGGCACACCGAGGTGCCGACCGGCGCGACCCACGAACCGCGGACGAGCGCGTCGCTCACGGTGCCCCAGCCGAGGACGACCGGTGCGGTCCACCAGCCGTTGCCGATCCGGATGAACGCGTAATCGTTGCCGGGGAAGGAAGAACCGGCGAAGCTGCCCATCGCCGAGCCGTCCCAGCCGACGACCGAACTGCCGGTGCCGCCGCAGTGGCCGGCACTGACGAATCCGCCGTGGACGCTGAACCCGATCGAGCAGCGGGTGTTCCCGTTGATGTAGTACGGGTCGCCGCCGACGGTGCCGGCGGCGAACGGCTCGGCCTTGGGCGCGGTGACCACCGTGACCGGACCGGATTTCCTTGCCCTGGCCAGGAAGTCGTCGACGTCGGAACCGTGTGCGCCCGGCCGCAGCGCGACCACGACGCTGCCGCTGCGCGGATCGGCGCGCCAGCCGCTGACGGCGGCGGGGGCGGGCCGGGTCTTGACCGACGAGTCGATCTCGGCCTTGGCTGAGTCGAGCCGGGCCGCGCTGACCGCGACCGTGGTGGGTTCGGCGCCCGCCGTCCGGACGGCGGACGCCGCCGCGGGATCGGTCACGCCGACGACGAGTGTGCCGCGCGCCGGATCGAACCAGGCGCCGCCGAACGCCGCTCCGGCGGCCCGCTGCGCGTCGGGCAGCACCCGCGAGGCGGTCATTTCCTGGGTAAGCCGGGTCGAGGCCTGCGCGGCGGTGAGCCCCAGGTCCCGCTGCATCGCGGCGAGCAATCCGGGGGACGCCTGCGCGACCGGGGCCAGGGCGGCGGAAGTGAGACTCGCGGTCAGGACGGCGGCGCCGCCGAGTGCCAGGGCGATTCTTCGACGCATGGTTACTCCTCCAAGGCCGGGGGAAAGAAACACACTGCCCGCCGAGTGTGGGGCCGTGGCCGGGGAAAGAGCGAGGAATGTCCGGTCTTCTGTCCGGAATTCCCAAGAGCGAATGCCGTCTACTTAGGACAGTCGGTCGAATGGGCCCTCCGCGCGCACCCGCGCCGGTTCCAGTACGTTGCGGGACATGACCGCGTCGCCGGAGGATGTGCCGGAGCAGGTGCTGCGCACCTCGATCGTCGAGCGGCTGTTCGCCCGTGAGGCCGACCCGCGCCCGCTGTTCACGCACCAGGACCACAGCGCCGGTGTGGACAGCACGGTCACCTGGACGGAGTTCGCCACCCGGGTGCGAGTGGTCGCGGGCGCGCTGCGCCTGGTCACACGCCCGGGTGATCGTGTCGCCGTGCTCACCGGCCAGGACCTCAATTACCCCTTGGCCTTCTTCGGTGCGCTGGCCGCCGGGCTGGTGGCCGTACCGTTGATGGCGCCGGGCAGCGCTTCCCAGCGAGGCAGGCTCACCGGGGTGCTGGCGGACTGCGGCGCAAGGGTTTGGCTGACTTCTTCGGCCGCCGTCGCGAAAGTGCGCGAAGCCGGCGAGCCGGATCACCTGATCGTGGTGGACGAACTCTCCGGACCGGGGATCGATCCGCTCCCTGTCGCGCCGGGAAGCCCCGCATATCTGCAGTACACGTCCGGGTCGACCCGCGAGCCCGCCGGTGCCGTGATCCCGCACCGGGCGGTGGCCGCCGCCTGCTGGCAGGCGAGCCGGGCCTACGCCGTCGACGAGGGTACGACCTGCGTCGGCTGGATCCCGTTCTTCCATGACATGGGCCTGATCCAGCTGCTGTGCCTGCCGGTCCACGCGGGAGCGCGATCGGTGTTCATGTCGCCCGCCGAATTCGTGCATCGCCCCGTGCGCTGGCTGCGTCAGCTCGCCGATCACCCGGCCGTGTTCACCGCCGCGCCGAACTTCGCGTTCGACCTGGCCGTCGAAGCCGCCGAAGAAGCCGGTGAAGACCTCGATCTCTCCGACGTCCGGGTCGCGCTCAACGGCGCCGAGCCGGTCCGGCCGCGGACGGTCGCGCGCTTCCTGGAAACCTTCGGACCACGGGGGTTCCGCGCCGAAGCACACCGTCCGTCCTACGGTCTGGCCGAGGCCACTGTGTACGTCGCGAGTGCGGGCGCGGAAGGGCCGCGCAGCGCGGTGTTCGACAGGGAAACCCTGGCGCAGGGCCAGGCGATCGAGGTGCCGGACGGTCAAGAACTCGTCTCGGTGGGGCGCCCGCTCGGCCAGCGGGTCCGCATCGTCGGCGACGGCGTGGCACGGCCCGACGGTGTCGTCGGGGAGATCTGGATCCACGGGCCGAACGTCGCGTCGGGATACTGGGGCCGTGGCGACGCCGCCGCGTTCGGTGGCGAACTCGAGGGCGTCGGTGGTTGGCTGCGTACGGGTGACCTCGGCGTTTTCCACCGCGGCGATCTCTACATCACCGGCAGGCTCAAGGACCTCATCGTCATCGACGGCCGCAACTTCCACCCGCAGGACATCGAAGCGGTGGCGGGTGAGGCGCACCCGGCGATCCGCCGCGACCGCGTCGCCGCATTCGGCGTCTCGGACGAAAGGGGCGAAGGGGCGATGTTGGTGGCCGAATGGGCAAAGAACGCCGACGCGGATGTCAAAGAAGTGACGAGAGTGGTATTGCGCGCCGTTTCACGGGAACATGATCTGACGTTGCGATCTGTCCGTCTGGTTCCCTCCGGTGACCTTCCGCGCACTTCCAGTGGCAAGGTGGCGCGAGGCGCGGCGAGGGCGCGTTATAGTCGGCCCCGTGGGTGATCACCGCGCGGAGGTCGTGAAGGTCGTCAGTGAGACTTTTCGGCTTGATCCCGCCGAAATCGAGTCCGACGCGCCGCTCGAAGAGCTGGGTATCGACTCCAAGGGACGGATAAGACTCCTGTCGGCGCTGGAGATCTACCACGACGTGAGGATCGACCTGGACCAGCTGGACCGGTTCACCGACATCGGGTCGGTGGCCGAAGTGCTCGAAGAGGCACTCGGCGGTAAAGCCGACGGATCCGACGAAAGGCGCTGAAAAGAATGAGCGGGGGCTTCACCGCGGCGACCGATGCGCTTTCATCGGCGTCGAAGAACATCGGAAAGCTGACGGAGCAGTTGCTCGAAGACAATCCGGATCTGTCGAGCACTCCGGTGAACGCGGCCGGTTTCGGCCAGGCGCACGGCGACCACGCGAAGAAGTACACCGACGGGGTGGCGGCGTTGTGGGCCTCGGTCCAGGGGTACAGCACCACGCTCGGCTCGTTCGGCACGAACCTCGGCACCGCGGGCACCGCGTACGGCACCAACGAGGACGAGCAGAAGAACAAGATCACCAAGACGGGGATGCGCTAGTGGCGACCAAGACCACCTGGACCGACGTCAAGGCCGTCCTCGACGACCCGGCCGTTCCCGCCGAGCAGAAGACCAAGCTCATCGGCTCGTGGATGCGGACGCATCCGGCGCCCCCGCCGTGGACGGCGGACCAGGAGCCGGAGGAGATCAAGCAGAAGCGCAAGGAAGCCGAGAAGTACGCGGCGTCCTACAACGCCCTTCCGTTCCTGCCCTACGACGACGACCTCGACAAGGTCTACAACAGCGCGAAGGGCGCGGGGGATCAGGCCAGCTTCAACCGGAAGGCGGAGACGAAGGCCGTCGACGAGGGCAACAAGAAACTCGACGCCACCAAGGAACCCACCGCCGAGGGCGCGGGGACCAAGACGTCGGACGAGATCTTCGACGCCGCCGCACCGGCGCTCAAGGTCTTCGAAACCTTCGGCTCCCTGCTGGCGAAGCTCCCGGAGGACTGCCGGGGCACCACCCGCGCGCTCGATTTCGAGAAGGACATCAAGAAACCGTTCGACGAGCAGCGCGGCATCAACTTCCAGAACTTCGTCGACGACGCCGCCCACTTCAAGACCGGCTCGAAGACCGTCCAGAAGACCATCGACGACACCGGTTCGCAGCTGAACACCCTCTACGGGACGTGGACCGGCAAGGCCGCGGACGCCTCGTCGGACAACTACAACGAGAAGATCCTTCCCAAGGCCACGAAACTCTCGCAGACGCTGAACAACGCGAGCGAAGCGACGCTGCACACCAGCGCAACGGTGTTCAAGCTGTGCAAGGGAAAGGCCGACACGGTCATCGATCTCTACAAGGAGATCGTCGGCAAGGCGGACTTCCCGATGGCGCAGAAGGTCGTCGCCATCGCCGCCGGTGAGAAGAGCGGCAAGGAGGACCTCGGCGCGATCGCGGGCTGGATGGACGTCAACTTCGGCTCCAACCTGGTCCAGCAGCTGAACAACGACGGCTGCTGCGACGACGACGAGTTCAAGAAGCAGGGCCAGAACCTCGCCAAGCAGTGGATCCAGCGGCAATTCATCCCCGAGATGTGGACCATCATCTACGAGGGCTTCGTCAAGTCCTGCAAGGACACCAAGGAGTTCGTCGACCAGGCCTACGACGAACTCGACAAGGTGATGGGCAAGGTCAAGAACGAGTTCGAAGGCGCGGGCGACCAGGGCGGTGCCGGCGGTGCGGGCGGGCCCGGTGGCACGGGCGGCGGGCCTGGCGGCACTGGTGGCGGACCCGGTGGCCAAGGGCCGGACTTCACCGGTGGTCAGGGTGGTTCCGGCGGTGGCCCCGGTGGTTCGGGCACCGGTGGACCCGGCGGTGAGACCGGTGGCGGGCCTGGTGGTTCGGGCAAGGGCCCGGACTTCACCGGCGGCACCGGTGGTGGGCCGGGCGGCGGTTCGGAGGGTGGCACGGGCGGCGGTCCGGGTGGCGGCCCCGGATCGGGTGGTTCCGGTCCGGGCGGTGGCACCGGCCCGTCGGCGCAGAAGCCCCCGCCGGTCCCGGACGTGAACATCCCCGAGAGTGGAGGATCGCCCGGCGGCGGTCCGGGCGGTGGACCCGACGAGAAGAAGGACCAGACGTCGCCCTCGGGCTCGGTCCCGCCGCCGTCGAATGGCGATGAGCAGAAGGCCGCCGCCGAAGAGGCGAAGAAGCAGGCGGCGGCCGCCGCCGAGAACGCGAAGAAGCAGGCTTCCGAGGCGCTGGGCAAACTCGGCGACGGTCCGACCGGTGGCGATCTCGGCGGTTCCGGCGGTTCCGGCCCGGGTGGCGGTGGTCCCGGCGGCGGTGGCAACACGGACGCCGCGGCCGACGCCAAGGCAGCGGCCGAGAAGGCCACTGAAGAAGCGAAGAAGCAAGCCTCCGACGCGCTGAACAAGCTGGGTGACGCCCCTGGCGGCATGGGCGACGGCGATGCCAAGGACGGCGACTCGAAGGATGCCGAGAAGTCCGCGGACGAGGCGAAGAAGAAGGCTTCGGACGCCTTGGACAAGCTCGGCGAAGAGCTGCCCGGTGAAGGCGGCGACAAGCTGACCGGTGACAAACCCGGTGAGGACGGCGACAAGGCCGAGGACGGCGAACGCGAGACCCTCAAGGTCAAGCAGGGCGACAAGACCTTCGAGATGACCGAGCCGGACAAAGACGGCGAGATGGAGATCAAGGTCGGGGACGGTTCCGGGCCCGCCAAGGACTTCAAGCTCGACTGGACCGGCGATGGCGACGAGTCCAAGCTGGGCTCCACTCCCGGTTCGGAAGACGGGAAGCCGGACAAGGACGGTGTCCATCGTCCGGGGCCGGACGGCAAGATCCATATCCAGGACGGCGATGTGAAGATCACCGCCGAGCGTCCCGACGGTCCGTCCGGGCCGACGGTCGTCACCGTCGACGACGGCACCGGCAAGCCGACCACGTACACCCTCGGCGAGGACAAACCGGCCACGGACAAGGCATCGCACCCGGCGACTCCCGTCACCGGGACGGTGCAGCCCGACGCCAAGCCGGCGTTCACCCCGCATCACGGTGGTGGCGGGACCGTCCCCGACGGGATCCGCGGCGGTGACATCGGCGGCGGTTCCGGTGGTGGCGGCGGTTTCGGCGGCGGCGGAGGTGCGTCGGCTCCGTCGATGCCCTTCGAATCCGCGAGCCCGGCGGCCGGCCAGCCGCTGACCGAAGGCGTGCACACCGGTGGCGGGACACAGCAGCCGCAGCACGTGGCCGCGAGCGCCCCGTCGGCTCCGATGAGCGGCACGACGGGCCAGTCGTTCGGCGGCGCGATGCCCCCGATGGGCATGGGTGCCGGCGGCGCGGGCGGCCAGGGCGGCGACCAGGAACGGACCAACCGCGCGTACCGGATCGAGGGCGAGGTGTTCGACCGGATCAACGAACCCACCGGCCGGATCACCGGTTCGTTGCTGGACGATGAGGATCAGTCGGTCACCCGCAAGCGGTGAGCCGGGGCAGGGGAGAACAGATGAGCGCCGAGGACACCGCCGCCATGAGGGCGACCCTGGACGGTCTCGTCCGTGAGCAGTCTGAGCGCCGGGCGCTGCGGGATCAGCGTGCCGACGAGATCAAGGCCAGCTCGCAGGAGTTCATGACCAAACAGGTCCAGACCGCTCAGCGGTACGTCGAGCATCGGCGGGAACTGGGGCAGCGCAAGACGAAGTCCGGTTGGAGCACCGACCGGTCGCACGCGCAGCCGGGCAACACGTCGGCGTTCGAAGACGACTCCGTGGACATGGCGGCTCCGTTCGGCTCGGAGCCGCCTCCCGTCCCTACCGGACGGGACACGCCCCGGCGTGCTCCTCGCGCCCGCCCGGCACCGGCCGACGACGAGGACGACGCCTTCCTCAACAACCGTTGGCGTGACTGACTTCCCGCCGTCAGACGACGAGGCCGAGCACCAGCACGAGCGGGAGCGAGATCACCGACGCCAGTGACATGGCGACGGTGTGGGTCTTGAACGTGCCCCGGGTGCTCAGCCCGAGCAGGGACTGGAACATCCAGAAGAAGTTGCTGCTCACGTGGGGGAGGAACAGCGCGCCGGAGCAGGCGGCGAGGGCGACCAGCACCACCGGGACACCGAGTGAGCCCGCGATCGGCGCGAGGATGCCCGCCGCGGTGATCGCGGAGATCGAGATGGATCCCATCGCGATGTGCAGGACGGCGGCGATCAGCCAGACGAGTACCAGGGGCGGCAGGAAACCGGTGCCGAACGAACTCGCCAGCACGTCGCGCAGTCCTGATTTGCCGATCACTTCGGCGACCGAGCCGGAAAGCCCGGACAGCACGAGGATGGGGCCGGCCAGCGCGAGCGCCTTGCCGACGGCCGCGTTGACTTCGGCCGAGGGAAGGACGCGCCGGGCTAGCAACTGCGCGAGGCCGGCGCCGATCGCCATCGCGATCACCGGCTCGCTCAGCAGCGAGACCGGTCCCAGCGGGAAGCGGAAGGCGTCCGCGAGCGCGCCGAGGGCGAGCAACGACAAGGTCAGCAGTACCGGCGAGACGGACAGCGACAGGGGAAGTTGCCGGGAGGCGGTGACGGTGACCGCTGTTTCGCCGCCGGTATCGGCCTTGAGCTCGTCGGCGGCCGGATTCCACCGGAGCGCCCGGCGCAGCAGCACGGTGAAGACGAGCGTCGTGAGCACCGCGGTCGGGAGGCCGACCGCCAGCCCGAACAGGAACATCTCGCCGAGCGGCACCCGGAGAAGTCCCGCGACGGCCAGCGCGGCCACCCCGGGGACGACGAACACGAGCCCGACCTCGATCCCCGCGGTCAGCGCGCCGCCCATGAGCGCGACACCGCGCGGGCCCAGCCTGCCGCCGAGGCGCCGGGCCAGCGGCGCGGTGAGCACCAGGACCACGTCGGAGTAGATCGACGTGAACACGGTCGACAGGGAGACCGCGAACACCATCGGCACCCGCTTCTCCCCGAAGACAGCCAAGAGCCGTTCGAGGACGCGATGCAGGGTGTTCGTGGCCGTGAGCAGCGAACCGATGACGACCCCGAAGGTGATGAGCATGCCGATCTCGGCCATCACGTCGCCGAATCCGGTGGCGAGGGCTTCGGTCGTGCCGTCCACCCCGAGCCCCGTGGCGAGCCCCAGATAGGTCGCGCCGATCAGCAGGCCGAAGATCGGCGGCGTCTTGAGCCAGGTGATCATCACGACGATGCCCACGATGGCGATACCGGTGTGGGCAAGGAGCCAGGCATCGGACACGGCGCCCTCCTCGGAACTCGCGGCGGGACGGCGCCGGTGCCGACCCTCGTAGCGACCCAGTAAGCCCTTCGGGTGGCTCGCGGGTCCAAGACCGGGTAGCTGGCAAGCTGATAGGCCTCGACTATCGACCGCGAGGAGACCGGAGTGGATGCCCGTCAGCTGAAGTACTTCCTGGCCGTCGTCGACGCCGGAAGCGTCCACCGGGCCGCTGAGCAGCTTTTCGTCGCCCAGCCGTCGGTCTCCCAGTCGTTGCGCACGCTCGAACGGGACCTCGGGAGTCTCCTGTTCCACCGGACCGGCCGTCGCCTGGTGCTGACCGCGGCGGGGCACGCGCTCGTGGCGCCCGCGCGGGAGGTCATGCGCGGGCTGCAGCTCGCCAGGGCGACGGTCGAGGCCGTCGACGGTCTTCTCGGCGGGGAACTGGTCATCGCCTCGATGCCGTCGCAGTCGGTCAGCCCGCTCACCGACCTGATCGCCGCCTTCGCCGCCGCCAACCCGCTGGTACGGATCTCCGTCCGCGCGGCGAGCACCCCCGCCGGCGTCGGGAAGATGCTCACCACCGGCGATGCCGAACTCGGCGTGGTGGCGGCGTCGCCGACGGCCGAGGAGTTGCCCGGACTCGAGGCATCGCATCTGGAGACCCAGCGCTTCGCCTTGCTGGCCCGCGACGAGGCGGCGCTTCCCGCCGCGGACCCGGTCCGGCCCGCCGACCTCGCCGGTGCCGCGCTCATCGTCGGCCAGCAGGGCACGGGGATGCGCCGCGTGGCGGACGCCGTGCTCCGTGAAGCCCCCGGCAGCCGGTTCGCCGTCGAGGTGGAACATCGGGAAGCCGTGCTGCCGCTCGTCCTCGCCGGGGTCGGCATCGCGGTGGTCAGCGATTCCTGGCGTGCGCTGGCGAAAGCGGCGGGCGCGTCCGTCCGAGCGCTCGATTGCCCCGATTCGCTGGCGGTGTCGCTGGTGCATCGGCCGGGGCGGCTGAGTCCTGCGGCGGCGGCCTTCCGCGATCTGGCGGTCGGCCGATAGGCGCAGCCTTTCAACCCGGCAGCAACTGGGTCTTGGACGCGCGGCCCGCTTCACCGTCAACTGGACCCATGACCAGTTATCGCATCGCGCTCATCCCCGGCGACGGCATTGGCGCCGAGGTGCTGCCGCCCGCCCAGGCGGTGCTCACCGCCGTCGGCGAACGGCACGGGATCGAATTCCGTTACGACTCCTTCGACTGGTCCTGCGAGCGCTACCTCGCCGAGGGCGCGATGATGCCGTCCGACGGGCTCGACCGGATCCGGCGGCACGACGCCATCCTGCTGGGCGCGGTCGGCTGGCCGGGGGTGCCGGACCACGTGTCGCTGTGGGGGCTGCTGATCCCCATCCGGCGCGGTTTCCGGCAGTACGTCAACCTGCGGCCGGTCAAGGTGCTCGACGGGGTGCCGAGCCCGCTGCGCGGCGCCGGGGACGTCGATCTCGTCGTGGTCCGCGAGAACGTCGAGGGCGAGTATTCAGAGATCGGCGGCCGGCTCGGCCGGGGCACCGAAGACGAACTGGCCGTGCAGGAGGCGGTGTTCACCCGCAAGGGGGTCACGCGCGTCGTCGAGTACGCCTACGAACTGGCCAAGACCCGCCGGAACCACGTGACTTCGGCGACCAAGAGCAACGGGATCGTCCACACGATGCCGTTCTGGGACGAATTGGTGGAGGAGGTGGCGGGGCGGCATCAGGACGTGCGTACCGGGAAGGAACACATCGACGCGCTCGCCGCGAAACTCGTCCTGGCGCCGGAACGGTTCGACGTGATCGTCGGTTCCAACCTCTTCGGCGACATCCTGAGCGACCTCGCGGCCGCGGTGGCCGGGAGTATCGGGGTCGCCCCGGCGGCGAACCTCAACCCGGAGCGGGAGTTCCCGTCGATGTTCGAACCGGTGCACGGCTCCGCCCCCGACATCGCCGGACAGGGCAAGGCGAACCCGCTGGGTGCCTTGTGGTCCGCGGCCATGATGCTCGACCATCTGGGACACCCCGAAGCGAGTGGGGAACTGCTGGCCGCCGCTTTCGGCGCGCTGGCCGACGGCATCAGCACCGCCGACCTCGGCGGGACGGCCGACACCGCCGGGTACACGCGGGCGGTGCTGGACCGGGTGGGCTGAGCGCGTCCGGGTTTGCCCTTGCCACCGCAGGGTATCCGGCTCGGGTGAGGCGAGGCTGGCCGGATGCAGGGCGGGATGGTTCATGGTCGACGTGAAGATGACGGTAGACACTTCTCCCGAGCGCGTGTTCGAGGTGCTCGCCGACGGGTGGACCTACGCCGCCTGGGTGGTGGGCGCCTCCCATATCCGTGACGTGGACGAGGGCTGGCCCGCGCGGGGAACGCGCATCCATCACTGCGTCGGGTCCTGGCCCGTACTGCTCGACGACGTCACAAAGGTGCTCGTCGTCGATCCGCCACGCCTGCTCGAACTCGAGGCTCGGGCTTGGCCGTTCGGCACCGCCCGGATCCGGTTGGAACTGCGGGAAGCCGAGCCGGGGACCACGGAGATCCTGATGTCCGAGCACGCGACCCGCGGGCCGGGCCGGGTGCTGCCGGAGGCGGCGCAGGCGCTCTTCCTGGTGCCTCGGAACCGGGAATCCTTGCGGCGGCTCGCGGATCTCGCGAAGGGGCGCGCGGCGGTCTGAGATCGTGTCGCGAAAGCCACTTTCGGGACATCACACGTCCCGAAAGTGGCTTTCGCGACGTGTGGCCATATGGGGGGCGCATCGAGCCTGCGTCGGAGCGGGCGACCATTTCAGCTCCCGTTGCGAAAGCCACTTTCCCAACTTCTAACGTTGCGAAAGTGGCTTTCGCAACACACCACCTTTGCCTTTCCCTCACTGACCGGCCGACTGGTCCTGGTGGCTCGGCCGCCCGAGCCGGATCCGGTCCCGTGGCGGGTCGAGGGGACGGCTGCCGCCGCGGCGCCCGGCGCGGATGGCGGCGAGGAGATCGGTGACGGTGGCCGCCGGATCGTGCCGCGGCCGCCAGCCGAGCTCCTCCCGCGCGCGCCGAGTGTCCACAAGGGACGCTCGATCGGCCAGGCGCAACCAGGACGGATGCAGCGGTTGCAGCCCCAGCCGCCAGCTCGGCCAGGCCAGTCCGGTCAGCAGTTTCAGCGGTACCGGGATCCTGATCCCGCCGGTCAGCCGTGCGAGGTCGCGGCTTTTCAGCACCGGCTCCCCGGCGAGGTTGAACGCCCCGGTCGCGCGGCGGTCGAGGATCGCCCGGATCGCTCGCGCCACATCGTCGGCGTGCACCACCTGCATCCGCAGTCCCGGCCACAAGGGCACCGGGAGCCAGTCGCCGCCGAGCGGCAACGGCGGCGCCAGCGGGCTGAGCAGCCAGCCGGAGAACTCGGCCGCCGCGTCCGGCTGCACGACGCCGCAGGGGCGGATCCGTGCCACCCTGATGTCCGGGAAACGACGGCAGAACTCGTCCAGCTGCATCTCGAAGGCCGCTTTTCCCATGCTGTAGGCACTTTCGGCGAGCCCGCCGCAGGGCCAGTCCTCGTCGACCTCCTGCCAGCGGTCGGCCGGGGTGTAGGCGGCGACCGAAGACGCGCACACGATGTGGTCCACGCCGGCGTCGGCCGCCGCGCGCAGGACGTTCGCGCTGCCCGCCATGTTGGTGCGGCGCATGGCCGGATCGTCCGCGCGTGGATGGATCGCCCAGGCGAGGTGCACCACCGCGTCCGCCCCGCGGAAGATCCCGGTCAGCTCCTCCCAGGCGTCGTTCGCGCCGACGTCCTGCTGGACCCAGCGGGCCGACGAATAGGGCGCGGTGGTCGTATCGGGCCGGTGGCGTGCCACCCCGATCACGTCGTGGCCTTCACCGCTCAGAACCCGGAGCAAGGCGGTCCCGATGTTCCCGCTCGCGCCGGTGACGACGATCTTCATCCGCTGCGTCCTCATCGGTAGACGGCGCGGTGCGCGGCACGCACCGTCGCCCGGTAGACGGAACCGGCCCAGCCGTCCCTGGCGAGGGCGGCCTTGGCGGCGTTCGACCCGGGCGCGCCGTGCACCGCCCCGCCGGGATGCGCCGACGCGGAGGCCAGGAAGAGCCGGTCGATCGGGGTGTCGGCCCGGCCGAGACCGGGGACGGGCCGGAAGAAGAGCTGCTGCTGGATCGCCGCGGTTCCGGCGTTGATCGAGCCTTCCACCAGGCTGTGGTTCCCTTCCTGCAACTGGACGGGTCCGGCGATCGCGCGGCCCACGATCAGGCTGCGGAAGCCGGGCGCGTGCCTCTCGATGACCTCTTCCATCCGGTCGGCGTGACGCCGCAACCGGGAGTCCGGCCAGGATTCGCCCCTCGGCACGTGGGTGTAGGCCCAGGCCGATTCGGTACCGGCGGGGGAGCGGGTCGGGTCGGCGGTGGTCATCTGCCCGAGCAGCAGGAAGGGATCACCGGGTACCCGCCCGCAGGCGAGATCGTTCGCGATTCCGGCGAGCCCGTCGAGGTCCGCTCCGATGTGGACGGTCCCCGCCTGCCCGACTTCGCTCGCGTTCCAAGGAATGGGTGAGGACAACGCCCAGTCCACCTTGATCGTGGCGTCGTCCCAGACGAACCGGTCCAGATCCGACACCAGCCGCGCGGGCAGGTGCTCGGCGCCGACGAGGTCCCGGTACAGCACCGGAGCGGGGACGTCGGCGAGCACGGCCCGGCGGGCGCGGACCCGTCGTCCGTCCGCGTCTCGGACACCCACCGCGCGGCCGCCCGAGAGTGTCACTTCGGTGACCGGCGTGCCGCAGACGATCTCGCCGCCCTTGGCGGTCAGACGGTTCACCAGCGCGTCGGTCAGCCGCCCCGCCCCGCCTTCGGGGACCGGGAACCCGACGTCCTGGCCGAGCATGGTCAGCAACCAGCCGAACACGCCGCTCCCGGCCTGGTCCGGGCCGAGGTCGGTGTGCATGGCGTTGCCCGCGAGCAGCACCCGCGCGCCCGCACCGGCGAATCTCTCCTTGCCGAGGCCGCGGGCGGTCAGCGTCAGCATCCTCGCCAGCCGGAGCGACTCCGCGGTGCCGAGCGTCTTGAGCAGCCGCGCCCCCGGCCGCACCGGCGGAAAGGGGCGCACGATCGCGTCCAGCAGCGGCTCGCGGAGACGCTGCCAGCTCGCGTGCTCGGCCCGCAGGTTGTCCGCGTCACGCTCGTCGAACTCCGCGACGGAGCGCGCGGTGCGTTCGAGATCACGAGACTGCAGGACGTACCGGTCGTCGGGCAGCACATGCGCCAGCACCGCCGGGGCGTGCCGCCAGCGCAGGCCGTGGTCTTCGAGGCCCAGCCGGGTGAGCACCCGTGACGCCGCTCCGAGCGGGTAGAAGGCGCTGTAGACGTCGTTCCGGAAGCCCGGCGCGGTGAGTTCTTCGGTGCGGACCGCGCCGCCGGGCTTCGGCGTCGCCTCGATGACCAGCGTTTCCCAGCCCGCGTCGGCCAGCAGGTTGGCCGCGACCAGGCCGTTCGGCCCCGACCCGACCACGACGGCGTCGACTTCCATGATCAGGGCATACCCCGGACGCGCGGATTCAATCCCTTCGGCTGTTCACGAGCGGTGCCAGGCGATCCCCCGATAAGTGGAACTGTCCGCGGCGAAGCCGTAGCCGGCGATGACGGTGCCGCCGGCGTTGATGTGCTGGGCCACGATCGCCGTGAGCCCGCGAGGTGACGGAAGCGGGCGCGGCGTCGCGTCCGCTTCCCAGCGGACCGGGCGCACCGTGCCCTGTCCGGCGGATTCGCCGACGACCGTCCCGGCGTCGTCGATGTCGAAACACGTGCTGGCGTCGTCCGAGGGCAAGGGCCGGAGCACGGTGGGGTGTCCGCCGGGATCCCAGCGCGCGCAGGTGCTCCGCCGGTCCGGGGTCACGCCCCAGCCGATCGCGACACCGCGCCCGCTGATCCGGACGAGCTGTCCCGCGGAGAATTCCGGTTCACCGGTCAGCAGGACTGTTCCGCCGTCGCGGTTCCACACCACGCCGTCGCCGAGAATGGCGCCGGAGTCGGTGATCCCGCACGCCATCGCGCGGCGCGGAGGCGGCAGTTTGCCGATCTTCCCGGCGGCCGTCCAGCGCACCGCCGTCCGGGTGCCCGTGCCGTTCTTCGCCGATCCGACGACCTCGTCCAGGCCGTTCAGGTCGTGCCCTTGCGTCTCGCCGTCGCCGGGAAGGGCGCCGAGTTCGACGGCCTCGCCGCCGGGTCCCCAGCGCAGCGCCCGCCAGCGGTAGCCCGGCCACATCACGTTGCCCAGCACCGATCCGCGAGCGTTCACCCGGCAGGCCGTGCCGGAGATCGCGCCGTCGGGGAGTTCGAGCGCGCGCACCCCGCCGTCGGGCAGCCAGCACACCGGCCGGAGAAGCTCGCCGACGTAGAGCGAGCCGACGGCGAGCCCCGCGGCGTTGACGCTGACCGCGCGGCCGCCGGAACAGCCGTCGAGGACGGGAAGGGGAGTGGGCGCGCCGTCACCGTCCCACCACACCGGGCGCGAACCCGACTCGCCCACGATCGTCCCCGCGTCGTTCACGCAGTAGGCGCCGGTGCCCTCGCCTTCGGAGA
The DNA here is from genome assembly GCF_003947535.1 of Amycolatopsis sp. WAC 04169. Taxonomy (NCBI): domain Bacteria; kingdom Bacillati; phylum Actinomycetota; class Actinomycetes; order Pseudonocardiales; family Pseudonocardiaceae; genus Amycolatopsis; species Amycolatopsis sp. WAC 04169. Next base: position 274,993 of record NZ_QHJI01000004.1, on the reverse strand, counting down.
GCGGCCGCAGGTCGACCGCCGTGAAGCCGGGTCCCTCTGGCATCGGATCGGGCACGAGTGGGCAGCCTAGTGCGAGTGCGCACGCGATGGGGAAACTTGCACTGACCGGGTGACAGGGCGCTCCACAATGGACCTGTCTACGGGGTCAGCACTATCCTGCCGAACACCTCGCCGTCGTCCATCTTCCGGTGCGCCAGAACGGCTTTCTCCAATGGCAGCAGCTCGTGCACCACGGAACGCAGTTCACCGCGCGCCGCCGCGGCGAACTGGTCCGCACTCGCCGCCAGCCGATCCGGCTCGGGGATCGAGTCCGCGCTGAAGGCGGCGAACGACGGGGACTTCCGGAACGACGCCATGAGCTTCGCGCCGAAGTCCGACGGCGGCATTCCCGCGACCACGCCGACGACGACCAGGCGGCCGTTCGGGTTCAGCCGCTCGAAGAAGGACGGCATGTCCACACCGGACACGATGTCGATGATCACGTCGTAGCCCGCCGGGCCGTCGCCCGCGCCGGAACGGTCGAGGACGTGGGTCGCGCCCAGTTCGCGCAGGCGGTCGCCGCGTCCGGCCGACGACGTCGTCACCGCCACGGCGCTCGCGCCACCGCTCGCGGCGAGCTGCACGGCCATGATCCCGATACTGCCCGCCGCCCCGCGCACCAGCACCGATTCACCCGCCGCGAACTGGGCGTGGGCGAGCGCGAAACGTGCCACCATGCCCGAGGTCCCGAGCGCCACCGCGTCGGCCGCGGGCAGGTTTTCGGGGAGGGGCAGCACCTTCCCGGCCGGGATGGCGACCTGTTCGACGTAGCCGCCGCCCTCGCCGGTGAACGCCCAGACGCGCCGCCCGATCCAGGCCGGATCGACGCCGCCGCCGACCGCGGTGACGGTGCCCGCGACCTCGTTGCCGGGGATGTGCCCCTTCTGGAAACCGAAACCGGCGAGGGCGCCGCTCCGGATCACGGTGTCGACGCCGCCGACGCCGATCGCCTCCACGCCGATCAGCACTTCTCCTTCGGCGGGGACGGGGGAGGGGAGATCGATCACGGCGAGGCCCTCGGGGGCGCCGAACGTCCGGATCTCGACTGCGCGCATTTTCGTCTCCTGGTCGTCGATCACTGATGCGGCGGACGTTAACGGACGCCCCCGTCCGTTTTGGCTAAAGTGAGAGTGGTGACCGATCGTTTGCCTCGGATCCCGCGCTCCGACGCCCTGGACAACCGCGAACGCATCCTCGAAGCGGCTCGCGCGCTGTTCGCCACCGAAGGGCTGAACGTGCCGCTGCGGGAAGTCGCGCGCCGCGCCGGAGTCGGCCCCGCCACGCTGTATCGCCATTTCCCGACCAAGGAGATCCTGGCGACGGAGGCCTTCGCCGATCAGATGCGCGCCTGTCACGCCGTCGTCGACGACGGGCTCGCCGACCCCGATCCGTGGCATGGCTTCTGTTCCGTGATCGAGAAGATCTGCGAGCTTCACTCGCGCGACCGTGGTTTCACGGCCGCCTTCGTCTCGGCCTTTCCGAAGGCGGTGGACTTCACCGCGGACCGCGACTACGCGCTCAAGGCGATCGCCGAGCTGGCGGGCCGGGCCAAGGACACCGGGAAACTGCGTCCCGACTTCGTCCTCGACGATCTGATCCTCATGCTCATGGCCAACAACGGGATCCAGGCCGCTTCGGCCGCCGCGCAGGTCGCGGCGTCCCGGCGGTTCGCCGCGCTCGCGATCCAGGCCTTCCGGGCCGTGCCCGAGCCGTCACCGCTGCCGCCGGTGGCGCGGCTGGCCCTCGTGATGCCGGGCTTGACCCGCTGAGTCATTTCCGGCGGGCTTCGAGGCCTTCCAGGATGAGGTCGAGGCCGTAGTCGAATTCGCTCGCGTGGTCGTAGCCCGGTTGCTGAGCGTGGCCGGTGATCACCTCGGCCAGATAAGGGAATTCGTCCGGCGGCAGGTGCTCCAGGATGTCGTCCGCCACCTCCGCGACCTCCTCGCTCGCCGGGAGATTCGCCTCCTGCAACACGAAACCGCCGATGTAGCTGTCGATGAGCGAGACCGCGTGCACCGCCATCGGGAGCGTGAAGCCGGCCCGCCGAAGCACGCCCAAGACGGCATCGTGGTGGCGCAACGTCGCCGGGCCGGGATTCCGGCGGGAGTCCACGAGACCGAGTGCCCAGCTGTGCCGCGACAGCACCGCGCGTGCGGACGAAGCGCGTACGCGGATCGCCTCACGCCAGTCGCCGGATCCGGTGTCCGGCAGCTCGATCGCCGCGAACACCGCGTCGACGACGCCGTCGAGGATCGCGTCCTTGTTCGGCACGTGGTGATACAGCGACATGGCCTCGACGCCGAGGTGCTGCGCGACGCGGCGCATCGTCATCGCCTCCACGCCGCCGCGATCGGCGACTTCGATCGCGGCTTCCAGCACACGTTCCCTGGTCAGTGATCGGCGAGGCGGCACGTTGACAACCTTACAGCTGTAAGCCAGCCTTACGGGTGTAAGGCCACCGAAAGGAGAGCACGATGCCGATGCCGAGATGGTGGGGACACGTCAACAAACGGGTCTTCAACCCCCGCGCGATCGCCGGCGGGAAGTACCCGGTGCTGATCCACACCGGCCGCACCTCGGGAAAGACCCGCCACACGCCGCTCGACGCGCATCCCGTCGACGGCGGCTACCTGTTCGTGCCGGTGTACGGCCCGGAGGTGGACTGGGTGCGCAACATCATGGCCGCGGGCGAAGCGCGGCTCCGGATCGACGGGCGGGAAGTGGATCTCGTCGGCCCCAGGCTCGTCGGGGCGGACGAATTCCCCGACGGCGTGACCAGGCCGCCGAAGTTCCTCCGCCTCGCCGTTTTCCTCCGGATGGACCTCAAACCCTGAGGATCCCCTGTGCTCCATTAGTACCAGGGAGGGAGGCGACATCGTCCTCCAAGCCGATGCCCGGTGCGCCCGCGGCTTCGTAGTTTTGCCGGTATGAAACGAACTTCAGTGGTCATCGCCGTACTCTGCGCGGCAACGCTCGTTTCCCCGGCCGTCGCGTCCGCGGCGCCACCGCTGCACCGGACCCTGCAACGCGACGCCGACACGCTGGTGGCGAACGGTTCGCCGGGTGCGCTGGTGGAAGTGAGCACGGACAAGGGAAGCGTCAAGGTGCGCAGCGGTCACGGCGATCTGCGGACCAGGACCCCGATGCCGTGGAACGGCCACTTCCGGATCGCCAGTTTCAGCAAGACCTTCCTGTCCGCGACGATGCTCCAGCTCGTCGGTGAGGGACGGCTTTCCCTGGAGGACACCGTGGACCGGTGGCTGCCCGGGATGGTGAGCGGGAACGGCAACGACGGCAAGGCCATCACCATCCGGCAGCTGCTGCAGCACACCAGCGGCCTGCACGACTACATGGCGGAACTCGACCTCTTCACCGAGAAGGGCTTCCTGCGTCACCGGTTCGACGAGCTCAGCGCGTCCGAGGCGGTGAAACTGGCGGTCGGCAAGCCGCCGGAGTTCGCGCCGGGGACGAGCTGGGGCTACTCCAACACCAACTACGTGCTCGCCGGTCTGGTGACCGAGAAGGTCACCGGCCGGGACTGGCGGCAGGCGATCATCGACCGGATCGTCCGTCCGCTGGACCTGCGCGAGACCACCTTGCCCCACACGTCGCCGTTCATCCCGGCGCCGCACGCGCGGGGCTACGACCGGTTCGTCGTCGAGGGCTCGAACCCGCCGCAGCTCGGACGGCGGGTGGACGTGACGCTGATGAATCCGTCGATCGGCGGGGGAGCGGACGGCTCGATCAACAGCACCACCGAGGACGGCAACAAGTTCCTGCGGGCGCTGCTGGGCGGCAAGGTGCTCAAACCCGCGCTGCTGGCCGAAATGAAGAAGACCGTGCCCGCGCCGGGGCTCGGCGAATACGGGCTCGGCCTCCAGAAGACGACCAGCTCCTGCGGCGCTTACTGGGGCCACGGCGGCGCGCTGCCCGGCTATCTGACGGGGAACGGCGTGACCGAGGACGGCAAGCGCAGCGTGATGGTCTCGCTGAACACGCTCACGCCGTACAACCCCGGTGCCCCGCTGCCGGAGGTGCATCCGATCGAGCCGGTGATCGACCACGCGCTCTGCGGCCGCGGCTGATCGGCCCACCCGGGCCAGGCGATTCGAGTGTGGAGGATTCGGGACATCTGACGTCCCAAATCCTCCACGCTCGACCGTGCCGCGGCGAGCGTGGGCGGACTTTCCTGGGCGGCCGGTCGTCAGGGAACGACCAGCACCGGCCAGTGCCCGGTCCTGATGAGCTTGGTCGCGACCGACCCCGCGAACCGGTGGCCGGCCTGCTGTGAGGCGCCGACCACGACGGTGTCGACCTGGCTGCGGTCGGCGGTGTCGCGGAGCGCGGTGTACGGATCGCCGAACGTCTTCAGGAAACTGACCGGCACTTCCAGCTCTTCGGCCGCCGCGCGGATCTGCTCGCGGAGCTCTTCGTAGAGCCGCGCCGCGGTGTCGAGTTCCACCGTCGCCGCGACAGCGGGACCGAGCGACGGACGGCAGACGAAGGCGACGATCAGCCTGCCGCCCTCGCGCCGGGCCATGCCGAAGGCGAAGGCGGCCGCCCGCATCGCCGTGTCGGAGCCGTCGACGCCGGCCAGGATGGCCCGCCCCGCGTGGTGCCGGGGCGGGCCGAAACGCTCCACAGTGGACTCGAAGGCCCCGTTCATCGCGCGACCGGGACTTCCGGCTCCGTCTCCACGTCGAGCGTGGTGCGCAGGGTGAGCGGCTTGAGCAGCAGTGCCGCGATCACCCCGACGACGCCCACCGCCGCGGAGATCAGGAAGATGTGCGCGGTCGCGTCGCCGTACACGGTGTGCACGATCGTCTGGACCTCCGGCGGCAGCGCCTTGAGGTTCAGCGCGCTGACGCCGCCGGTCGACGCCTGACCCGCCGGCACGTGCAGCGCGGCGGACAGATCGGCGGTGACCCGGTTCGCGAGCACCGCGCCCAGCACCGAGACGCCGATGGTGCCGCCGAGCGACCGGAAGAAGGTCACCGACGCGCTCGCCGCGCCCAGATCCCGCAGCGGCACGGTGTTCTGCACGGCGAGGACGAGGTTCTGCATCGTCATGCCGACACCGACGCCGACCACCGCCATCGCGATGCCCACCAGCCACAACGGTGAGGCGTGGTCGACGGTGCCCAGCCCGAGGAAGCCGATCACCAGGGTGATCGTGCCGGCCACGATGTACGGCTTCATCCGTCCGGTGCGGCTGATCAGGCGTCCGGACACGGTCGAGGAGACGAGCACACCGCCCATCAGCGGAATGGTCAGCAGACCGGCTTCGGTGGGGGAGTAGCCGCGGCCGACCTGGAAGTACTGGCCGAGGAACACCGCGCCGCCGAACATCGCCATCCCGACCGCGAGGCTCGCGACGATCGCCAGCGCCGGGGTGCGCTGGGTGATGATGTGCAGCGGGACGACGGGTTCGCGGACCTTCCGTTCCACCAGCACGGCGAGGACGAGGAGCACGACGCCGCCCGCCACCATGACGGCCGTCTGCCAGGACAGCCAGCCGAAGCCGTTGCCCACGAACGAGACCCAGATCAGCAGCACACTCACGCCCGCGGCGATGAGCCCGGCGCCGAGGTAGTCGACCTGGACGTTCTCGCGGCGCACGGTCTCCAGCTTCAGGGTCCGCTGCAGCACGATGAACGCCGCCACCGCGATCGGCACACCGACGAAGAAGCACCAGCGCCAGCCGAGCCACGGCACGTCCACGATCAGGCCGCCGAGCAGCGGTCCGCCGACCGTGGCGACCGCCATGACCGCGCCGAGGTAACCGTTGTAGCGGCCGCGTTCACGCGGCGGGATGATCGCCGCGATCACGACCTGGACCAAGGCCTGCAGGCCGCCGACGCCGATGCCCTGGAACGCGCGGGCGGCGATCAGCTGTCCGGTGTTCTGGCTGAACCCGCTGATCGTCGAGCCGATCACGAAGATCACGATCGCGATCTGCACCAGCGTCTTCTTGTTGAACAGGTCGGCGAGTTTGCCCCAGATCGGCGTGGTGGCCGTCGCCGCCAGCAGGGTGGCGGTGACCACCCACGTGTACTGCGTCTGCGTGCCGTTCAGCGAACCGATGATCAAGGGCAGGGCGGTCGACACGACCGTCGAGCTGATCATCGCCACGAGCAGCGCGAGCAGCAGACCGGACAGCGATTCGAGCACCTGGCGGTGTCCCATCGCCTCTGACGGTGCCTCGGTCTTCATGGCATCCTTTCGAGCGACTTTGTTGCTCATTGTGCAAACTTGCACAGTGGGAACTTTATTCCCGTCGCTACGCTGTCCTGGTGGACACCCTCGACACGCTCCGCACCCGCAAGAAGGCGGCGACGCGGCAATCACTGCACGAGGCCGCGCTCCGGCTGGCGATGGAGCACGGTCTCGACGGTGTGACCGTCGAGGACATCGCCGACGCGGTGGGCGTGTCCCGCCGGACCTTCTCGAACTACTTCGCGAACAAAGAGGACGCGATCCTGCACGCCGACCGCGAGCGCACCGGGCTGCTGGTGTCGCTGGTCGAAGGCAGGCCGCCCGGCGAAAAGCCCTGGCAGGCGCTGCGCGCGGCGTGCCGTGAGCTGTACCGGGCGCATCCCGTCCCCGACCGCGAGTGGGTGGCGCAGCTGCGGTTGCTGCGGCGGCATCCGTCGCTGCTCGCGCGGCAGGCGGGCGACCAGTTCGCCCTCGAACGCGATCTCATCGCGGTGCTGCTCGCCAGGGGGCACGGCCTCGATCAGGAGCTGGCCAGGCTCACCGCGGCGACCTTCCTCGCCACGCTCCGGACGGGGAACGTGTTGTGGCTGGAAGGCCCCGAGGAGCAGCCGCTGCCCGAACTGGTCGATCGGTTGCTGGGCCGCGTTCAGCTGCGGTGACCGAGGGCGTACGCGGTCGTCGCCACCGTGGTGGCCGCGCGGACGAAGGCGGCGACGGCCGGTGAGCGGGAGTCCCGCGGCCACAGCACGGCGAGGGTCGTGGGCTCCAGATCGTCGACGGGCAGGTACGTGATGCCCGCCCGGCGGTAGCGATCCGCCACCGAGACCGGCAAGAAGCAGACGATGACCCCGAGTTCGACCAGTTTGAAGATCTGCGTCAGATCCGAGACGGGACCGTGGGGTGCCGCGGTGGCGGGCGGACCGGCCGAAGGACCCTGGCCGGCGGGCGCGCCGTCGGGGAGGAGCCGGCCTTCGAGATCCGCCAGGCTCAGCCGCGACCTGGCCGCCAGCGGATCGTTCGCCGCCAGCGCCACGAGCCGGGGTTCGGTCAGCAGCGGCTCGAAGTCCAGCCGGTGCGCGTCGAACGGGGACGGCACGAGCGCCACGTCCGCCCGCCCGTCACGCAGTTGCGACGGTTGTTCGCCCCGGCCGCCGAGGACCAGTTCGATCGGCAGGGCACCTTCTTCGGCCTCGTAGGCCTCGATGATCTTCGGCAGCAAGCCGGCGTCGTGGTCGGCCTTGAGCGCCAGCCGCAGCCGGGGGTCGGGGCGGCCCGCTGGCAGGCCGGATCGATCGGCGGAGACGGTGTCTTCTTCGGTCCGCTTCCCGGCGACCTCAAGGCGCCGACCTGCGCCACCCGCGACATCGCCGACGTGGCGGCGAAATGGCTGCTCGACCGGTCGTGGCAGGGTGTCGCCGACGTTCCGGTCCTGGGCCCGGAAGACCTGTCCCAGAACGATCTCGCGGAGATCATGTCGGAAGTTCTCGGACGGCCGGTCCGCTATCAGCGGGTCTCCATGGACGCCTTCCGCGCGACGCAGCTCGAACACGGCTGGTCCGAGGCGATGGCCCAGGGCATGGTCGACATGATGGCCGCGAAGGAGGCGGGTATCGACAACGCCGAGCCGCGGACCCCGGAGGCCACCACGCCGACCACCTTCCGTCAGTGGTGCGAGGAGTGCTTCAAAGCCTCGTGAGCGGTAAAGACGGTTCTAACCGTTCTTGACACTCACGAGCAGTTTCGCGGCCACCGTCGCCCCGTCGGTCCGGATCGTGTCCGCCACGGCCTTCGCCCGCGCGCCGGTCCCGGGGGAGAGGGCCGTGGTGAGCGCGGCGGTCAGGGATTCGACGGTCGGCAGCGGATCCTGGTGTGCCACACCGATTCCCAGCTCCGCCACCCGTCCGGCCCAGAACGGCTGGTCCGCGATCCGGGGGACGACCACCTGGGGCGCGCCCGCCCGGGAGGCCGTCGTCGTGGTGCCCGCGCCACCGTGGTGCACGACGGCGGCCACCCGGCGGAAGAGCGCCTGCTGGTTGACCTCGCCGACGACGAAACAGTCGTCGGCGTCGTCGATCGACGACAGACCCGCCCAGCCACGGGCGAGCAGGATCCGACGGCCCAAGGCGCGAGCGGACTCGATGGCCACCCGGGCGATGTCCTTCGGCGCGTACGCGGCCATGCTGCCGAAGCCCACGTACACCGGCGGCTCACCGAACTCGAGGAATTCCTCGAGTTCGGCCGGGAGCGGCCGGTCGTCGCGCCGGATCCACGCTCCCGTCGGGACGAGATCGAGATCCGTCATCCCCTCCGACGGGCACAGCACCGGGTCCGCCGCCAGCCACGGCGAGCCGGTGAAGACATGATCGCGGACGTTGTCCACCGGCGGCAGCCCGATCGCCGCCCGGTGACGGTTGAGCGCCCCGCCGTACAGGGCGTTGACACGTTCGGCGTCCTGCCGCCACAGCACCCGGTTGTCGGTCTCGCCCTCCGGCGACGGCGTGCCCGGCCGCACCCCCGGGGCGAAATGCCGCGACGGCAGCCCGAAGGTGTGAAAACACGCGTACACGTAGGGAATCCCGAGTTTCTCGGCGACGTCCCGCGCGCCGGCGGGCAGCAGGCCGGTCGCGAGGATCGCGTCGCACCCTCCTTCCGCCGCGGCGGAAAGCGTTTCGAACCGGGCGGCCACCAGCGCCGGGGCGAGCTTCAGCGCGTCTTCCCCCGTCGGCGGTTTCGGTCCGGCGACCACCGAGTGCACCGTCGGGCCGAGCGGCACCCAAGGAACATCGACCTGTTCCAGCAGTTTCACGAATTCCTCGTCCGGGGGCGCGCACACCGTCGCCTCCTCGCCGAGTTCCCGCAAGGCGATCGCGAGCCCCAGCAAGGGTTCGACATCCCCGCGCGACCCCCATGACGTAAGCAAAAAACGCATTTCGCGACTCCCCTTTTCCCGCTGTTTCCGGCCTTCGGCGGGCAATTCTGGGGGATGACCGGGGCCTTGCCGCAAGCCCCCATGTCCGCTATAAGTTGAAGGGGGCGGGAAAATGCGTCCACTTCGGACGCTTCGTCAGATCGAGCCGGTACGCAACGCGAAGGCGACGGCATGCGTGCGGTTGTGCAGGCCGTATCGCGACATCACCCGGTGGAGGACGTTTTTCACCGTGCTCTCCGAATAGGCGAGTTTCGCCGCGATCTCCTCCGTGCCATGGCCGTCGGCCAGCAGGCGGAGCACCTCACGTTCCCGGTCGGACAGCCCGGACAACGCGAGGCCGTTGGGGACCAGCAGGTCCTCCTGTATCCGTTCGAGCTGGGAGAGCAGACTGCCCTGCAGCCGCGGCGGCAACGCGCCCGCGCCCTGGCTGACCGCGAGGATCGTCCGCACGAGATGTTCGCTGTCGAGGTCGCGTCGCGGCAGCAGGGCGGCCATGCCGCATTCGATGGCCGTCATCAGGACCTGGACCGGGAAGTGGTCGGTGACGATCACGCATCTCGGTGGTGCCGGGAGGGTCGACGCGGCGCGAACCTGGCGCAGGAAGGCGAAAACCCCGTCGCCGATCGAGTCGCCGACGGTCACGACGACCTCGGCGGCCCCGAGGTCGGTGTCGGGCAGCACGTCCAGCCGCTCGTCGGCGCCGAGGATGCTCGTCGTGCCCAGCCCGGCCAGCAGATCCGGGGCGTGCACGGCGACTCTGACGCGCTCGGTCCTCCTGTTGATCTTCTCCCCGTGAATCATGATCGAAGTCCCCCCGAAGCGCCCGGATAACGATGTTAGTAGCTCTTGCGGTACTTAGAAGCTATAACGTTACAACGTTGCATGTCAATCGTGGCAACGTCACTGGGCAAGACGCCCGAGAGGCGGGAAAGGTTCACCGCGACGGCGATCGGCCGGTCACCGGTTCGTGAGGTCGTCCAGTTCGTCCGAGATCAACAGATCGGGGTCGAATTTCATGCCGGTGAAATGGCCGGCGAGTTCGAGCGAGAGCACGCCGTGCAGACGGGTCCAGAAGGCGAGCGCGCGACGGAGGGTCGCGGACGGGGCCGGATCGTCGCCCGCCCAGTCGCGGTGACTGTCCAGATGTTCGTCGAACGGGGTTTCCGGGCCCTCCACGGGGATCGCGCGGCACGCTTCCAGCAGCACGGCCATGACCTCGCTCGAAATGGCGGTGGTGTCGTCGGGCGCGTGGTAGCCGGGGACGGGCGTGCCGTAGATGAGGAAGTAGCGTTGCGGGTCGCTCCGGGCCCAGTCCCGGATGGTGACGGCGAGCCCGGCCAGATCGGCACCGCCGTCGAACGCCGCCCGGACGGTGTCGGCGAGGCTCCGGTACGCGTCGCGGATGAGCGCGGTGACGAGGTCGTCGCGGCTGGCGAAATACCGGTACAGGGCGGGACCGCTCATCCCCACCTGTTTGGCGATCGCGTTGAGCGACAGCGCGGGCACCCCGGCGGTGGCGATCTGCTCCCACGCGTGCTGCTTGATCTCCGCGCGCACCTGGTCGCGATAGCGCTCCCGCGGGCTCTGCCCGTCCGCGTTGGTCATCGGCCCTCCCGCTCCGTCGGCCCGAAGGGTAGCAGCGCCAATTCGGCCGAAGCCTGTTCCCGCCACGCGGCGAACGACGGTCCGGGGGAGAGTTCCACGGCCAGCGTCAGGCATTCCCTCGCCTCGTCGAAGGCGCCTGCCTCCCGCCAGGCGTGTCCTTCCCGGATCGCGCTGACCACTTCCAGGCCACCGAAACCGCCTTCCCACGCGAGCCACCGGCTGGCGCGGTACTGGATCGCCGCCTCCCGCCATTCGGCGAGATCGCCGACGACGTCGCCGATGGCGCGCACGGTCAGGGTCTTCAGCAGCCGATGGAAATCGGGGTACGTGTCGCCCGCCAGCCGTTCGGCGTCGGAGAGCACGGCCCGGTGCACGGCGAGCGCCTCGGTATGCCGCCCGGCGTTGAGCAGCGCGCGCCCGTACATGTTCCGCGCGGTGGTCTGCCCGTCCCAGAACGGCAGTTCGTACGCCAGCTCGTACCCGCGCTTCGCGAACTCGAACGCTTCGTCGCCCTGCCCGGTCAGGCGCAGCACCTGGCCGAGGTAGATGCACGCCCAGGTCTGCTCGACCTGGTCGCCGATCCGGACGGCGATGTCCAGCGCGCGGCGATGCCGCGCCACGGCCTCCTTGTCGTCACCGAGACAGATACTGGCGGCCCAGCCGACGAAGTTGAGCAGTTTCACCTCGGCCGCGGCGTCGCCGAGCTCGCTCGCCGCGGCCGCGCCGAGCGAGAAGATCTCCCACCACGGCTGCTGGGCGCTCCGACCGTCTGAGTACCAGTGCAGCGCGATCGCGAGGTCGCGGACCTCCTGATGCCGCCCCCGCCGCGCCCCCAGCCGGTGCGCGGCGACCCAGTTCCCGCCTTCGACGTCCAGCCAGCGGGCGGCCTCGTCCCGCGAGCCGAACCGGCCGGTCTCGGATGCCTTGGGATAGAACAACCTGGCCGCTTCGGCCGCCTTGCCGAGCAGATGGGCGAGCACGATGTCGCGCGCGGCGGGGTCCTCCTCCGCCTCGAACCGTTCCTCCGCGAACAGGCGGATCAGGTCGTGGAACTGATGGCGCTCCGGCTCCGCCGTCGTCTGAAGGAGGCTGGCGTCGACGAGTTCGTCCAGATGATCGCGGACGTCGGCGGGGGCCGCACCGGAGACGACGATCGCCAGCTCCAGGCCGAAGTCGGCGCCGGGGACGGTCGCCAGCAGGCGGAACAGCCGTCGTGCCTCGGCCGAGACCGCGCGATACGACAGGTCGAAGGCCGAGCGCAGTTGCAGATCGCCCGCCGCGAGCGCCCGCAGCCGGGTGCTTTCGTCGCGCAGCCGGTCGGCGAGCTGGGCGAGGGACCACCGCGGCCGGGTGGCGAGCCGGTTGCCCGCGATCCGGACCGCGAGCGCCAGGTACCCGCACAGTTCGACGAGCTCGCGGGCCGCGGCGGGCTCCGCGTCGATCCGGTCGGTGCCGATGATCCTGGCGAGCAGGCCGGTCGCGCCGTCGTCCGACAGCGGTTCGAGGCCCAGCCAACGGGCGCCCTCCAGCCCGGCGAGCGTGCGGCGGCAGGTGATCAGGGTGAGCGAGCCGGGCCCGGCGACCAGCAGCGGGCGGATCTGCGCCTCGTCCGCGGCGTTGTCGAGCAGCAGCAGGACCTTCCGTCCGTCGAGCAGCATCCGCAGCAACGCCGACCGTTCGGCTTCGGAGGCGGGCACCTGTCCCGGCGCGACGTCCAGCGCGCGCAGCAGCCGGTCGAGCGCGGCCCGGGCGCTCAACGGTTCCTCGTCCATCCCGCGCAGATCCACCGCGTAGCCCCCATCCGGGAACTCCGCGCGCCACAGATCCGCCGCGGTCACGGCGAGCGCGGTCTTCCCGACCCCGGCCTGCCCGACGATCGCGACCACGCCACCGCCCTCGGCGACCTTCGCGGAAAGCTGTTCCAGCTCGCTTTCGCGGCCGGACAGGTCCGCAGTGGGCGCGGGCAGCGCGCAGCTCGCCGCAGCCTGGGCGGCCAGCGCCGGATTGCGGCGCCGCCCCTGTTTCGCGACGGTCAGGAAGAATTCACGGTCACCGCCGGTCAGGCCGAGCGCGTCGGCCAGCACCTCGGCGGAGCGTTGCTGGGCGGCCCGCGCGCGGCCGCGCTCCAGTTCGCGCAGGGCGCGGACACTGATCCCGGAGGCCTCGGCCAGCCGCCCCTGTGTCCATCCCGCGGCCCGCCGGTGTTCGAGCAGGAGCTTGCCGAACACCGACCGCGTCTCGTTCGCCTCCACCGCGGTCCATTCAACCGGCAGGCTTGCGCTGACGGAAAGCTGCCCCCTGCTTCCGCTTGTCCCGCCTTCTCCGGGCCCGGTTACCTGGAAGGCATGTCGACGATCATGACGACGCCCGTCCGCCCGGTCGTCCGGGGCGGGGAGCGGCGGGAGATCCGGGTCGCCGTGCACGCCGGTGATCCGCTCGTCCTGGCGGGGTTGCGCAGCGCGCTCGGCGGCGGCCCCGGCATCACCTTGCGCGACGACCCGGCGAAGGCCGACGTCCTCGTCGCGGTCGCGGGCGACGCCCCGCGGCGCATCCCGGCCGGATCGGCGCGGCTGGTGCTGGTGGCCGATCACCCCAACCAGGCCGAGCTGTGGGCCGCGGTGGAGCGCGGGCTCGCCGTCGTCGTCGCGCGTTCCGAGGCGACGCCGGGCCGGTTGCTGCGCGCGGTCGCCGATGCCCACGCCGGCCGGGGCGATCTGCCCGCCGATCAGCTCGGCAGTCTCCTGCACGGGATTTCGCGGCTGCACAAGGAAGTCCTCAAGCCGCGCGAGCTCACGCTCAGCGGTCTGTCGCCCCGCGAGACCGAGGTGCTCCGCTTGCTGGCGGAGGGATTCGACACCGGCGAGATCGCCCGGCGGGTGGCCTACTCCGACCGGACGGTGAAGAACATCCTGCACGGCCTGCTCAGCCGGTTCAATCTGCGCAACCGCACCCACGTCGTGGCGTACGCGCTCCGCGAAGGTCTCATTTGAGCGCTTTCAGATGACCCCTTCCCGGATCGCGTAGGCCACCGCGTGCGATCGGTTCCGCAGCCTCAGCCGGTCGGTGACCGCGTAGATGACGTTCTTCACCGTTCGTTCCGAATAGGCGAGTTCGGCCGCGATCTCCTGGGTGTCGAACCCGTCGGCCATCAGGCGGAGGACGTCGATCTCCCGCGAGGAGAGCGCGGCGCCCGCCGGACCGTTCGGCGCGAGCATCTCCCGGTGGAGCCGCTCGGCGTGGTCGGCCAGCCTGCCGAGGAGATCCCGCGGTGGATCCACGGCGCGCGACGCGGCGGCACGGACGCTGTCGGCCACCCGGGAGTCGGTCATCGCCGACCTTGGCAGGATCGCGACCACCTTGCACATCACCGCCGCCGTGAGGCCGCCCTCCTCGATCCGGTCGGTCACCAGCACGATCGGCTTGCCGAGTTCGGCGGCGACGGCACGCAACGCGGTCACCGCGTCGGCCGAAAGCCGGTCGAAAGCGGCGACGACGACATCGGTTTCGGCCCGTGCCCGGCCGTCGGCCACCACCACGGACGCGCGTGTCCCGAGGAGATCGACCAGGCCGGCCTTCGTGATGGGGTCCAGGGCGCAGACACTCACCCGAACTGCTCGCATGTGTCCGTCTTCCGTCCACTGTGGATCTTCGATTTGTCAAGGGCCGCAAGGACAAAAAGCGTTGCCCGCATACGCGAGCGGACCTCTTGTACGGTGGGAACCGGGTAGCGGCCCGCCTCGGGTGACCCCCACACTCGACGGCGGGCCGCTTCCTTTCCGCGCGGCTCGTGGCGATTCTCGCCCGCCGTGAACAACCCCGGCAACGCGTTCCGCCGTGTCCTGCTTTCCCCGCCAGCCGAGACTGGACGAAGGGGCAAAACCGGCCTTGACCTGCGTTGACGCCACTTTGGCGCCACTTGGTGCCAACTTGGCCTTGCGCTGGCGCCACCATGGTGCCATGATGGCATCATGGATTTGACGCCCTTTGTGGACAACGTTCGCCGGGAACTCGCCGTCGCCGCCGAGGCGGGGGGAGCCGAGGCGAGCGCGCTCGCCGAACGCCTGACCGCGCCGCTCGCGTCGGCCATTCGTCTCGCGCTGCTGGACGCGTTGTCCGCCGCGTCGGACGAGATCACCCGTGACCTCGCGCCGGGTTCGGTCGAGGTCCGGCTGCGTGCCGGGGAAGCCAGCTTCGCCGTCACGCTTCCCGCGGTCGACCAGGCCGCCCCCGCGGCGCCCGCCCCGCCTGCCGCACCGGAGCCGCCGGTGCCAGACGAGGAAGGTGCCACGGCCCGGATCAACTTCCGGCTCCCGGAAAACCTCAAGACCCGCGTGGAGGAAGCCGCGGCCGCGCAAGGCCGTTCGGTCAACGCTTGGCTCGTGCGAGCCGCGTCCGCGGCGTTGCATCCGGCGGAGCGGGCCACGCCGCCCGCGCCGACGGGCGGCCACCGCGGCGTCCAGCGCTACACCGGCTGGGTCAGCTAGATCTCCTAGACCAGCACAAACACCGAACACACCACCTCTGAGGGGACAACCATGCCTTCTTTCGCCACCCCGGAACCCATTCTCGCGGACCTCGATCCGGTCGTCGGCAACGTCCGGATCATCGCCGGAGACCGCACCGACACGGTCGTCGAGGTCGCCCCGCTCGACAAGGACAACGACTCCGACGTCGACGCCGCGAAGCGCACCGTCGTCGAATTCTCCGGCGGCACCTTGACCGTCCGCGCGCCGAAGATGCGGCTGCTCGACTTCTCCAGGCGGACGAGGTCGATCGACGTGACCATCGAATTGCCCGCCGGCTCCCGGGTGCAGGGGAGCACCGGGCTCGGCGACCTGACCGCGACCGGGCGGATCGGCGCCTGCCGCTACAAATCCGGCACCGGGCACATCCGGCTGGACCGGGCCGGTGAGCTGAAACTGCACACCGCGTCCGGGAACATCGTCGTCGAGCACGCCGACGGCAACGCCGACATCATCACGAGCTCCGGCCGCGTGCACGTCGGCGCGATCGAGGGCACCGCGGTGGTCAAGAACTCCAACGGGCCCACCACCATCGGGGCCGCCACCGGCTCGATCCGCCTCCGCTCGGCCAACGGCGACATCACCGTCGACAAGGCCGAAAGCGGCGTCGAAGCCAAGACCGCCAACGGTTCCGTCCGCGTGCTCGACGCGGCCAGGGGCACGCTCACGCTCGAAACGTCGCTGGGGGACGTCGAGATCGGCATCCGCGAGGGCAGCGCCGCCTGGCTCGACGTGAACACCGGCTTCGGCCGCGTCGTCAACGACATGACCGCCGCCACCGCGCCCGGCGAAACGACCGACAAGGTCGAAGTCCACGCCGGTACCTCCGTCGGCGACATCCTCGTCCACCGTTCCTGAAGGGAATCCTCATGCGAAACCCGGCCATTTCCGCGACCGGACTGCGCAAGTCCTACGGCGACAAGGTCGTCCTGGACGGTATCGACCTGCATGTCCCGGCGGGCACGGTCTTCTCGTTGCTCGGCCCCAACGGCGCGGGCAAGACCACCACGGTCAACATCCTGTCCACTTTGGTCACTCCGGACGCCGGCGGCGCGACCATCGCCGGAGCCGATCTGGCCACCGACCCGGACGGTGTCCGTGCCTCGATCGGGCTCACCGGGCAGTTCTCCGCGGTGGACAATCTGCTCACCGGTGAGGAGAACCTGTTCCTGATGGCGGATCTGCACCATCTGCCGCGCCGCGAGGGCCGCAGGCGCGCCGCCGAACTCCTGGAACGCTTCGAGCTGACCGACGCCGCGAAGAAGACGCCGTCCACCTTCTCGGGCGGTATGCGCCGCAAACTCGACCTGGCGATGACCCTGATCGGCGACCCCAAGGTCATCTTCCTCGACGAACCGACCACCGGCCTCGACCCGCGCAGCCGCCGCACGATGTGGCAGATCATCCGCGACCTCGTCGACGGCGGTGTGACGATCTTCCTCACCACGCAGTACCTGGAGGAGGCGGATCAGCTCGCCGACCGGGTCGCCGTACTCGACGGCGGCCGGATCGTCGCACTCGGCACGCCCGACGAACTGAAGCGGCGCGTGCCCGGCGGGCACATGCAACTGAAGTTCCCCGACGCGGTCTCGTTGCGTGACGCGACCCGTGTGCTTCGAGTGTCCACTTCGGACGACGAAGCTCTGGCGCTCCGCGTGCCGACCGACGGCACCGTCGCCGCCCTGCGCGCCGTCCTGGACCGGCTCGACGACGAGGCCGTCGCCGTCGACAGCCTGACCGTGCACACGCCGGACCTCGACGACGTGTTCCTCAGCCTCACCGGTCACCGGACCGAAGCGACCAAGGAGATGGCCCGATGAGCACCCTTTCCCTTTCGGTGCGCGACTCGACGACCATGCTGCGCCGCAACATCCGGCATATGCAACGGTATCCGTCGCTCACCATCATGCTGATCGGCCAGCCGATCGTGTTCCTGCTGCTGTTCGTCTACGTTTTCGGCGGCACGCTAGGGAACGGTCTCGGCGGCGGAGGCGGCAGAGCCGAGTACGTCGGCTACGTCACGCCCGCCATCCTGCTCGTCACCGTGTGCAGCGCCGCTCTCGGCACCGCGATCTCGGTGGCGACGGACATGACCGAGGGCATCATCGCGCGGTTCCGCACGATGGCGATCAGCAAGGCCTCGGTGCTGACCGGGCACGTCGTCGGCGCGCTCATCCAAACGGCGTTCGCGCTCGCCGTGGTCTTCGGGGTCACGCTGCTCATCGGCTTCTCCCCGACGGCGGGCGTCGGCGAATGGTTCGCCGTCGTCGGCGTGCTGTTGCTGCTGACCATCGCGCTCACCTGGCTTTCGGTGGCGCTGGGCCTGGCGGCCAAGAGCGTGGAAACGGCGAGCAACACGCCCATGATCTTCATGTTGCTGCCGTTCCTCGGCAGCGGCTTCGTGCCCACGGATTCGATGCCCGCTTGGCTGCGCTGGTTCGCCGACTACCAGCCGTTCACTCCGGTCATCGAGACCATTCGCGGCCTGCTGCTCGGGACTCCGATCGGCAGTAGCGGCTGGCTCGCGATCGGCTGGTGCGTTCTGCTCTCGGTGGTCGGGTATGTGTGGTCGAAGTCCTTGTTCGCCAAGGAACGCGACCGCTGATCTTGGGGTGATACTGGGGGTCGCCCCGGGCCGGGTTTTCCTCGGTCCGGGGCGCTTGGTCTTTAGGGTCGCATTTAGTCGGCTAATTGCGGAGGGGCTTCGCGTTTAGTCGACTAAATGTGAGTCGCTAAGGGTGATTCGGCGTTGGCGACTGTTTCACCCTTCGGTGTTGTTCGTGCAGTTTGGCTTGTTGCTTAAAATTACGAACACGTGTTCGACGAATTGCGGTATTATGGAGTCGTGTCCGAGACCTTCCTCCCCGAACTGCCGCAGGAGCTGTGGCGCGCTGGCAAGCTGGAGCTTGCGCATGGCGTGCAGCAGTTCTTGCAGGTGATTCGCATGGCCACTGCTGGGTTGGGGCAGTTTCTGGCGGAGATCGAGAATCGGGGCATCAAAGACTTATACGGGCATGGAAGTACGGCGAGCTGGTTCGCGGAGATGGCCGGGCTGTCGCGCGGCGAAGCGGGCGCGGTGGTGAAACGGGCGATCGCCCTGAACCCCACCCGCGCTCTGGACGGCACCGAAGTTCCGCCTGTCGCGCCCGCCACTGCCGCGGTCGCCGCCCAGGGACTGGTCAGTGACGAGCGGATCGATCAGATCCTGGAGATCCTGAAAAACCTCCCCGCCGACACGTCTGCTGAGGATCGGGCGAGCGCGGAGAAGATCCTGGCCGAGCTGGCCCCGAACGCCGGACCCCGGCAACTCTCCAAGGCCGAGACGAAACTGATGGGCTGGCTCAACCCCGACGGCAACGAGCCGAAGGACCCCGAGCCCAAAGAACCACGCCGGGAAATCACACTGGAACGCCGCAAAGACGGCTTCTGGAAACTCACCGGCCTCCTCGACGACGAGACCGGCGCCCGCACCGCCGCCGCTTTGGAGGCACATGCGCAGCCCCGCCCCGTCGATGAGTTCGGCCAGGCGGATCTACGGATGAAGTGCGAACGCATGGGAGACGCCTGGGCCGAGCTCCTGGACATGGCCATCGCCTGCCCCGACCAGCCGGGAACCAGCGGCTACCGGACCTTGGTGCACGTCACCATCGGACTCGAGGAACTCAAATCCGGCCTCGGCACCGCCTGCCTCGACTTCGTCGGCACGATGACCGCCCGCGAAGCCCGACTCGCCGCCTGCGACTGCCTCATGCTGCCGGTCGTCATGGGCACCTCAGGTGAACCCCTCGATATGGGTCGCCTGAGACGGTTCGTCACACCCGGCCAACGCCGAGCACTGAACATCCGTGACGGTGGCTGCGCGTTCCCGGGATGTCATCGGAAGCCCAAGAACTGCCACGCTCATCATATTGAGCACTGGGCAGAGGGCGGACCGACAGATCTCCGGAATCTCGTGCTGCTCTGTGGTTTTCATCATCGGTTGATTCATCACGGTGATTGGGCAGTACGGATGGCCGCCGATGGGTTACCGGAGTTCATCCCACCCCAGTACACGGATCCGCTCCGACAACCCCGGCGCAACACCCTGCATCACGTCTGAACACCGAGGAGCCCGCCAGCCACCCAGGCGACGGGCCCCTCGGCATGCCCGGTGACCGTAACGTCAGGACCTGCCGCAAGAAAAAAGCCCCCCAGCGGGCTAGCCACCTCCAACCGCAGACGGACGCCCCCGCACAACCCGGCTCCCTAACCTGCACTCAGAAGTTTCCTTCGACACAAGGGAGTTCGCGTTGCCAAGGAGAACAGCCGTCCTGGTGGCACTGCTCGTCACCGCCGCGTTGACACCGGCGACCGCCGCCGCGGCCCCGTCGATCACCTGGCACGGTTGCGCGAGCGGCCCCGGTGACAGTGTGGGCGTCGAGCTGGACAAGGCGGGCGCGCAGTGCACCGACGTCGCGGTGCCGGTCGACTACCGCCGTCCGCACGGGCGCCGGATCACCCTCGCGCTGGCGCGGATGAAGGCCACCGATCCCGCGCGCCGCCGCGGCGTGGTGTTGCTCAACCCCGGAGGGCCGGGTGGTCCGGCGAGGGAACTGGCCCTGGCGGGCACGCTGATGCCGGAGATCGCCGCGCGGTACGACCTCGTCGGCATGGATCCGCGGTTCGTCGGACGCAGTTCGCCGCTGCGGTGCGACTGGAAAACCGACACGTTCACCCGCTCGGCCGGGCCCGACCTGAAGACGTTCGGTGAGAGCGTGGCCCTCGCGAAAGAGCTGGCGCGCGGTTGTGCGGGCAACGACCCCGCGTTGTTGAGGGCAGCATCGACCCGCAACACCGCACGGGACATGGACCTGGTCCGCGAGGCACTCGGCGAGCGGAAGATCTCCTACATCGGCGCCTCCTACGGGACGTACCTCGGCGCGGTGTACCTCCAGATGTTCGGCTCGCGGGCCGACCGGTTCGTGCTCGACTCGGCGGTGGATCCCGAGGCGTACGGGCCCGGCCTGCTCCGCCCGACCGCGCCGTCGCTCGACGCCGCGCTGCGGAACTGGGCACGGACCGCCCAGGGGCTGGGAGAGACAGCCGACCAGGTCCTGGCGACCGTGCGGGACATCGCGCGCTCGGCCGAGCGGAGGCCGTTGGCGGTCGGGAAGTACACAGTGGACGGTCACACGGTGCCGTATCTGTTCTTCGCGCACCTCTATGACGACAGGCCCGCTTCGCAGGCTGAGTTCACCGCCACCGTGCGGACTCTCCGTGCCGCCGCGGCCGGTCTGCCCGCCACTCCGTCGCCCGCGTTGAGCACGCTTCTCGACGGCCTGACGACGGGGTCCGGTTCCGCGACCGACCGGGCCGGGACACCGGTCGTCTGCGCCGATCGCGCGGCCGACCGCGATCCGATGACCTACTACCGGGACATCCAGGAGCATCGCGCCGCCGAGCCCCTCTTCGGCCCGCTGGCCCGCAACATCACCCCGTGCGCGTTCTGGCCCGTGGCTCCCGCCGAACCCGCCACCCGGATCCACAACACCGCGCCGGCGCTGCTCCTCGGCTCGACCGGCGACCCGGCGACGCCCTACGCGGGACAGCTCGCCATGCGCAGAGCGCTCGCCGGATCGAGCCTGGTGACGGTGGAAGGCGCCTACCGCCATTCCGTCTTCTTGAAGGGTGACGCGTGTGTCGACGCGGCGGTGCGGGACTACCTGCTGAGCGGACGGCTCCCCGCCGACCGGATCTGCCGCCCGTGACACCGGATCAGCAGGCGAAATCGTGCCGCGTCCCGCGCACCAGGAACTCCGTCGCGAGGTCGTTCGCACATTTGTTGTCCTTGAACAGGTACGCCAGATGACCGCCTTGGTCGACGGTGACCATCCTGGCGCGCTCGCCGAACGCCTCACGCAGCTTCCGTGCCCCCGCCAGCGGTGTCGCCGGGTCGCGGAGGTTCTGCACGATCAGCACGTTCGACGGGCCACGATCGGTGATTTTCACCGGCGGCTCGATCGGCTCGGACGGCCAGAAAGCGCACGGCGTGACGTTCGCGGCGGCCGCGCCGAACAGCGGGTGCCGGAACCGGTCGATCGCGACGTTGCGCCGATAAGTGCCGACGTCCTCCGGCCAGTCGGAGTCGTTGCAGATCACGTGCAGCTGGCTCGCGATGTAGTTGTCCGACGGATAGCCCGCGACGGCCGAAGTCGGCACGGGTTTCCCGGTGTCGAGCGCGCGCCACGTCTCGGCCAGATGCGGCAGGCTCTTGTCGTAGTAGAGATCGGCGAACGTGACGTGACGGAACACCTGGCCGTTGTAGCCGTCCGGGCTCGGTGTCCTGTCCAGCCGCGCGGCCAGCTCGAAGTACTTCGCCCTCACCTGTGCCGGGGTCCTGCCCAAGCCGTACTCGGGCTTCGAAGCGGCGAACTTGGCGAAATCCGGGAAGCGGTCTTCGACGCCTCGCCCGAACAGCCGCGAGAAGGACGCGTCCCAGCCGCCGGGGCCGGTCGCGCTGTCGATCAGGAACCGGTCACTGCGCTCGGGGAACAGCGACGTGTACACCGAGCCGAGGTAGGTGCCGTACGAGATGCCGAAGTAGTTCACCTTCCGCTCGCCGAGCGCCTCGCGCACGCGGTCCATGTCGCGGGCGGTGTTGGCGGTGGTCATGTACGGAAGGAGCGGCGCGGTGGCGGAGGAACCGCATTTCGCGGCGACGGCGGCGACCCGCTGGGCCTCGGTCGTGACGTCGGCCGAGTCCCGGGCGTACCTCGGGATGTTGGTCGGATGCTCGGCGGGGGACAGTCCGCAGGTCACCGGAGTGCTGTTGTGGACACCTCGCGGGTCCATCCCGATGACGTCGTAACCGTCCAGCACCTCCTGCGGGATGTTCAGCTTCTTGAGGGTGGCGGGATAAGCGAGCCCTTCGCCGCCGGGGCCACCCGTATTGGTCAGCAACACACCGCGGCGCTTATCCGGCCGCGTGCTCGCCAGGCGCGAGATCGCGATCTCGATGGTCTTCCCGTCCGGATTCCGGTAGTCCAGCGGGACCTGGACGGTGCCGCATTCCAGACCGAGGCCGGCCGCCTCTTCGGGGCACGGTCCCCATTTCGGCGGCGGTGCCGCCGACGCGAGCGCCGGGGTCGCCGTGGTCACCAGAGCGGCGACGAGAACGAGACCGAGTTTCGCTCCACTTCGGACGGTCATCGGCGCGGCTCCCACCGGAAGAGCCGCGTCGCGAGGACCACGGCGACGACGACCCAAGCGAGGGTCGGGGCGAGCAGGAGCAGCGAATCGGTGAGAGCCACACCGCCGTTCCAGGCGTTGACGGCGAGTTCGGTGGCCGAGCCGCCGGGCAGCAGCCGCTTGAGCAGCGTCAACTCGTCGGTGCCGGAGATGCCGACCCAGCTGGCCACGGCGATCACGCCGAGGCTGACCGGCAGGGTGGTCACCTGCGCGTGTTCGGGGGAGTTGGTCAGACCCGCGGTGGCCAGGCCGAGGCCGATCATCATGGCGACGCTGGCCAGCACCGCCGCCACCAGCAGGCCGACGTTGGCGGGCGTGTCCGTGACCGCGCCCAGCACGGTCATGATCACGGCCACCTGGACGAGGGAGATGACGGTGACCGGCAGCACCAGCCCGGCCAGGATGGACGCGTCACCGGCCGCGGTGGAGCGCAGTCGCTTCAAGAACAGGTTCTGCCGTCGCGAGGCCAGCGTGGTCACCGCGCTGGTGTAGAGACCGAACGCGCAGACGGTGAACATCACGATCGCCGCGATGTAGCCGAGACTGCCGATCTCGGCGAAGACCTCGTGCTGGTAGACGAAGAACGCGGAGATCGCGAGGGGCATCACGAAACTGGTGATCAGGACCGACCGGTTCCGGAAGATCTGGATCAATTCGCTGCGGGCTATCGAGAGCATGACAACTCAGTCCTTCAGTCGTTTTCGATGGCGCGGAAGACGTCGTCGAGCCGGGTCGGTCCGGCTTCGAGGTCAGGTAGCTCGATCGCGTGATCCTGGGCCCACCGGAGCAGGGTGTGCAGGTCCTTCTGCAGCCCGAAGGTCTCGATGACGAACTTCCCGTCGTGCTCGCGCTTGCCCTGCACCGGCAGCGCCGGGGCCGACGGCGGAAGCGAGAACCGGATCACCGACGGCAGCGTCCGCGTCAGTTCGGCGACCGTGCCCTCCCGGTGGAACGTCCCCCGGTGCATCAGGCCGATGCGGTCGGCGCGCTGCTGTGCCTCTTCCAGGTAGTGCGTGGTGAGCACGATCGTCGAGCCGTCCTCACGCAGGTTGTCGACCGCGTCCCAGAGCGCGTCCCGCGACTGGATGTCCAGGCCGGTGGTGGGCTCGTCCAGGAACACCAGCCGCGGCGAGCCGTACACCGCGGTCGCGAAATCGAGCCGCCGCTTCTCGCCACCGGAAAGCTGCGACACCTTCGTGTCCGCTTTGCGGGTCAGGTCCACGATGCCGAGCACGCGTTCGAGCCGGTCCGTGCGCCGGGTCAGGGCCCCGATCAGGCGAATCGATTCCTTCACCGTCAGATCCGGTGAGAAACCGCTCTCCTGCAACATGACCCCCATCTCGGGGCGGACGGCGGCGCGGTCCCGCGGGCTCTTCCCGAGCACCCGGACGGTGCCCGACGTCGGATCCCGGTGTCCTTCCAGGGTTTCCAAGGTCGAGGTCTTCCCGGCCCCGTTCGTGCCCAGCAGGGCGTAGAACTCGCCTTGCCGGACCTGGAAGGACAGATCCTTCACGGCGTGGAAGTCGCCGTATTTCACGTTCAGACGGTCAACGTCGATCGCTGTCATATCTCGATCCCAGCCGCCAGGACGCGTCCCGGCCAGTGCGGCCACGTCACGAGGAAACCATGACGTGGTGTCACTGTCGTCCCGTCGCCGGAGCGCCGATACTGGACTCATGTCTGATGTGGACACCGAGCCGGCGAAGGGGCAGCTGCGCAAGCTGAACCTCACGATGTTCGTCCCGCTGCTCGTCGTCGGCGGGGTGATCGTGGTCGCCTCGGACTCGCGGACCTGGTGGCACGCGGTGGTCCTGAGCGTGGGGGTGCTGGCGGCCTTGGTCGCCTTCGTGCGCTGGGCTGCGGGCGAGGTCCTGCGTGTCGCGATCCCGTGCCTGGTGATCACGGCGGCCGTGTGGCCGTTTTCGGTGCTGCTCGTCGGCGGCAGTTCGGCGTTCTTCGGTGTCTTCCTCGTCGGCTCGCTGGTCGTCCCGCAATTGCCACGGCATCGGATCGCGGCGGCAGTCGCGCTCGTCGTCTACATCGCCGCGGTGGGCGCGTCGAGACTGCTGGTCTCGCATGAGGATGTGTCCGGTGAGCTGGTCACTTTCGTGTTCGTGCCCGCCGCGATCACCGCCGTCGTGCTCGGGCTGATGTTCCCCAACAAGCGGTTCTACGACGTCGTCAAGGAACTCGAGGAGTCGCGCGAGCGGGAAGCGGAGCTGGCGGTGATCAGGGAACGCGTCCGGTTCGCGAGCGATCTGCACGACATCCAGGGCCACACGCTGCACGTGGTGAAGCTCAAGACCGCGCTGGCCAGGAAGCTGGTGGACATCGACGCCGAGCGGGCCAAACAGGAGCTGGGGGAGATCCACGCGCTCGTGGCCGACACGATCACCCAGACGAAGGAACTCGCCTACGCCCAGCGCCGGCTCAACCTCTCCGCCGAACTGGAGAACGCGAGGAACCTCTTCGAGGCAGCGGGGATCCGCGTGCGCGTCGACCGGGAGGCGGACGTCGATCCGGCGGCGGGCAGGCTGCTCGGCCAGGTCCTGCGCGAGACCACGACCAACATCCTGCGCCACGCGCAGGCGACCCGCGTGCGGATCACCCTGTCGGAATGGAGCATCAGTATCGTCAACGACGGCGCCCAGCGAACGCCGCTGCCCGAACTCCGCGGGCTGGCCGCGCTCGGACAACGCGTCGTCGCCGACGGCGGTGAACTGACGGTGGAACAGGAAGACGGCCGGTTCGTGACTGCGGCGTCCTTCCCGGCCCTGGAGGAACGATGACCACGGTGGTGCTCGCCGACGACGAAGCCCTGCTGCGCAAGGCGATGGCCGCGTTGCTCCCGCTCGAAGGCGAGATCACCGTCCTGGCCGAGGCGGAGAACGGCGAAGAAGCCGTCGAGGCCACCTTGCGGCACGAGCCCGACGTCCTCGTCATCGACCTCGAAATGCCCGGCGTGGACGGGCTCGGGGCGGTCGCGGAGATCCGGCGCACCCGGCCGGACCAGGTCATCCTCATGCTGACCCGGCACGCGAAACCGGGTGTGCTACGCAAGGCCCTCAAGCTCGGCGTCCAGGGCTTCGTCAGCAAGGCCGCCGACCCGTCGCACATCACGTTCGTCATCGACACGCTGCACCAGGGCAAACGCTGGATCGATCCGGACGTCTCCGCGCTCGCCGTCGTCGACGACTGTCCGCTCACCGAGCGGGAGCTGGAGGTGTTGCGGGTGACCGGCGAGGGCTATTCGGTCGCCGAGATCGCCGGACGGCTCCACCTCGCGCAGGGCACCGTGCGCAACTATCTCTCGAACGCCATGCAGAAGACCCAGACGCAGACCCGGCACGAGGCCGCCAGGTACGCCCGCGAACACGACTGGCTTTAACGCGCCCGCACGTGCGCGCGTTCGCCTTGCGGCCCGAACAGGACGAGGGTTTCGACGGCGTGCCCGTCGGCCGAGCCGAGCCAATGCGGCAGCGCGGTGTCGAATTCGGCGGCCTCGCCGGGCGGGAGGATCAGGTCACGGTCGCCGACCACCAGCCGCAACCGTCCATTGAGGACATAAACCCATTCGTAGCCGCCGTGGGTCTGCGGCGTGGGCTCCGCCGGCGTGTCCCGGCCCGGGATGAGCATCTTGAACGCCTGCACCCCGCCCGCGCGCCGGGTGAGCGGCAGGAACGTCATACCGTGGCGGTGGATCGGCTGGAGATGGATCCTCGGATCACCGGTCCGGGGAGCGCCGACGAGATCGTCGAGCGGTACGCCGTGTACCCGGGCGAGCGGGAGCAGCAGTTCGAGCGTCGGCCGCCGCCCGCCGCTTTCCAGCCGTGACAAGGTGCTTTCGGAGATCCCGGTCGCCGCCGACAGCTCGGCGAGGGTCAGGCCGCGGTGTTTGCGCAGCGCGCGCAGCCGGGGGCCGACCGCGTCGAGCACCTCGTCCGTCTCGTCCATGCCCTCGATCTTGCCAGGTCGGCAAGTTTTCGTGCCAAACCGGCGGCCGGGCGGCGAAGGTGGCGATCATGAGCGCTACGAAATTCTGGGACGAACTCCACGAACGGCGGGCCGCCGGGACGCCGGAGGTGAACGCGAGACTGGCCGAGATCGCGGGCCCGCTGACTTCGGGCACCGCGCTCGACCTCGGCTGCGGGGCCGGGGGAGACGCGCTGTGGCTTGCCGCCCGAGGCTGGCGGGTGACCGCGGTCGACATCTCCGGCGCGGCCGTGCGCTCGCTCCAAGCACGCGGCGAGCCGATCACGGCGCTCCGCGTCGACCTCGCCGAAGACTTCCCCGAGGGCACCTTCGACCTGGTGTCCGCGCAGTACTTCCACACGCCCTTCGAACTGGACCGGGCGCGGGTGCTGCGCACCGCCGCGGGCTCGGTGAATCCCGGCGGGCGGCTGGTCGTCGTCGACCACGGTTCCGCCGCGCCGTGGTCCTGGGATCAGGACGCCGAATTCGCCACCCCCGGCGAGGTGGCGGCCGGACTGGACCTCGACCCGGCGGTCTGGTCGATCGAGCGCGCGGAGGCGGCCGAACGCCTGGCCACCGGTCCGGCGGGCCGGACCGCGACGGTCGTCGACCACATCCTGATCCTCCGGCGGGCCGGGCGATGAGCCGGAAACGCGACACCGGACCGCCGTCGACCGGCCCCGGGGAAAAAGACGTGCTCACCGGGTTCCTCGACTATCTCCGCGCCGCCGTGATGGCCAAGGCCGAAGGCGTGCCGGAGGATCGCGCCCGCATGCCCGGGGTGCCGTCCGGCACGAACCTGCTGGGCCTGGTCAACCACCTGACCCAGGTGGAACGGCATTGGCTACTCGGCCACCGCGTCGCCGATTGGAAGGCGACGTTCCACCCGGGCCCTGACGACACGACGGCGTCGATTCTGGCCGCCTACCGGGAAACCGTCGCCGAGGTGAACGACGAGATCGCCTCCTGGGACGACCTCGCCGTGCCGGGACCCCGCCGGGCATCCCGGCGCTGGACCCTGACCCACCTGATCGAGGAGACCGCGCGGCACGCGGGACATGCCGACATTCTGCGCGAACTGATCGATGGCGCCACCGGGCGCTGAAACGGAGATCCCCATGTTCCACCGAGCCGCCGCGTTCGTCGCGGCCCTCGTCCTGCTGACGGCCTGCGGTTCACCCCCGGCCGTCGCCGCGCCGCCCCCTGGATTCCGGCACGAGTTCGCCGACGTCGACGGGGTGAAGATGCATTACGTCACCGGCGGCAAGGGCGCCCCGCTCGTGCTGCTGCACGGCTGGCCGCAGACCTGGTACGGCTGGCACCGGGTCATGCCCGCGCTGGCCGAACACTTCACGGTGTACGCCCTCGACCTGCCCGGTCTCGGCGACAGCGACGGCTCGCCGCCCAGCTACGACAAGGCGACCCTCGCGCGTTACGTGCACGGCCTCGTCGCCGGACGGCTGGGCCTGCGCGACGCGCGGATCGCCGGTCACGACCTTGGCGCCGCCGTCGCCTTCCAGTACGCCGCGCAATTCCCCGGCGATCTCACCAAACTCGCCTATCTCGATCTGCCGCTGCCGGGGCCCGCGCTCGACGCGACGGCCTACCGGAACCTGAGCTGGCACATCGCGTTCCACTCGCAGAAGACGGTTCCCGAAGCCGTCGTGGGCGACGACGTGCGCGAGTACCTGTCCCTGTTCTATCCCCAGGTCGCCTACGCGGGGACGGCCTTCGGCGGCCCCGGCGCGCCGTCGCCGTTCGACGACGCCGAGATCGACGAGTACGCCCGCACCTACACCAGGCCGGAGGTCCTGCACGGCGGCTTCGAGCTCTACCGGACGCTCGGACAGGACGCGCGACCGCGAACGCCGGCGCGAAACCCATCACCACCCCGACTTTGCTGATGACCGCCGAGGGGCTGCTCGAACCGCAGAAGGCCACTTTGGCGCCCCGCGTCGCGAACCTGGCCCGCGCGGTCGAGGTGCCGAAGGCGGGACATTGGCTCGCCGAGGAGAATCCGGCGTTCGTGAGCGCCGAGCTGATCGGTTTCCTGAAGTAGTTTGCCCGAGATCGAGAACCTTTGCGATGCTTCGCGCATGTCCACCCTCGAGGTCCTCAACCATCCGTTCCGCGAGCAGTTCGAGGTCTTCCTCGACGAGCACCGCCGTGTTCTCGACGAGTCCTTGGAAGGGTTGACCGAGGAGCAGGCCCGCCGCTCGCTCGTCCCGTCCCGCACGACCCTGCTCGGCCTGGTGAAGCACGCGACCTTCGTGGAAAAGGTGTGGTTCGTCGAAGGCATCACGTGCCGCCCGCGGACCGAGCTCGGCCTCCCCGAGACGCCCGACGAATCGTTCATCCTCACCGAGGAGGACACGATCGCCTCCGTGCGGCAGGCGTACCGCGAAGCCTGCGAGGTGTCCCGCAAGGCGGCGGCCGCCCTCGATCTGGACGACCTGCTCCACGGGAACCGGCGCGGCCCGCTCCCGCTGCGCTGGGTGTACCTGCACATGCTGCGTGAGCTCGCTCAGCACGGCGGCCACGCGGACATCCTGCGGGAGCAGATCCTGAGTTCCTAGCGAACGACGATGCCGGGGAGCGGTGGCTCCCCGGCATCGTCGTTTCGTTCGTCAGGAACGGGTCAGCGTGACGCCGTACTTGTTCGCCGCGTCCACGACGGGCTGGTAGTACGAGTACGAACCGGTGGCGTTGGCACCCTGGTTCCAGCCGCAGTCGTGGCCGTCGGCGGGGCCGCCGGAGGTCATGCCCTGCGCGGTGTTGCCCGCGATGTAGGCGCCGCCGCTGTCACCGCCCTCGGTGCAGACGGTCGACTTCGCGAGCCCGGTGGTGGCGACGCTTTCGCCGCTGTAGCGCACGGTCTGGTTGTACGCGGTGATCTTGCCGCAGGTCCAGCCGGTGGTGTTGCCCGCCTTGCACAGCGTGGTGCCGACCGGCGCCTTCGAGCTGCCGGTGATCCGCACCGTGGTGCCCATGCGGGTGTCCACGTAGCCGCGGCCGGTGTCCTCGGCGTCGATGTCCATCAGGCCCATGTCGGCCGACGGGAACTGGGTGGCCACGCCGCGGCCGATGTGGACGCCGCTGCGGTTCAGGATGTCCGGGTTGCCTTCGACGCAGTGTCCGGCGGTGAGCATCACGTTGTTGCCGCTGCTGGTGGTGCCGGGGAAGCCGAGCGAGCAGTTGGTGCCGGGAACGAGGTCCATGATCTGGCCGGGGATGACGTCGGCCTGCGTGGTGTTCCCGTTGGCGACACCGGTCTGGACCGCGACACCCGGGATGGCGGTGAGCCGGCGGACGAGGGCGCTGTCGGCACCCGGCTGCACGGTGACGACGACCTGGTCGGCCGCGAGTTCCGGACCCCAGGACTGGACCTGGGTGACGTCCTTGCCGATCACCGTGCCGACCTTGGCGGACAGGGCGTTCAGCGCGTTCTCGCCGCGGGCGCCGGTACGCGGGGTCAGCCCGGCCGAACGAAGCTCCTTCGCGGAACCGGCGTCGGCGTTCACCACGAGGGCGCCCGCGTTGTCGAAGTACGCGCCGTCGGTGTGGAGGCCACGATTTCTGACGCTGTCCAGCGACGCGATCAGGTTCTTCTCTTGGTCCAGCTTCTGGGCGGCCTGAAGCGGGCTGACCTTGAGCTGGGCGGCGAGCGTCTCGAGCATCGTCTGGTCGTAGGCGGTGACCGGCGCGGCGGTCGCCGGGACGGCGAGCGCGCCGATTCCGGCGCAGACGCTGAACAGGGTGAGCATGACGGGTCCGCGAATTCGCATGCGAATTTCCTTCGATAAGGAGGGAACGACGAACCGCCGGAATATGTTCGGAAAGCGCAGGGGACCGGGCGGTTCATCTCGACGTGACGCACAGTACGAGCGCCCGCACGGCATGTCGTAGCGCCGAAAGTAGGATCCGTGATCACGGACCTACTTTCGTATGCGGAAAACGCGAATTGCCTGCGTATTCAATTGCGCGGGAGTGTCATTGTCCCAAAAGTGTCAGCGAGGTAGGCGTCCAGCGCGGCGGCACCGGAGAGCAGGGCGCGTCCTCTCGCCGCGAGCCGGGCGTGCCAGTCGCGCAGCGTCGACTCGAGCGGAACGACGCCGCCCGCCGAGCGGACCTGGTCGAGCACCGGCGCGATCCGCTCCAGGAGGTAGCCGCCCCGCCTGAGCTGATGGGTCAGCTTCGCGTCGCGTACGTCGGCCGCGTTGTAGACGCGGTAACCCGTCCTCGGATCGCGTTCGGGGCGGAGAAGGCCCGCGCGCTCCCACTCGCGCAGGGTGGCGGGCCGGACGCCGAGTTTCCGGGACAGCGGGCCGATGAACAGGTCGCCCCGCTCCTGCGGCACGGGTTCGAGATCGCGGAGCGCGGCCGTGACGGCCTGGAGGGTGCGGCGGTCGTCGAGCAGTTGCGCGTGGCTTTCGTCGACGAGCCGGAGCGCCTCCTCGACCTGGTTCTGATTGACGGCCCGCATGATCGAGGCCGCCGTCGCGTGGCCGTGCCCCGGCACGAGGGCGAGGAACGCGCGCAGGGCTTGCGCGTGCACTGACGTGTACGTGCGATAGCCCTGCGGGCCGCGTTCGGCGGTGGGGAGGATGCCGTCCGCCTCGTAATTGCGGACCGCCTGAGCGGACAGGCCGTGCTCGCGCGCGAGGTCGACCGGCCTGAGCCGCTCACGGGTTCGAAGGTTCCGGCCCACCGCCCCACGATATTCGGTCTACCGGTCGCGCGAGGACTCCGCCCGCCGCTCGTAACGGGCGCGAGCCAGCCGATAAGCCGTCTCGAGCAGCTCGCGGGTGGCCGTTTCGGTGTTCGACGCCGGGTTCACGACCGCCAGCCAGCCCGCGTTCCCGTACACGGGGTGGGCGATCAGGGTGTCGGTGTCGTCGGGGTTCTGGCCGAGACCGCGGGCGAACTCTTTCTTGCCGGCGTGGATGTTCACGCGGAACGTGTCCGGGCGGTCCAGCCGCGAGGTCTCGTCGCCGGGGTAGTTCTTGGTCACGATGGTCGCGAAGGGCTGGACGTTGGTCGGGACGACGCCGTCGGGGGAGTAGTAGAAGAACGCGTCGCCCCAGCTGAGCTCCGGCCAGTCGTCACCCGGCCCCGGGGTGAGGGTCAGGACGCCGTCGAGGCCCGAGACGAGGCCGATGATCTCTTCGATGGTCATGTGCTCAAGCGTGGCATTAAAGTGCTTATGGAGGGTTCGAGCGCGTTTTCGACGGAGCGAAGGTGTCAAGTCTCAAATCGATGCGTACGGCGGAGGTCGCCCGCCTGGCGGGGTACTCCGTCCAGCAGGTGCGCAACCTCGAACGCGACGGCGTGCTCCCGGCGGCGTCGAGGACGGCTTCGGGCTACCGGAGCTACGGCGAGATCCACCTCCGGTCCGCGCTGGCCTACCGCGCGCTCGCCGCCGCGGTGGGGCCGGTCGAGGCCAAGAAGATCGTCCGCGCCGTGCACCGGGCTCCGTTCCCCGAGGTCCTCGCGCGCCTCGACGCGGCCCACGCCGGGCTCGACGCCGAACGCGCGGATCTCCGGGACGCCAGGGAAGCCGTCCGGGTGATCTCCGGGGAACCGATCGAAGACGTGCGAGGCTCGGACTCGATGAGCGTCTCCGAAATCGCGTCGGCGCTCGGCGTGCGCCCGTCGACCCTGCGGCACTGGGATACGGAACGGCTCGTCGTGCCCGGCCGCGACCAACGGGGAACGCGGCGCTACACGCCGTCCCAGGTGCGGGACGCGCGGATCGTGCATCAGCTGCGGCTGGCCGGCTACCGCGTCGCGCCCCTGCGCGCGCTGATGCCGGAACTGCGGCGATCCCGGCGGCTGGAGGATGTCGCTTCCGCCCTTTCCGCCAGGGACGCCGGGATCACGGCCCGCTCGCGGGCGCTTTTCGACGGCACGGCCGCGCTTTCCCGGCTCGTGACCGGAGTCAGGCGCGGGGAGTCCGCTCCCGCAGGGTCGTGAGCGCCTTGTCAGCGTGGACGTCGAATTTCAGCTCGCTCTTGATCACCGCGAGGATCCGGCGATCGGTGTCGATCACGAAGGTGCGCCGCTTGGCGTGCAGCGGGCTGAACCGGCGCCAGACACCGAAGAGTCTGGCCACTTCTCCCTCCACATCGGACAGGAGGGGGTAGTCGAAGCCGTGCAAGGTGGAGAATTCCCGCTGCTTGGTGATCCCGTCCGGGCTGATCCCGACGCGGTGGGCGCCGACCTCGCGGAACTCCCCGGCCAGATCGCGGAAGTGGCAGCTCTCGGCGGTGCAGCCCCCGGTCATCGCGGCGGGGTAGAAGAACAGCACGACCGGGCCGGTGGCCAGGAACTCCGACAGCGTGCGGTCCCGGCCGGTGTCGTCGGGCAGGGTGAAGTCCGGGACGAGGTCTCCTTGATCCATATCCGGTATTCGGAGCCGCGGGCGCGCCGGATCGGTCTCGGCGCGAGCTCGATCCGTGAAATGGATATCGTCGCGGCATGTCTTCTCGCAAAGTGGGAACCCAGCGCGCCTTCGACGCGGCCGCCGCCGATTTCGCCGCGCTCGGGCGGTACCTGTGGGAGCCGATCGGTGCGGCCACGGTGGCCGCCGCCGGGCTCGCCGAGGGAGACCGTGTCCTCGACGCCTGCTGCGGCACCGGGGCTTCGGCGATTCCGGCGGCGCACGCGGTCGGTGCCGAGGGGGTGGTGGACGCCATCGACCTCTCCGGTCCGATGATCGGCGAGTTGCGCCGTCTTTCGGCCGGCTTGCCGCAGTTGCGCGCGCACGAAGCCGACGCGACGGCGTGGGACACCGACGGCTACGACGTCGTGCAGTCCGCCCTCGGCATCTTCTTCTTCCCCGACATGACGGACGGGACCGAGCGGCTGATCGCCAGGGCCCGCTCCGGCGGCCGGGCCGTGTTCACGATCTGGCGCGGCGGGTCCATGGTGGCCGCGGGCCGTCATCTCGGCCGCGCGGTCGCGGCGGTGACCGAATCCGGGCCGCCGTCGGAGCGCGACCCGAGCCTGATCGATCGCATCGATCAGGCCGGCCCTTATGCCGATTGGCTTTCCGAGCGGAATCTGTCCGATGTGGACGTCGTGGTCAACGAACTGCGGCTGACCATGACGCCGGAGATCGCCTGGCTGGTCGTCATCGGCTCCGGGTTCCGGGGACTACTCGACGGCCTGGAGCCCGACGTCGTCAAGCGGGTGCGCGAGCGCTATCTCGAGTCCTTGCGCGCCGAAGGGGTGACCGAACTCGACGCCACCACGCTGATCGGCTCCGGCACCGTCCGCTGACGGCCACGGCCCTTTCGGTGTACAGTCGTTCACTCAACCGGGGTGAACGGCGGGACACGGGTGCGATCAGACAACGACTCCTCTGTTCGGGGCCGCGGGCAGGGGCCGTTCGGCTCCTGGCTGCTCGGCCCGCTCGACCAGGACCCGGCCGTGTTGCGCCGTCGCGTCCAGGGGCTGCTCACCGGGACGCTGATCGCGACCAACGTCATCGGTGCGCTGGTCGTGGTCGGGCTGGCGGCCCTGCTCATGCCCGCTCCCGGTATGTCCGGTGATCTCATCCGGGTGACCGCGATCGCGGTACCGGTCTACGTGGTCTCCGCCGTGGTGGTGGGTGCGCTGTGGGGCACCCGCGGCGCGCTGCGGACGTTGCGGTGGGCGGCCGAGGGCCGGACGCCGACCGACGAAGAGCGTGTGTCGAGCCTCCGGGTGCCGTTGCGCCTGACGCTGGTCCAGGCGGTGTTGTGGGGAATCGCGACCGTGGTGTTCGGCGTGCTGGCCGCGCTGGTGCAGCCGCGGGTCGTGCTCACCGAACTGCTCGTCGTCGCGTTCGCGGGGGTGGTCGTCTGCGCGATCGCCTACCTGGCGGGGGAACTCATCCTGCGGCCGTACGCGGCGCTGGCGTTGTCCGGCACCTTGCCGTCGCGGCCGCTCAGCGGCGGCGTGAACCTGCGGATGCTGCTGTTCTGGTGCCTCGGCACAGGGGTGCCGGTGGCGGGACTGGTGGTCACGGCGGTGCTGGCGTGGGCGCGCGGCGACGTGTCGACGACGAAGCTCGCCATCTCGGTGATCGCCCTCGGGCTGGTGGTGCTGGTCTTCGGGCTGCTGGTGACGGTGTTCACCGCGCGCGCCGTGGTGAACCCGATCCGGTCGGTGCAGCACGCGCTGGGCCGGGTCCGTGCCGGTGACTTCACCGTGGAGATCCCGGTCTACGACGGCACCGAACTCGGTCTGCTGCAAGCGGGTTTCAACGGGATGGCCGCCGGTCTCGCCGAACGCGAACGTTTGCGGGACCTGTTCGGCAGGCATGTCGGCGAGGACGTCGCGAGCGAGGCGATGCGCACCTCGGCCGAACTCGGTGGCACGGTGCGGACGGTGTCGGTGCTGTTCGTCGACCTCATCGGCTCGACCGCGCTGGCCGCGAGCCGTCCGCCCGAGGAGGTCGTCGGCCTGCTGAACCGGTTCTTCGCGGTGGTGGTCGACGAGGTCGACCGCAACCACGGGCTGGTCAACAAGTTCGTCGGCGATGCCGCGCTCGCCATCTTCGGCGCGCCGGTGCGGCTGGAGGACCACGCGACCCTCGCGCTTTCCGCCGGCCGGGCGATCGCGCGCAGGCTGGCCGCGGAGGTGCCGGAATGCCCGGCCGGGATCGGCGTGGCGACGGGTGAGGTGGTCGCCGGGAACGTCGGCGACCCGCGGCGGTTCGAGTACACGGTGATCGGCGATCCGGTGAACGAAGCGGCCCGGCTCACCGAGCTGGCGAAGAACGTCGAAGCCCGGCTGCTCGCTTCGTGGACGGCGATCGAGTCGGCCGCGGAAGCCGAGGCCGCGCAGTGGAAGGCGACGGAGGACGTCACCTTGCGGGGCCGGTCCCGGCCCACCACGCTCGCTACACCCCGGTCCTGACCCGTCAGGCGAATCCGAGCCGCAGGCTTTCGAGGCCGCGCAGCGTCACCTGCTTCACCCAGACCGGATCGGCGGTCCGGCCGAAGGCGCGGCCGGCGCCGAGTAGCGCCTCGAACAGGATCCGGCCCTCCATCCGCGCGAGCGGGGCGCCGAGACAGAAGTGGATGCCCTGTCCCAGCGCGAGATGCCTCGGCGAGGGGCGATCCACGTCGAAGCGGTCCGGGTTCCCGTGCGTGCGCGGGTCGCGGTTGGCCGCTCCCAGCAGGACGACCGCCTGGGCGCCTTCGCCGACGGACTCGTCACCGATCATCGTGTCTCGCAGGGCGAGCCGGGTCGTCAGCTGGACGGGGGAGTCGTACCGGAGCATCTCCTCGACCGCGTTCGGGATCTTCGAGCGGTCCTCGGTCAGTTTCCGGTGCTGCTCCGGATGGTTCAGCAGCGCGAGGATCCCGTTGCCGATCAGGTTGGTCGTCGTCTCGTGCCCGGCGACCAGCAGGAGCATCGCGGTGATCACCAGTTCGCCTTCGCTGAGCCTGTCGCCCTCGTCGGAGACCGACACCAGATCGGAGAACAGGTCGCCGGTCGGCCGCTTCCGTCGTTCCTTCGCCAGCTCACGGAAGTAGGCGACGAACTCGCGCCGGGCCGCGACGGCCGCCGCGACGGTCTCTTTCGCGATCAGGAAGGACGGGTCGAGTGCGCGTCCCATGGCGTGCGACCACCCCTCGAAACGCTCGCGGTCGGCGAGGGGCACGCCGAGCATCTCGCTGATGACGACGACCGGCAGCGGCTTCGCGACCTCGGTCATCAGGTCGAATTCGCCCATTTCGAGCGCTTTCGCCACGAGTTCCTTCGCCAGTTCTTCGATCCTCGGGGCGAGCTGCTCGATCATCCTCGGCGTGAACGCCTTGGAGACCAGCCGCCGCAGCCGCGTGTGATCGGGCGGGTCGAGCGCGAGGAACGACCGGACCACCCGGCCCTGCTCGTCCACCGGCTCGTTCTCGTGCGGATCGGGCA
Organism: Amycolatopsis sp. WAC 04169; assembly: GCF_003947535.1. Taxonomy (NCBI): domain Bacteria; kingdom Bacillati; phylum Actinomycetota; class Actinomycetes; order Pseudonocardiales; family Pseudonocardiaceae; genus Amycolatopsis; species Amycolatopsis sp. WAC 04169. Next base: position 238,564 of record NZ_QHJI01000004.1, on the reverse strand, counting down.
GAACCTCCGGCTCCCCATGGCCGAACGCGGGGTTCTTGAGCAGGGCGGCCGCCTCTTCGAACCCGCTGACCACGAAGAACCCGCCGGCGGCCGCGAAGACCGGCCCGCGGTCGAAGACCTGACGGTAGAACGGGTACGGATCGGTCCTGGTCTCCGGCGTCAGCAGGTTCTCGAGCATGAGCCGATCCTATGCTCAGCCGTCGAGGATCTCCGTGGGTTTCGCGAAGCGGTACCCCAGCGCCCGCAACGAGTTCACCAGATCCCGCAGGCCACCCTCGCCCAGGAACGGGTGGTAGAAGAAGCTCGCGACGTTGTCGCGGACGACGAGCGCGCTCTGCGCGTCGGCGAGCATGTCGACGGCGGTACGGGAGTCGTGCTGGTTGAACGCGACGGGCGCCACGTTGCCGATGTTCTCGGGGACCACGTTCGCGCCGTAGACGTCGCGCACCGGGTACGGGAAGAACTGGCCGTACACCTGTTCCGTGGTGGCGGTGGCCGTCGAACCGCATCGCCCGCCGGGGCAGAAGCCCGTGTAGTAACTGCCGCGATCGTAACGTGCCTGGAAGATCTCGGTGACCCGTTGATAGTCCACGGCCGAACCGCCGTAGTGCGGGAACTCGAACAGCGTCGGCTCCGGGAGGCCCACGCGCCGGAACTCGCCGAGCCCGGTCGCGACGCGGTCGTCGAACCACTGAGCGGAATCCTCGGGCATCGGGCCGTCCAGCCGTACCGCCCCGGCACCGTCCACACTGGACTTGTAGAACTCGAAATCGCTCGCGCTGACCCCGTCGTACGGGTTCGGGCCGCTGTCACTCTGGTGGCTATAGCCGTGCATGACGAGCGTCGCGCCCGACTGGACGGCCTCCTTGAGCACGGCGACGAGCTCCGGCGAGTCCACCAGCCGCGCGGACGTCGGGACACCGTCGTTGGCCCGGCCCTGGGGATCCGAGTAGTACGGATACACCGCGAGCGAGAACGGGATCTTCTCCTGGACGAGGAAATCCGTGACCCGGCGCAGCTCTTCCGGTTTCGTCCGGGGGCCGACGTCTTCGAGCCGGATCAGCGCGCGGTGCCGGTCCGGCGCTTGGGGCGACAGCGCGCCGAGCAGGATGTCGGCCGCGGCGAGGTAACGGTCCTGCGCTCCGGCGTAGGCGTACGGCACTTCGGCCACGTATGTCAACTGTCCAGATTGGACAGCCCAGGGCGACGGCTTACCGACTGGAGTGCTCGCCTCGGCCAGGATCTGGACCCGTGTCCGATCACGGACGTCGATCGCGACGACCCCGGTGCCGGAACGGGGATCGCGGCGCAGCGGAGTGCCTTTGTAGGTGACGGTGGTGGGGTTGTCGTCGCGGTAGCCCTCCGCACGCCAGCCCGCGTCGGCGCGCAGCTGCCAGATGTTGGCACCGATCCAGACCACGGGGACACGCGCGGCCGCGACGTCGTTCAGGAGCGCCTTCGGCAGCGCCGCGTCGGAGACCGAACCGACGTACACGACCGCCTGGAAGGTGTCCGCCTGCCGCGGCCGGTAGTCGGCGGCGGGCCGCAATTCCCAAGCGGTGCCACGGGAAACCAGGTTCGCCGTGAACATCGCGTACGCCTCGGCCGTCCGGACCTCATCGGGCGGGGACACGCTCCCGTCCTTCTTACGCCCGTCGTCGTAGAGCACGAGGGTCTTCCTGGCCGGATCCCCGCCGGGGCCGGGCAGCCCCGCCTTTCCCGCCCCGGGAAGGCGATCGGCGAGGGACACCGGAGGCGCGGCAGGCGACGCCGTGACCGGGTCCGCCTTCGTGACGTGCACCAGGACGACCACGGTGACCGTGACCACGACGACCGCGACGACGGCCAGCCGGAACCAAGCGGGCAGGCGAAAGCGCTGCCCGCCGTTGTCCTTCGTCATCGGGTCAGACCTCGGCCGGTTCGTTCTTGGCGGCGGGCCGGAAGGGGGCGGGCGGATCGGCGGCCAGACCGAGGCGATGCGCGAGCGCCTGCTCCGTCCGTTCGGCGGCGGCGCCGTCACCGAACGGGTTGCCACTGCTCATCATCCGCGTGCGCGCCGCCGGGTCGTTCAGCAGATGCTTCGCGGTCGAGACGATCTTGTCGTAATCCGTGCCGACGAGCAGGGCGCAGCCCGCATTCACGGCCTCCATGCGCTCTGTGACGTCGCGCAGCACCAGCACCGGGACGCCGAAGGTCGGGGCCTCTTCCTGGATGCCGCCGGAATCCGAGAGCACGAGGGTGCTGGCGGCCAAGGTCGCCGCCAGTTCGGGATACGGCAGCGAACCGGTGATCAGCGCGCCCGGCGTGTCCGCCAGTTCCGCACGGACGAGATCGCGCACCTCCGGGTTCGGATGCGCGGGAAGCACCACCCGCAGTTCCGGATCCACGGCCGTCAAGTGGGCCACCGCGCGCAGGACCCGGCGCATCGGCTCGCCCCAGGATTCGCGGCGGTGGAGGGTGACCAGCATCAGTTTGACCGCGCCGCGGGTCGCGTTTTCCAGCAGTGTCGCCAATTCCGGATCGTGCACGGTGGTGGAACCGTCCGTCACCGTGAGGATCGCGTCGACGACGGTGTTCCCGGCGACGAGCACGTTCTCCTCGGGTACCCCTTCGGCCAGCAGGTTCGCGGCCGCGTCGGGAGTCGGGGCGAGGTGGAGCGCGGCCGCCTGGGTCACCAGTTTCCGGTTGAGCTCCTCGGGGAACGGGGCACCGAGGTCGAACGAGCGGAGGCCGGCTTCCAGATGCACCACGGGGACGCGGCGCCAGAACGCGATGAGCGCCCCGGCCAAGGTGGTCGTCGTGTCGCCCTGGACGATCACGGCGGCGGGCGGCCGCCGATCGGCCACTTCTTCCAAACCGGTGAGAAGCCCGGAAAGGAGTTCCGGCTGGGAACCCGTTCGCCGATTCAAGGTCAGATTTTCATCGGCCGTCAATCTGAAGGTCGCCAAGGCCTGGCCGACCATTTCCGGATGCTGCCCGGTGGCGATGAGTACGGGCCGCATCCGCCCGCCGGAAGCCAATGCCCTGGCCACCGGAGCCAGCTTCACGGCCTCCGGCCGGGTTCCCACGACGAGCCAGATTTCGGGCATGACGTCGGTCTCGTTCTGTGCGTTACGCACCTGGTCCTTCTTCCGGGGTCGCGCTTTGGTACGGCGTGAATTCGTCGGTGAAGTCACGAGAGAGTGGTGGGTGAGGCGAGGATCACTAACTGATGGTCACCTTTATGGGGGATCCGTCGCTCCCGAACGTTAACACAGACGGGGTAACGTACCCACTCGAAAGGCTGAATATCGCTTACCAGGGTGACCCTCGACTCGCCGTTTGAAAACTGTGAGTAGATGTTTGTGGTGCCCGCCGCCCGGAGGAAAAGACATGTCGATGGTGCCGATGGGCCCGGTCAAGGTTTCCGCGCTCGGAATCGGCGCGACCATGGCGGGTGCGACGGTGAGCACCGTGCTCGCGCTCGTGATCGGGGTGGTCGCGGTGCTCCTCATGGCGCGTTCGCTGCATCTTCGCCTGAAGGACTGATGGCGAACCCGGCCTTCGCCGCGACCATGATGCTGTTGCTCCTGTGGTGGCCGGCGCACAATCTCCTGCTCGCGGCGTTCGCCTGGCGCACCGGGCGTCCGCGCCGGTCGGTCGCGGCGCGCGGTGAGGGGCTGGAGTTCTGGATCGTCATCCCGGCGCTCAACGAGGAACGCGTGGTCGGCAACACCGTCCGGAACGCGCTTTCGCTTGGCACGGAACGGAATCCGGTACGGGTCCTGGTGATCGACGACGGCTCGGACGACGGAACGCCCGCCGTCCTCCGCGAGGTGAGCGACCCGCGTCTGCACGTCCTGCGCCGTGAGCTCCCGCATGCGCGGAAGGGTAAAGGCGAGGCGTTGAACGCCGGCTACCGCTACATCCTCCGGCTGTGCGAAGCCGAGGGGAGTGTGGTGCGCACGATCGTCGGCATCATCGACGGCGACGGGCGGGGCAGCCCGGGAATGCTGCGTGAGGTGGCCGACGTGTTCGGCGACCGCGGCGTCGGCGCCGTGCAATGCCGGGTGCGGATCCACAATCGGCGCAGTGTGCTCGCCCTGCTGCAGGATCTGGAGTTCGGTGCGGTCGCCGACGCGTCCCAAAGCCTGCGCGATCTCGCGGGCAGTGTCGGAATGGGCGGAAACGGGCAATTCACGAGACTCGGCGTGCTGCGCCGCTTCGACCCGGCCCCGTGGTCCGACTGCCTGGTCGAGGATCTCGAACTCGGGCTGCGGCTGCACGTCGCCGGTATCCGGATGCGTTACGTGAAATCGGCGTGGGTCACGCAACAGGGTCTGGTCGATCTGCGCCGGTTGCTCCGGCAACGCACGCGATGGGCACAAGGCAATTTGCAATGTGCGAGACATTTGCGGGAATTGCTGGCTTCACGGCATGTGGGCAGTATCGGTCTCCTGGATTTCCTCGCCTATCTCGTGACCCCGTGGTTGACCGTGCCGTTGTCGTTGGCCGTTTCCTTGTTGTTCGTGGGCACGCTCGTCGCTTCCTGGTCGGGGGTCACGCTGGGCGGCCTGATCGCACCGCCCTCGGCGTTGCCCGGTGCCGCCTTGATCGGTGTGGCCGTGTTGCTGGTGCCGGGGGTGGTGTGGGCGATCGTGCACCGGCTGCGGCTCGGTGAGGAACCGCTGCACCGCTGTCTGCTCGCGGGCCTGCTCTATCCGGGCTTCCTGGTGCTCGGTGTCGTCGCGACCTGGCGGGCGCTGTTCCGGGTGGTCGCGCGCCGCAACAGCTGGACCAAGACGGAACGGTTGAGCGAGGAGCCGCCTGAGAAGGTGTCCGTATGACTGTCGACGCGATGATCGAGGTCAGTCTCCGTGTGACCGCATGTCCGCTGGTTTGGCGGTGGTGAACCCCGTGTGCTGATCCTGGGCCACCACGACACCGTGTTCCCCGTCGGCACCCTGGCGCGCCGCCCGTTCGCGGTCGGCGGCGGCCGCGTGACCGGGCCAGGTGGGAGGCCCGCGCGCTCATCGAGGACCGCGCCCGCGCGTGCGGCGCGGTCCTCGTCTTCGAAGGCGCGGCCGACGGCGGCGGTCTCAAGATCGGCCACAAGGGCTGCGGAACCTTCGAGGTCGTCATCACCGGCCGGGCGTCGCACGCCGGTCTCGAACCCGAGTCGGGCGTAAACGCGCTGACCGAGGCCGCGCATCAGGTGCTGGCGATCGCCGCGCTCGATCGGGAAAGTCGTGGTGCGGGGCGGGATCCACCGGCCACCGATGCCCGAGTCGGCCGCCGCGGACCTCTTCGCCGTCGCCGAGCGGCTACTGCCCGGCGTCGCCGGGGTGGCCGTCGGCGGCGGGAGTGACGGCAACCTCACGGCCGCGATCGGCGTCCCGACCCTCGACGGGCTCGGCGCCGTCGGCGGGGGCGCCCACGCCGATCACGAATACCTGCTGGTCGAGTCGATGGTGGAACGGGCGGGGCTGGTCACCGGCCTGGTGAAGACGATTCGAGGCTTCTGATCGACCCGTGAGCCAGTTCTTGCCCGATTTCGGGCAAGAACTGGCGTTTCGGAAGCCGGATGTGCATGATGAGCTCCGTGGAGGACGCGGACATCGTCGAGCAGGTGGCCTTGTCGACAGGTTTGTCGACGGCCATCGCCGCCCGTGTCGTCGAGGACGTCCTGGCGTTCTACCGGCAGCCCGCCGAGCAGTACGTCCGGTCGCGGCATGCCCAGTTGCAGGCGGAGGGCCGGAAGAACCCCGAGATCTTCCCCCTGATCGCCGGCGAACTGAGCCGCCGTCTCGTCGCGCCTCCCGACCTGTCCGAGCGGCAACTGCGCCGCATCGTCTACGGCTGACGGACCACGCCCGTCCGTTTTCTTTTGTGAGGTTGACTCGTCATGTGCGGAATCGTCGGCTACATCGGCGGCCAGAACGCCGCTCCGATCCTGATCGAGGGGCTGACGCGGCTGGAGTACCGCGGCTACGACTCGGCCGGGATCTCGGTCCTCGGCGGTAAGGGCGCCCAGGTGCACCGGATCGTGGGGCGAGTGCGGAACCTGACGGCCGCGCTGCCCAAGCGGCTCGCGGGCAAGGTCGGCATCGGGCACACGAGGTGGGCGACGCACGGTCCGGCGACCGAGGCGAACGCCCATCCGCACGTCTCCGAAGACGGCCGGATCTCCGTGGTGCACAACGGGATCATCGACAACGCCGACGCGCTGCGGGAGCAGCTCACCCAGGCGGGGGTGACGCTGTCGTCGGAGACCGACACCGAGGTGCTCGCCCACCTGATCGCACGCTCGGGCGCGAAGACGCTGGAAGACGCGGTCGTCGAGGCCGTCTCGCGCGTCACCGGCACCTACGCGATCGCCGTGACCGACACCGAGCACCCCGACCGCGTCGTGGTCGCGCGGAACGGCTCGCCGCTGATCATCGGCGTCGGCGACCGGGAGATGTTCGTCGCCAGCGACCTGTCCGCGCTGGTCCGGCACACCTCGCAGGTGGTGCACCTCGACGACGGCGAGTTCGCCAGCGTCTCGGCCACCGGCTACCGCACCTTCACCGTCGACGAGAGCGACACCGGCAAGGCCGCGACCGCGATCGACATCCAGGCCGACGACCTCGACCTCGGCGGCCACCAGCACTACATGTACAAGGAGATCCAGGAGCAGCCGGAATGCCTGGAGCGCATGATCCGGGGCCGTCTCGACGACCGGTTCGGTGTGTCCCGTTTGGACGGTCTGAACCTGACTCCCCGTGATCTGCGCGGTTTCGCGCGGGTGAAGATCCTCGGCTGCGGCTCGGCGTACTACGCGGGCCAGATCGGCGCCACCATGATCGAGGACCTTGCGCGGGTACCGGCCGACGCGGAAGCGGCGTCCGAGTTCCGCTACCGCAACCCCATCATCGAAGCGGACACCCTCTACATCGCGGTCAGCCAGTCCGGCGAGACCGCGGACACCGCGTTCGCCGTCGAAGAGGTCAAGCGCAAGGGCGGCCGGGTGGTCGGCCTGGTGAACGTCGTCGGTTCGACGATCGCGCGGGCCTGCGACGGCGGCCTGTACCTGCACGCCGGCCCGGAGATCGCGGTCGCTTCGACCAAGGCGCTCACCAACATGGCCGTCGGCTTCGCGATGATCGCGCTGGCCCTCGGCCGCGTCCGCGACCTGTCCAACGCGGACGGGCAGCGCATCGTCGCGGCCCTGCGGGCGCTGCCGAAGCAGGTCGCGGCCATCGTCGAGAACGAAGCGCAGATCGCCGAGCACGCCAAGATCTGCGCCGACGCGCGCAGCCTGTTCTTCATCGGCCGGGTCCGGGGCTTCCCGGTGGCGCGGGAGGGCGCGCAGAAGTTCAAGGAGATCTCGTACCGGCATGCGGAGGCCTACCAGACCTCGGAACTCAAGCACGGCCCGCTCGCGCTGATCGACGAGGAGCTGCCGACGGTCGCGATCGTGCCGTCCGACGACCTCGCCGACCGCAACTTGGCCGCGATGCAGCAGATCAAGGCGCGCAAGGGCCAGGTCCTGGCGATCACGCACGACGACGTGGACTTCGGCGACCTCGACGTGCCGCGGTTCGTGGTGCCGCGTTCGGAGCCGGAGCTCGACCCGATCCTGCTCACGATCCCGCTGCAGCTGCTGGCCTACCACGCGGCGCTGCTCCTCGGCCACGACATCGACAAGCCCCGGAACCTGGCGAAGTCCGTCACCGTGGAATGATTTCCGCCCTCAGCGATCGAGGGAGTCCGCGATGAGGCAGTACCTGCTCGCCGTCCAGCTCGACGAAAGCGAGCGGGACGCGCCCGAGGACGAGGTCCGGGCCATGCTGGCCCGGACGGGCAAGGTCACCGACGAGATGAAGGCCGCCGGGTCGTGGGTCTTCGTCGGCGGACTCGAGCATTCGGACGTCTCCACGGTCGTCCGGCCCGCCGGCGGCACGACCACGATCACCGACGGCCCGTTCGCCGAGACGAAGGAACAGCTCGGCGGATTCTGGGTGATCCAGGTCGAGGACCTCGACCAGGCGCTCGCGTGGGCAAGGAAGTGCGCGCTGGCCTGCGGGCAGCCGATCGAGGTGCGGCCGTTCGGCGACCCGTCGCTCCGGCAGTGACGGACTTCGACGGGATCTACCGGGCGGAGTACGGCCGGTGCGTGGCCACCCTGACGCGCCTCCTCGGCGACATCACACTCGCCGAGGAGGCGGTTCAGGACGCGTTCGCGACCGCGGTCGAGAAGTGGGACAAGACTCCGCCCAATCCGGGCGGATGGATCGTGACCACCGCCCGCAACCGCGCGATCGACCGCCTGCGCCGGGAATCCACCCGCGAGGCACGGCACGCCCAGGCGTTGCTCCTGCACGCGCCGGACGAGCCGCACGACGTGGGGCCGGTTCGCGACGACCAGCTCCGCATGATCTTCACCTGCTGCCATCCGGCGCTCTCTCCGCCCGCGCGGGCGGCGCTCACCCTGCGCCTGCTCGGCGGGCTGGAGGTGGGGGAGATCGCGCGGGCGTACCTCGTCCCGGAAACGACCGTCTCCCAGCGGATCGTCCGCGCGAAGAAGAAGATCCGCGACGCGGGCATCCCGTATCGGGTGCCGGGGGAGGGTGAACTTCCCGAGCGGCTGGACTCCGTCCTCACCGTGCTCTATCTCGTGTTCAACGAGGGGTACACCTCCACCTCGGGTGAGCTGCTGCGGACGGATCTCTGCCTGGAGGCGATCCGGCTCGCGAGGGCGCTCGCCGAGCTGATGCCCGGTGAGCCGGAGGTGACCGGGCTGCTGGCGTTGCTCCTGCTCACCGAAGCGCGGCGGCCGGCGCGGGTGGGGCCTTCCGGTGAGCTGGTGGTGCTGGCGGAGCAGGACCGGTCGTTGTGGAACCGGGAACTGATCGCCGAAGGGCACGAACTGGTGCGGCGATGCCTGCGTCTCGGCCGGCCTGGTCCGTATCAGGTGCAGGCCGCGATCAACGCCGTGCACACGGACGGCGAAGCGACCGATTGGACGCAGGTGCTGGCGCTCTACGATCAGCTGTGGCGGCTCGCCCCGTCGCCGGTCGTGGCGCTCAACCGCGCGGTCGCCGTCGCCGAGGTGCACGGCACGGCCGCGGCGCTGGCCGATATCGAGGAACTGGACCTGCCCGGGTATCACCATCTGCCCGCCACGCGGGCGAATCTGCTGTCCCGGCTGGGCCGGACCGCGGAAGCCGTCGCCGCCTACGACGAGGCGATCGCCTTGGCCACCAACGACACCGAACGGGCTTTCCTGCGGGCCAAACGGGCAGTCCTGTCGTAGTTTCGGGCAACGCTCTGTCCTCAATGGACGGAGGGGGTTCCGTTGTCGTACCGGCGGCAAACCAACTATTGTCGCCATGACCGCTCGTCCGCCATAGCAGGAGGTGACCGTTGTACGCCGAAGAGCGGCAGCGCGCCATCCTCAAGCAGGCCAGGCGGAACGGCCGTGTCGACGTGGCGACGCTCGCGGCGGCCTTCGAGATCACCAGCGAGACCGTCCGCCGTGATCTGACGGCGCTGGAACGCAGCGGCGTGGTGCGACGGGTGCACGGCGGCGCGATCCCCGTCGAACGGCAGGGTATCGAGCCGGGGCTCGACGCCCGCGACGCGGTGATGTCCGCGGAGAAGGACCGTATCGCCGCCGCGGCCCTGGAGCAGATCCCCGACGGGGGCGCGATCCTGCTGGACGCGGGCACCACGGTGGGCAGGCTGGCGAACCTCGTCCCCTCGGATCGTGAACTGACCGTGGTCACCCCTTCGCTGCCGAACGCGTGCGCGCTCGCGAACCGGCCCGGCGTCACGCTGATGCTGGTCGGCGGAAGGCTGCGCGGCCACACCATGGCGTCGGTCGACGGCTGGGCGCTCGACGCGCTCAAGGACACCTACGTCGACGTCGCTTTCCTCAGTACCAGCGGCCTTTCCGTCGAGCGGGGGCTCACCACCCCGGACACCGCCGAGGCGATGGTGAAGCGCGCGGCCATCGCGTCCGCGCGGCGGACGGTGTTGCTCGCCGATCACACCAAGATCGGCAACGACCACTTCGCCCGGTTCGGGGACCTCTGCGATGTCGACACCCTGATCACCGACCGCGGCGCCGAACCACGGGAGCTCGACGAGATCGGCCGGACGGGCGTCAAGGTGATCATCGTTTGAAACGTACGGGCGAGCGCCTCGCCGGATACCTGATGACAGCGCCGTTCTACGTCCTCTTCGGCGTGTTCGGTCTTTTCCCGCTGCTCTACACCGCATGGGTGGCGCTGCATCACTGGCATCTGGTCAACGGTGACACCGGGTTCGCCGGGCTCGGCAACTTCGCCGTCCTGCTCCAGGATCCGCATTTCTACAACGCGCTCTTCAACACGGTCAGCATCTTCGTCCTTTCGACCGTCCCGCAACTGCTCGCCGCGCTCGGGCTCGCCGCGCTGCTCGACCGTCCCTTGCGGGCGCGGACGCTGTGGCGGGCCAGCGTGCTGCTGCCCAACGTCGTCTCGGTGGTCGCGGTGGCGCTGGTGTTCAGCCAGCTGTTCGCCGAGGACTACGGCGTCGTGAACTGGGTGCTGGGCCTGGTGGGGATCGATCCGGTGGACTGGCGGTCGGACCGGTTCGCGTCGCACGTCGCGGTGAGCGCGATGGTGATGTGGCGCTGGACCGGCTACAACGCGCTGCTCTACCTCGCGGCCATGCAGTCCGTGCCGCAGGAGCGTTACGACGCCGCGATGCTCGACGGCGCCTCGCGCTGGCGGAGTTTCTGGTCGATCACGGTGCCCGCGATCCGCCCGACCATCGCCTTCACCGTCGTCGTCTCGACCATCGGCGGGCTGCAGTTGTTCGCCGAGCCGCAGCTGCTCGACGAAACCGGCGTCAACGGCACCGGTGGCGCCGACCGCCAGTTCCAGACGCTGGCCATGTACTTGTACGAAAAGGGATTCGGCGAGTTCGACGCCGGGTACGCGGCGGCCATCGCGTGGTTGCTGTTCCTGCTCTCGGCGGTGTTCGCGCTGGTCAATTTCTCGCTCGTGCGCCGGATGCGGGGCGGTGAGTGACCGTGGCGGCGAGAGAACGGACCGGGTTCGTCGTCTACGGGCTGCTGCTCGCGGTCGTCGTCGCGTCGATCTTCCCGCTTTACTGGTCGTTCGTGGTGTCCTCGAAGGACAATTCAGCCCTCGGGGAGACGACACCGCCGCTGGTGCCCGGCGGCAACCTGATCGAGAACGTCGAGCGGGTCTTCGGGACCGTCGATTTTTGGCTGGCGATGCAGAACTCGCTGATCGTCGCCGGCACGGTGACCGTCTCGAACGTGCTGCTCTCCAGCATGGCCGGATTCGCCTTCGCGCGGCTGCGGTTCCCCGGCCGCGACTCGCTGTTCCTGGTCGTCATCGGCACCGCCATGGTGCCCGCTCAGCTCGGTGTCATCCCGCTGTACCTGGTGGTCGGCGAACTCGGCTGGTACGGGCGGCTGGAGGCGGTGATCGTGCCGGGACTGGTCGGTGCGTTCAGCGTGTTCTGGATGCGGCAGGCGTGCGAGGAGGCGATCCCGGGCGAACTGCTGGACGCCGGACGCGTCGACGGCTGCTCGACGGCGCGGTTGTTCTGGAACGTCGCGATGCCCGCCATCCGCCCGCAGGCCGCCGTGCTCGGGATGCTGACGTTCATGACCGCGTGGAACGACTTCTTCTGGCCTCTGATCGTGCTCGACCCCAACGCCCACCCGACCGTCCAGGTGGCGCTGTCGCGGCTGGCCAGTGGGTACTTCACGGATTACTCGCTGATGCTGACCGCGGCGACTATCGGGGTGGTGCCGGTGATCGTGCTGTTCATCGTGCTGGCGCGGAAGGTGGTCGACGGGGTTATGCGGGGGGCGCCGCGGGCCTGAGGTTTGGTTCTCGGGTGTTGCCGTGTTGGTGGGCCTTGATGTGGAGGTTGCCGGTTTTCGGCAACGGCGACTGACGGGGTTTGGCGGCGGTGGCTGGGGCTGCAGTGTGGCGGTGTGGGCATTTTGGTCGTTTTTCGGCGACGGCTTGGAGGGATGGGGCCGGGTTCGCGGCACTGTGGTCGTTTTTCGACGACGAGGGCCACTGGGGCTCGGGCAGGGACGGGCGTCGTACGGCAATTGTGGAGAGGACCGGGATCGAGCCGTTGCCGTTTTCCGGCGACGGGTCAGAACGGTGGTGGTTCCTCGTCGCGGGGCTCGTGCAGTGGTGGAGGCGAACTGTCGTAGCTCTGCCCAGTAGGTGTGGTGATCGTGAGGGTTCCGTCGGACGCTAGGCGGTAGTTCCACCCGGGCTCGTCCTTCAACCGATGGTCGCGGCGGCACAGATCGATCAGCTCGGTATCCGCGGTGTGGCCGCCGAATTGCCAGGGCAGTGAGTGGTCGAGGTCGCAGGCTTGGGCGACGCGGTGGCAGCCGGGTCTTCGGCATTCCCGGTCCCGGACCCGGACGAATTCGTCGAGTCCGGCGGTGGGCCGGTAGCGGTCGCGTCCGAGGTCGAGGACTTGTCCGGAGAGTGGGTCGGTGATGATCCGCCGCAGTACGGTGTTCGGTCCGCCAGCGATCTCCCGGGCCAGTGACGCCGGGATGTGGCCGTGTCCGGCCATCTCGGCGGGGTCGTCGTTCAGTCCGAGGTAGGTGTGCAGGTCCATGTAGAGGAACACTTCGGATCGTTCGCTCTTCCCGCCCTGGCCGCCCAGCAAGAGATCGAGGGCGACATCGGCACGAAGCTGATCCAGGGTGCGTGTCTCTCCGCCGGCCCGCAGGGCGCGGGCTTCGCGGTCGATGCGGGTGTAGGCGGCGGCCACTTTCTCCACGGGGCCGTCTTCGACTTCGATGGAGGCCACTCCGGTCTCGCCGTGGCGTACCGAGAGACGGCGTCCGCCACGATTCCGCTCGGCCCGGCGGGAGGCGCCGTCGCGGTCGGCCATCATCGCGGCGTGGTTGGCTGCTTTCCGGATTTGGTCGGAGTTCCGGTCCGGCAGACGGTCTTCCAGGACGGCGTCCACCGCGCGGGCGTCGTCGTCGGAGAGCCAGGCGGTGGCCGTGGCGACTTTCATCGCCCCATAGCCGCCTACCTTTCCGGCATCCAGCAACCCGAGGGTGCGGGGCAGGCGGGTGGTCAATGCCTGGGCGGTGGAGACCAAGCCGGCAGCGTGTCCGTCCACAACGGATAGAGCGAGTGCGACCTCCTGTGCCACGCTGGGGGCGCCGTCGCGATGTCGGCTCAACCGGCCTAATGCGCGGAACCGGACGGCTTCCAGGCGCGCGATTCCTTCCGTGGCTGCGATAGCGGCATCCACGGCATCGTTGTCTCCCAACGTATCCAGTGAAGCATTGACCTCCCGAAGAGCTTCCAGTGCGGTGATTTCCTTGAGTAGCGCCACAGTGGCGTTGAGTGTGTCCACACGGAGAACATACGACCGACCACCGACAGTTTTCGGCGGCAAGCGGAAGCGGCCGCTAAAGACCGTTGCGCGCCACCACATCCGCATAGAACAGGGCGCTGTCCTTGAGCACCCGCTCCTGGGTCTCGAAGTCGACGTGCACGAGCCCGAACCGCTGCGTGTACCCCATGGCCCACTCGAAGTTGTCCAGCAGCGACCAGGCCATGTAACCGCGGACGTCGGCGCCGCGCTCGATCGCGGTGTGTACGGCGGCGAGATGCTCGGCGAAGTACCGTACGCGTTTCTCGTCGTGTACGCGGCCTTCGACGACTTCGTCCTCGAAGGCCGCTCCGTTCTCGGCGATCACGAGCGGCAGGCCGCCACAATGTTCATGCAGCCACAGCAAAAGTTCGGTGAAGCACTCCGGCCGCTGCTCCCAGCCGAGCGAGGTCAGCTCACCGCGCGGTGGCTGGACGTCCATTCCGCGCAGGCCCGGCAGGGGACAGTTGCTGTCGGTCTCGGGGTCGTCGAGGGGGACCGCGCGGGCGGGCGCGTAGTAGTTGACGCCCAGGACGTCCAGCGGCTGCGCGATGATCTCCAGATCTCCGTCGGCGATCGCCGGTTCCAGTGTGCCGAGATGGGCCAGATCCGCAAGCAGCTCAGGCGGATAGCCGCGGCCCAGCAGCGGATCGAGGAAGAACCTGTTGTGCAGGAAGTCGAATTTGCGCGCGGCCTCGCGGTGCGCGGCGTCGTCCACATCGGTCAGCACCGGGGCGAAGTTGAGCACGATGGACACTTCCTGTTCGCCGCCGGCAGACCGCAACGCCTGTGTCGCCTTGCCGTGCGCCAAAAGGAGGTTGTGTCCGGCGACCAGTGCCGCGCCTTCGTCCCGGATGCCTGGCGCGTGGTCGCCGTTGCCGTAGCCGATGAAGGCGGCGCAGAACGGTTCGTTGATCGTGGTCCATTGCCGCACCCGATCACCGAGTACTTTGTGGACTGTCAGCGCGTAGTCCGCGAAAAGGTCCGCGAGCGCGCGGTTCGGCCAGCCGCCTTCCGCTTGCAGTGCCTCGGGCAGGTCCCAGTGGTAGAGCGTCACCATCGGGGTGATCCCGTGGTCCAGCAACGTGTCGACGAGACGGTCGTAGAAGGCGAGCCCACGTGGCTCGACCGTGCGGCCGTCCGGCATGACCCGTGACCATGCGACGGAGAACCGGTAATACGGCACGCCGAGTTCGCTCAGCAGGCGGACGTCCTCGCGGTAACGCCGGTAGTGGTCGCAAGCCGGATCGCCGGTGGCCATGCCGGGTCTCGCGGTGAAGGTGTCCCAAATGGACGGTCCACGACCGTCCGCCGTCGTCGAGCCCTCGATCTGGTACGCCGCCGTGGCCGTGCCCCATCGGAACCCGGCCGGAAACCCCAGTGTCACGCCGTCTCCGCTCAGTTGGCGGCCGCGGCGCGGCCTTCGGTGGCGGCCTGGTTCCAGGCCTCGTCGAGCGACTGCTTCCCTTCTTCGACGCGGCCGAGCGCGTGCCCGTACACCGGCCGCACCTCACCGTCGCGCAGCCCGCGGTAGTTCGGCCGCAAGGCCTCGGCGGACGCGGCGAAGATCTTGCCGATCGGGGCACCGCTGAAATACGGGCTGGTGTGGGAAAGCACGGCACTGTCCTGATAGGCGCCCAGCGCGCTCGGCAGCAGCCCGCTCTCCAGGAAGATCCGTTTCTGCTGTTCGGGCGCGGTGAGCCAGACGGCGAGGTCGTACGCCTCCTTGCGGTGCGCACCCTGCTTCGGGACAGTCAGGAACGAGCCGCCCCAGTTGCCCGCCTTGCCCGGAACGGAGGTGACGTCCCATTTGCCCGCGAGCTCCGGGCCGCCAGCCTCCTGGATCTGGGTGAGCATCCAGGCCGGGCAGGTGATGGCGGCGAACCGGCTCTGCTTGATCGCCACCGTCCACGGCTGCGTGAAGGTGGTGACCGCCGCCGTCTCCTTCTTCAGCGCCATCCCGCCCGCCAGCTCGAAGGCCTTGCGCACATTGGGATTCGTGTCGGCGATGAACTTGTCGTCCTTGGAGAAGTAGTTCTCCTGAGCCTGGTTGAGCATCGCCGTGTAGACGGTGCCCGCCGAGTCGGCGAACTTGACGCCGTCCGGTGCCTTGGCGCTGAACCGTTCCCCGGTTTCGGCGAACTTCTCCCAGGTCGGCCACAGCGCGGCGACCTGGTCGCGGTCGGTCGGCAGGCCGGCGTTCGCGAACAGATCACGGCGGTAGCAGAGGGCGAGACTGCCCATGTCGGTGCCGAGGCCCATCACGAACTTCCCGCCCTCGGCGGTGCTCTGGTCCCATTTCCAGGCAGGCCAGTGCTCGCGGAGGCCCTGCGCGCCGAACTCGGACAGATCGCTGAACTTGTCCGTCGACTGGCGGAACTTGGGGAGGTACTGCTCTTCGATCGCCACCACGTCGGCACTGCCGCGTCCGGCGCCGAGCCCGGTGGCGAGCTGCCGGTGATGCGTCTCGAAGTCGGCGACCCGGCCTTCGACGATGATGCCGGGATGGGTCTTTTCGTAGTCGTCGAAGAGTTTCTCGTACCCGAACTCGCCGAAGGTGGCGACGGTGAGCTTGATCGGACCACCGGCTTCCGGCGTGCCGGAACAGCCGCTGAGCAGCAGCGCGAGGGCCGTCAATCCGGCCAGTACGCGGGTCATGGTTCTCCTCGTTCGTGCGGTCACGCGAGTCGTCTCGGCAGCTGGTCGCCGACGGTCAGCCGGGAATCGGCGTGCAGTTTGGTCAGCACCCTGGACACCAGCGACTGCACCGTCCGCCTCGGAAGGCTCAGCTCCGCGGCGATCTCCGGGTTGGACAGCTTCGCCGCCACCAGCCGCGCAACCCGCAGTTCCAGCGGCGACAGTGCCGCGCTGTGCCGGGGGCCTCGTTCCGCGCGGCTCAGGACTCCGTAGCGTCGCAGCCTGCTTTCCGCGCGGCGGATGCTCCAGGTGGCGCCGACCGGCCCGAGCACTTCACACGCCTCGGTGAGCGAGCGGGTGGCCTCTTCGAGGTAGCCGGCGCGGCCGAGCAGTTCGGCGGCGTCCTCCAGAGCGGCCGCGAGCTCGATGGGACGGCGGACCTCGCGGTAGTGATCGGCCGCCGCGCGCATACCTTCGGGATCGCCGTCGATCAGCGCCCGGCACCGCAGGGCGGCGGCCGTGGCCCTCGCCGGCACGGTCTCCTGGCTCGCCTCCTCGGCGCAGACGGCGAGCGCTTCGTGCGCGACGGCGTCGTTCCCGGCGGCGAGCGCGACACGGACGACGTCGGGAAGCCACTGGTGGCGCAGCATCATCCGGGCGTAATCGGGGCGCAGCACCGGCGCGATCAGGCGTAGCGCGTCGTCGAGTTCGCCCCGTTGTTCGGCGGCCATCGCCAGTGCCGCCAGGTAGAAATCGCAGCTCTCGCGTTCGGACGAGTTCGACGGCGAATGCGCCTCGGCCGCTTCCAGATGGGCGCGGACGGCGACGCGTTCGTCGCGATGGCCCGCGATGAGCGCGGCGACCCCGTGCAGCAACAGGGCGGCGGCACCCGGCTCGCGCACGCCGTAGAACGTGATCGCCGGGCCGTCCTCGGTGACCGAGTCCAGTTCGGCCAGTGCCTCGTCCCAGCGCCCCGTCCAGTAGTAGTGCACGGCCGCCGAGACCTGCGGGCCGGTCGGCAGGCCGTGCCGTGCTGCGGTCTCGTAGCCGGCGTGCAGCGTGGCGTCGGCCTCGCCGAGCCGGTCGAGGTTCTGCAGCGTGAAGAGCCGGTTGTCGAGCAGATCGAACCGCAGCGTCGCCAGATCGGCCTCGTGGCCGGCGGTCTCCAGCGCGGCGTCGATCGCGGTCAGCGCCCGGTCATGCTCGCGGCGGATCGAGTGCACGAGCCACAGCGTCTGCTGCGCGTGCGCGGCGGGGTAGCGCTCACCCGCTTCGGCCGCCTCGATGTGCAAGGCCCGCGCGAT
The DNA here is from genome assembly GCF_003947535.1 of Amycolatopsis sp. WAC 04169. Classification (NCBI taxonomy): domain Bacteria; kingdom Bacillati; phylum Actinomycetota; class Actinomycetes; order Pseudonocardiales; family Pseudonocardiaceae; genus Amycolatopsis; species Amycolatopsis sp. WAC 04169. Next base: position 221,213 of record NZ_QHJI01000004.1, on the reverse strand, counting down.
CCGTTCGGTCTCGTCGAGATCGGACAGGTCTCCACGGCGAAAGTTGGCGAGCAGCGTCCGGGTGCTGGTGCGCCACAGCTCCGGGATCGAGGGGTCGTCCGCGGTGTCGCCGAGCGCCTCGATCGCGCCGGGCGTGTCACCCCGGCGGTAGCGCAGCGCGGCCAGGAAATGCCGCATCTGCGCCAGATCCGCCTTGTCCGCGACGGTCTTCACCGCCTCCTCGGCTTCGGCCTCGGGAGTGAGTTCGAGCCGGAACAGCACGCGGACCAGCGCGGCGATCAGCGTCTCCCGTTGCTCACGGGTGGGCACCGCGCTGTCGAGCGCGCCGCGGAGCAGGTCGGCCGCGATATGCGGGGCGCGGTTGGACACCGCGACGTGGTTCGCGGTGAGCCAGCCCGCCAGCCACGGGTCGAACGGCACCGGCCCGGCGGCCAGCTGCTCGGCGACCCGTTTGACCGGCGCGCCCGCCCGCGCGAGCGATTCGGCGGCGCGCCGGTGCAGCTCGGCGCGGACCGGTTCGTCGATGGCACCGTAGAGCGCCTGCCGCTGGAACGGATGATGGAAGGCGAGTTTGTCACCGGCGTACTCGATGACGCCCGCGGTGATGGCGGGCTCCAGCTCCTGCAGCACCTCGAGCGGGCTCTTGCCCGCCAGCGTGGCGATGTCCTCGACGGCGAACTCCGCGCCCAGCAGGGAAGCGGTGCGCAGGATCTCGGTCGTGGCCTGGTCGAGGGTCTCCAGCGTCCTGGCCACCGCCGCCAGCAGCGAACGCGGCGCGTTCTCGGTGCCGTCCAGCGTCACTTCGGCCACGCCGGCCGTGATCCGCACCGCGCCCGTCCGGACCAGGTCGTGCGCGACTTCCCTGGCGTAGAGCGGATTCCCGGCCGCGCGCCGGACCAGCGGGCGGAGGCTCGGCCCGAGCTTGGCCGCGAGGATCGCCTCGAACACGGCGGCGATGTCGTCGTCGGTCAGCACCTCGACCGGCATGATCACGCCGTCCCTCGCTTCCACCCCGCGACGCAGCTGGGCGAGATCCCGGCGGCCGTGCCCGGTGCGCGTGGCGGCGACCAGCAGCAACGGCAGCTGACGGGTGGCGGCGGCCAGCCGCTGCCACAGCAGCACACTGGCCTCGTCGGCCCAGTGGAGGTCGTCGATCACCAGCACCAGCGGACCCGCCGCGCAGGTCTCGTCGACCAGCGTGAGCAGCTTGTCCACAGTGGACAGGATCGGGTCGGCGGGGCCCCAGTCGCCGTGCGCGGGTTCGGCGTGCAGCTCACCGGCCAGCTTGGCCTTGGCCGGATCCGCCGCGCCGTGGTGCACGCCGAGACATTCCATGATCACCTGCAGCGGGAACCGTTGCTGCAGCTCGTCGGCCGCGGTCCAGGCGAGCTGGCAGCCACGCGCCGCGGCACCGGCCAGCCCGGCGATCAGCAGTTCCGATTTGCCGATACCCGGTTCGCCTTCGAGCCAGACCGGGCGGCCGCGCCCGGCCAGCACGTCGGTGACGAAGCCGTCGAGCCGCTCCACCTGCCGGGCACGGCCGGGCAGGTGGCCGTGGCCGCCGCGTTCGATCGCCTTGGCCACCGGCGGCGGCACGACGCGGACCGGAGCCGGTTTCGGTGCGGTGACGGGTTTTTCGCTGCCGTCGAGGATGCGCTGGTGCAGCTCCCGCAGCGGGGCGCCGGGTTCGACGCCGAGTTCGTCGCGGAGGATCCGCCTGGCCTCGCGGTACGCGCCGAGCGCTTCGATCTGCCGCCCGCCGGCGTGCAGGGCGCGCATGAGCGTCTCGTGCAGGGACTCGCGCAATGGATGCCGCTGCACCAGCGCGGTCAGCTCGGCCACCACCTCCCGGTGATCGCCGGTGCCGAGCAGGGCCGTGGCGCGCAGTTCGGCGGCGGTGAGCTGGAGTTCGGCGAGCCGGACGCGTTCCGCTTCGGCGAACGGGCCGGGCACGCCGGAGTAGGCCTCGCCGCGCCAGAGACCGAGCGCGGAGGTGAGCCGCGCGGCCGCGCCCCGTTGATCGGCGAGCGCCGCCCTGGCGGCCGCGACGTCCCTTTCGAACCGGTGGACGTCGAGCGCCTCACCGTCCAGCCGCAGCGAATAGCTTGATCCGGACGAACGCAATATTTCGTGCGCGTCCCCGCCCGCCTTGCGGATCGCCCCGCGCAGACCGGAGACGTAGGTGTGGACGCTGCCGGTGGCGCTGGCGGGCGCCGAACCGCCCCAGACGCCGGAGATCAGTTCGCCGAGGGAGATCGCCTGGCCGCGCCGCGTCGCCAGGGTGGCGAAGACCGCGCGCTGGCGGGCGGGCCCGAGCTTCAGCTCGACGTCGTCGAGCCAGGCACGAGGCGGCCCGAGCAGCTCGACGCGCAGCCCGTTCGTCACGCCGGCTCCATTTCTCGTCATACAGCGAAAGTGGCCGGATCACTGGTGTGTGTTCCCCGCAGTTTAGGACGTCCTCGGCGCGGTCGGGTTGCGCACCCGGGCGAGCGCGTGCAGCGGCGTGCACCAGGGCTGGGTGGGCCAGGAGGGCGCGGCGTCCGCTTCGGGCAGAAGGAGCGCGGCGAGCTCGCCGGTCAGCTCCTGGTGTTGCTCCTCGGTGAGATTCCGTTGGTGGGAAAGCACATCGAGCAGTTCGACGGCGGTCCCGGCGGACAGCGCGCGGACGTTGTCGAGCACCCAGCGGGGGATCCAGGGCGCGGTCAGCTCGTCGCCTGCCTGGAGCAGCTGCTCGGCGACACGATCCGCGGGCGCGCCGGAGTCCGCCATGGTCGTGGCGATCTCCTGGTGCAGTACGGCGCGGATGGCGGGCGGGGTGTTCGCGGCGAACACCGCTCGAACGAGCGGGACGCGGAACCGCAGACGTTCCCCGTCGGCTTCGAGCACGTGCGCGGCGAGCGCCTCCTCCACCGCTCCGGTGAGCGATCGCGGTTCTCGGCCGGTGACCCCCGCCAGGTCCGCGACAGTGAACGACGAGCCGAGCAACGCGGCCGAGTTCAGCGTTCGCTTGCCGGGCACGGAAAGCGTGGCGAGATGGTCCTCCACCGCAGCCGCGAGCCTGCCATGCGGCGTGGTGTCCGGCTCGTGGCCGTCGGCGAACTCGGCGAACAGCTCACGCAGATAGCCGGGGTTGCCGGCGGTGTACTCGGCGGCGAACCGGAGGAAGTCCTCACCCGGATCCCTGGCCAGGGTCTCTTCGGCGAGCGCGGCGACGGCCGGGCCGTCGAACGGCGGCAACGGGACGATCTCGCCGTCGAACTCCGAGCGGAGGACGTCGAGCGTGCGGCGCCGGGGGAGCGGACGCGCCGAGCCGATCAGCAGCAGCGGCAGATGCGTGGTGAGCCGGTGAAGCCGCTGCCAGGCGAGGAGGCTTTCCTCGTCCGCCCAGTGCAGATCTTCGAAGACGAGCACCTGGGGCCCGGCTTCGCACAGTTCGGTGACCGTTTTGCCGAGATCGTCGAGTGCCTCGCTGCCGAGACAGTCGGCGACGATGCCCATCGGGACCGCGCCGCTCAGCTCGTCGGCCTCGACCCAGCGTGTCCGGCTCCTCGCCGTGGCCAGCGCCTCGGCCAGGAACGTGCTCTTGCCGCCGCCCGCTTCGCCGTCCACCCAGATCGTCGCGCCGCGACCTTCGTCCAGCAGCGCGGACAGGTGCCGTCGCAGCCGCCCGAGCTCGAACTCGCGGCCGACGAAAGCGGACGGCCGGGCGGGGACGGCCTGCGTCCGCTGGGGAGGTTCCGGCCGGCCGGGCAAGGACGGATCGCCGGCCAGGATCCGTCGCCGCAGGTCCAGCAGGTCCGGGCCGGGTTCGAGGCCGGACCGCTCGATGATCGTCTCGCGGGCACGGTCGAACGCGGCCAGGGCCTCGTCCTGCCGCCCGGACCGGAACAGGGCGGTGATCAGCACGCGGTGCAGGCCTTCGCGCAGCGGATGGCGCTCGACCAGGACGGCGAGCTCGTCCACGAGTTCGCGATGCTCACCGAGCCGCAGCGAGACCTCGGCCTGGCGTTCGAGCGCGCTCAGGCGCAGTTCGTTCAGCCGGGCACGCTGGGTCTCGGCGAACGGGCCGGGGATCCCGTCGAGCGCGGAGCCCCGCCACTGTCCGAGCGCGGACCGCAGCGACTCCAGCTCCCGCCGGTGCGCGCCTTCGAGCCGGTGCGCGCGGGCACGGTCCAGCTCGGCTTCGAAGACGTGGACGTCGACCTGCTGCTTCGGCAGGTCGAGGCGGTAGCCGGCGCGGCTGGCGACGAGTGGTTCACCGGCCGGCTCCAGCGCGCGGCGCAACGCCGAGACGTAGGTGTACACGATGCCGGTGGCGCTGTCCGGGGGCCGCTCGCCCCAGACGGCGTCGATGATCTCCCGGCGCGAGACGAACTGGCCGGCGTGCAGCGCGAGCGTGGCGAACACCGCCTGGCGCTGGGCAGGACCCAGCGCGATCTCGCCGTCGCCGTGGCGGGCGGGGGAACCGCCGAGCAGCCGCACCGTCAGCGAGGAAACCTCGTCCATGACCTGCCGCCTGTGCGTCCGACCGCCGAAAAGAATGTCCCGCTCGACGAAAATCCTAGTGGCGCCGATGTGGGTTTCGCAATCAATCGGACACTCACCGTGTGGGTTTGCCCGGCCATGACCGGATTTCGCCGCCCCATGGACTATCGGATGTCCGTTCATGTGGTTTTCGCGGCCTCGGACGGGTGACGGGCGAGTGGGCAAACCCGGGCGTTCGCAGGGGCAAAGTGTCGTCCGGCCCTGGTGGCGGGCATGCGCGGCTGTGCATGCTGTGCCGGTGAGCCAGGATCAGGAGCTGTTCGCCGGTGATGTCCTGCTCAGTCTCGCCCAGAACGGCAGGCTGGTCCTCGACGCCGACGAGGCGGAAACCCGCGTCGCCGAACTTCGCCGGACGCTCGCCTATGGCTACGCCCTCCTCGCCGACCCGGACTACACCGGCCCCGAGGACAGGCTCCGCGAGGTTCTGGACGAGCTCCCCAAGTACGTCGAGGCGTTTCAGCAGGCCACGAAGTCCTTCACGCCTCGTTGAGAATTCGTGAAGAGCTCCTTCGCAGACTGTGTCCCATCCATCCGACTGGGGCCGCGGACAAGCGGAGGGGACGAAGTGGACACGGAAACCCGACAGATCACCGTGGCGGTGCACGCGCCCGACCCGATCACGACGGCGGGCCTGGCCAGCCAGCTGGGCACGCAGCAGGGGATCGACATCCGGGACTGGGATCGGCGCGCCGAGACCGACGTACTGGTGTTCGCCGCCGAATGCCTGACGCCGGAGATCGTGCTCTGGCTGCGACGGCTCGCCGCCGAGGACGGCAAGCCGGTGGTGCTCGTGGTGAGCCAGATCAGCGAGGCTGAGCTCGTACCCGCCATCGAATGCCGGGTGGTGGCGGTCCTGCCGCGGTCGGCCACGACCGGCGAACGGCTGGCGCACGCGGTCCGCGCGGCGGCCACCGGCGGCGGAGTGCTTCCGCCGAGCCTGCTCGGTGAACTGCTCAAACACGTCGAACGGCTGCAACGCGAGGTGCTCGACCCGATGGGCGTCAACACCGCCGGGCTCACCACGCGGGAGATCGACGTGCTGCGGCTGATGGCCGAAGGCAAGGACACCGTCGAGATCGCCGGTGAGCTCAGCTACTCGGAACGCAGCGTGAAGCACATCATCCAGGGCATCACCGGACGGCTGAAGCTGAAGAACCGGCCGCACGCCGTGGCGTACGCGGTCCGGGCCGGGGTGATCTAGCCTCACGGCTCGCCAGGCGTTCGGCGACGACGGCCAGTTCGAGCGGCTGGTCGCGTTCGCGGGCCAGCCAGAGGCACTCGTCGGCGGGCTCCTCGCCGAGGCAGGCCCGGACCAGATGCCGATGAAGCAACACCCGTCCGGTCGGCATCGCGGCGGCGAGAGCCTCCAGCGCGTCGAGGGCCTGCTTCGCCGACGCCCGGTCGTTCCTCCGCAACGCGAGGTCGGCGAGGTCGGCCCAGGCGATGTCCGTGCCGACGGCCAGTCCGCGGGTGGCCGCGTGGAGGCGCCGGGTGGCGCGCTCGGTTTCGCCCTCCGCGAGTTCGACGCGGGCTTCGGCGATGTCGAGCAGGTGCGCCAGCGCCGGTGCCGTGGCGCGGGCGGCCGTCAGCAGTTTCCGCGCTTCGGCGGACCGTCCCTGTGACAGCAGGACCGACACGGTCGACAGGTGCATCGCGGAGGCCCCGATGTCGTAGCCGGGCCCGGAGCCGTCGGCCAGGCTCCGGTGCGCGAAGTCGATCGCCGGACCGGGCCGGCCGCGCATGGCCGCGAGCAGCGAACGTTCGCTGTCCCGCAGGCGGGATTCGGGGAAGGCCTCGTCGGCGAGCAGCTTCTCCGCGCGTGCTCGTTCGCCCAGCACCAGCAACGCGGCGACGTACGAAGCGATCTGGTCGTCCAGGCATCGCGGTACCGTCCTCGACGGCCACCGCTCGCGCTCGGTCAGACTCGCGCCGAACCGCGCGGAACGGCCGTCCCAGAGGTCGGCCAGGCCGCCGAAGAGCTCGCCCAGCCAGGAATCGTTCTCCGCCAACAGTTCGGCGGCTTCCTTCCACCGGTCCCGCAGGCACAGCGCGATCGCGCGCGAGACCATCGAGTCGGCTTCCACGCGTGCCATCCTGAGCGGCCGGGACGGTGGCGACGTGCCGAGCCGCCGCGGTCGGCCCGTATGGACGCGGGGTCCGCCCGAAAGCCGTCAGACCGCCAGCGGGCCGAAGACGAGCGTGCCCGGCGCTTCCGCGTCGTCACCGGCCCAGAACTCCAGCCACAGCGCGGCGAACTCGTCCCGCGACAGCATCCCGTCGCCGTCGGAGTCCAGCAGCGGGAAGGTGGCGTCGGTGTCGGTGGGGCATCCGTTCCACACCTCGATCAACTGGTGGTACTCCGCCGCGGAGATCAGGCCGTCGCGGTTCTCGTCGACCGCTTCGAACATCGCGTCGGCCGTGGCGGTCACGGCCTCGGGCGTGTCCGGGAGCTTGTCGACCACCAGCAGCACTTCGTCGAGGGTGACCTTGTTGTCGCGGTTCAGATCCGAGGCCGCCAGCAACGTCGTCCACCAGCTCAGCATGATGCCGGTCAGGCGCCGTTCGTCACCCGGCCCGCGCCGCCGCGCCCAGCGGTCGGCCAGGGCCTGGAAGTCCTGCTCCTCAAGGAAACCGTCGCCGTCGACGTCCATCGCGGCGAAGACCCCCGACACCTTGCGCCGCTGCAAGTCGCTTGCCATGCGCCGAACGATAGAACCGGACGCAGTAGCGGAACAGCGGCCATTCAGGGCCCCGGGGCGCCACGATCGGGGGACGTCTCGGAGAACGCGGAGCGAGGACCGCCGTATTCTGACCGGGGAACGGCCTATCCACCAGGAGGTGGAGCATGACAGCCGGAATCGAGCGGGCGGCACACGCCTACTGCCCCGTCTGCAACCCGGACCCCGGGCTCGGCGAGCCGGTCACCGCGCTCTGCGGAGCCACTCATCCCTACTGGGGTCGGCGGGAGCGGCCGGTCAACAACTGCCCGGTCTGCGAAGCCGTCGCCGCCAGGACGGAATATCCCTGCGGTCACACGGGCGGCGAGAGATGACTGTGACGAACGCGCCGTTTTCGGGGCCGTGAGCCGGGTATTCGGAGGCGACGGACAACGAAGGAGGCTCCGATGAACGACAAGGCCGAGAACAAGATCGACGAGCTCAAGGGCAAGGCGAAGGAAGCCGCCGGGAACGCCACGGACAACGAGCAGTGGCAGGCGGAAGGCAAGGCCGAGCAGGGCAAGGCCAACGTCAAGCAGGCGGGCGAGAAGGTCAAGGACGCGGTGAAGGGCGTCCGGGACTGACCTCGTGACCGGCGGGGCCCGCCTGCCCAGGCGGGCCCCGGTACGGTCCGGGGCATGGAGTTCCGGGATTTCGACGGCATCAGGGTGCGGCGGCCTTCGGTCGAGCGCGAAGACCTCGGAAGCGAACCCGCAGTGTTCCGCGGCGATTTCGACTTCGACTCGGTCCACCTCGACGGCGGCGAGCAGGACGGTGCCCGCGGTGGCGGGGAGATCGCGCACTCGCTTGTCTCGGACGTGAGTTTAGCGAACGCCCGCCTCGACCGGTTGACGCTCTCCAACGTGGTTTTCGAAGGCGTCGACCTGTCCAACGCGGCGATTCGCGAACTGTCGGCCCGGCGGGTCGAAATCCTGCGCTGCCGGGCGATCGGGCTCGGAGTGGCGATCAGTTCCGCCACCGATCTGTACGTCGAGAACGGGCGATTCGACTACGCCTCGGTGACCGTCGAGCGGGTGAAGGGTTCGGTCGTGTTCTCCGGATGTTCGTTCCGGGAGACGGTGTTCTCCGGCGATCTGTCCCGGCTGACCTTCGTGGACTGCGATTTCACCGAAACCGAGTTCGCGGCGACCGCCGCGGTGGGCTGCGATCTCCGCGGCTCGCGACTGTCCGGCGTCCGCGGTCTGCTGACCCTGCGCGGCGCGAAGATCACCAGTGAACAGGCCGTCTCGGTCGCGGGGATCCTCGCGACCGAGAGCGGCTTGTCGGTTCAGCCCTCGGGGTAGAAGACGAACAGCGTGCACCCGGTCGCCGACGCGGGCACATGCCATGAACCGGCCGGGGCGTGCAGGAACGTCCCCGCCGGATACTCGCGCGCGCCGTCGTTGAAGGTGCCGGAGACGACGAACACCTCTTCGGGGCCGGGTTCGTGGACGTCGCGGTGCGGCCACGAACTTCCGGGATCCATTTCCAGCAGATTCGCCTGCGCGCCGTCCGTTCCTGTCCACAGTGGACGAAGACGGATTCCGGGGAAGAGCTCGCGCGCGGGGGATTCCTTGGCGGAGACGGAAGTGTAGCCCTCTTGGGCGAGGATCTCTGAGTGCATGTCCCCATGCTGCCTCGGTCGTCGGGCCGCCGGACAGTGTCAGGGAAGACACCATGGGGTACTTTCTTGCCATGCATCGCGTGAGGGCACTGGTGCGGCCGGTGCAGTCGACGTTCGAGCTCGGGATCGCCGCCGAGGTCTTCGGCACGGAGCGGGCCGGGGTGCCGAAGTACTACGAGTTCGACGTCTGCACGGAGAAGCCCGGCCCGGTGCCGACCACGGCCGGGTACGCGATGTCCGTGAGGCGGGGACTTTCCGCGCTGGCGGACGCCGACACCGTGCTCATCCCCGGCTGGTCCCCGGTCGAGGCGCCGCTGTCGGCCCCCGTGCGCCGGGCGCTCCTGCGCGCGCACGCCAGGGGAGCGCGGCTCGTCACGATCTGCTCCGGTGTCTTCGCTCTGGCCCGCACCGGGCTGCTCGACGGCAGGTCGGCGACCACGCATTGGGCGCGCGCCGCCCAGCTGCGGGAGGAATTCCCGCTGATCCAGGTGGAACCGGACGTGCTCTACGTGGACCACGGAGACGTCGCCACGAGCGCCGGGGCGGGCGCGGGGATCGATCTCTGCCTGCACCTCGTCCGGCGTGACCACGGCGCCGCGCACGCCGCCCTCGTCGCCCGGCACATGGTGATGCCGCCGCATCGCGACGGCGGGCAGGCGCAGTTCGTCCCGGCCCCGCCGCCCGGCGACGAGCTGGACGGTCTCCTCGAATGGGCAGGCACCCGCCTCGGGACGCCGTTGTCGGTGGCCGATCTGGCCGCGCACCTCAACGTCTCGCCGCGCACGCTGGCCCGGCGTTTCGCCGATCAGCTCGGCACCACGCCGGGCGCGTGGCTGCTGACGCGCCGGGTGACCGAAGCGCGCACCCTGCTGGAGGAGACCGGCCTCCCGGTGGAGGTGATCGCGTCCCGCGTCGGGCTGACGTCGGCCGTGAACCTCCGCCGCCGCTTCCGCGACCAGGTCGGCACGACGCCGGGCGCGTACCGTCGCGCGTTCCGGGACCCGGTTTCGCCTTGAGCGGAACGGCGTACGCGGGCCCCGGCCCGATGTCACGATGACCGTATGGCGGACATCCTTCCTTTCCAGCAGAAGCGCCCCGAACCGGAACCGCTGTGGCGTGACGTGCTGGGCCGGAGCCTGCGCGCCGCGCGGGAGGAACAGGGCGGCCGCCTCGTCGACGTCGCGGAACGCGCGGGGATCTCGCCGCAGTACCTCTCGGAGATCGAGCGCGGCCGCAAGGAGCCGTCGAGCGAGATGATCGCCGCGGTCACCGGCGCGCTCGGGCTCGACCTGGCGGAGCTGCTCTTCGGGATCGCGGGCACGATCAGCCGGGGCGGCAGCACGGGCCTCGCGGTCGGCCGCCGTCCGCGAGGGCCCGTGCTCATGGCCGCCTAGGCACGTTCGTCGAGGACGCGGTCCGCCAGCCCGTAGGCGACGGCGCCCGCCGCGTCGAACACGCGGTCCCGGTCGGTGTCGTGCCGCAGGTCCGAGACGGCGCGGCCGGTGTGGGCGGAAAGGATCTCCTCCAGCTGCGTCCGCACCCGCACGACCTCGTCGGCCTGCAGGATGAGGTCCGGGATCGTGCCGCGCCCCTGCGCCGCGGGCTGGTGCAGCACCACCCGCGTGTGCGGCAGCACGAACCGGTGCCCCGCCTCACCCGCGGCCAGCAGGATCGCGCCCGCCGCGACGGCCTGGCCGACACAGGTCGTCGCCACCGGCGCCTTGATGAAGCGCATGGTGTCGTACAGCGCGAGCATCGCCGACGGGTCGCCGCCCTCGGTGTTGATGTAGAGGTTGATCTCCTGCTCGGGGTTGTCCGCCTCCAGGTACAGCAGCTGCGTGATCAGGGCGTTTGCCACCCCGGAGTCGATCGCGGTCCCGAGGTAGATGATCCGCTCCGACAGCAGATGCGAGTAGACGTCCATGATCCGCTCGCCGGCGGGGCTGCGGGAGATGACGTTGGGGATGGTGTAGGTGCTCACTTGCCCGCACCCCTTTCCGTGCCGAGGCCGAGTTTGTGGGTGCGGACGGGGACGACCTGGTCGAGGCTTTCGACGATGTGGTCGATGAAGCCGTATTCGCGGGCCTGTCCGGTGGTGAACCAGCGATCGTGCAGCGAATCGGCGAAGATCCGGTCGATGGGCTGCCCGGTGTCGTCGGCGATGAGCCCGAGCACCGTGTCGCGCGTGTAGCGCAGGTCGTCCGCCTGCACCTCCACCTCGACGGCCGAGCCGCCGATGCCCGCCGAACCCTGGTGCATCAGGATCCGCGCGTGCGGCAGGGCGAACCGTTTGCCCGGGGTGCCCGCGGAGAGCAGGAACTGCCCGGCACTGCACGCCAGCCCCAGCGCGAGGGTGGCGACGTCGCACGGCACGAGCCGCATCACGTCCCGGATCGCCAGCATCGACGGGACCGAACCGCCCGGCGAGTGGATCCACAGCGCGATGTCCTTGCGCGGGTCCTCGCTCGCCAGTGACAGCAGCTGGGTGGTGAGGACCGTCCCGTTGTCGTCGTCGAGCGGGCCGTCGAGGACCAGCACACGCTGGCTGAAGAACCGTTCCCGTTGCCGTTGGTCGAAGAGTGGCTGCTTCTCGTTGTCGCTCATGCCCCGACCATGCCGCCGGGGCCTGCTCGCCCGCCGGTTTCTCTGCTGTGAGCGGATCAGCCCACAGCAGGGCGTTTCGCCGGCACGAACCACACGGTGATGGTCAAGAGCACGGCGAAGACGATGGCGAGGAGGTCGAGGGTAAGCCCCGGTTGTAGAGGAAGACCCAGGTACTCCGCTTCATCCAGCGCCTTCAGCAGAAGCAGGCTGAACAGCGTCAGCCCGCCGCCGACGGTGATCATGACCTGCCCGCGGCGGACGTTGGCGAGCAGGAGCCCGCCGCCGGCCACCGAAAACACCCCCGACAAGACGAGGGCGACATGACAGAGCAACAGTGGCACCCAATGCCAGTGCATCAGGTACACGTAGTGGACCAGCATCGCGTCCGTCAGCACGAAGAAACCGAAGAGCATGCTCGCCACCCCGGTCAGTACCGCGAAGACCGACGGCGGTGTCAGGCCGGGACGCGTCGGCGGGATCTGCACCGGCGTTTCGATCCCGCTCGCGGCCTGGGCCAGTAACGGGAGCGCTTGATCCGGCAGCATGCGCGCGTGCGGCGCTTTCGCCAGCAGCCCGCGCAGGACGTCCGCGAGCGGGCGGGGCGTCCGGTCGATGGCGGGCTGCTCGTTGACGACGGCGTACAGCGTGGCCGCGACGTTCGCCCGCTGGAAGAAGTTCCCGCCCTCGCTCGCGCTGAGCAGGGTCACGCCGAGCGACCAGAGGTCGGAATGGGGCGTGCCTTCGTGTCCAGCGATCGTTTCGGGGGCGAGGAAGGCCGGTGTGCCCGCCGGGTCGAGGGCCTTGGCGATCCCGAAGCCGATCAGCTTCACCGCACCGTCGGGAGCCACCAGGATGTTCGCGGGCCGCACGTCCCCGTGCACGACGCCCGCCGTGTGCGCGGCGGTGAGCGCGCCGAGGACCTTCCCGCCGAGGTCGGCCACGAACCGCGGCGACAGCGGCCCCGCGGACGCCAGGCCCTCCAGGGTCCGTCCCTCCACCGGATCCATCACGACGAACGCACTTCCGTCCGCGACCACGACATCCCGGACGGGCACCACCGACGGGTGATCCACCGCGACACGAGCTTCCTCCTGGAGCCGCTTCACGCGGGCGGGTTCGTGCGTGGGAAGCGGCAGTTGCTTGATCACGACCGGGGGACCGTCCGGCCCGTCCTCGCCGCGCCACAGCACGGCCGTCCCGTCGCCGCCCAACTTCTCGAGCAGGGTGTAGCGCTCGGCGATCGTGCTCGAAACTGCCGTCACAGTGGGGCTCCTCGAATCCTGAAGGGTCTCCGAGGCACGCTAACCAGGGCTCATGACAAAACGATGAAATGGCCGTTCATCCATGAAGGACCGGCGCGGCTGGATATATTCACAGCCATGCTGACCTTGGCGGCACTGGTCGAGGACCCGGCCCTGGAACTGCGGGTGGTCGTCCCCGGCCGCGACGGCGCACTGGCCGGGCAGGTGTTGTGGGTGCACAACACCGAGCTCCCCGATCCGGGACCGTACGTGCGCGAGCACGAGGTCGTGCTGACCAACGGCCTGTGGCTGGACCGGGTCGATCCGGCGGATTTCGTCGCGCGGGTGGTCGGCGCCGGAGCGGCGGGGATCATCTTCGGCCTGCGCGTGGAACAACGCGACACCCCGCCCGCGCTCGCCGACGCCTGCCGGGAAGCCGGGTTGCCGCTGCTGGAGATCTCGGTGGCGGTGCCGTTCACGGCGGTCACCCGCGCCGCCGCGGCGATCCAGGCCACCGATCGGCAGAACGCGCTGATGTCGTTGGTGCGCCGAGGCGACGAGCTGACTTCGGCGCTGTCGAGGGGCGCGGGCGCGTCCGGGGTGCTCGCGGTCCTCCGCCGGGAACACGAACTCCCGCTGGCGGTCGTGGACCGGATGGGCCGGGAGCTGGCGTCCGCCGGCGCCGAACTGGACGCCGGGCAGACGCGCGCCGCGGCCGAGGCGCTGGCCGGGCATCCGCCGCCGTTGGAGGCGGATCTCGGCGCGGGCACGCGGGCGGCGTTGTTCCCCGTCGGCGCGATCGGCGACGCGGACGCCGCGCTGTTGTGCCTGCGTCCTGCGGCGGAGCTAACCCGCGGGGAGCGGGACGCGCTGGAGCAGACCGCCCGCTACCTCAGCCTGGAGGTGGCCCGGCACCAGGCGGTGCAGGCGATCGAGATGCGGTTCGCCGTCGAACTGCTGGACATGGTGCTCTCCGGCGCGCAGCGCGCCGCGGAGGTGCCCGGCAGGCTGCGCGCCTTCGGGGTCGACCCGGACGGTCCGCTGGCGGTGATCGCGCTGGCGTTCGCCGGTGAAGAAGCCGCCACCCCGCCGGGGATGGCCGAGGCCGTCACGGACTTCCTCTTGGCGGACGGGCTCCCCGCGGTCGTCGCGGCGGGCAGCCAGGACGTCGTCGCGGTGCTGCCGTTCCGTTCGGGCAGGCAGTCGCCCGCCGCCTTCGCGCCGCGGCTGGCGGCGTCGGTTTCGCACCGGCTCTCCGGTGGGCGCGTGGTCGTCGGACTCGCCGACCCGGTGCCGGGCGCGGCCGAACTGCGGACGCCGTTGTCGCGCAGCCGCGAAGCCTGCCGCGTGCTCCGTGGCAGGCGCGGCGGGCCGATCGCCGCGAGTTTCGCCGAGCTGGGCAGCTACCGGCTGCTGCTGGAGTCGCACGACGAACAGTGGCGGCACACCTTCGCCGACGCCCTGCTCGGGCCGCTGCGCGAGCACGACCGCCTCCGCGACGGCGAACTGGAGACGACCTTGCGGGCGTTCCTCGACCACGACGGCCACTGGGCGGCCACCGCCGCGGCCATGTTCGTGCACGTCAACACCTTGCGCAACCGGCTGGCCAAGGTCACCGAGCTGACCGGCCGCGACGTCGGGCGGACCGCGGACCGGGTCGACCTGTTCCTGGCGCTCGAAGCGGGTCAGTCCGGATAGACCGCGGGGTCGACTTCGAGGCGCCGCAACGGTTCCACGGGCAAGGCGGGGTCCGCCAGCGCCGCGGCCGCCACGTCGCGGCAGAGCGCGAACCGGACGTCGCCGAGCCCGAGCCCGAACTCGATGAGCGCGCGCACCGCCTCAAGCCGACCCGGCCTGCCCGAAAGGAACGGGTGCAGGCACAGGTTGAACAGGCACCGATAGCGGCGCATCGCGTCCAGCTCGGCGCGCCACATCTCCAGCACCCGTATCGGCGACGTGATCACCGAGCCGACGTGCGGTGCGGGAAGGAACGCGTACTGCTCCCAGTCGTCGAGCGACCAGTGCACCGGCAATTCGGCGATCCGGCCCGCCCCGGTGTCGATCAGGTACGGCCGGTCGTCGGCCATCAGCGACGAGTCGTAGCTCAGCCCGTGTCCGGCCACCAGCGCCGGAGTGTCCCATGTGGACTCCCAGCCCGCCGCGCGATGTCCGCTGATCTCGATGCCCTGTGCGGCGAAGACCGCCATGCCCCGTTCGAAATCGGCGCGTTGCTCGGCGGCGGTCATCGCGGTCGGCGGCCGGTGGCTGTAGGAGTGGTGGGCCACCTCGTGCCCCCGTTCCACGATCGAGGCGGCGAGGCCGGGCCGCTGTTCGGCGACCCAGCCCGGCACGAAGAACGTCGCGGGCACGGCCAGTTCGTCGAGCAGATCGAGGACGCGCGGCACCCCGACCCTGGGTCCGTACGCCTGATGGGACATGGTCGACAGGTGGTCCGCGTAGCCCCGTCCCCGGGCGAGGATCGGGGACTCCGCGTCGACGTCGAAGGTCAGGGTCGCGACCGCGGCCGCGCCGCCGTGCCAGCTTGCTTCAGTCACGCCTGCCGACTCTCCCGCCAACGGCGCGCGTTCGCCACCGTGACCGTCGGGGAGACCATCGCCCGGTCGAACTCGGCCAGCGGTTCCGCCGCCGCGACGCGGGCGGGCAGATCGGGGTTGGCCAGCGCGCCGTGCCCGATCGACAGCAGGTCGGCGTGCCCGCCGGTGAGGACGTCGTGTGCCTGCGCGAGGTCGTGCATCCCGCCGTTGGCGATCACCGGCAGCCCGGTGACCTCGCGGGCGAGCGCGGTGATCGTGCCGCCGTCGGCCAGCTTCGCCGTCTCCAGCCAGTTCCGGCCCTCACTGGCGATGTGGAGGTACTGCACGCCCGCCTCGGTGACCGCTGCGAAGATCACCTCGGCGTCGGCGCGGCCACCCGGCCAGCGATAGGTGAAGTCGTTGACCTTCGTCTGCGACAACCGCACGCCGGTCACCAGCTCCGGCACCGCCTCGGCGACGGCGGTCACGACCCGGGCGGTCAGCCGGATCCGGTTCGCGACCGGTCCGCCGTGGGAATCGGTGCGGTGATTGGTGTAGTCGGTCAGGAACTGGTCGAGCAGATACCCGTTGGCCGCGTGCACCTCGACGCCGTCGAAGCCGGCCTGACGGGCACGCACGGCCGCGGCCGCGAAACCGTCGATGATGTCGTCGATCTCGGCGGTGGTCAGTTCGCGGGGGACCGGCCACGGCCCGGAACCGCCGTACGCGCGCATTTTCTCCCCGCGCGGCTGGACGGCCGACGGGCCGACGGTGTGCGGGTTGCCCTGCGCGATGGCCCCGGCGTGCATGAGCTGCGCGATCATCCGGCCGCCCGCCGCGCGGACTCCGGCGGTGACCACCCGCCAGCCCGCGACGTGCTCGTCCCGCGCGAGGCCCGGCTGGTTGAGGTAGCCCTGGCTGGCCGCGCTGTCGGGGTAGGTGCCCTCGCTGAACACCAGCCCGAAGCCGCCGCGGGCGAATTCGGCGTAGTAGTCGGCCATTTCGCCGGTCGGGGTGCCGTCCGGCCGCGCGGAGACGCGGGACATCGGGGCGACGGCGTAGCGGTTGCGCAGCGCGAGACCGCCGAGGGTGACCGGGGCGAGCGCGGGGTGTTCGACGGTGGTCGTCATGACCTGGTTCCTCCATTGTGGACGGTTTCGATGGCGAGCGGGGAGAGTCCGGCGTCGCTGATCCGGACAAGGTCTTGCGGGCAGGCGGAGACCACGACGACGCAGTCCAGCTCGGCCCGCAGGGTCACCGCGTCGCCGGGGCGCGAGTTCGCGGTGAGCCAGTTCAGGCGTCCGCCCTCGCCGACCGGGATGCGCATGAAGACGTTGATCGGCTGCGGGGTCGGACCGGCGAAGCTCAGGCCCTCCGCTGCCAACGCCTCTCGCAGATTCGCGGCGCAGGACCGGTGGTCCGGTGCGCCCAGCGCGGCGTACCGAGCCGGGTCACACGCCGGGATGAGCATGTCGTGCTCGCCAGGCGAGGTGTCTTCGGCCAGTGTGAGGATCGGGTGGCGCAGGTCGGTCAGGAAGGCCTCGCCGACCGCGGGGAACAGCCTGTCGACGCCGGCGCGGGTGTGCGCCGCGCTGTGGTGCTCGGTCAGTTCGGCCCCTCCGCTGTCGCGGAAGGCGAACACGTCCCCGACCTGGCCGCCGTCGACGTCGATCACGCGGATCAGGTCGCCTGCGGCCACGCGGACCGCCTTGGCGGTTCCTGGTGGCACTTCCGTTCTGCTCATGGCCCCAGCAAACAGGGCCGGACCGATGTCTCGCCATGGAGAGATGTCCATGATCACGTGGCCTTGATGGAGGAATCTCCAAGCGCGTAAAAGTAGTTTCGACTTTGACCATTTTCGCAGGACCGGGTTAGTGTTCGCCGATGGAAGACGTGGACGCGGCCGGGCTGGACTTCTGGTCGTTCGTGGCGCTGGCGAACCGGCGGCTCGCCCAGGAGTACGGCTTCCGCCACCAGCTGGCGACCGAGGTGCTCCTGACCCTCAACCGCGCCTCCGACCTGGTGACCTACGACCTCGAAGCCGCGGTGCACCGGCCGCGCGGGCGGTCCTGGTCGGCGTTCCGGCTGCTGTTCGTGGTCTGGCTCGCCGGACCGCTCGAACCGACCAGCGCCGCCCGGCTGACCGGGATGAGCCGGGCCGCGGTGTCGAACCTGGTCAAGACGCTGGTCGCGGAGGGCATGCTCGACCGGGCACCGGACGAGCGCGACGGACGTTCGGTGCGGTTGTCGCTCACCGAGGCGGGGCGGGAGGAGATGGTCTCGGTCTTCCGCGAGCACAACGAGCGCGAATTCGGCTGGACGAACGCGTTGACCGAGACCGAACAGCGCATCCTCGTGATGCTGCTGGGCAAGCTGATCACCAGCCGCGCCGAGTTCGGCACCCGGAGCCGCAAGTAGGCCTTCCCGTCCCCCGGAAGACCGGACTACGCTGCCCGATGGATAGTCAAAGTGTGAACTAAATCGGCGAGGAGGAGACCATGGTGGACGGCGGACGGATTCCCGCGCTCTTCGCCGGGCTGTGCGACGACGCCGCGGTGTTCCCGCCCGGTCTGGCCCCGCTGCCGGACGCCGTCGCGGCGCACGACGAGCACGTCTCCGCCTGGTACGCCGGCCTCGTCGGGCCCTTGGTCATCGCCGCGACCGCGCTCGGCGACCTCGCCGAGGTGCTGGACGGCCGGGAGACCCCGCTGCCGGTCTCGGTGACCCTGCCCGGCGGACCCGCGCAGCTCGACGGCGTGCTCGACGCGGTCGCCAAACTCCCGGTGAAGCTCGAAGCGCTCGAGATCGCCGTCCCGGACGGGATGGGTGCGGACGAGGTGCTCGCCGCGCTTTCCCGTGCCACCGCGCCGGTCTTCGTCGAGATCCCGCGTGACGAGCGGCGAATCCCGCTGCTGACCGCCCTTTCCGGCACCGGTCACCGGGCGAAGTTCCGCACCGGCGGCGTCCGCGCCGACCTGTACCCCGACGAAGCCGAACTCGCCGCCGCGGTCCGTGCGGCCTGCGACACGGGTGTGCCGTTCAAGGCCACCGCGGGCCTGCATCACGCACTCCGCAACACCGATCCGGAGACCGGCTTCGAACAGCACGGTTTCCTCAACCTGATGCTCGCCACAGACGCCGTCCTCACCGGCGGAGACGCCGAAGCCGTTCTCGCCGAACGAGACGGCGCCGTCATCGCCGAGCGGCTCCGCGCGCTGGACGCGGATCGTGTCGCCGCGGTCCGCGCGGGCTTCACGTCGTTCGGCACCTGCAGCATCACCGACCCCCTGACCGAACTGGCCGGACTCGGCCTGCTCGAGGCGCCCCGAGGAGAGGCATGACCACGATCGACATCCCCGCAGGCTCCCTGTTCGGGATCGACAACCTGCCGTACGGCGTGTTCTCCGTCGACGGTGATTCCCCGCGCGTCGGCGTGCGCGTCGGCGACTCCGTCGTCGACCTGGCCGCGGCGCTCGGCGACGACGTGTTCGCCGCGCCGACGCTGAACCCGTTCATGGCACAGGGATACGACCGCTGGGTGGCGGTCCGCGAGCGGATCCGCGACCTGGTCTCCGGCGAACTCCCCGACGGCGCGGTCCACCCAGTCGGACGGGTGACACTGCACCTGCCGATCGAGGTCGCCGATTACGTCGACTTCTACGCCTCCGAACACCACGCCTCGAACGTCGGCAGGCTGTTCCGCCCCGACGCGGAACCGTTGCTGCCCAACTGGAAACACCTCCCGGTCGGCTACCACGGACGCTCCGGCACGGTCCTGGTCTCCGGTACGGACATCGTGCGCCCGAGCGGTCAGCGCAAGGCCCCGGCCGACACGGCGCCGGTGTTCGGGCCGAGCGCGCGGCTCGACATCGAAGCGGAGATGGGGTTCGTCGTCGGCACCGGGACGCCGCTGAACACCCCGATCACGCCGGACGACTTCCCTCGCCACGTTTTCGGCGCGGTCCTGCTCAACGACTGGTCGGCCCGCGACATCCAGGCGTGGGAGTACGTCCCGCTCGGCCCGCACCTCGGGAAGAGCTTCGCGACCTCGATCTCCCCGTGGGTGGTGCCGATCCTGGCGCTGGAAGCCGCGCGGATCCCGCTGCCCGGGCAGACCGATCCGGAGCCGCTGCCGTACCTGCGGGAGAGCGACCCGTGGGGGCTCGACATCGACCTCGTCATCGAATGGAACGGTGAGGAGGTCAGCCGCCCGCCGTTCCGCGAGATGTACTGGTCACCCGCGCAGATGCTCGCGCACCTGACGGTCAACGGCGCGTCGTCGCGCACGGGTGACCTGTACGGCTCCGGGACGATCTCCGGGCCGGAGAAGCGTCAGCGCGGCGCGTTCCTCGAATTGTCCTGGGGCGGCAAGGAACCGCTCACGGTCAAGGGGGAGGAGCGCACCTTCCTGCAGGACGGCGACGAGGTCGTGATCACCGGCACCGCGCCCGGCGCGAACGGCTCGCGGATCGGGTTCGGCGAGGTGCGGGGACGCGTGCTGCCGGCACGGTGACTCAGCTGCCGGCGATCCCGTTCGGCGGCGGCGCGTCGTTCGCCGCCGAATCGTTCGCCTCGATGGGGGCGTCGCCGAGGTCTGTCACCAGTACCGGGGTCAGATCCTTGCCGACGCCTCCCTTGAGCTCGACCACCGACATCCCGGAAATGCCCAGGTGGTTCTCGCCGGTGTAGCGGAACGGCGCCAGGCCCGGTCCCGCGAAGGTCTTCCCGGACTGCTGGAGCACTTCGACGATCCGTTCCCGCGTCAGGTCCTTTCCGGCCGCCTGCAACGCCTGGACGAACGTGTACGCCTGCGCCATCCCGTAGATGCGGTAGTTCGTCAGGTCGCCGCCCTTGCCGTGCGCCTTCCAGACGTTCTGCCACAGCTTCGTCCACGCGTTGTCCGGCGCGTCGACACCGGGCAGGTATTCGGTGGTGACCACGCCGTCGATGAGTGACGCGCCGTTGGTCACCTTGCCTTCGGAGAACCGCGCGAGCAGGGAGCCGACGAGCGCGGGATCGGAGCCGACGTTGCTGTAGAACCACTTCGGCTTGAACCCGATCTTCAGCGAAGCCAATTGCGAGAGCGCGGTGTACGACGGAACGGTGAAGCCCAGCACCAGATCCACGCCCGCGGCCTTGAGTTTCGCGATCTGCGGCGCGATGTCGGTGTTGCCCGGCGAGTACTTCGCTACCTCGACGATCTGCTCGCCGAGGTAGCGCCGCGCGCCCTTCTCGCCATCGCGGCCGAAGTCGTCGTCCTGGAGGAACAGGCCGATCTTGGCGTTCGGCAGGTTCTTGCGCACCCAGTCGCCGATGATCTTGCCCTCGATCTCGTAGTCCGGCTGCCAGCCGAAGGTGAACGGCGCCTTCTTCGGGTCGTCGCCCCAGCGCAGCGAACCCGACGACACGAACAGATCCGGCACCTTCGAGTTGTTCAGGAAGTCGACGACGGCGCTGTGCGTCGGCGTCCCGAGGCCGCCGACCATCGCGAAGATCTCTTCCTTGAGCACCAGTTCGTTGGTCACGGCGCTGGTCGTGGTCGGGTTGTAGCCGTCGTCCTTCACCACGAACTCGATCTTGCGGCCGTGGACACCGCCATTCGCGTTCACGTAGTCGTAGTACGCCTGATGTCCGCCGGGGATCTCGCTGTAGCCCGGCGCGGCGACGCCGGTCAGCGGGAAATGCGCCCCGATCTTGATGGTCGTGTCGGTGACGCCGACCGTCGAGCCCTTCCGGTCGCCCTCGGGTCTGCCGCCCGCACCGCAGGCGGCGGTGACCGTCACGGCCAGGAAGACGGCCACGGCCTTGGTCCAGCGTTTCATGAACTTCGCCTCCAGTGGATGAGTTTCCGCAGCCCGCCGGCGAGGCCCGCCGGTGCGAGCAGCACGATCAGGACGGTGACCAGGCCGTAGAGCAACGGCGCCAGATGCGCGGCCTGCACGTCCGACAGGCCGAGATCCGTTCCCGCGCCGGTCACCAGTGGCGGCAGGAAGGTCAGCAGCGCGGCCCCGGCGAACGCTCCGGTGAGGCTTCCGAGACCGCCGAGCACCACCGCGGACACCAGCAGCAGCGACAGCGTCAGCGCGAAACCGCTCGGCGCGGCCAACCGTGCGGACAGGGCCATCAGCGCACCGGCCAGCCCCGCGCAGCCCGCGCTGACCACGAACGCCCGCACCCGGGTGCGGGCGAGGTCGATCCCGGCCAGTTCGGCGGCCACATCCTCGTCGCGGACCGCACGCCAGTCGCGTCCGACGCGACCGCGAGACAGGTTCGCCAGCAGGACGAACACGGCGATCACCGCGAACCACGAAAGGTAAGCGAGGTAACGGATCGACGTGAGGTCCTGGCCGGTGACGAAGTACGCTGCGTCCGCCAGCCAGGCGGGGATCTCCGGCATCCGGACCGGCAAGCCCTGCTCACCGCCGAGCGATTCGCCGAAGAACAACGGGATACCGGGGACGGCGACGGCGAGCGCGAGCGTCGCCCCGGCGAGATACGGCCCGTGTAACCGGGCGGCGGCAACGCCGACGAGTGCCCCGACCATGAGGGTGATCACCATCGCCAGGAGCAGGATCACCAGGAGCGGCAAGGCATCCGACCTCAGCAGGAGCGCCGTCGAATAGGCGCCGACGGCCATCAGCGCGCCGTGTCCCAAGGAGAGCTGCCCGTTGAGTCCGGTCAGGACGGTCAGGCCGCCCGCCGCGATCGCGAGATACGCCATCGTGGTGAACTGCGCGGTGAGATACGGCCCGGAGTTCTCCAGCGCGAGCACGACGATGATCAGTGCGGCCAGCGCGCCCAGCAGATGACGTCGCAGCACGTCAGACCCTCCGTTCGTGAACGCTCGTGAACAGGCCGCCGGGTTTCAGGAGCAGCACCGCCATGAGCAGGGCCAGCGCGGCGAGGGGCACCAGTTCCGCGCCGACGTAGCCGCTCACCAGGCTCAGCGACAGGCCGAGGACGACGCCGCCGACGACCGCGCCGACCGGGCTGTCCAGCCCGCCGAGCACCGCGGCGACGAAGCCGTACACCACCACACCGTCCATATAGGACGGATGGACGAGGCCGCCGCCGGCGATCAGCAGGCCCGACAGCGAACCGGCGAGCGCGGCCAGCGCCCAGCCGAGGGTGAGCATCCGCCCGACCCGCACCCCGAGCAGGCGGGCCACCTCCCGGTCGAAGGCCGCGGCCCGCATCCGCAGGCCCAGATCGGTACCGCGGAACAGCACCACGAGCCCGATCAGCACCACGCCGACGGCGGCGATGGTGAACACGCCGAACCCGGTCAGCGCGATCGTCGTGCCGCCGACCTGGAAACCGGTGAGCCCGAACGGCGCCGGGAACGACCGGTACCGCGAGCCGAACACCAGCGCCGCCAGCGCGTGCAGCACGATGAACAGCCCCAGGGTCAGGATGACGGCGTTGATCTCGGGTTTCCCGGACACGAACCGGATCACGAACCGTTCCACCAGCGCGCCGAGTACCAGGCCCGAAAGCAGGGCGACGGCGAAACCCGCCCAGTACGACCAGCCCGCGTCGATCAGGACGAGCGCGACGTACGTGGTGATCATCGCCATCGGCGCCTGCGCGAAGTTCACGATCCGCGTCGCCCGCCAGATCAGCACGAGCGCCAGCGCGAACGCGGCGTAGACCGCGCCCAGCGTCAGGCCGGTGAGCGCGGTGGTGAGCAGTTGCTGCACGAAGCTCCCTTTCAGAATCCGAGGTAGGCGTGCCGGAGCGCGTCGTCCGCGACGAGCGCGGCCGCGTCCCGCCGGACGACGACCCGCCCGAGGTTGAGCACGACACCGTGATCGGCGATGGACAGCGCGCTGCGGGCGTTCTGCTCGACCAGCACGACGGCCAGGCCTTCGTCGTGGACGAGACCGCGCAGCAGCCCGAAGATCCGCGCCACGACCCTGGGCGCGAGACCCAAGGAGGGTTCGTCGAGCAGCAGCACCTTCGGCCGGGAGAGCAGCGCTCGGCCGATGACCAGCATCTGCCGCTCGCCGCCCGAGAGGACGTGCGCGAGGCCGTTCTTGCGCTCGGCGAGCACGGGGAAGAGGTCGTAGATCCGGTGCAGGTCGGCCGTCTTCACCCGGCCGCGCGCCCCGAGCGCGCCGAGCCGCAGGTTCTCCTCGACGGTCAGTTCGGCCAGTACGCCGCGGCCTTCGGGAACATGCGCGAGACCCAGCGCGGGAAGGTCCTCTGTAGACACCCGGCTCAACTCCCTGCCACCGAGACGGATATGGCCGCCCGCGGGCCGGACGAGGCCGGAGATGGTGCGCAGCAACGTGGTCTTGCCCGCGCCGTTCGCGCCGAGCACCGCGGTGATCTCGCCTTCGGCGGCCGAAAGGCTCACCGAATCGAGCGCGCGCACCGGGCCGTAGCTCGCCGAGATCCGCTCAACGGTCAGCACCGGCCACCTCCTCGCCGAGGTAGGCCGCCTGCACCGCCGGATCGGCGCGGATCTCGTCCGGGGTGCCGCGGGCGATGACCCTGCCGAAGTCCAGCACCACGATCTCGTCGCAGACCCCCATCACCAGATCCATATGGTGCTCGACGAGCATCACCGACATGCTTTCGGTCAGGCCGCGGACCAGCACGCCGATCTCGTCGATCTCGGCCGACGACAGGCCGCCGGCCGGTTCGTCGAGCAGCAGCAGGTCGGGTTCGCTCACGAGCGCTCGCGCCAAAGCGACCCTTTTCCTCGTCGGGTAAGGAAGACTGGTGGGGTAGCGATGGGCGACGTCGGCGATGCCGAAGTCGTCCAGCTGCTTCATCGCCCGCTCGGTCAGGGCCTTCTCGTCCTTCGTCAACCCCAGCAACGAAGACCAGAAGCCGGATTTCGCGTGCCTGCCCGCGCCCACGAGGACGTTCTCCAGCACGGTCATCCGGTCGAACAGGCCGAGTTCCTGCAGGCCGCGCGCGATGCCGAGGCCGGCGAGATGATGCGGGCGCAGCCGCCGCAGTTCCGTGCCGCGCCAGGACAGCGTGCCGGTGTCCGGGCGGACGAAACCGCACGCGACGTTGAACAGCGTGGTCTTGCCCGCCCCGTTCGGGCCGATCACCCCGAGCACCCGGCCCGGTGCGACGGTGAGGGAGACGTCCGACAATGCGACGAGACCACCGAAGGTCACCGATACGCCGGACATCTCGAAGGTCGACAGGGTCACGCAAGAACTCCCAACGGCGGAAGGGGGCCCCGGCGCGGGCGCGCCGGGGCCGAGGACACTCAGGCGTGCGGACACGTGTCCCGGTAGTCGCTGATCGCGCGGTCGTCCGGGGCGGGGCAGAGGAACTGTTCGTAGCGGGTGTCGTTGTCCACGAACCGCTTCAGCCACGAGATCGTGTACTTGGCCATGGTCGTGTTCGCCGTGTTCGGGAAGAAGTGGCTCGCGTTGTCCAGCTCCATGTACGCCTTCTCCGCGGTGGCGGGAATGCTGGTGTAGAACGGGATCGAGTGCGACGCCACCGGCGCGACGGAGTCGGACTCGCCGCCGATGATGAACGTCGGCACCCTCAGCGAGGACCACGACTTCTGCGTGTTCCACGGCGCGAGCGGCACCGCGGCCTGCAGCGACGGCCGGTCCTGTGCGGCTTCGAGCGAACCGCCGCCGCCCATCGAATGCCCGGCCACGGCGAGCCGCGAGGTGTCGATGCGGGAGCGTACGGTGCTGCGCTGGGTCAGGTAGTCGAGTGCGGCGAGCAGCTGGTCGCCGCGGCTGTCGGGCTGGTCGTAGATGGTGTTGGTGTCGATCGTGAACACGACGAACCCCTGCGACGCCAGCCGCGGGCCGATCCACGCGATGCTCGACTGCGTCGCGGTGAACCCCGGCGAGATGGCGACCGCGCCGAACGTGCCCTGCGCGGTGCTGGTCGGGTAGTAGATGGTTCCGCCGCCGAAGCCGGTGACGGCCAGGCTCGACACGGAGGTCTGCGACACCGCGAAGGAGCCGCGGGAGGCTTCGATGCTGCTTTCGGTCGGGTCCGGTCCTCGTTCGTAGGGGTTCTCGGCGGCGTAGGCCGTGGGGGCGACAGTGAGTGCCGCGACGGTGGCCAGTCCACAAAGGATCCGGGTCGTACTACGCATGGTGCCGTCTCCGTTCGCCGTTGAACACAGTCCGTGGTGATGGACTCTGACAAACGGACGGAGGCGCCTGCATCGGTGAAATCGCCGGTCTTGCTCCGCGGTCGCCCTCCCCGGGCCGGGCGCCCGTACGATCGGCGATCGTGAATCCCTCAGCCGAGGACATAGTCCGCGCGGCGGCCCGGTGGATCGATCGCGGCGTCCGCGTCGACACCTCCGCCTTCGCCCAGGATCTGGGCATCTCGCGCAGCACCCTGTTCCGTCGCGTCGGAAACCGGGAAGACCTGCTCGGTGATGCCCTCTACTACCTGTCCGAGCGCACCCTGACGGCCGCCGCGCGCACCTGGGAGCGCGAAGAGGGCGACGTGGTGCGCAACGCGGCCGGCGAACTGCGCTGTCTCGCGATCATGCGGGAGTACCGGTCGGTGCTCGCGGCGAGCGCGGGGTTCCGCCGCTTCCTCGACGACGAGCCGGTGCTGGCGATCAGGCTGCTCACCGACCCGGACGGCCGGGTCCAGCCGAGGGTGATCGCCGCGCACGTCGAGCTCCTGCGCCGCGACGTCGACGCGGGCGGCTTCGAGCCCAGCGTCGGGCTGGACAGCCTCTGCTACGCCATCGTGCGGCTGGGGGAGGCGTTCCTGTATTCGGACGTCCTCGCCTCCCGGACCCCCGATCTCGACGCGGCGTCGACGCTGCTCGGAGCGCTCGTGGAGGGACGGGTGCCGAGCAAGACCTTGTGAAACACTTGCGCCTGGTGTTTCATCGAGAGGGATCTCGAGGAGGCGCGGATGCCTGTGTACCCGTTGCGGGGCAGGGACGACCTCTTCGGTGGGCTGCGCTCGGCCGCCGGGCGCGCGGTGCTGATCCGCGGCACCGAGGGCCTGGGCAAGTCGGCTCTGCTCGCCGAGCTGCGTGCCACCCTCGGCGTCCGGCTCGTCGGAGTACGGGGTCTGCGGGCGGAAAGCACGCTGCCGTACGGCGCCCTGCAGCGGATGTTCGGCGCGTCGGTCTCCAGCGGCGCGGAAGCGCGAGACCGGCTCGGCGCCGTCTCGGCTCCGACGATCTGCTGGGTCGACGACGCGCACTGGATCGACCCGGAGTCCTTGGCGGCACTGGGTTTCGCCGCCCGGCGTTTGGCGGGCGCGTCGGTCGGGATGGTGCTCGCGTCGCGATCCGGGTCGGACGAGTTCGACTCCGTCGAGCTGCCACCGTTGAGCGAATCCGCCGCCGATCAGGTGCTGCGCGACCGTGGTGTGCCCGCCGGTGTCCGGCCGCAGCTGGTCGAGCTGGGCGACGGGAATCCTGCCGACCTGGTCGCGCTGGCGGCCTCGCTGACGCCCGCGCAGGCGGCAGGACGGGAGCCGGTTTCGCCGATCCTGCGGGACCGCCTGCCTCGGTACACGGCCGAGCTCGACGCGATGCCGCTCGACGAGCGTCTGCGGTTTCTCGGCACCTGCATGGACTTTTCCGCGCGGAAGGCGACTTGGTACGCGGCGGCGTCACCGGCCGACCGCCGTGCGGCGCACGCGCGGCTGGCCTCCGTCGAGGAGGGACCGGACGCGCTCTGGCATCGCGCGATGGCGACGGCCACGCCGTCCGAGCCACTCGCGGACGCGCTCGCCACGGCATCCGCGGCGGATCACGCGGCGGCGGCGCGGCATCTCGAACGCGCCGCCGCGCTGACCGCTGATCCGGGCGCGCGGGCGGCCCGATTGCTGGCGGCGGCGGACGCGGCCTGGCAGGCGGGCAGACCGGGATGGGCGCGGCTGCTGCTGTCGAGGGCCGACGCCGAACCGGGTGCGGTCGCGTTGCTGCACGGGGAGATCGAGCTGCGCGACGGCGATCCCGCCGTCGCCACCCACGAACTCGGCACGGCGGCGCGGCTGCTGCCCGATCCGGCCGCCGCGCTCCTGCTGGCGGGCGAGGCGCGGAGGCTCGGCGGCGACCTGGGTGGCTACCGGGCCCTCGCGCGGACGGTCCCGGCCGGTGAAGGGCTGGCGTTCGCGCACTTCCGTGGGTTGACCTCGGTTTACGAGGGACGTCACGACGACGCCGTCGCTCCGCTGGAGGAAGCCGTCGCCAAGGGGATGGCAGACACCGACGTCGCCGGAGCCGTCTGGGCCGCCGAAGCGGCCTTCGCCCGCGGGCACGCCGAACAGGCGCACGAGTACGCGGCGGCCGCGGTGGGCCGCGCGCGGCTCGGCAAACGGCACGCGGAACTGCCGTGGGCGCTGGTCTACCTTTCGCTTTCGGCCATCGCGCTCGACCGGATCCCCTGTGCGCGGGCGGCGTCCCGCGACGGCCTGCACGCGCCGCACAACCTGCGGATGGAACATCTGACGCTGCTGGGGCTGGCCGCCGCGCTCCTCGGCGACCGGGCGCCGGAACTCGACGAGGCGGCCGAGGGCATCGCCGAACGCGGCCTCGGCAGGCCCGCCGCCGTCGCCGCGTGGGCGTACGCGTGCCTGGACCTGGCCGAGGACCGGCCCGACGACGCGCTGAGCAGGCTCGAAGATCTCGCTTCGGGCGTCTCCGGCGACCAGCCGGTGATCCGCGTGCTGGCCACTCCGCAACTCGTCGAGGCGGCCGTCAGCACCGGGCGTCCTGAACGCGCCCGTGCCGCGCTGGAGGTGTTCGACCGCTGGACCCTGGCCGGGGCGGAGCCCTGCTGGCTCGCGCTGAGCCACCGCTGTCACGCGCTGATGGCGTCGGATCCCGGCGTGGCGGAACGGCGTTTCCGGCTGGCCGTCGAGGCGCACCGGCGGGCGGGCGGCGCGGTGGAACTCGCCAGGACCAGGTTCGCGTACGCCACCCTGCTGCGACGCCATCGCCGGACCCGCGACGCCCGCGACCAGTTCCGCGATGCCTTGCGTGGCTTCGAAAACGTCGGCGCCACCCGGTTCGCCGAACGGGCCCGGGCCGGGCTGCGGGCGGCGGGCGAGACCGTCGACGTACCGCACCGGTCGCTCGCCGGCCTCACCCCGCAACAGGACGCCATCACCCGGCTGGTGGCGGCGGGGGAGACGAACAAGGAGATCGCGCGGCGGCTGGTGATCAGCCACCGGACGGTGGACCACCACCTGCGGAACATATTCACCGCACTGGGGGTGCGGTCCCGCGTGGAACTCGCGCGCCGTGTCGCCGCCGGCGAGTGACGCCGCCCGTCACTCACGTGATCGAAGGCGCGACTCGCGTGATTGGAGGCGTAACACTCGAGTTCCGCCTCCAATCACGTGAGTCACGTCCCTGATCACGCGAGTTACGCCTTCGCTCACGCCGCGCCCTGGGCTTCCGCCACTCGCGACCACCTGTACCGAACGGCGGCTTCGCGTGATCGAACGGACGGCAGGTGTGATCAGACGGACGACACGCGTGACCGGATGGACGACACGACCACGGCGAAGCCTCCGCCGCGAGTCGTCCGCCCAGACACGCGTGTCGTCCGTCTGATCACGTGTGTCGTCCATCCAGTCACGCAAGACGTCCAGTAGAGGGACGGTCGGAACTGTCCCTACTGGTCACGAGGTGGCGTTACGGGCAGGCGAGTACCGGCGCCTGCGGACGTCCGCCGCCGTGCAGGTCGCTCAACGGAACCCTGGCCAGGCCCAGGATCGCCTGTGCGGTCGCGCGCGGGGCGGTTGTCGGGTTCAGACCGGTGGCGTCGTAGGCGATCGCGCCGCGGTCCGGCTCGGCGCCGGCGCAGCCGGTCTGCAGTGAGCGCAGGAATTCCCGCGCCTTGCCCGCGGCGGCGGGACGGTGACCGGCCAGCGCTTCCGCGGCGAGGCCGGTGCTGTTGGCGTTGGGCGCGTTCGTGCCGAAGCCGAAGCCGCCGTTCGCGTGCTGCTTCGTGACCAGCCACGAGATGCCCTCGCGGGCGTTCACCGGGTCACCGACGGCGCGCAAGGCCTGGACGACCGTCGCGGTCGCGTCGACGTCGCTCGTGCACGTCGCTTCGCCGAAGTTCTGCGGGAAACCGCCGTCCGCGCACTGGGTGCCCGCGAGGAACGTCACGGCCGGAGCCGGGGCGCCGCCGGGCGTACGGTCCAGCGCCAGCAGGGCGAGCGACTGCGTGAGGGCGTTGGAGTAGTCGCCGTATTCGGAGCGGTCGGAGAACCGGCCGGACGGCGTGAGCAGCGAGAGCAGGCCAGCCTTCAGGTCGACGCCGCCGAACGACGCCGGATCCTTGCTCCGGATCTGCGCGGCGAGCATCAGTTTGGCGTGCGCGCCCGCGTAGGACTCGGTGCCGCCGCCGACGTAGGCGGTGGTGATCTCCGGTTTCGCGAGCCAGGCGATCGCCTTGCCCGCGTTCGTGTCCGACACCCCGGCCGCGGCGAACGCGAAGATCGCGTCGATCGTCAGGCCCTGGTCCGGGAACTTCTGGCCGCCGAAGTCGGCCTCGAACCGTTCGCCGTCGGTCATCTGCCTGGCGAGCCAGCCCGCAGCGGCATCGGCCTTGTTGTGGGTGGCCGCGGCCGCCGGCGGAGCGGCGACCAGCCCGATGCCGCACAGCAGGGCGACAGCGTAAACCAAACGTCTCATGAGAACCCTTTCCCGCATTTCCACGACAGGAGTCGGTGACATAGCGCGACATGGGTGACCGGGCTCGCCTGGAAGGCACACCGTTGCGGGACAGCGCCGGACTCTCACCGGACTTCCCCCACGACCGCGCGAGAAGACTCTCACCCCGGTCGAACGCGGGATACCGCCGGGTGCCGATGTGATCCTGGCAACCGACCTGGTCAGCGGTACCTGCCGGAGGTGAACGGGTGTTAACCTCGGCTGGCTCCACAACAGAACACCGCCGCCCGTGACGGGGAAGCCGGTCGAAATCCGGCGCTGTCGCGCAACCGTGGGCCCTTCGCAGGGGCAAGCCGGGATACCGAACGGGCGGATGAACGAACCACTGTCGCGATAAACAGGGGTGACCGCGGCGTCCCGCGCTGTCCTCCGCCATGCCGCAAGGAGGAGACATGCGCCGCGGGTACCTGGCCGCGTCGGCGTTCGCCGTCGGTGCCGCCCTGATCGCCGCACCGCTCGCCGGGACGGCGACGGCCGCGAACGATCCCGGCGCGGCGAAGGCGAATTCCCGCTGGCTCGCGACGAAGCTGAAGCCGGACGGCACGCTCGACAACCCCAGCGGCGGCTCGCTGCCCGACCACGGCCTGATGCTCGACGTGCTCTTCGCGATGCACGCCGCGGGCGAGGGCGCGCGGGCCGAGCCGATCGTGAAGTTCCTCGACGACCAGGGCCACGCCACCGACTACTTCACCTGGGACGGGCTCGCTCCCGGTGCCGGCTACGACAAGATCGTCGTCGGCGGCGCCGTGGCGAAGACGCTGGTCGCCGCCCAGGTCTCCGGCCGGAACCCCCGGGCCTTCGACGGCTACGACCTGGTCGCCGAAACCCAGGGCGCGATCATGCGCAAAGGCCCCGACAAGGGCCGGATCAGCGACTACTCGAAGGATCCCGCGCTCGCCGACGCGGTGAGCAACAACGCGAACATGTTCGGCCAGGCGCTCGGGGTGATCGGCCTCGCCGCCGCGGGCGCGAACGACCGGCTCGCCATCGACAAACTGCTGACCCAGCAGTGTTCCGAGGGCTACTTCCGCGTCCTCTTCTCCTACATCCCGACGAAGGAGACCGGCGACCACGTCACCCCGGACGGCCGCAAGGTCTCGACCTGTGACGAGGGCAAACCACTCGGCCTTTCCCCGACCGACGGGGACGCCACCGGCCTCGCCCTCTCGGCGCTGCTGGCCGCGAAGAAGGCGGGCGCGGCCGGTCTCGACGCCCCGATCGCCAAGACCGTCTCCTGGCTCAAGGCGAACCAGAAGCCCGGCGGCGGCTGGGGCGGCGGTGTCGGCACCGAGGCGCCGAACACCAACAGCACCGGCCTGATCGTCCAAGCGCTCGTCGACACCGGCGGCGCGGACACGGCGGTGGACAAGGGCGTGCGGTACCTCAAATCCGCGCAGGCGAACGCCGCGGCCGATGCCGGGAACAAGCTCGCGGGCGAACTCGGCGCGATCGCCTACGACCCGGCTTCCTACGAAGCCGCCCGCTCCTCCGGTATCAGCGGCGCCGACACCTGGATCCGCGCGAGTGCCCAGGCTTCGCTCGGGTTGTCGCAGGTCGGCTTCTACGCGCTCGCGAAGGGCGAAACCGTGCCGCCGGCCACCGGAGTCCCGGAAACCCCGGCCCCGACGACGCAGCCGCACAAGCCTGCTCCGAAACCCAAGAAATTCGTCACTCCCAGGGCCTCCACCGGCGCCCGGGTATCGACGGTAGCGGCGATCACCACCCCCGTCGCCGCGACCCCGGCCGCCCGCCTCGGTGCCTACCTGACGAACCGGCTCGTCGGCGGCGACCACGTGGAGGTCACCGAGGACGGCAAGACCTACGTCGACTACGACGCCACCGCCGATGTGGTGCTGGCCTTGCGGGCGCTGGACCAGCAGCCGGATTCGGTCGCCCGCGCTTCACAATTCCTTCTGAAGCCGGAATCCGTCCAGGCCTACGCCCACGGCGCGCCGTACGAGCAGGGCGAGGCGGCGTACGCCGAACCGCTCGCGAAACTCGTGCTCGTCGCCGAATTCTCGAAGTCGGACGCCGCCGGTCCGTTGCGTGCCGATCTGGTGAAACTGCGCGGTGCCGACGGGGAATTCACCGACACCGGATCGTTCGCCGACGCCGATCGGACGGTCGAGCGGCACGCTTGGGCGGTGCTCGCCACCGCCGCCGATCCCGGCCCCGCGATCGAACTGCTCCTTTCCCGCCAATGCGCGGACGGAACCTTCCCGAAGCACCTCGACACCGCGGAATGCGGTTCCGGTGATCTCGCCGCGACGGCCGCCGCGGTCACCGCGCTGGTCGCCCGTCCGCATACGGACACCGCGCCGCCGACCAGACGCCCGGACGCCTGGACCGAGCGGCGTGTGTCGGCGTTCGTCTCCGCGGTGGGCGCGCTCGGCGTCCGGCCCACCGCCGAAGGTTTGGTGACCGGGGAAGGCGGCGCGACGGACGTCGCGCTCAGCGCCGCCGTCGCCGCCGCGCGGCAGACCGCCGGGCTCGACGCGAGCGGAACCGCGCGCTCGCTGGGCAAGCTCGTCCAGGCGGACGGCGGGTTCGCCAAGGCATCCGGCGGCGAGACCGATCTCCCCACCAGTTCGGCCGCCGCTCAAGGGATCGCGGGCCGGTCCTGGCTCACCGCCGCGGATTCGCCGCTGTCACCCGCGATCCGGCTCCCGCTGACCACCGGCACCGAGACGCCGGTGCTGGCCGCCGCCCAATCCGACGACCAGCCGGCCTGGGTGGTCTGGGGGCTCGCGGGGCTGGCCGTGCTGCTCCTGCTCACCGCGATCGCGCTTGTCTTCGTCCTTCGCCGTTTCACCAAGAAAAAGGGGGTAACACCATGAAGAGACTGCTCGCCGTCACGACCGTCCTCATCGGACTGATCGGGCTGTCCGCCGCACCCGCGAACGCGGTCGACACCACGAAGGGGTACAACGGGATCTGCACCGGCGCCGACGCGCGCACCGGGGTCACGGTCGTGCTCGACTTCCAGGAGCTCGCCGCGCCGACGATCACCCGCTGCTCGCCCAACGCCACGCCGGGCACCGCCCGCACGGGGATCAAGGCGTTGCAGGACGCGGGGATCGCGGTCGCCGGCACCGCACGCTGGGGGCTCGCTTTCGTCTGCCGTCTGGAAGGTCGCCCGTCGGCGACGGAGACGCTCCCGCTGACGACCAACCCGAACTACAAGGAAGCGTGCGTCACCACCCCGCCCGCGGGCGCGTACTGGGGTTACTGGCACGCCGACGGTTCCGGTTCCACCTGGACCTACAGCAGCTCGGGCGCGCTCAACCGCAACGTGGTCCCGGGTGGGTTCGAGGGCTGGTCGTTCTCGCTGAACAAGTCCGCGACGACCAACCCGCCGCCCGGCGTCACGCCGAGGAACCCGGCCATCCCGTGAAAAGGGTCCTTGCGGTGGTGGCGGCGGTCTTCCTGATCGCCGCCACGGCGCCGTCCGCGCACGCGGTCGATCAGGGCAAGGGATATCCCGGGTTCTGCAAGGACGCCACCGGGGTCACCGTGGTGGTGGATTTCCAGCAGCTCGGCGGCACCACCATCGTCCGGTGCAATCCGCAGAGCACCCGCGGCACCGGGCTCGACGCGCTCAAGGGCGCCGGTTTCCAGATCGCCGGGGTCCAGCGCTGGGGCGAGTCGTTCGTCTGCCGGGTCGAGAACCGCCCGTCCGCGGCCGAGAACGTCCCCATCACAGGCCGCGGTGACTACCGCGAGCCGTGCGTCGACACGCCACCGGCACAGGCCTACTGGTCCTACTGGCACGCCTCGAACAACTGCGCCTGGGACTACAGCCAGTGGGGCGTCAAGAACCGTGACTTCATCCCGGGCGGTTTCGAGGGCTGGTCGTTCTCCCTGAACGCCACCACCCAGAGCAACCCGGTCCCGCGGGTCTCCGCCGTACGGCCGGGTACCGAGAGCCAGCCCTGTGTGCCCCGCGAGGAGGCGAAGCCGGTCACCGGGGACCCCGGTGGGCGGCAGCAGCGACCGCCGTCGGGGAACGGACAGCAGGCCGACGGACCTCAGCCGACGACAGGGGCCGGAGAGGTTCCGGCCGCGGGCCCGAGTTCCGGCGCGCTGCCGCCGCCCAAGCCGCGTCCGAGCGCTTCGGCGCGGCCGAAGGCGCAGGACCCGTCGTTGAACGTCGCGTTCACCGGCGGCGAGAACGCCGAAGACGTCAACGCGGTCATCGAACGCGAGTCCGGGGCGGCGGGCTGGGCGCCCTGGGCGGCGGGCGCCGCGGTGCTCGCGCTGTGCGTGGCCGGATTCCTGATGGCACGCAGACGCAAACGCGCACAAGGAATCTGATGACGTCGTACTTCCTGCCGCGCGATCTGCATCCGGCCGCGTGGTGGGTGTGGGCGCTCGGACTCGCCGTCGCCGCGACCCGCACGACGAACCCGTGGCTGCTGCTGACCATCGTGGCCGTCGCGGGGTACGTCGTCGTGGCCCGCCGGAGCGAGGCGCCGTGGGCGCTGGCGTTCCGGCTCTACCTGTACCTCGGCGCGTTCATCGTCGCGATCCGCGTGTTCTTCCGCGTCGTTTTCGGCGGAGCGGAGGGATCCACGATCATCCTGCGGCTGCCCGAGATCCCGCTGCCGGAATGGGCGGCGGGCATCCGGCTCTTCGGCGACGTCTCCGCGGAATCGTTGCTGGGCGGGCTCTACGACGGGATGCGGCTGGCGACGATGGTGATCTGTCTCGGCGCGGCCAACGCGCTCGCGAACCCGAAACGGCTGCTCAAGGCGATGCCGCCGGCGCTGTACGAGGTGGGCACGGCGGTGATCGTCGCGCTGTCGGTGTTCCCGCAGCTCGCCGAGAGCGTGCTGCGGGTCCGGCGGGCCCGCAGGCTGCGCGGCGGTTCGGGGAAGAAGAAGGTGAAGGCCCTGCACACCATCCTCATCCCGGTGCTGGAGGACGCGCTTTCCCGCTCGCTGCAGCTGGCCGCGTCGATGGACTCACGCGGCTACGGCCGCGTGGGAGCGGTCGAAGCGCGGGCCAGGCTGATCACCGGAACGCTGATGATCATCGGGCTGCTCGGCGTCTGCGTCGGTGTTTACGCCACTTTGGACGGTTCGACGCCCCGATACCTGGCCGCACCGGTGCTTTCCGCGGGGGTCGTCATCGGTCTGATCGGGTTCTGGTCGGCGGGCAAGCGGGTCCGGCGCACCCGTTACCGGCCGGATCGCTGGCAACCGCCGGAAATCGTCGTCGCCCTCAGCGGGATGGCCGTCGCGGCCGTCCTGTTCACGACGTCGGAGGTGAACCCGATGAACATGAACCCGTCGCTGATCGGCCTGTCCTGGCCGTCGCTGTCGTGGGTGCCGTTGCTCGGGGTGCTGATCGGCGTGCTGCCCGCGTTTCTCACCCCCGCCCCCGAACCGCCTTACGCCGCACTGGAAGAAGAAGCCCGGGCATGATCGAACTGGACCACGTTTCCTTCACCTATCACGGCCGCGCCGAACCGGTGCTGTCCGACGTGACGCTGTCCATCGGTGAAGGCGAGCTCGTGCTGTTCGCGGGCCGGACGGGGGCGGGCAAGTCGACGCTGCTCGGCACGATCAACGGTCTCGTCCCGCATTTCACCGGTGGTCACCTCGAAGGCACGGTGTCCGTCGACGGCGTGACGACGCGGTCCCGGCCGCCGCGCGAGTTCGCGCATCTGGTCGGCGTCGTCGGCCAGGATCCGCTCGCGGGCTTCGTCACCGACACGGTGGAGGACGAGCTCGCGTACGGCATGGAGCAGCTAGGCCTGAGTCCGCAGGTGATGCGCCGCCGGGTGGAGGAGACCCTCGACCTCCTCGGCATCGCGGAACTGCGCAGGCGCGCGCTGCGGACGCTGTCCGGCGGGCAGCAGCAACGGGTGGCGATCGGCGCGGTGCTCACCACGCATCCCAAGGTGCTCGTGCTGGACGAACCGACGTCGGCGCTGGACCCGACCGCGGCCGAGGAGGTGCTCGCGACGCTGGCCAGGCTGGTGGAAGACCTCGGCACCACGGTGCTGATGGCCGAGCACCGGATGGAACGCGTGATCCCGTTCGCGGACCGGATGATCCACGTCCCGGGCACCGGGGAAGTGATCGACGGAACGCCGCCGGAGGTGCTGAAGGACATGCCCATCGCGCCGCCGATCGTCCACTTGGGACGGTTGGCGGCCTGGGATCCGCTGCCGATGTCGGTCCGTGATGCCCGGCGGCGCGCTTCTTCGCTGACGCTGGGGAAGCCGCCCGCACGGAACACGGCCGTTGGCGAAGAACTGCTGGCCGCGTCCGGCGTCGTCGTGCGGTACGGGCCGAAGGTGGCGGTGCGGGAGGTCGACCTGACCCTGCGCGCCGGCGAGGTGCTGGCGATGATGGGGCGCAACGGTTCCGGCAAGTCGTCGCTGCTGTGGGCGGTGCAGGGTTCCGGCCCCCGCCACGGTGGCAAGGTCACCGTCGAGGGCAAGGACCCGAAGACGCTGAGCAGTGCCGCGGCCCGTGCCCTGGTCGGGATGGTGCCGCAGACCGCGAGCGACCTGCTGTACCTGCAGACTGTCGCCGCCGAATGCGACGCCGCCGACGCGGAATCGGACGCGGAGCCGGGGAAGTGCCGGGAACTGCTCGACAGGCTCGCTCCGGGCATCGATCCGGCGTCGCATCCCCGTGATCTTTCGGAGGGTCAACGCCTCGCGCTCGTGCTCGCGGTCCAGTTGTCGGCCGCCCCGCGGATCATGCTGCTGGACGAACCCACCCGCGGCCTCGACTACACCGCGAAGGCGGCGCTGGCACGGATGATCGCTTCGCTGACGGCCGAGGGCAAGGCGATCGTCGTGGCCACCCACGACGTCGAGTTCGTCGCGACGATCGCGGACCGGGTACTCGTGATGGCGGAAGGCGAGGTCGTCTCGGACGGCCCGACCGGTGAGGTACTCGGCGGCTCCCCGGCGTTCGCCACGCAGATCGCGAAGATCCTCGGCGAGCCCTGGCTCACCGTCGAAGAGGTCCGGGCGGCGCTTCCGCAGGAGGTCCCGTGACCACGGCGGCCCCGGCGGTCCGGCTCGGCCCCCGCTCGGCGACGGTGCTCGGCCTCGCGTCGCTGGCGGGGCTGATGATGTTCGTCTGGCCGCTGCTCGTCCGCGTCGAGCCGCAATCGATGCAGCACGGCCCGGACGCTCCGTTCGTGTTCATCGGGATCCTGCCGATCCTGATCGTCATCGTGCTGGCCGAGATGTCCGAAGGGGGCATGGATTCCAAGGCCCTCGCGATGCTCGGCGTGCTCTCCGCGGTGAACGCCGCCCTGCGGCCCCTCGGCGCGGGGACCGCGGGCATCGAGACCGTGTTCTTCCTGCTGGTGCTGGCCGGGCGGGTGCTCGGCCCCGGCTTCGGTTTCGTGCTGGGCTGCACGTCGATGTTCGCTTCGGCGCTGCTGACCGCCGGGGTGGGGCCGTGGCTGCCGTTCCAGATGATGTGCTCGGCGTGGATCGGGATGGGCGCCGGGCTGCTGCCCCGCCGTGTCACCGGCAAGGCGGAGATCGCGATGCTGGTGGCGTACGGGATCTTCGTCGCGTACGTCTTCGGATTCCTGATGAACCTGTGGTTCTGGCCGTTCATCACCGACGCCGAAGTGCCGTACCACGACGGGCACATCTCCTACGTGCCCGGCGCCCCGCTGCTGGAGAACCTGCACCGCTTCGCCGTGTTCACCCTGCTGACGTCGACGGCGGGCTGGGACACCGGCCGGGCGATCACCAACACGGTGGCGATCCTGGTGCTGGGGCCCGCCGTGCTCGCGACGTTGCGCCGGGCTTCGCGGAAGGCTTCCTACGGCGTGATCCCCTCGTTCACCGATGAGCCCGCTTCCGGCGCAGGACGTGGAAGGACACGGCGAACGCCACTCCCGCGGCCACGATGATCGCGGCGAAGACGGGATGCATGTCCTTGGACAGGCTCTGCGCCCGTTCGGGGCCGATCGCCCACAGCGCCAGGGGAGTGGCGTAGGCCGCGGTGAGAGCGATCGCGCCCCAGCGGAGCGTTCTGAGCCGGGCGTCGCGCAAAGTGCCGATCAGGACGAGCGCGACCGGGACGATCGCGAGCATCGCGAACTGGCCGGCGACCATGATCGGCACGGCCCAGGCCGAGACGATGACGGTACGCGAAGCGCGGCGGACGGTGGTTTCGCGGTCGAGCGTCTGGGTGGACATCGGTTCCTCCGAGGTGTGAAGTGCGGTCAGCAGTGGGATTCGGCGGTCGCCTTGAGGTCCTTCAGCCAGGCTTCGAGGCCCCAGCCGAGGAATTTGGTCGCGGTGGGCACGTCGGCCTCCACCTGGGCGCCGGACCAGTTCTCTTCGGTGCGGACGAGCACGCCGCCCTTGACCTCGGTGAAGTTCCAGACGTGGATCCCGTTGTCGATGCCGAGGCCCTCGCCGACCGCGGGCCCGCTCCAGCGGAGGCATTCGCCACGCTGGATCTGGTGGACGGTCGAGGTGATCGACAGCGTGGTGGCCGGGGTCGTCGCCGTGGCAGGCGCCGGGGTGGTCCAGTGGAACCGGGAGTTCTTCCGGAGCGGGCCGTGGTCCAGGCGTTCGCTGCTCAGCACCGGCTCCTGCCAGGACGGCCAGCGTCCGACGTCGGTCTGCAGGCGCCAGATCTTGCTCAGCGGGGCCTTGATCAAGGCCTCGGTCCGGTAGTGGATCGGGGCCTTCGTGTCGATCGTCTTGCCTTGGCACGAAAGCGGGGCGGGGGACGCGGTGGTGGCGTGTGCGGGTGCCACCGCACCACCCAGCAGGCCGATCGCCAGCGGGAGGGCGAGCGCGGCGGTGCGGTAGAGCGACTTCATGAGGACTCCTCGTTAGCTGTGATTGCGATTGTTAGAAGCTATAACTGCGACGAGGTGAGTGTCAATAGGGAAAGTGATAGCCTCTAACTGAACGGGAGGGAGTGGCTGGTGGAGACCTCGCGGGAGCGGTACCGGTCCCAAGTGCGCGGGGAGATCAAGCGGCACGCCTGGGAGCAGCTGGCCACGACGGGGTTGTCCGCGCTGTCCCTCAATGCGATCGCCAAGCACGTCGGCATGAGCGGCCCCGCGCTGTATCGGTACTTCCCCGGTCGCGACGACCTGATCACGGACCTCGTCCGCGACGCGTATCGAAGCCTCGCCGATGCCGTTCAGACGGCAGTCAGGGTGACTGAAGTCGCCTATGCGATCAGGGAATGGGCTTTGGCGGACCCGCAGCGATACCTGTTCGTCTATGGGACGCCGATCCCCGGCTATCACGCACCTGGCGACACCACGAAGATCTCGGACGAAATCATGGCCGTGTTGCTCCGGGCGTACGCGGCGGAGCCGGATGACGGCCGGGCGCTCCATCGTGCCGTCACCTTCTGGACCCGCGTTCACGGCGTTCTCTCGCTGGAGCTCGCCGGGCATTTCGCCGGCATGGGGTTCAACCCCGCCCTGCTGTTCGCCGCCGAGGTCGACTCTTTGTCCATAAAGGACGGTTCCCGCTGAGCGGTGCATCAGTGGCCGCTTTCGGCGCTGTACGGCGGTTTTCGCGTTCGCCGTGCTAACT
Source organism: Amycolatopsis sp. WAC 04169 (assembly GCF_003947535.1). Taxonomy (NCBI): domain Bacteria; kingdom Bacillati; phylum Actinomycetota; class Actinomycetes; order Pseudonocardiales; family Pseudonocardiaceae; genus Amycolatopsis; species Amycolatopsis sp. WAC 04169. Next base: position 181,730 of record NZ_QHJI01000004.1, on the reverse strand, counting down.
TCCCGGAATGCGCGGAGGATCCAGGATTCGTACGCTCGCGGTGCTCTCGTCGATGCTCCTGGCTTCGCTGATCGGCCCCGGTGCCGTCGCGAACGCGTCCGGCGGGCACGGCTGTGAATGCGCCACCCCGTCGATCGACCGATTGCAGCAGTGGCTCGCCTCCGGTGAGGGCACCACGCTGCCGCCGACCGGCAGCCTGCTCGTCCGCGAACGCGGCGGTTACGCGGCCAAGGTGACCTTCCTGAACGCCGAATGGCACGTTGTCGTCGTCTGGCTGGGGAATCAGTTCGAGGCGCAGGCGGATCTCTCGAAATCCGCCGGTTTCTGGATGACCTACAGCGCGACCGACGACCTGTACGTCCAGCTGCGTCCCGCCTCGCATTGGAGCGGCGGGGACAAGTGGCTCACGAAGGTGCCGTCGACCGGCGGGAAGAGGGTGAAGAAGTTCTTCAGCTTCAAGCCCGGCGCCTGGACGACGCTGCCCGAACTGGGTACGCCCGGCTACTCCTTCGCTTCGGCGCTCACCGAGGCGCGGGGCCTGGTCTTCGTCGGCAAAACGCCGAACGAACTCGACTTCCGCGGCCTCTCGATCGACCGCTACCGGCCGCCCTGTCTCTGAACACTCCTCGGCATTTCACCTGTCCGGAGCGACGGCCATCGCACACCGTGCCCGATTTGTCCTGTACGGTGAACCTTCAGCCGCCTTCGCAAGACCGATCCGAGGAGTACCCCTGATGAGCCTGTTCGACTCGCTCAAGGAAAAGGCCGCCGAACTGCTGGGCGGCGCGGGCGACAAGGTCAGCGAGCTGACCGGTGTCGACCTTTCCGGCGCCGCCGACCAGGTCACCCAGGCGACCGGCGGGCTGGCCGAGACCGGTCAGGGCCTCGCCGAGAGCGCCACCACGGCAGGCCAGGACGCCGTCGACTCGGCCACCGCGGCCGGTCAGGGCGTCGTCGACTCCACCGGTGCGCTCGGTGACGCCGCCACCGGACTGGCGGGCGACGTGATCGACCCGAACGCCCGGGGCTGACCGCCCCCGGACTCCCCGGTATCCCGCGGATACCGGGGAGTTCGTCATTTCTCCGGTGGGACGACGTCCGGTTTTCGGCAGGACGATCTTCGTTTTTCCTTGTCCCGCAAGGGGATTGTCGCCGGTCGGGTGGATGAGGAAACGGTTGTGGTAACCCGTCCACGGCCGCGACGCTCGGTCGGTGATCGTCAACCGACTGAGGCCCGTCGGCCTGTGTGCCGGGCTCACCGTGCCCGCCCTTCTCCTGCGCTTCACCGGCACCGATCCGGGTGCGCTTGCCGGGCTGCTGCTGTTCGGCCTCGCGGTCGTGGCGGCGTCGTTCCTGCTCGCCTGGGCGGCCGAAGCCGCGCAGGTGGACATCTCCGGCGGCCTCGCGATCGCCGTGCTGGCCGTCATCGCGGTCCTTCCCGAGTACGCGGTGGACCTGTACTTCGCCTACACGGCGGGCTCGAACCCCGAGTACGTTGCCTACGCCGCGGCTAACATGACCGGCTCCAACCGGCTGCTGCTCGGCCTGGGCTGGTCCGCCGTCGTGCTGGTCGCGCTCGCCGTCGCGAAGAAACGCCGTGGCGCCACCGTCCGCGAGCTGATCCTCGACGCGCCGTACCGGATCGAGCTCGGCTTCCTCGCGATCGCCTCGATCGTCGCGTTCGTCATCCCCGGAACCGGGCAGATCTCGCTGGTCCTCGGCTTCGCGTTGCTCGGTTTCTTCGTGTTCTACCTCTGGAAGGTCTCCCGCGCCGAACCCGGTGAACCCGAACTCGTCGGTCCGGCCGCCGCACTGGGCGCGCTGCCCCGGCGATCCCGCCGGACCCTCGTGGCCACGCTGTTCGTGTTCGCGGCCGTGGTGATCCTCGCCAGTGCGGAACCGTTCGCGCACAACCTGATCGCCGTCGGGACGGAACTGGGCGCCGACCGGTTCCTGCTTGTGCAGTGGCTTGCGCCGCTGGCGTCGGAGGCGCCGGAGTTCATCGTGGCGATCCTCTTCGCGCTGCGGGGCAAGGGCGACGCGGCGCTCGGCACCCTGCTTTCCAGCAAGGTCAACCAATGGACGTTGCTCGTCGGCAGCCTGCCGATCGCCTATGTCCTCGGCGGTGGGGGAGCGGCACTCCGCCTGGACGGCCGTCAGATCGAGGAATTCCTCCTCACCGCGACCCAGACTCTGCTGGGCGTCGCCGCGCTGCTCGCCTTGCGTTTCCCGCGCTGGGCCGCCTGGACGCTGCTCGGCCTGTTCGCGGTGCAGTTCGCGTTGCCCGGCCAGACCGCGCGCTATGTCCTTTGCGGGGTCTACGCGCTCATCGCGTTCGCCGCCCTGATCCGCAACCGCCGCCATCTCCTGCCGACCCTGACCGCCCCGTTCCGCCGCGCACCCTATGCCTCCGGGAGTAGTCGCGAGGAGCGGATTTCGTTCTGAGGGCGGAGGTTTCCGCCGGTTCGCGCGCTTAGCGTCCAGGTATGACCAAACGAAGGAAAGTACTCGCCGCGGGCCTGGCGATCCTGCTCCTGGCGGATGGCGGGCCATCCGCCTCGGCGACCCCGGCGCCGCGGATCGACTGGCACGACTGCCGGACCGGGCCGGAAGACGGGACGGGACAACGGCTCGCCGCCGCCGGGGCGACCTGCGGCGAGGTCGTCGTGCCGCTGGACCACGCCGACCCGGGCGGCAGAACCCTTTCGGTGGCCGTCGCACGCCGTCCCGCGAGTGATCCCGCGCGCCGCCTCGGCACCCTGGTGGTCAACACCGGCGGGCCCGGCCCGTCCCGCGACGGTGTGGCATTGCTGGTCCATGGGCTGCCCCCGGAGGTCCCCTCCGGTGCGCCCTCGCTCGCGGCGCGATACGACCTCGTCGGGATCGACCCGAGGTTCTTCGGGCTCAGCTCGCCGCTGGAATGCGGTTGGCCCACCGGGCGATACCTGCAGAGTGCTCAGCTGGCGAGCCCGGACCGGGCCTCCTTCGACCGCAGCGTGCTGGTCGCGCGGGAGCTCGCGCGAAGCTGCGCGGACCGGGGCGATCTTCTCGCGCACGCCTCCACCCGCGACATGGCGCGGGATCTGGACCTCGTGCGAGCGGCCCTCGGGGAACCGAAGATCTCGTATCTGGGCTGGTCTTTCGGCAGTCATCTCGGCTCGGTCTACCGACGGCTCTTCCCTCGGCGCACCGAGCGGATGGTGCTCGACAGCGCCGCCGCGCCCGGGGCCGCCGGCCCCGCGCTCACCAGGGAGACCGCACCGGCGGACGCCGCGGCCCTGCGCGACTGGGCGCAGTGGGCCGCCCGCCGGGACGCACACCATCATCTCGGCACCACCGCGGAAGAGGTACTGGCCACGGTGGACCGGATCGCCCGCGCCGCCGCCCGCGCGCCCTTGCGCGTCGGCGAGCACCGGATCGACGCCGCGATGATCCCCGGCCTGCTGCTCACCGTCGACGACAGCGACGCGTTCTACGCGGAGTTCGGCTCCCAGATCGCCGTGCTGCGTGACGCCGCCCGCGGTCTCACCGTGACACCGACGCCCACACAGGAGTGGAAACTCTCCCTGTACACGGATTCGAACGTCGAGCCGTCCTTCGGGTTCAGTGCCACGGTCGCCAACCAGTGCGCGGACCGCGCCGCCTCCCGGGACCCCGAAAGCTACTACCGGGACATCCTGGCGCACCGGGCCGCCGAGCCCCTGTTCGGTCCGCTGGCCCGGCACATCACGCCTTGCGCGTTCTGGCCCGTCCCGCCCGCGGAGCCACCCGTCCCGGTCGGGGACGACCGGCCCGCCCTGCTCGTGGGTGCCTCGGGGGATCCGGTCACGCCGTATGCCGGGCAACTGGCGCTGCGCCGCGCCCTCACCGGATCCCGGATGGTCACGCTGGACGGCGCCTTCCGGCACGGGGTCTATCTCTTCGACCCGACGTCCTGCGTCACCGACATCGTCGAGTCGTATCTACTCGGCGGAGCCCTGCCCTCTACCGACGTCACCTGTGCCCGTCACCGCTCGCCTGGCCGGACCACGCCCGCTTCGTAGGCGAGGACCACCGCCTGCACCCGATCCCGCACCCGCAGCTTGGCCAGGATGTTGCCCACGTGGGTCTTCACCGTTCCCGGCGCGACCACCAGCCGCTCGGCGATCTCGGCGTTGGACCAGCCGCGGGCCATCGCGGCCAGCACCTCCCGCTCACGTCCGGTCAGCGTCGCCGCCGACCTGGCCGCGCCGGGATCGAGCGGGGGCGCCAGCCGGTCCAGCAGCCTGCGGGTGGTGGAGGGGGCGATCACCGAGTCCCCGTCGTGCACCGTCCGGATGCCGGCCAGCAGTTCCTCGGGGGTGGCGTCCTTGAGCAGGAAACCGCTCGCCCCGGCCCGGATCGCGGCCAGCGCGTGCTCGTCGAGGTCATAGGTCGTGAGCATGAGGACCTTGGGCGCGTCGGGCAGGGCGAGCACCCGTCGAGTGGCCTCGATACCGTCGAGCACCGGCATCCGGACGTCCATCAGGACCAGATCGGGATTCAGGCGCCGGGTGTGGTCGACCGCGGCGAGACCGTCACCCGCCTCACCGACGACGGTCAGATCGGCCTGGGACTCGATGACCAGCCGGAAGCCCGCCCGGACCAGGGCCTGATCGTCGACCAGCAGGACACGGACCGGTGGGGCGGTCACGCCGGTCCGTCCCGCAGGACGCCGATCATCCGCCGGAGATCGCCCAGCGCCTTCCGGGCGCAGTCGCCGATGGTGACCAGGGCCGACCGTCCGGCCTCAGGCGTGGCCGCGTACCGGCCACCGTCGGCCTGCGCGATCACGACCGCGAGCGAATGGGCGACGATGTCGTGCATCTCGCGCGCAATCCGTTCCCGCTCCGCGAGGACCGCGAGCCTCGCCTGCTGGCGGCTGTGGGACAGGCGGACCCGGCGCAACGTCCCGGTCGCCCACGCGGCCACCACGGTGCTGGCCAGGAAGGCGCCGACGAGCAGATGCGCGGCCGCGGACGACGGCAGCATCGGCCAGCTCAGCCCGCCCAGCACCGCGCCGAGGAGCCCTGCCGCCAGCGCGGCGCCACCGGCTCGCCGCGGTCCGTAGGCCGCCGCGGCGTGCACCGCCGGCGGCACGGCGAGATCGGCGGGCAAGGCACCGACGCCGTCCCGGATCGTGAGCCACTGGACACCCGCGACTCCCAGCACCACTGTCGCGCACACCACGGTATTGCGGCGTCGCAAGGCGAGCGGAAGCGCGAGAAGCAGGGAGAACAGGAAATACGCGGCCTCCGCCCGGACGAAGAGTCCGAAAAGGACACAGCATCCCGCGAAGAGCAGTGCGATCAGGACGTCGACGAGCGACTGGTGTCCGCGCAGCCAGGAGTCGAGCCTTTCACCGAGCACGTCGTCACCTTATGGCCGCGGCGCCGTCGTCACTTCGGCGCGGGGACTGAAACCGAGTACGCCCACCGGGCTAGCCCGAACGGAGCAAGGAAAGGCGGCGGAAATCCCGTATGCCGAAACCCTTCGCCCCGCTAATCTGGCGGAACCGACCGATCTGCGGGGGAGCGGACCATGGCCGTGATCTGGATAGTGCTCGGGATATTGGTGCTGGTGATCGGCATCGCCGTCGTCACCGACATACGCGATCGAGGGCGGGGCGGGACGCGCAAGATCATGTTGCCTGGCTGGGCTTCACGGCGCGCCGATTACACGGAGAACGACCTCGTCCACGGTCGCTGGTCGGAAAAATCGCCGCGTGAACAGGACGAAGAACTTAAGCGCCGGTACAAATCGGGCGAAGAATAAGGGGTCAGGCGGCGGGTCTCGTCCAGCGCCAGGCGGCGTGCAGGGCGGTGATCAGCGCCTCGTCGTCGGCGAAGGTGGGTTCTTCCCCGACCGGTATCCAGGTGCGGTCGACGATTTCGCCCTCGGTCCGCCGGACCACCGAGATCCCGGGGTAGGACAAGGCCGCGCGGCCGCCGTCGCCGGCCACGTGGCGGTGCTCCCAGCGCAGCTGGACAACGCGATCAGCGCTCATCGACCACAACTTTCCGTACTTGCGTATCGGGTATGTCGTCTGTCGGGGTCCGCGCGTTTCACTTCGCCCTTGTGATCTGCGCCCTTCGCGCTGCGGAATCCCGCGCCGGATCCGATTCTTTTCGTGAATTCCGTGGAGAGTGACCCCGATCACAAATTACCTCCCCGATCGTGAGAACATGAGGACCAAGCTGCCGGATCCCGGAGGGTGAATGCTCCGCAGAATGCGTCGCTGGCTCGAATTGCTCAGTCTCGGCGGGTTGGCGGTGGCCGGCTTCGCGGTCGGGATCGCGGAACAACTCGGCCTGCTCGACAAAGTCGCGCCGAAAGGCGTCACCACCCTGACCCTGATCATGGTCAGCGGGGTGGTCGTGGTGCTGCTCGTCGAGCTGACCCCGTTGCGCGCGCTGGAGGACATCCGCGATCGGCTCGCCGGTCTCGACATCGACACCATCGCCACGAGCCTCCGCCGTTCGCACTACGGTGGCGTGGTCGAGGTGCACAAACGCTTTCCGGACGACGAGTTCGCGGCACACGTCGCGAAGGCCAAACAGGTGACGATCCTGAACACCTGGATCCCCAACCTGCAGCGCCTGGAAAAGGAACTCGAAGCCGCGATCGTCGACCGGCGCGCCGAGGTGCGGATCATGCTGCTGCACCCGAACTCGATGCTGGTGGGGCTGCGGGAGGCGGCGCTGGGCCGGAACGACGGCGCGGGCAACCCCTTCGTCAGCACGGGGATCGCGGAGTGCCTGGAGATCCTCTCCCGGCTGCACCGGCGGCTGGCGAAGCGCCAGAGCAACCTGAAGGTGCGGGTGTTCAACTCGCAGGCCTCGGTTTCGGTGTACCGGGCCGACGGGCGCTACCTGGTCAGCATGTTCCTGCACGGCCAGCTGGCGGTCAATTCGCCGCAGTTCCAGATCGAGGGCACGCACGACACCGTGCTCGGCGAACAGATCCAGCGCGAGCTCGACACGTTGTGGGACATCGGCCGCGACGTCGACCTCGCCGACTGGAACCGAAGCATCGACATGATCCGTTTCTGAGCAAGAGGTGTACTGATGCGCGAACTCGACGAGTTCGAAGACGGTTTGATCGAGCGGTTCAGGAATCACCCCGCGCTGCGGGGCGTCACCGAGCTCCCGGTGGAGGGTCTCCATGCCGTCCTGTTGCAGCGCCGGTTCCTGTCGCTGGCGTTCACCATGGCCTACGACCTGGCGATCGACCTGCTCACCGACGAGCAGTCCAAACGGATCGCCCGCGTCATCGTGCGCGAGGAGTACCCGGACAACACTTCGCCCGGCAGCACACCTTCGCACCGCGAGGATCTGATGACGGACATCCTCGCCCTGGGCGTCCCGCGCGAAGTGCTCGTACGGTCGAGGAAGTCCCTGGCCACGTCGGCCTGCCTCGACACCACCATGGAGCTGATCGCCTCGGCGGGCGACTCGAAGTACGCCGACATCGAACTGCTGACCATCCTGCGGTTCTGGGGCGAGGTGCTGGTCTCGGTGGAGTACGGCGAACTCTGGCGTCGGATCGGCCCGGTGCTCGGCGACAAGTCCGTCTTCTACTACCCGCACCACGTGCACGACGCGAAGTCGCGCCCGCTCGCCGCGGCGTCCCCGCTTTCGCTGACGCATTCCGACCAGCTCGGGCTGCGGCTGGTGCAGCTGATCGACTCCAGTGAGGCGCGGGAACGGTTCCGGGAGACCGAAGAGGCGGTGGTCGCGGTCAAGACGGCGTTCTACGACCAGTTCGTCCCCGCCTCGTGAGTGGTAAGGACGGCTCTAACCGACTCGCATCTACCTACTCACTGGTGTGATTGGCGGTCGACGGGGGAAGATTCCGGCCGTTGAACGTCCGGAATCTTCCCCTGTCACCTCGTCTGCCACCGGTCGCGCCTGGCGCGACCTTGATCAACGGAGGGGCGGGGACGTCGAGTGTCCCGAACCTTCCGTTGATCAAGGTCCAAGACCAGGCGTCCCTGGCGACGATGGAGGATTTGGGACGTTCAACGTCCCAAATCCTCCATCGTCGCGCCCGGCAGCCGCGGAACCATAGTCAGGCGTGGGTAGGTAAGTACCGGTCCGCTCTAACCGTCCTTACCACTCACGAGTCACTCGCCTACGAGACCGGAGAACCGGCCCAGCGTCTCCTCGCGTCCCAGCGCCTGGGTGATCGAGTGCAGGTCCGGGCTCCGGGTCGAGCCCGTGATCGCGATCCGGATGATCTGCGAAGCCTCGCGGATGGAGCCCGGGAAGCCCTCGGGGTTCTTCTTGAGCTCCTTGGCGTTCTTCGCGAAGCCGTGCTTCGCCGCCACGTCGCGGATCTGCTGGAACCACTCCTGGCCGTCGTCGAGCTGCTGGTAGTTCTCGACGAAGTCCCGCACCACGGCCTGGACGACCGCGGGGTCGACGCCGAGGGCGGTGATCCGCTCGTCGTCGGGGCTCGCGACGGCCGCGTGCAGCTGCGGGAAGAAGAAGCCGTAGACGGCGCGGAACTCGCTCCACTTCTTCAGGTCCTTGCGCGGGTTCTCGGCGCCGTCACGCTCGACGGCGAGCGCCCGGAGCGCGAGGTCCGGCTCGGCGTCGAGGACGGTCCGCAGCTCGGGGTCGAACCGCTCCGCCCAGCCCCGGACCTCCTCGAGGATCTCGGCGCCGGACAGCGTGGCGATGTGGTCGGCCGAGATGTCGTCGAGTTTGACCAGGTCGACCAGTGGACCGGCGACCCCGCATTCGTCGAGGTTGATCGGCTCGGCCAGCGCCTGGTCGAGCGGCATCTCGGCGAGACGGCCGTTGGCGAGGCCGCGCAGGTAGTAGAGGACGGCCTTGGTGGGGTAGCCGGACTCGATGTAGAAGTCGACGCTCGCTTCCGGGTCCTTGCGCTTCGACAGCTTGCGCTTGCTGCCGCCCTCCTGCTTCATCAGCGGCGCGATGTGCGCATACGTGATCGGCTCGAAGCCGAGCGCGTCGAACAGCTGCTGGTGCACCGGCACCGACGAGATCCACTCGTCGCCGCGGATGACCAGGTTGACCCGCATGAGGTGATCGTCGACCGCGTGCGCGAAGTGGTAGGTCGGCAGCCGCGGGCTCTGGTCGGAGCTCTTGAGGATGACGACGTCGTTGCGGTTGGCCTCGGCCTCCAGCGGGCCGCGGATGGCGTCGGTGAACCGGGCGCGGGCGCCGGTGTCGTCCGGCGCGCGGAACCGCACGACGTACGGGTCGCCGGCGTCGAGCTTGGCCTGCACGTCGGCGGGGTCGGCGTCACGCCAGATGGCCCACGAGCCGTAGTAGCCGGTCGGCAGCTTCGTCGCCTGCTGGCGGGCGGTGATCGCCGCCAGCTCGTCCTTGGTGGCGAAGTCGAGGTACGCGCGGCCGGAGCGGAGCAGGTGGCGGACGTAGGTCAGGTAGATCTGCTCGCGCTCGGACTGCTGGTACGGGCCGTAGTCGCCGCCGCGGTGGATGTCCTCGTCGGCGGCGAGGCCGAAGTAGGCGAACCCGCGCTCGAACTGGTCGATGGCGCCCTCGACCTCTCGGGAGCGGTCGGTGTCCTCGACCCGCACGAGGTAGCGGCCGCCGCTGCGGCGGGCGACGTCCTGGTCGATGGTGGCGACGTAGACCCCGCCGATGTGGACGAACCCGGTCGGCGAGGGGCCGAACCGGGTGACCAGGGCGCCCTCGGGCAGCTCGCGGGCGGGGTAACGCTGTTCCCAGTGCTCGGGCTCGGGCAGGTCGGCGGGGAAGAGGGCGTCGATGACTGCTCGGTCCAGCATGGCGGTTCAGATCTCCCGGCGTCGTGGTGCATGGCGGTTTTCGCCACCGAAGAGCCTAACCGTCCGGCCTCCGGGCCTGGTGAGGGTGGTCCCGAAGCCGGATCGAGACGTGCTTTTCCGTCGGTGCTCCCCGGTAAAATGGGCGTGCCGGACATTCGGGGAGGAAATCGGTGACCACCGATAGCTCGCTTCGTGAAGAACCCCAGCTCACCATCCGACCAAAACCCTCGGCGTTCTTTCTGCGCCGTCGCTTTCTCCGCACTTTCGGGCCCGCGCTGGCTCTGGCCGTCGGCGGCCTGATCGCCCTGCTCCTGAGCGGGACGATCGTGGTCCCGTTCCAGCAGACGCTCGTCCTGCGCGGCAAAATGGGCTCCAAATCGGATCTCTTCGAGGACGCGAAGATCCAGGAAATCCTGATGCGCCACCACATCCGCGTCCATGTGACCAGGGCGGGCTCGCGGGACGTCGCGACCCACGACCTCAGCCAGTACGACTTCGTGTTCATGTCGGGCGAGCCCGCCGCGAGCCTCGTCCGCCGGTCGAGGGCCGACCAATGGACGGGCAGCGCGCGGCAGCCGTTCACCAGCCCGATCGTCCTCGCCACGTATCGCCGCTACGCGGAAACGCTGGAGAGCAACAAGATCGCCACGAAACCGCCGGGAGAGCGGGATCCGCTGTACTACACGCTGGACACCCAGAAGTTCATCGAGACGATGAGGCAGGGGCAGACCTGGGACTCGCTGGGCATCAGCCGTTTCGGTGCGCAGAACGGGAACAGGGTGCTCGCCCAGACCTCGAACGTCTGCGACTCCAACTCGGGCGCGACGTACCTGATCCTGCTGGCGTTCCTGGAGAACGGCCGCCATGTCCCGGTCGCCGACCCGCAACCGGCGGGCGCGCCCGCTGGTCCGCCGAACCTCTCGTCCGCGAAGAAGCTGGCCAATCGCATCAAACCGCTCGTGGCGGCACAAGGCTTCTCGTCGGCGGATCTGTCGGAGTCGTACGCGAATCTGGCCGAGGGCGACAAGCCGATCGTCGTCATCTACGAGCACCAGTATCTCGCCATGCAGTTGCGGGCCAAGGCGCAGAGCGGGCAGCCGGATCTCGACCGGGTGCTGCTGTACCCGAAGGACGACATCCTGACCAAACCCCAGTTCCTGGCGCTGAAACCGGAAGCGGAACGGCTCGGCGAGCTGATCACCTTCGATCCGGAGCTGCAGCGTCGCGCGATGGAGCTCGGCTTCGGCGTCGCGACCCCCGCGGGCAGCACGAAAAGCGCGCGGCTGTACGACTTCGTCCGCGAACAGGGGCTGCCCGCGCCGCAGATCGCCGGTGACGACAGCACCACGCCGTTGCCGGACAGCCCGGTGCTGGAGGAGATGATCAAGACGGTCGGGGACTGCCCGTGAAGCGGCTCCTCGCGATCCTGTGCTGCCTGCTCCTGGCCGCCGCCTGTACGAGTGGCGGGCAGAAGGTGAAGCTGCGCGTGCTGGCCAGTTCGGAGCTGGCCGATCTCGGACCGATTCTCGAAGACCTTCGCGCGGAAACGGGAATCGAACTGGAAATGGATTTCCGGGGAACCATCGACGCCGTCGCCTCCCTCACCCCGGGAAAAGCCACGCACGATCTCGCCTGGCTTTCCACCGACCGGTATTTCCAGCTCAAGCACCGGCAGTCGGGGGACAAGGGGGAACGGCCGCTCGCGACCAAGACCATGGTGTCGCCGGTCATCGTCGGGATCACCCCGGCGAAGGCGGCGGAACTGCGCCGAGGCAAACCGGACGGCAAGCTCTCGTGGGCGGATCTGGCGGACGCGGCGGCGGGCGGCGGTTTCCGGTTCGCGATGGCGGATCCGGCCAAGTCGACCAGTGGGCTCACCTCACTGGTCGGGGTGGCGACGGCCGCCGCGGGCACGGGCGCCGCGCTGCGCCTCCAGGACGTGAAATGCGACAAGCTCCAGGGCTTCCGCACCGGGCACACGCTGACGGCGGACACTTCGGCCGCCGTGGCCGATCGGTTCACCGAACGCCAGGACGTGGACGCGATCATCGGATACGAGTCCACCTTGCTCTCCCTGAACGCGAGCGGCAGGCTCAAGACCCCGTTGGAACTGGTGTACCCGCGCGACGGCATCGTCCAGTCCGACTACCCGGTCCTGCTGCTCGACCCGGCGAAACGGGAGGTGTACGACCAGGTCGTCTCCTGGCTCAGAAGCCCGGCGACGCAGAAGAAACTGATGGAGCGGACCCTCCGCCGCCCGATCACCGGCGAGGTGGGGCTCGATCCGAGGCTGCCCGCCTCCATCGGGAACTCGCTGTACTTCCCGGACGAACAGGCCGTCGTGGACAAACTCCTCGACGACTACGCGGCCGCCGCCTCCCGCGCGCCGGGGCGCGTGATCTTCGTGCTGGACTTCTCCGGTTCGATGAAGGGCGCTCGCATCGCCGCGCTCCGGGCGGCCTTCGCCGGGCTGAGCGGCGGTCCGGACGGAGGCTTCGACCGCTTCTACCGCGGCGAGCGCCTCACGGTCCTCCGGTTCGGCGGGAAGATACTGGGGGACAAGGAGTTCACCATCGACGGGCCGGGCGATCTCGACGCGTTGCGGGCCTTCATCGCGGCCGACGAGTTCGACGGCAACACCGCGGTCTGGTCCGCCCTCGGCGAGGCGTACGCGAAGGCGAGTGCCCATCGCGGCGCCGAGCCAGGCCGGGACGTCTCGATCGTGCTGATGACCGACGGGGAGAGCAACACCGGCCCCGGCATCGAAGAATTCCTGCGCGCGCCAAGGGATCCGGGCGTGCACACGTACACCATCCGGTTCGGTGAGGCGAATCCCGCCGAACTGGAGCGCGCGGCCGTGGCCACCGGTGGCCGGATGGTCGACGCGAACACCACCTCCCTGCTCGACGCCTTCAAGGAGATCCGTGGCTGCCGATAATCTGTGGTGGGACGTCTGGGGCTGGTGGCTCGCGGTCTGGGTGCTGACCGTGGTCGCCTTCCTCGTCGCGATCGTCGCCTTCGTGAAGCACTGGCGCCGCGCGCGCTCCGACGGCGATCAGGGCATGATCCGGGGCATCGCCTTCTACCTGCACACGAAATCCGTGATGGGCCTCTACCAGTTGCATCGCTACAACGAGGCGCTGGAACAGGAGGTCGAGAAACGGAAGAGCCGGGGCTGGCGGTTCTGGGGTTCGGGTGGATTCGGCCCGCTGAGAGGGGAATCGGAGCGCACTGACACCGACGAGGAGTTCCGGAGGTACATCCGCAAGGCCGAACCGATCACGGTGATCGGCATCGTGACGAAGGTGCTGGAGAAGCACCACGACATCATCTACGTCGATTTGACGAAGCAGGAATTGGTCCACAATCGGGCACTGGTCAGGGAACTCGGCTGGGCCGACGGCCCCGAGAGCACCCGGCAGCTCAAGACCAGGCTGCGCGGTTTCGAGGCGTTCATCTCCGTGAAAGGCCTGTTCCGTCAACGGTCCCAGACCGACACCGAGACGGTTTTCGTGGCGCCGTATGGGAATCCGGACGATCCGGAGCGGAGCAGGCGGATCCGGTTCACCTGTGTGACCAGCGACCTGCGCGACTCCGCGCCCGCCGGCGCGTTCCGGGCACGATGCCTCGGCAAGGTCGAGGACTGGGACCCCGAAACCGGCGAACTCGTCGTCCACCCCATCGCCATCTTCAAGTAGCAGGCTGCTCCACTCGCGTCGCCCGGTTGACGCGAGTGGAGCAGTCGAAAGCCACGCGTCGCCCGTGTCGCTTCGCACTGTCGGCACCGGGGCCCGAACCTGCACGATTTCGGTGTCCAAACCGCAGGTTCGAGGGAGATCTTCGATGAAGACCACCGTTTCCGACGATATCCGCAGCTTCTTCTCCGACGCCGGCATCGATGTCACCGCGGCCGGGCAGGCCGAGGTCGAACTCGTGATCGACCACTTCGACAACTGGAAGAACGCGTCAAGCGGAGGCGCCTTCGGCTGCTTCACCGGCGCGTGCTGTCTTATGGCCTGAATGGTCGGCGCAGAAGCAGCCGACCCCCTTCGCGATCCAGTCCCGCCCCTCCCACCCGGGGTGGAGTTCGATCATCAACGCTTCGACCTCCGCGGCGATCGTCTCTTGGGGAAGCGCCGAGTCGCGGCGCTTCCAGGTCTCGTCGCGCAGCAGTTCGAGGTATTCGCGGACGTCGGTCAGGATCCGGCGTCCGGAGACGTCGCCGTGACCAGGGACGACGAGGTCCGGTCCGGCGGCGGCCAGCCGTCCCAGCACTTCGATCCAGCGCACTCCCGAGACATCGGTGTCGTACGGCGGGAACCACGGGAAGATCGAGAACTGCCCGGTCTCGACCAGGTCTCCGGTGAACAGCACGCCGGCGTCGGGCACGGTCACCACCTGATCGCCCCTGCTGTGGGCGCGTCCGGTGGCCGCCAGGCGCACGATCCGCCCGCCGAGATCGAGGTCGTACGCGTCGTCGTAGACCACGTCGGGGGTGGCGAGTTCGACACCGTCCAACGCCCGGGCGACCGGAGTGCCGAGGCCGCGGAACATGTCGAGATAATTCGGTCCTTTGTGGACCAGATCCGCGGCTTGGGCGCTGTTGACGAGGTAGGTCGCGTCGTCCGCGAAGACCTGCGCGCCGAAAGCGTGCTCGGGGTGGAAATGCGTCGTCGTCAGGTAGAGCCTGCGGCCGCGGGCGAGTTCGGTCGCGAAGGCGAGCACCTTCTCGGCGTTACGAGGGCCGAGTCCCGTGTCGACGACGAGCACCGAGTGCGAGCCGCCGATGACGCCGATGTTGGGTACGAGGTCGACGCCGAGATTCGGGATCACCACGACGTCGCGGGCGATCTCCCTGGCCTGGGCCGGGTCGACGGCGGGTTCGTGGGTGAGTGGTTCGAAGGGCATGTCCCCACCTTCGCGCCGGGCTCCGGGCGTCGTCCAAGTCCGATCTCCGCATCTCGATACCTGATGGGTATCATCGCTGGTGATGGAGCTACGCCTGTTGCGCTACTTCGTGGCCGTCACCGAGGAGCGGCACTTCGGCCGGGCCGCCGCGCGGCTGCACATGACCCAGCCGCCGCTGAGCCGGGCCATCCGGCAACTGGAGAACGACCTGGGGGTCGTCCTGCTGCTCCGGTCGGCCGCCGGCGTCGAACCCACCGCGGCCGGAAGCACCCTGTACGCCGAGGCCCGCACCCTGCTGGACCAGGCCGAACGCGCCCGCGCCCGGGTGGTGGAGGCGGCAGGCCCCGCGACGCTCACCGTCGGCACCCTGTCCGACGGCGCGGGGGAGGCGGGCACCCGCCTGGCCGCGGCGTTCCGGCGACGGCATCCCGAGGTCTCGATCCGCTTCCGTGAGGCGGATTTCACCGATCCCACCACCGGCCTGCGCGCCGGGCTGGCCGACGTCGCGCTGACCCGGTCGCCGTTCGACGAAACCGGCCTCACCGTCCGGGTTCTGCGTGAGGATCCGGTCGGGCTGGTGCTGCGTACCGGCGATCCGCTCGCCGACCACGCGACGCTCCGGCTGGACGACGTCGCCGATCGGCCGTGGTTCCAGTTGCCGGAGGGCACGGATCCCCGGTGGCGCGAGTACTGGAACGGGGCGACACCCGTCGGCGGGCGGCCGTCCGGGCCGGTGGTGCGCACGGTCGGCGAATGCCTGCAAGCCGTCCTGTGGAACGGATCGGCCGGGATCGCGCCGCTCGGGCACGCCCTCCCCGACGGGCTCACCTGGGTGCCGCTGGCCGACATGCCACCGAGCCCGCTGGTCGTCGCGTGGGTGACCGAGCGGGAGAACCCGCTGATCCGCTCGTTCGCGCGGATCGCCGTGGAAGGCCATCTCTAGACCGCACTTGTAAGTGCGTACTTCCCTCCGGAGAGCGGCTCCCCGAAAGTGAGTACAGCTTCGCTCACCATCCACAAGGGAGTCCACGACATGTCCAGACCTGCCGCCAGGTCCCAGATCCGGGTCGGCCGGACCACGGTCACCTACCTGCCCGACGGCCACGCCTGGCTCAACCCCGGCGTTTTCCTGCCGTCGAGTGTCCCGTCCGGCTGGGCGGCCCACGACGCGTTCCTCGACGAACGCGGCTGGTTCCCGGTCAGCATCGGTTCCTTCCTGATCAGGACGGACGACCGCGCCATCCTGGTGGACCTGGGGCTCGGCGCGGCCGACTTCAGCCTGCCCGGTGCCGCCGAGTTCCACGGCGGTGGCCTGCTCGACGCCCTGGCCGCGGAAGGCCTGAGCCCGGAAGACGTCGACACCGTGATCTACACGCATCTGCACCACGACCACGTCGGCTGGACGACGAACGTCCCGCCCGCGCCGGACGGCCAGCGCGGGCCGGTGACCGGGCTGACCTTCCCCGCGGCGCGGCATCTGGTCAGCGAGGCCGAATGGGCACACTGGTCCGGCACGAACGACCCGGTCGGCCCGGATCCGCTCGCCGTACAGGAGCCGCTGGCCGAGGTGATCGGGTTCTTCGGTGACGGCGACGTCGTCGCGCCGGGTGTGCGGATACTCGCCACGCCGGGGCACACGCCCGGCCACAGCAGCCTGGTGGTCACCGATCCGGACGGGGAGGATCCCCGCCGCGTCGTCGTGCTCGGCGACGTCATGCACTGCCAGGTGCAGATCACCGAAAGCCACTGGACGTTCGCGTTCGACGTCGATCCGGCTGAGGGCGTCGCCACCCGCGAGCAACTGCTGAAGGAGATCGAGGACGACTGGACGATCCTCGCGGGCGGGCATTTCGCCGGCCAGGTGTTCGGCCGGGTCCTGCCGCCCGCGCTGCGCCGGATCTGGGCCGCGGGCCAGGCCACCGGATAACGTCGCGGGTATGCCGGAACCACACCGCCGCCGTCCCCGTCCAGGCACTCCGGGCCAGGTGCTGGCCTGGTTGCCGGACGGGCGGCCGGCCGATGTGTACAGCGCGCCGTGTCCCTCGCGACAGGTACTGGATCGCATCGCGGACAAATGGACCGCGCTGATCGTCGGTTGTCTCTCCACGGGGACCAAGCGCTACAGCGAACTGCGCGCCGCGATCGACGGGGTCAGCGAGAAGATGCTCACCCAGACCCTGCGCGGGCTCGAACGCGACGGTCTGGTCACGCGCACCGTCCATCCGACGGTGCCGCCGAAGGTCGAGTACACGCTGACCACACTCGGCCAGACCATCACCGCACCGCTGGCGGTGATCCGGGACTGGGCCGAACTCCATATCAACGAGATCAACGACGCCAGGACGCGGTACGACGCCGGGGTGTAGGAACGCCGCGTCCGGGGCATTCCCCGGCATGCCGGACTCATCTCCAGAACCCGACCAGGCGACCGTCGACGCCGTCGGGAAGCTGACCTTCGCCCTCGAAACGGTCGAGCAGGCGCGTGGCCACCTGTACGCCTTCCACCACCTCACCGGGACCGCCGACTTCGCGCTCGGCGAGGCCGTCGAAGCGCTCCGGGAGGCCGGGCACGCCGAGTGGGCGGAGCGGATCCAGACCGAGCTGGTCGGGCTCAACGTGCTGCCGGAGCGGTGGACCTTCCAGATGATCGAGGAGTACGACGAGGGTTACTACGCGGCCTATCGCGAGATGGCGCGCGACGTCACCGGTGACCTGACCGGCGGGCGGCGGCATCTGCACGAAGAGCGGATCAAGCGACGGCGGCGTACCGAGGGGCGGCCGGGGCACGAGATGGGGCGGCCTTCGGCCGGCTGACTACTTGCAGGGGTCGTGGCCCCAGTTCATCAGCGAATACCGCCAGGTCGTCTCCGTGACGTCGCCGGACGGGCGCTGCGCGAGATGCCGGTGCACGTAGCCGACCACCTTGCGCATGTGCCGTTCGTCCTTTTCGGAGAGTTCCGCCTTCTTCGTGCGCAGGATCGTGACGATCCGGCGGCCCGACTCGTGGCCGACCGACTCGCCTCCGTCCTTGTGCTGCCCCGCGTCGCGGGACTCGTCGGTCTTCAGCCACTTCTCGAGTTCACCCGCGGTCATGTTGACCGCTTCGCCGAACTCGGCGTGGACGTCCTTGTCTTCGCTCACAGCTTCTCCAGTGCCTCGGGCTTGTGGACCGCTTCGCCGCCGCTCTTGTCGCTGCGGACGAGGTACTGCGGCTCCTCCTTGGACGCGCGAACCGTGCGGCCGCCCGCCTCGGTGTCCGAAGTGATCTCCTTCAGGACCTCGCCTTCGGCGTGCCCGCCGTGGCTGTTCCAGCGGACCTTGTCGCCTTTGCGGAATCGCTTGCTCATCGCACTCCTTCTCGTCGTGGACGGTCCGACGCCGGCCAGACGTAGGGCAGGTCGTCGGGAACGTCCGGGAAACTCGCGCGGTAGTGCCCCGGCTCCTTGCGGACGAGCGCGGACTGGTGACTGCGGTGGAAATCCGGGTCGCCGAGCCAGGGCGGCAGTTCCTTCGCGCCGGCGAGCCGGTCCTGGGTGCGGACCTCGTCGAGCCCGGTGGCGCGGAGCAGATCGAGCCGCAGCGTTTGCCGGCAGGTGTCCTGGCGGCCGGTCTCGCACCAGACCTCGCAGATGTCGAAGCCGTACCGGACGAGCGCCTCCTCGTAGCCCGCCCACATCGCCGCGGCCGGGTGATGCCGCCAGCCGTATCCCGGCACCGTCAGGGCGCGCAGCACCTGGATGGTCTCGACCCGCTGCTTCCCGAGCCTCCGCTGGTCGAGGACGGAAGCGGAGGCCCGGAAATCAGCGCACGGGAGAAACGTCTGCACACCGGCGGCTTCCCCCGCCGGCGCGGATCCAAACCGCTCAGAAGATCGACCAGCCGGTCAGGGTGGTGAACCGGTCCAGCGCCGCGACGCCCGCGACGGAGTTGCCGCGCGGGTCGAGGCCGGGGCTCCAGACGCAGATCGCGCACCGGCCGGGGACGATCGCGACGATGCCGCCACCGACCCCGCTCTTGCCGGGAAGCCCGACGCGATAGGCGAATTCGCCCGCCGCGTCGTAGGTGCCGCAGGTCAGCATCACCGCGTTGACCCGCTTGGCGGCGCTCTGCCCGAGCAGACGGCTGCCGTCGTTGCGCACGCCGTGGCGGGCGAGGAACACCGCCGCCCGCGCGACGTCGCCGCAGTTCATCGCGATCGAGCACTGGCGCATGTACTGGTCGAGGACCGCGGGCACCGGATGCCGCATGTTCCGGTACGACGCCATGAAATACGCGAGCGCGCGATTGCGGTCGGCGTGCGCGGCCTCCGACGCGGCGACCTCGGCGTCGATTCCGATGTCCGCGCGGCCGCTTTCCTCCCGGAGGAACCGGAGCAGTGTTTCCGCCGCGTCGCCGTGGTGCGCCAATTCGTCGGTCACCACGAGCGCGCCGGCGTTGATGAACGGATTGCGCGGGATTCCGTCCTCGTTCTCCAGCTGGACCAGCGAGTTGAACGGGTTCCCGGACGGTTCGCGGCCCACTCGTTCCCACACCCCGTCGCCGTGGGAGAGCGCGAGCGCCAAGGTGAAGACCTTCGACATGCTCTGGATGGAGAACGGCATCTCCCAGTCGCCGACCCCGTGCAGCCCACCGTCCACTTCGGCCACCGCCATGCCGAACCGGCCGGGATCGACCCTGGCCAGGGCGGGGATGTAGTCCGCGACGGAGCCGCGGCCGATCTCCGGCGCGACGTCGTCGGCGATCCGGTCCAGCAGCGCTGCGAGGTCCACGGCCGTAGCGTAGAAGCGCCTCTTCGCGCGCGACGATCGGGGTTCGCGGGTGAATTTGTCAAATCGAAAAGGGAAATTCCCGTAAAACCGGCGGAGTGACGTCCCGCACACCTTAAGTCTTCCTTAGCAATGTTGGGTGACGTGCCGCACACGCTCTAGCGTCTGGCAACCATGGATTCCTCGCTGCTCACCGAAAAAGGTGAAAGCTACTCAAAAGCACTGGGCAACCGCCAAGTGCAGATGATCGCCATCGGCGGCGCGATCGGCGTCGGGCTGTTCCTCGGTGCCGGTGGCAAGCTCCACCAGGTCGGGCCGTCGCTGGTCCTGTCGTACGCGCTCTGCGGTATCGCCGCGTACTTCGTGATGCGCGCCCTCGGTGAGCTCGTGCTGCACGAGCCGTCCTCCGGCAGTTTCGTCACCTATGCCCGCAAGTTCATCGGGCCGTGGGCGGGTTTCGCCTCCGGCTGGATGTACTGGGTGAACTGGGCGATGACCGGCATCGCGGAGATCACCGCGGTGGCGATCTACGTGCACAAGTGGCTGCCCGACGTGCCGCAGTGGATCACCGCGCTGGTCGCCCTCGGCGTGCTCCTGGCGGTGAACCTGCTTTCGGTGAAACTGTTCGGCGAGCTGGAATTCTGGTTCTCGGTGGTCAAGGTGCTGGCCATCGTGGTCTTCCTGGTCACCGCGGCCGGGCTGGTGCTCACCAGCGCCGACATCGGCGGCACCACGGCGGGCGTGCACAACCTGACCGCCCACAACGGCTTCTTCCCGGCCGGTGTCGGCATCGCGCTGATGACCCTGCAGGCGGTCATCTTCGCCTACTCCGCGATCGAGGTCGTCGGCATCGCGGCCGGCGAGACGAAGGACGCGCGCAAGGTGCTGCCGAAGGCGATCAACGGGGTCGTCTGGCGGATCGGTGTGTTCTACGTGGGATCCGTGCTGCTGCTGGCGATGCTGCTGCCGTGGCCGTTCTACAACGGCGGCGAGAGCCCGTTCGTCACCGTGTTCAGCCGCCTCGGGATCCCGGGTATCGGCGACGTGATGAACGCGGTCGTGCTCACCGCCGCGCTGTCGAGCTGCAACTCCGGGCTCTACTCGACCGGACGCATCCTGCGGGCGCTCGCCGACAAGGGCGAGGCGCCGAAGTTCGTCGGCCGGATGAGCAGCCGTCACGTGCCCTATGGCGGCATCCTGTTCACGTCCGGCGCCTACGTGCTGGGCGTGGTGCTCAACTACCTGGTGCCGAAGGACGCTTTCGACATCGCGATCGCCATCGCCTCGCTCGGCGTGATCACGACCTGGGCGACACTGATCTTCTGTCAGTTGCGGCTGCGTCAGGCGGCGCTGCGGGGGGAACTGGAACGGCCGTCCTACCGGATGCCGTGGGCGCCCTACAGCGGCTGGGCGACGCTGGGCTTCCTCGCGCTGGTGGTGGTCCTGATGGGCTTCTCCGACGGCGCCGAGAAGATCGCGTTCTACTCGATCCCGGTGCTGGTCGTGGTGCTGGCGGTCGGCTGGCGGATCGTCGGGAAACGGCAACGGCAAGAGGTGCGCTGACGACCCGCGTTTCGTCCTCTGAATGCGGTTGCCGCATTTAACTGCGGCTCGCCTCAACGGTTGCGCGTGAAGGACCCCTTCACGCGGCTCAGCCGAGGGAACTCGGCCTTCGCGACTCCCCGGATGTCATGAAAGGGTCGTTCAGGACACATTTCGTCCTGAACGACCCTTTCATGACCTCCAGCACCCCTCAGGTACGTGAAGGACCCCTTCACTGCGCTAGACGCAATGAAGGGGTCCTTCACGTACCTGGCCGCATTCAGAGGACGAAACGCGGTCGGTCAGCTCGACGTCGGGAAGTTGAAGCCGGCGGCGGAGTGTGGCCACCGCGTCGTGACGACCTTCGCCCGCGTGTAGAACCGCACGCCCGCGGGGCCGTGGATCGGGCTGTCCCCGATGAGGGAGTCCTTCCACCCGC
Source organism: Amycolatopsis sp. WAC 04169 (assembly GCF_003947535.1). Lineage (NCBI taxonomy): Bacteria > Bacillati > Actinomycetota > Actinomycetes > Pseudonocardiales > Pseudonocardiaceae > Amycolatopsis > Amycolatopsis sp. WAC 04169. The sequence continues at coordinate 160,276 of NZ_QHJI01000004.1, read as the reverse complement.
CGAAGGAGTAGTACGACATCGGCACCGGGATGGGCACGTTGACCCCGATCATCCCGACCTTCACCTCCCGCTGGAACCGCCGCGCCGCCTCGCCGCTGCCGGTGAACACCGCGGTCCCGTTGCCGTACGGGTTCGCGTTGATCAGCTCGATCGCCTCGTCCAGTGTGGACACTCGCACGATCCCGAGCACCGGCCCGAAGATCTCGTCCCGGTAGGCGGCCATCCCGGTGGTCACATGATCCAAAAGGGACGGTCCGACGAAGAATCCGTCCTCGTGCCCGGCGACCCGCAGCTCCCGCCCGTCGACGACCACGGTCGCGCCCTGCTCCGCGCCGAGGGTGACGGAGTCGATCACTCGTCGCCGCGCGGCCTCGGTGACCACCGGGCCCATGTCGTTGCCCGCCTCGTGGCCGGGGCCGACCTTGATCTCGGCGGCCTTGCGTTCGAGGATCTCGATCAGCCCGTCACCGGCGGATCCCACGGCGACGCCGATGGAGATCGCCATGCAGCGCTGCCCGGCGGAACCGAACGCGGCCGCCGTGAGATGGTTCGCGGCGTACTCCAGATCGGCGTCGGGCAGGACGACGGCGTGGTTCTTGGCCCCGCCCAGCGCCTGCACGCGTTTGCCGGTGGCCGTCGCGCGCTCGTGGACGTACTTGGCGATCGGCGTCGACCCGACGAACGACACGGCGGAGATGCCGGGATGCTCCAGGATCGCGTCGACGGCGACCTTGTCTCCGTTGACCACGTTGAACACGCCGTCAGGGAGCCCGGCCTCGGCGTACAGTTCGGCGACCAGCCGGGACGCGGACGGGACCCGTTCGCTCGGCTTGAGAACGAACGTGTTGCCCGCCGCGATGGCGATCGGGTGCATCCACAGCGGCACCATGATCGGGAAGTTGAACGGCGTGATCCCGGCGACGACGCCGAGCGGCTGCCGGAAGTCGTGCACGTCCACGTCGCGCGAGACCTGGTCGGAGAAGCCACCTTTCAGCGCGTCGGCGATCCCGCAGGCGTACTCGACGATCTCGCGGCCGCCGACGATCTCGCCGCGCGCGTCGTCGATCACCTTGCCGTGCTCGGCGGAGATGATCCTGGCGAGTTCGTCCTCGTGCTTCACCAGCAGCTCACGGAAGGCGAACATCACCTTCGTCCGCTGCGACAGCGACGAATCACCCCACGACTCGAAGGCCTTGGCCGCGGCGGCGACCGCGGTGTCCACATCGGACGGTTCCGCGAGGAGCACCTCCGCCCGCGCCTGTCCCGCGGCCGGGTCGTACACCGGGGCCGTGCGGGTGGAGCCTGCCGTGGTGGCGGCGCCGTTGATCCAGTGGTCGATGGTCTTCACGCGTTGTCCTCCACAGGTGTTCACAGCAGTCCGACGGCCGTGTCGACGGCCTTGGCGACGTCGCCGTCGTGCGGGTAGAGCAGGGACCGGCCGACCACGAGGCCCTGCACGGTCGGCAGCGCGAGCGCCCGCTGCCAGGCGGCGAACGCGGCGTCGGGATCCTTGACCTCGCCGCCCAGCAGGACCGCGGGCAGGGTCGACGCGGCCAGTACGCGCTCCATGTCCTTCACCACTGGGAGCTTCAGCCACGTGTACGCCGACGAGCGGCCGAGTGCGGAGGCGATGGTGATCGAGCGGATCACGGCGTCGGGGGAGAGGTCGTTGCGGAGGCGTCCGTCGACCCAGTCCGCGAGGAACGGCTCGACCATGGCGATCAGCTTGCGGTCGGCGAGGTCGTTGACCGCCTTCGCGGTGTTCTCGAGAACGCTCGGCGTCGCCGGGTCGGTCAGGCAGATCCTGGTGAGCGTCTTGCCGCCGTCGAAGCGCATCCGTTCGATCGTTTCGGCGTCGTAGCAGGCGAACCGGTCGTCGATCTCGAAACTCGATCCCGCGAGCCCGGTGCGGTTCATCGAGCCGATGACGGTCTTGCCGTCGAGCACGCCGAGGAGCAGCAGGTCGTCGATGATGTCCGGCGTCGCCAGCACGCCGGTGACCCCGGGGCGTTCCAGCGCGAGGCCGAGGCGGTCGAGCAGTTCGCCGCGGTCGGCCATCGCGAGCGGGTCGGAGCCGACGCCGTTGGCGCCGCGGGCCGGATGGTCCGCGGCGATGATCATCGTGCGGCCCTTGTCGTTGAACGGCGACTTCGCGCGGACCCGGGTGGCTGCGGCCACCGCGACGGCCCCCGGATCCCGCACTCGCGCGGCGACTATCCGGCGCACTGTGTCCGACACGTTCGTACCTCCCGGCTCGCGTGGTCCTTCGACCATCGCAAGCGCCCGGAGACTTTGTCAAGACATATGGACATAAGGTCATAGTGGTCGAGCGCGGTAGGCTCCGCGCATGAAACCCTGGGCGCCCGGCGAGATCGTGGTGGATCCGAACGGCCCGGAACCGCTGTACTCCCAGGTCGCCCGCCAGATCGGCGCCGCCATCGAAGACGGCAGGCTGCCCAACGGCGCCCGGCTGGACAACGAGCTGGATCTGGCGGCGCGGCTGCACCTGTCGCGGCCGACCATCCGCCAGGCGATCCAGTCGCTGGTCAACCAGGGGCTGCTCGTCCGCAAACGGGGTGTCGGCACGCAGGTTGTCCGCACCAAGGTCGCCCGGCCGCTGCGGTTGAGCAGCCTCTTCGACGACCTCAGTGAACTCGGGGACAAGCCGGAATCCGTCGTCCTCGTGAACCAGGTCGAGCCCGCGGGTGACGAGGCGATCGAGCATCTCGAGACGCCGGGCCTGACCCACGTCCGGCGGTTGAAGCGGGTGCGCTCGACCGGCGGCGAGCCGCTGGCGATCATGAACAACTACCTGCCCGACGGCCTCATCGATCCGGCCGACGACGAACTGCGGGACAAGGGGCTCTACCAGTTACTGCGCTCGGCGGGGGTCCGTCTGCACGCCGCCCAGCAGAACGTCGGCGCGCGGCAGGCGACCGAAGAGGACGCCGAACTGCTCGACGAGAAGCCGGGTGCGGCACTGCTCACCATGCGCCGCACCACCTACGACGAGTCCGGCAAGGTCGTGGAATACGGGTGGCACGTCTACCGGGCCTCGCGGTACTCGTTCAACCTCTCACTGACCAACAACGTCTGACGGTTCGCGTTCCAGGTCGCTCTCCAGCGCCTCGTACACGGAAGGACGGAACCGGCGCAGCCAGACCGCGAGCGCGAGCCCGGCCAGCGCGACCACCAGGAGCAGCCACGGCAGGTGCGGGACGACGCCGTTGCTCGATCCGGCGAGCGTCGGGAAATTGAGGATCGCCAGCGTCACGATGAGGCCGAGCCCCACCGCGCCCAGCCCGGGGGCGATCAGCGTCTTCACGACCCGGCGGTCCCGTGTCCGGCGGAAATAGACCAGGATCGCCACGGCCGCGAACAACTGCAGGGTGAGGATGCCGAGCGTGCCGAAGCCGGTCATGCTCGCGGTGAGGTCGGCGACCGGGTCGAGCCCGGCGAGCCGGAACGCCAGCGCCACCAGCGAACCGAAGGCCAGCTGGACGATCGAGGCGTAACGCGGCGCGCCGTTGCTCGGGCTGGTCTTGCCGAGCAGCCGCGGCAGCACGCCGACCCGGCCCAGCGCGTACAGATAGCGGGTGGCCGAATTGTGCAGCGCCAGCAGCGCCGCGAACAGGCTGACCACCAGGAGCAGCAACATCAGCTTGGTCAACGGGCCGCCGAGGTACTCCTGGGCGACCGAAAGCACGAGATCCCCGCTCGACAGATGCGCGGCGGCCACGTCCTGCGCCTGCTCGGCGCCGATCGCGCTGACCACGGCCCAGGTCGTGAACGCGGCGAACACCCCGATGAACCCGATGGCGATGTAGGTGGCCCGCGGGATCGTCCGCTTGGGATCCTTGGCCTCCTCGCCGAACAGCGCGGTCGCCTCGAACCCGATGAAAGCGTTGGCGGCGAACAACAACGCCAGCCCGCCGGCGCCTTGGAACATCACGGACGGGCTGAACGCGGCGAACGAGAAACCGTGCCGGAACAACACGCTGAAGTCCATGATCAGCAGGATCGACACTTCGAGGATCAGCGAGACACCCAGAACCTTCGCGCTGACCGCGATCCCGCGACGGCTGAGCAGGAGGACCAGTGCGACCGAAAGCGCGCTCCAGAACAGCCAATCGAGTTTCAGGCCGAAGACGTCGTCGATCGCCGTTGAGGTGAAGAACCCGCTCGTGCCGATCGCTCCGGCGACGAAACAGTTGTAGCCGAGCATCGCGATGAAACCGGCGACGAGACCCGGCGTCCTGCCGAGACCTTTCACCACGAAAGCGTAAAAGCCACCAGCGCTCGTGAGGACCCGCGACATCTGCGCGTACCCGACCGCGAACAGCAGCAGGACCACCGTCGCCAGCAGGAACGCCGCGACCATGCCGCCGCCGTTGCCGACCGCGATGCCGATGGCCGCGATCACGATCATCCCGGTCAGTGGCGCGACCGCGGCGAGCACGAGGAAGACGATGCCCGGTACGCCCAGGACGTTCTTGGCGAGCGACGTGTCGTCACGGCTCATTCGGTGCTCCTCATCTCCGCTGGACGGCCAGTATGGGAGCGGAGGCGGGCGGGGGCTTTGCCTTTGCGCGCGCGGTGCTTGTTCGGCAGCGTCTGGTCGTGAGTGCTGTTTCGGGTTAGAACCCGAAACGCCACTCACGACCGCGGTTCGGGAAAGGAAGGCCAGCCGTGCGGCTTGTCCAGGATCTCGATCGTCGCCTGGTCGACCAGGAAATACTGGCCGCCGTCCTCGCGCGGGTTCGTATAAGCGGCCGTGGCCACCGACTTGCCGAAGTCGGCCATCACCGCGATGGGATAGCCGCCGTCGAAGATCTCACCGTGCGCCGCCGTCGCGACGGTCCCGGATTCGTACCAGGTGACGAAATACTGCGCCGGACCGGTTTCGAAGACACGCAGTGTCGATTCCTTTTGGCGGACACCGGCGAAGTCGCCGGACACGCCGGTCCAGATCATCGTCGTCCGGTCCGCGTAATGCTGCTCCAGTACGTTTCCCGAGCCGTAGTGGAAGTTCGCGCGGAGCCCGACCAGGTCGGTGCTGAGCCGATGGGTCCCGGTCACGGGGAAGAAGCGGACGTCGAGTTGCACGGGCTAAACCTCCGGATCGCTGGTATCCGCAGGTTTAGCAGCCCGTCGCACCTCGATCGTTGTCCGGCGAAGCGATCCTGTTGTCGATGAACGCGAGGATCAGTCGAACATGCCGGGCTGGTAGTCGCCCGCCGGCGTCCGGGCGATGACGTTGAGCCGGTTGTACGCGTTGATCGCGGCGATCAACGCGATCAACGCGCCGATCTGCTCGTCGTCGTAGTGCTTGCGCACCTGCGCCCAGGTGTCGTCGCTGACGCCGTGGTGCGCGTCGGCGATCCGGGTGCCCTCCTCGGTGAGCGCGAGGGCCGCGCGCTCGGGCTCGGTGAACACGTTCGCCTCCCGCCAGGCGGCGACCAGGTTGAGCCGGACCGAGGTCTCACCGGCGTGTGCGGCGTCCTTGCTGTGCATGTCGGTGCAGAAACCGCAGCCGTTGATCTGGCTGGCGCGCAGCTTCACCAGTTCCTGGGTCGCGTGCGGCAGCGAGGACTCCTCGATCGGGCGGTTCGCGGCGCCGAGACGCTTGACGTACTTGAGGACGACTTCGTTCTCGAACAGGTTGACGCGCGGTTCCATGATCTTTCCTCTCGGTCGATTGCTGCCTACATGACGAGCCGGGCGGAGCGGTTGTGACAGCTTTAGGAGTGACGCCGGTCACGCATGTCGAGGCCGCGGCCATCACGCACATCCGAACGCGTCAAATGCGTGAAAGTGCGCTAACAGAGCATTGACGTTGCACAAAACTGCACCTAACGTGACAGCTATTGCGCACAACTGGCACGGATGGGGAGTTCATGAGCGGGACCTTCATGGCGGCGGAGATCGCGAGCCAGCCCGGCCGCTGGCGGGACGCGGCGGCGCTGGCCTCGGCGAACAGTGAGCTGCTGCCGCCGCCGGGCGCGCGGGTCGCGATCGTCGGCTGCGGCACGTCGTGGTTCATCGGCCAGGCGTACGCCGTCCTTCGCGAGTCCGCCGGGCTCGGCGAGACCGACGCCTTCGCCGCGTCGGAGTTCCCGGAGGGGCGCGGTTACGACCACGTCGTGGCGCTGACCAGGTCGGGCACCACGACCGAGGTCCACGCCCTGCTGGCGAAGCTGCGAGGCAGGACGCCGACCATCGCGATCACCGGCGTGCCCCGCGAGATCGAGGCCGCCGCGGACACGATCGTCGACCTGTCCGTCGTCGACGAACGCTCGGTCGTGCAGACCCGCTTCGCCACGACGGCGCTGGCGATGCTGCGCGCGCACCTCGGCGAGGATCTGACCGCGGTCGCCGACCAGGCCGAGCGCGTGCTCGCCGAACCGTTGCCCGAGGAACTCATCGGCGCCGGGCAGTTCAGCTTCCTCGGCACCGGCTGGTCCGTCGGCATCGCGAACGAGGCCGCGCTCAAGTTCCGCGAGGCGTGCCTGCTGTGGACCGAGTCGTACCCGGCGTGGGACTACCGGCACGGGCCGATCAGCATCAGCGAACCCGGCCGCGTGACCTGGATGTTCGGGAAGGCGCCGGAGGGGCTGGCCGAAGACGTCGCCCGCGCGGGCGGGCTGTTCGTCGAGAGCGGCCTGGACCCGCTGGCGGACCTGGTCCGCGCGCAGCGTGTCGCCGGGGCCATCGCCGCCCGCAAGGGGCTCGATCCGGACAACCCCCGCAGCCTCACGCGCTCCGTCGTCCTGACCTGAGGCAGCCGTGATCGTCACCGTCACGCCGAACACCGCGCTGGACGTCACGTACACAGTGGACGGTCTCCGGCCCGGTGACGTGCACCGGGTGCGGGAGGTGCGGCACCGGGCGGGCGGCAAGGGGGTCAACGTCGCCCGGGTGCTGCACACGCTCGGGGCCGACGTCCGCGCGCTCTTCACGGCGGGCGGCGCGACGGGCGCCGCCGTCGTGGGTGATCTCGCGGCGGCGGGCATCCCGGCCACCGCCGTTCCGATCGGCGGCGAAACCCGGCGCACCATCACGGTTCTCGCGGACGACGGATCGGTCACGTTGCTGAACGAGCCCGGGCCACGGCTCGCCGGAAACGAGTGGCAAGCGTTTGCGACGGCCGTCCACGCCCGCAAGCCGGACGTGCTCGTCTGCTCGGGCAGCCTCCCTCCGGGCGCCGGGGGATACGCCGGGCTGTTCGGCGACGCACCGTCCATCTTGGACACTTCCGGTGAGGCGCTGCTCGCCGGACTGGCCGGGAAACCGTCCGTCGTCAAACCGAACGCCGACGAACTGCGCGAGGTCACCGGCCTCCGGGATCCGGCGGCCGCCGCGGCCGAACTGCGCAAGGCCGGGGCCGGCGCCGTCGTCGTCTCGCTGGGTGCCGAAGGGCTGCTGGCGGTGACCGGCTCCGGCACCTGGCACGCGGCACCGTCCACTGTGCTCAGTGGCAACACCACCGGCGCGGGTGACGCCGTCGTCGCCGCGCTGGCACTGGGGCTGAGCCGCGCCGAATCCTGGCCGGACGTCCTGCGCCGCGCCGTCGCGTTGTCCGGGGCGGCCGTGCTCGGCCCGCTCGCCGGGGACGTCGACCTCGAGCACTACCGAGCCGAACAGGGGCTGGTCGCCGTGCGCGCCCGCCCGGACTAGGAGAACAGTCATGCCTCTGGTGGGAACCGGGGAGATCGTCGGTGCCGCCGCGGCGGCCCGGCACGGCTGCGGCGCGTTCAACGCGATCCAGCTCGAACACCTCACCGCGATCATCGACGGCGCCGCCGCGGCGGAAGCACCGGTGATCGTGCAGCTGAGCCAGAACGCCGTGAAGTACCACGGCTCACTGGCACCGGTCGGCGCCGCGGCCCTCGCAGCGGCCAGAGAAGCCGCCACGCCGGTCGCGGTACATCTCGACCACGCGGAATCGGCCGATCTGGTCCGCGAGGCGGTCGCGCTCGGCTTCGGCTCCGTCATGTTCGACGCGTCCAAACTGGACTACACCGACAACGTGCGCGTCACGCGGGAAGTCGCCGCGTACTGCCACGACCACGGCGTATGGGTGGAGGCCGAACTCGGCGAGGTCGGCGGCAAGGACGGCGTCCACGCGCCCGGAGCGCGCACCGATCCCGACGAGGCGGCGCAGTTCGTCGCGTCCACCGGCGTCGACGCGCTGGCGGTGGCGGTCGGCAGTTCGCACGCCATGCTCACCCGTGACGCCGCGCTGGACTTCGAGCTGATCGCGCGATTGCGGGAACGGGTGCCGGTGCCGCTGGTACTGCACGGCTCGTCGGGCGTACCCGACGAGGGGCTGGCCGAAGCCGTACGAGCCGGGATGACGAAGATCAATATCGCCACCCAGCTCAACAAGGTGTTCACCGCGGCCGCGGCGGAGGATTGGCGCGCGCATCCGGAGCGCGTCGACCCGCGGAAGTACCTCGGTGCCGGGCGCGCCGCGGTCGCCGTCGAGCTGCGACGGCTGCTGGGAGTGCTCAAGCTTGATCATGTTGAACCGGTCAAGGTGACGATTGAGCAGACTTTGCGCGATTGAGTGTTGACATGTGCGTGAAACCTCACAAAACTGCGCAAGAACAAGCAGAACTTGTGTGATCTTCGATCCAGGTGGTGGCGGATGCGGGTAGGCAGGCTCACGGCATTTACGGCAGGGGCGGCGCTCCTGCTCGCGGGATGCGGCGGCGGGGACACGGCCGGTGGCACCGGCGAGAACGCCCTCCCGGGCGTCGATCAGTTCCTCAACGCGCCCTGTCCGGAGGCGGGGGTGAAACCCGCGACGGACAAGGAATTCACGTACTGGTCGATGTGGACGGCCGACGAACCGCAGGGCAAGGTCCTCCAGAAGGCCTTCAAATGCTTCCAGGAGAAGACCGGCGTCAAGGTCGACGTGCAGTGGCTGGGCCGCAAGGCCTACACCCAGAACCTGGTGCCCGCACTGAACACCGACGCCGTGCCGGACCTGTTCGACCAGGACGTCAGCAAGGTCGGCGCGGCGGTCATGACGCCGGGCGGCACGCAGAGCGTCGACGACGTGTTCGCGATGAAGGTCGGCGAGGGCGACAAGACCGTCAAGGACGTGCTTTCGCCCAGCTCGTACGACTTCCCGCAGAACAAGGACCGCGAGGGCCACAACTTCATGGTCCCGTACACGATCCAGTCGAGCGCCTGGTGGTTCAACAAGGACACCGCCGGCGACATCCAGCAGCCGAAGACGATGGACGAGCTGATCGGCCTGTTCGACAAGGCGAAGGCCGACGGCAAGGCCGCGATCAGCCTCGACGGCGACATCCCGTTCTACAACATGTACTTCTACACCCAGCTCGCCGAGCGCTACGTCGGCGCGGGCGGGCTGTACAAGGCCGCGACCGACAAGACCGGCCAGGCGTGGAAGACCGACCCCGGTTTCCTCAAGGCCGCCACCGAAACCGCGAAGCTGCCCAAGTACTTCATCGACGGCTGGGACGCGGCGAAGTTCCCGCAGGTGCAGCAGCGCTGGGCCGACGGTGACTCCCGGTTCCTCTACGTCGGCAGCTGGGCGCCGAGCGAGACCCGCGAGTACCTGGACAAGCAGGGCGCCGGGACGAAGATCAACTACGGCTCCTTCCAGTTCCCGATGCCCGAAGGCGCCACGCACGACACCGTCGAGCAGATGTCGATCGGCTTCTCGGTGACCAAGAAGGCCAAGCACGCCGAGGCGGCCAAGGCGTTCATCGCCTACTTCCTCAACAAGGACCTGCTCGCCGGTATCCCGATCGTGGCCGACAATCTCGTGCCGCGCGCGGATCTCGCCGTGCCGGACGACCTGAAGCAGGTCAAGGCCGCGCTGGACGACCCGAAGAAGGAGCACGTCCTGCAGTACGACGGGATCGACGGCATCGCCGGCGGCAAATGGCAGACCGACGTCTTCGACCCCGCCGACATCGCCTTGCTGAAGGGCCAGATCACCCCGCAGCAGTTCGTGGACCAGCTCGCCACCAAGGGCGCCGAGTTCTGGAAGAACCAGGGCTGATGACGGTCACGACACCGCCGGCGCGGGCCGTGAAGGCCGGGGCGCACCTGAGTCGCAAGAAACGGCTGTTCTGGCCGTTCGCCGCGCCGGCGCTGGTGCTGTACCTGGCCTTCCTGGTCCTGCCGACGATCGCGACCGTCGTGCTGAGCTTCACCAGCTGGGCCGGGGCGGGGGACACGCCGGAACCCAACGGCGTCACCAACTACACGCAGATGTGGGCGAGCGACTCGTTCCAGTACGCCTTCCGCAACACGCTGATCTACGTGTTCCTCGGCGGGATCGGCACGTTCGCGCTGGCGTTCCTGTTCACCATGGTGCTGAGGGACATGAAGGGCGGCAAGATCGTCCGCGCCATCCTGTTCTTCCCGAACATCGTGGCGCCGGTGGCGCTCGGCATGTTCCTCGGCTTCGTCTTCAAGTACCAGCCGGGGAAACAGGGACTGGCGAACTACGTGCTGGAAAGTCTCGGCGCGGACGCGGCGAAGTTCCTCGCACCGTCCAATGTGACCGGTGTGGTGACGGCTTCGCTGATCTGGGCCAGCTCGGGTTTCTACATCACCATCCTGATGGCCGCGGTCGACCGCATCCCGCCGTACCTCTACGAGGACGCGGAGCTGGGCGGCGCGTCGCCGTGGCAGAAGTTCAAGAACATCACGCTGCCGATGACCTGGGACGTCGTCGGCGTCGCGGGGGTGCTGTGGACGATCAACGCGCTCAAGATCTTCGAGCTGGTGTTCGTGCTGGCCGGGCCGGGCACCTACGCCCCGCCCAACGAGGCGTGGACGCTGGGGATCTACGTGTTCGACCGGACCTTCGGCTCGAACGGCACCCCGGACTTCGGCGCCGCCTGTGCCTGCGCGGTGGCGATGATCGTGCTGGTGTCCGTGCTCGTCGTCCTGCTCCGCCGGCTGATGCGCCGTGACGCGATCCAGTTCTGAGGGAGATCCCATGTCCGTCACCGACGTCGAGGCGCCCGCGCGGCGAGCGGCGAAACCGGTGCGCAAGCCGCCACGCAAACCACGTCCGGCACCCGGCTCCAAACGGTTCAGCCCGTTGCGCGTCCTGGGTTCCACGATCGTGTGGCTGTTCACCGCAGGCAACATCCTGGTGCTGTACTGGCTGCTCACGGCTTCGTTCAAGACACCGGTGGAGATCTTCACCAAGCCGTTCGACCTGCCGTACCAGTGGTTCAAGGTCGGCAAGCCGTTCCGGAACTTCATCTACGCCTGGAACAACGCCGGTTTCGGCGAGGCCGTGCTGACCACGGTGGTCCTGGTCGGGCTCGCGACGGTCGTCACGGTCGCCGTCTCGGCGCCCTGCGCGTACGCCCTGACCCGGCTCGGCGTCCGCGGCGCGGGGCCGATGACGAACGTCGTCGCGATCGGTATGGGCGTGCCGTTCCAGACCGTGATCATCCCGCTGTTCGTGGTGCTCAGCAAAGTGCACCTGGACAACGAATACGGCCTGTTCGTGCTGTACGTGGCGCTGTCGATCCCGTTCACGGTGTTCCTGATGACCGGGTTCTTCCGGTCGCTGCCCGACGAACTGGAGGAGGCGGCCGCGCTCGACGGCGCGTCGCCGATGCGCACGTTCTTCTCGGTCATGTTGCCGCTCACGCGGGGCGGCATGATCACCGCGCTCACCCTGAACGCCATCGGGCTGTGGAACGAGACGCTGCTGGCGATCGTGTTCCTCAAGGACCAGGCGCATTTCACGCTGTCGCGTGCTCTCTTCACCTTCTACGGGGCCGCGAGCTACCAGTCGGAGTACGGCGGGCTGATCGCCGGTGTGGCGATCGTCGTGCTCCCGATGCTCGTGCTCTACCTCGTGCTCGCCCGCCGGATCATCACCGGCCTGACCCTCGGCGCCGGAAAGTAGGACCTGATGGCCACCGTGACCTTCTCCGACACCACCCGGTTCTACGCCGGGGTGGACCGTCCCGCGGTCGACGGCCTCGACCTCGAGGTCGCCGACGGCGAGTTCCTGGTGCTGGTCGGCCCGTCCGGCTGCGGGAAGTCGACCACGCTGCGGATGCTCGCCGGGCTGGAAGGCGTCGACGACGGCTCCATCCACATCGGCGACCGCGACGTCACCGAACTGCCGCCGAAGGACCGGGACATCGCCATGGTGTTCCAGAACTACGCGCTCTACCCGCATATGACGGTGGGGGAGAACATCGGCTTCCACCTGAAGCTGGCCAAGATGTCCAAGGCCGAACGCGACCGCAAGGTGCGCGAGGCCGCGGCCGTGCTCGACCTGACCGAGTACCTGGACCGCAAACCCGCGAAGCTGTCCGGCGGCCAGCGGCAGCGCGTCGCGATGGGGCGCGCGATCGTGCGCGAGCCCAGTGTGTTCCTGATGGACGAGCCACTGTCCAATCTGGACGCCAAGCTCCGGGTGCAGACGCGCACCCAGATCGCCTCGCTGCAGCGGCGGCTGGGCATCACCACGCTCTACGTCACGCACGACCAGGTCGAGGCGATGACCATGGGAGACCGGGTCGCCGTGCTGAAGGACGGGATCCTGCAGCAGTGCGACACACCGGTCGGGCTGTTCGCCAAGCCGGTCAACGTGTTCGTCGCCGGGTTCATCGGCTCGCCCGCGATGAACCTGCTGGAGACCACTGTGGACAGCGACGGTGCCGTCGCCGGCGGCACCCGGCTGCCGCTGACCCCGGCACAACGCTCGGCGCTGACCGGGCCCGGCATCGTCGTCGGCGTCCGGCCCGAAGGCTGGACGATCGGTGACGGCGGTTTCGAAGCCATCGTCGAGGTCGTCGAGGAACTGGGCAGCGACCAGTACCTCTACTGCCGTGACGGCGACCGTGTGCTGACGGTCCGCACCCCGGGGATGGCCCCGTGGCAGCGCGGCGAGCCGATCTCCCTGACCCCGCAACCGGGTGCGGTGCACCTGTTCGACGCCGCGACCGGCGACCGGCTCCCGGACGCATGACCAGCCTGTACCGCACCGGGCTGGTGCTCCCGGCCGCCGAGCTGGGCCCGGAGAACCCGTTGCCGCCGCTCCGGAAACCGGAGGCGGTGGCGACGGTGTCCAATGTGGACGAGCTGCCGCCGGACCTGGCGGAGAACATCGGCTACGGCCGCCTGGACACCACGCTGCCGTGTCTCCTGCAGGACGGCTACACGCGCGAACGTGCCGAACGCGAACTCCCGGCGGTGGTGCTGGAGAACGACAAACTCCGGGCCACCGTGCTGCCGTCGCTGGGCGGGCGGCTGTACTCGCTGGTCCACAAGCCGTCCGGGCGTGAGCTGCTCTACCGCAACCCGGTGTTCCAGCCCGCGAACCTCGCGCTGAGGGACGCGTGGTTCGCCGGTGGTGTCGAGTGGAACCTCGGCAGCACCGGGCATACGACGCTGACCTGCGAGCCGATGTTCGCCGCTGAGATCGAGGGACCGGACGGCACGCCGGTGCTGCGCCTGTGGGAGTGGGAACGCACCCGCGACCTGCCTTACCAGGTCGACTTCTGGCTGCCGGAAGGGTCGGAGCACCTGCTCGTGGCCGTGCGGGTGCGGAACCCGCATCCCTACGACGTCCCGGTGTACTGGTGGTCGAACATCGCGGTGCCGCAGAACGAAGGCACCCGCGTGCTGGCGCCCGCGACGCAGGCTTGGCACTACGGCTATTCGGGACGGCTCGACCTGGTCGACGTACCCGGCGAGCTGACGTATCCGGCCCGCGCGGAGGCCGCGGCGGACTACTTCTTCGAAGTGACCGGGCGACCGTGGGTCGCGGCCGTCGAGCAGGACGGGACGGGGCTCGCGCAGTTGTCCACGGGGCGGTTACGCGGCCGGAAACTGTTCCTGTGGGGCGAATCCGCGGGCGGACGTCGCTGGCAGGAATGGCTGGCCCCGGGCGCCGGTGGCTATCTGGAGATCCAGGCCGGGCTGGCCCGCACCCAGTTGGAGCACCTGCGCTTGCCGCCGGGGGAGAGCTGGGACTGGCTGGAGGCATACGGCCCGGTCACCGCCGATCCGGCCGCGGTGCACGGCGACGACTGGACGGCGGCTCGCGAAGCCGTCGCCGCCGGTCTGCCGTCGGCGGAGACCATGGACGAGCTCCACGACGCGTGGCGGAAGATCGCCGACGTCACCCCGGAATCCTTCCTGGCCACCGGTTCCGGCTGGGGTGCCCTGGAGAACCGGCGGGCGCCGATGTGTCTCCCGGGCACGCCGTTCCCGGACGAATCACTCGGGCCGGACCAGGAACCGTGGCTCGCGTTGCTCGACGGGACTCCGCCGGACGGCGATCCGCTCGCCGTCCCGCCGGCGACCCTGGTGAACCGGTACTGGGCGGATCTCATGGAGTACGCCCCGAAGAACTGGCTGACCTGGTACCACCGCGGTGTCGCGCACTGGGCGGCCGGACGGCACTCGGACGCGGTCCGCGCCTGGCGCGAATCCGTGTCGGCGGCCGAGAACCCTTGGGCCCTGCGGAATCTCGCGATCGCGACGGCCGGGCACGAGGCCGCGTGGCTGTACCGGCGGGCGGTCGCCCTCGCGCCGTCGCTGCGTCCACTGGTCGTCGAGGCCATCGCGGCGCAACTGGCCGCCGGGCTTCCGGACGAAGCGAGCGTGCTGCTGGACGGGCTGCCCGTGGAAGGGCGGATCGCCCTCCTGACCGCCAGGACCCGGCTCGCCCTCGGCGACACCGCCGGGGCCAAGGCCGTGTACGACGGTGGTTTCGAGGTCGCGAACATCAGGGAAGGGGAAACGTCTTTGTCCGACACCTGGGCGGCGGTTTCCGACGAACCGCTGCCGGAACAGCACGACTTCCGGATGAAGTGACCGGCCGGGCCACTCGACCGGCGTGCCGCTCGCGGCGGACAACCGCGATGCAGCATACTGCTCGAAACAGTGGCCAACAGCGCACCGGTATGCGCGATAGGCCGCAGCGAGCTAGGAGTGGCGCCGATGGCCCGGCACGAACGGCTGAGCACCCTGCTGGACCTGCTGGGGCAGCGGGAGAAGATCGACGTCGAGGACGTGGCGGAGGAACTGAACGTCTCCGCCGCCACGATCCGGCGCGATCTCGATCATCTGGCGGAGCAGCAGTTGCTCACCCGCACCCGAGGTGGCGCGGTGGCCAACGACCTCGCCTACGACCTGCCGTTGCGCTACAAGACGGCGCGGCACGTGCCCGAGAAGCAGCGGATCAGCGTCGCCGCGGCGGCGCTCGTCGCGCAGGGCATGGTGGTCGGCCTCAACGGCGGGACGACGACGGCCGGGGTCGCGCGCTCGCTCGCGACCCGGTCCGATCTGGCCGGTCGTGGTGACTCGCCGGGGCTGACGGTGGTCACCAACGCGCTGAACATCGCGCACGAACTCGCCGTCCGGCCGCATGTGAAGATCGTGGTCACCGGCGGGGTCGCGCGTCCGCAGTCGTTCGAGCTCAGCGGGCCGCTGGCCACGCGTGTGCTCAGCGAACTGACGATCGACCTGCTGTTCCTCGGGGTCGACGCGTTCGACGCCGACGCCGGTGCCTTCGCCCACCACGAGGGTGAGGCGAGTATCAACCGGCTGATGGTCGAGCGCGCGGAACGCGTCGTCGCGGTCGCCGACGGTTCGAAGCTGGGCCGCCGGGCGTTCGCGCGGATCTGCGCGACGCCGCAGGTGCACGCGCTGGTCACCGATTCGAACGCCGACCCGAAGGTGCTGCGGGCGTTCGAAGCCGCGGGCGTCGAGGTCCAGGCGGTCTGACCTCTCCGGTCCCGAGTGTCATGAAAGGGCCGTTCAGGACATCTTTTGTCCTGAACGGCCCTTTCATGACATCCAGGGCACGCACACCCATTGCCCCATAAGGATCTTCGGCCGACCCGACGAAAGTCGGCAGCACCGCTTCGGCGGATGACTTTGCGCGAACCGTGCGCTATACAGAGACCCTATTGCGTATTCATGCGCGAAAGGTGTCTCGAATGAGCAGAGTTGCGCAATCCCTGAGTTGTTTGGCCGCAGTGGCCCTTCTCGGGCTTTCCCCGGTCGCCGCCCACGCCGACCCGGCCGCGGCGGCGGCGGGCAAGCTGGGCGATCTGACCGGCATCTCCGCCGAAGGTCCCACGGTGACGCTGAAATCGGGAAGTGCCGCCGTGCGCGTCGGCTTCCCGGCCGAAGGCGCCGTCAGGGTCTGGCTGGCGCCGGACGGCACGTTCACCGATCCGGCCGGGAGCAAGATCGTGCTGCCGCGGACCGGCGCCCCGGTGACCCCCAAGACGGCCGACAAGGGGGACTACTGGGCGGTTTCCACGGCCAAGGCGACGTTGCGGGCGTACAAGCATCCGCTGCGGCTCGCGTTGTACGACGGTGCGGACCGCAAGCGGCTCTGGGAGGAGTCGGCGCCGCTGTCCTGGACCGACAAACAGACCACGCAGACCCTGGCGCGGACGGCGACCGAGCAGTTCGTCGGCGGCGGCGAGCAGAACGGCCGCTTCAGCCATCGCGACCAGACGATCCGGATCTTCGCTGACTACAACTGGAACGACGGCGGGGCCCCGAACTCGCAACCGTTCTACGCCTCCACAGCGGGATACGGCGTGCTGCGCAACACCTTCGCGCAAGGCACCTACGCCTTCACCGAACCGGTGCGCACCACGCACGACGAGCGCCGCTTCGACGCGACATACGTCGTCGGCGACGGGCTCAAGGACGTCATCACCGGCTACACCGATCTGGTCGGGAAACCTTTCCTGCCACCGCTCTACGGCCTCGAACACGGTGACGCCGACTGCTACCTGCACAACGCCAACCGCGGTGAGCGCCACACACTGGACGCGGTGAAGATCGCTGAGGGCTACACCGAGCACGGGATGCCCAACGGCTGGATGCTCGTCAACGACGGCTACGGCTGTGGCTACGAAAACCTCCAGCAGACGGGCGAAGGCCTGCGCAAGAACAACATGCAGCTCGGCCTGTGGACCGAGAACGGCGTGCCGAACCAGGTCGAAGAGGTCAAGGCCGGGGTCCGCGTCCGCAAACTCGACGTCGCGTGGGTCGGCCCGGGCTACCAGTTCGCGCTGGACGCCTGCGACACCGCGCACAAGGGCATCGAGGACAACAGCGACGCGCGCGGTTTCGTGTGGACACCGGTCAGCTGGGCGGGCGCACAGCGCTGCGGCGTGCTGTGGAGCGGCGACCAGGCCGGTTCCTACGACTACATCAAGTGGCAGATCCCGACCTACGCCGGCGCCACGACGTCGGGGATCGCGTACAACACCGGCGACATCGACGGCATCTTCGGCGGCAGCCCGCAGACCTACGTCCGCGATCTGCAGTGGAAGGCCTTCCTGCCGGTCTCGATGACGATGGACGGCTGGGCCGCGTCGGACAAGCAGCCGTGGCGGTACGGCGAGCCGTACACCTCGATCAACCGCAAGTACCTGCTGCTCAAGGAGCGGCTGCTGCCCTACACCTACAGTCACTCGGTGGAGGCGCACAAATCCGGCGTCGGCCAGGTCCGCCCGCTGGCGCTCGAATATCCCGACGACCCCAACGTGTGGGGCGAGAAGGCGAAGTACGAGTTCCTGTCCGGCAAGGACTTCCTCGTCGCGCCGGTGTACGAGAACTCGACCGTCCGCAACGGCATCTACCTGCCGAAGGGTACCTGGGTCGACTACTGGAGCGGCAAGACCTACACCGGTCCGACCACTGTGGACGGTTACGACGCGCCGCTCGACACGCTGCCGTTGTTCGTCCGCGCCGGTGCCGTGGTGCCGATGTGGGCCGAGGGCACGAAGTCGTGGCAGACGCGGGACAAGGGCGTGCTCGACCTCGACGTCTACCCGCAGGGCAAGGGTTCGTTCACGCTCACCGAGGACGACGGCGTGACCAGGGCGTACAAGAACGGTGACCAGGCGAAGCAGACGTTCACCGTGGACGCGCCGACGTCCGGGCTGGGCACGGTGACCGTCGGGATCGGGGCCAGCTCCGGTTCCTACGCCGGAAAGCCCGCGTCGCGGAACTACCAGCTGACCGTCCACACGGGAAGCAAGCCCGCGACCGTACTGGCCGGGACTTCGATCCTGCGGCAGTACGGCAGCAAGGCCGAACTGGACGCGGCGCCGTCGGGCTGGTGGTTCGATCCGGCCACCGGTGGGGTCGCACGGGTCAAGACCGGCAAGATCGGCGCCGGTGACCGTCAGGACGTCCGGCTGTTCGGCACGAGCGCCGTCGGCGGGATCTTCCCCGAGGACCGCAACGGCTCGGTCACCCTGTCCGTCCCGGCGGTCGCCGGTCCCGGACAGACCGCGACGGGCACGCTGAGCTTCACCAACGGCACGCCGCTGCCGGTCCGGGACGTCTCGTTCTCGTTGCCGGCCAACGGCTTCCGTGCCGAGGTGCCCGCCGGCCCGCGGCTGGTGATGCCCGGCGCGACCGTGCGTGTCCCGGTGAAGGTGACGCCGGACGCGGGCATCAAACCGGATGACTACCAGCTCACCGCGTCGGCGTCGTACAAAGCGCGGCTGGGGGAGAACCGGGTCACCGACTCGGTGACGGTCACCGTCCCGCACGGTTCGCTGGCCGCGGCCTACGGCAACGTCGGCGTCACCGACGCGGCCCACGTCGCGGTGGGGGACATCGACGGTGGCGGCAGCAGTTTCCGGGCGGAAGGCCTCGCCGAGGCGGGTCTCAAGCCGGGTGCGGGCTTCTCCGCGCTCGGTGCGCAGCTGACGTGGCCGCAGACCGGTTCCGGGCAGAAGGACAACGTCCTCGCGTCCGGCCAGACCATCGCGGTGCGAGGTACCGGGGCGAAGCTCGTGCTGGCCGGAACCGGTACAGGTACGGCGAAGGGCACGGTCGTCGTCCGCTATGCCGACGGCAGCACGAGTCAGGCCGAACTCGGCTTCCCCAACTGGTGCTGTGCCGATCCCGCCCAGTACGGCGCGACCACGGTGGCGACGGTGATGGGTAAGCACACCCGCGCCGGGGCCGCGTATCCGACCACGCCGTACCGGGTGTTCGCGAACTCCGTCCCGCTGGCCGCAGGCAAGGAGGTCGTCGCGGTGACGTTGCCGTCGAACAGCGCGATGCACGTGTTCGCGGCGGGCATCGGCTGAGCCCTCGTGAGTGGCAAGGACGGTTAGAGCGGACCGGTCTTTGCCTCCCTACGCCTGAGTGGGCGAGAGTGGTGGTTCCGCGGCTGCCGGGCGCGACGATGGAGGATTTGGGACGTTGAACGTCCCAAATCCTCCATCGTCGCCAGGGACGCCTGGTCTTGGCCCTTGATCAACGGAAGGTTCGGGACACTCGATGTCCCCGAACCCCCGTCGACCGCCAATCACACCTGTGGGTAGGTAAATTACGAGTCGGTTAGAACCGTCCTTGCCACTCACGAGTCAGGCGGCCACGGGAGTCCACAAGGCGTCGATGGCGCGTTCCGCCTCGGCCTGGCTCTCGTCGGCCAGCGGGATGAGGTCCGCCATCGCCGGGTTGGTCTTCGCCATGGTCAGCTCGGCGGTCACGAACCGCGGCTCGAGGCCGGTCAGCGAGAGGCCGTGGGGGATCCAGGACTGCGCGTGATCCCAGCCCTCGCGTGGCGTGCCCGCGCCGTATCCGCCGCCGCGTGCGGCGAGGACGATGAAATCGCGGCCGCCCAGGAGGCCTTCCCTGGTCTCCATGTCGATCGACAGGCCGGGCGCGATCAGATGGTCGACCCAGGCCTTGACCGTGCTCGGCGGGCCGAAGTTGTACAGCGGCAGGCCCAGCACGATCGTGTCGGCCGCCTTCACCTCGTCGACGAGCTCCTTGATCAGCCGCCAGGCGGCTGCCTGCTCCGGGGTGTGCTGTTCCGGCGGGAGCGTCCTGGCGACGTTGGTGACCGCGTCCAGATGAGGCAGCGGGTCGGCGCCCAGGTCGCGATAGGTGACGGTGCCTTCCGGATGCGCCGCACGCCAGGCCGCGGCCGCCCGCGCGGTGAGGCGGCGGCTGGTGGAGTGCTCGCCCGTGATGCTGGAGTCGATGTGCAGCAGGTTCGTCATGCGTACTATCTTGCATAGATAGTTTGTGTAACGCAAACCATTGATGCTGTGGCGGTCATCATGTGGGAACGTACACTTGACGAGTGTCCGAACTCCCGGTCGTTAACCAGCCCCCGCACCGCTGCGGCGCGCTGCTCGACCACGTCACCCGCCGCATCCGGCTGCGCAGCGAGTCCGTCCTGGCCCCGCTCGGCCTGCGCCCCCGGCATCTCGTCGCGCTGACCGTGCTGCGCGACCTCGGCGGCTGTTCGCAGCAGGACCTCGCGAAGACGCTGGAGATGGACAGCACGAACGTCGTCGGGCTGCTCAACGACCTCGAATCCGCGAACCTCATCGAACGCAGGCGATCACCCGCGGACCGGCGCCGCCACATCGTCGAACTGACCGACGTCGGCCTGAAGCAACTCGTCAAGGCCGAGTTCGCCCTCGCCGCGGTCGAAGACGAGGTGCTCGGCGCGCTCGATAAGGATCAGCGCGAAACGCTGTACACCCTGCTGTACCAGGCGGCGGGCCATGCCGAGCCCGCCGCCTGCGTCGAATCCGCGCATATCGACGACTGCTAGCCGCCGAACAGGTCGTGAAGCTGTTCGGTGGCTTCGGCGCCGTACATGACACTCCCGACCGGAACCTCACTGCCGACCGCCTCGATCACCCGTGCCGTCCAAACGGGACCGAACGCGCCGCACAGCTCGATCAGCTGCGCCCCTTCACCGACCAGTCGCCGGGCCGCGGCGACGACCTGCTCCACGCGGCCGACCCCGATCATCACCGTCAGGCAGGTCCCACTGTCCACGCGGGACACATCCCGCTCCGGGTCGCAGCCGTCGGCCAAATACACGAAACCCCACTGTCGCATGACGATTCTCCTTCGTTCTCGGACACCGTGAGGTAATCGCGAACCGAAGGGCGCCGTCCACGAGGCGGATCCGAACGGCCGTCAGGCGTCACCGAACAGGAGAGGTCGAACGGACGGCGTGGAAATCCGTTGTGGGCGCCGTCATACCAGCGCCGCGATCCGATCGGAGGACTCGTGCGCCGGATCCCACACGAGCGCGTGCCGGACGACAGGCGCCTCCCGCAATGGCAACCGTCGCAGTCCTTCGGCCGGTTCTTCCTCGGGGCGCAAGGCGACGACGTCTCCGCCGTACCGCAATTCGCCGACGAACAGCGACCGCCGAGGTGGCCCGGACCGCACGTGAGCCGGCCGCCAGCCCGCCGCCGCGCAGTCCGCGAGCAGCGCGTCGTGATATCCGGGGGCCAGCTTCCGTTCGTACAGAAGGAGGTCCAGCCCGGCGAGGTCCTCCCAGCCGACGGTGTCCAGCCGGGCCAGCGGGTGCGTGTCCGCGACGAGCACACCCAGCGGCCGCTCGCTCACGACGGCCACCCGCAGGCCGTCCACGTCCTCCGGCAGGGCGAGCAGACCGGCGTCGAGCGCGCCGCGGCGGAGGAGTTCGAGCTGCCGTGCCGCGGAGAGGTCGTCGATCTCCACCCCTTCCGCGTGAAGGGCGGGAAGCACGCTCGACGGCGCGCCCGGTGTCACGCCGACGCGGAGCGGCCTGCCCACGGTGTCGCGGACGGCCCGCGCGCCGAGATCGGCCTCCTCCAGCATCCGGCGGGCGTGGGGGAGCAGCGCCAGCGCGGCGGCGGTGGGCGTCATCCCCGCCTGGGTGCGGACGAACAGCGTCGCGTCCAGTTCCCGCTCCAGCGCGATGATCTGCTGGCTGAGCGACGACGCCCGGATGCCGAGGCGCTCCGCGGCGCGGGTGAGATGGCCTTCCTCCGCCACGGCACACAGGTAGCGAAGACGTCGTAACTCCACAGCCGCACAGTAGCCCCGGACCGGGCAGAATCGACGGGGTGAGTGAATGGCGCAACACCACGCACGACTGGGCCGGTTCCGTGGACCTCGACCACCTGGCGCGTATCCGCCGGAGCCCCGGGGAGTTCGCCCCCGGCGGAGTCGCGCACCTCGTCCTCGAAGTGCTCGCCTATGCGGCCGAGGAGGCCGAAAGCACCGGCGGCGGGCGTGCCGTCGTCACGGTCCATTCCGACGGTTCGGTCTCCGTGGCGGACGACGGGCGCGGCACCGACACCCGCGCCGACGGTCACGGCGGGTTCGTGAAGAAGCCGGTCATGTCGACCAAGGATCTGCGTTTCTTCGATTCCCCCGAGGCACAGAAGCTGCCGGACGGTCATCCGCGCCGCGGTGTGTCGGTGGTGGCCGCGCTGAGCGACTGGCTCGTGCACACCAACCGGCGTCGCAACGGTTCCTGGACCCAGCGCTACGAACGCGGTGTCCCGGTCACCGCCCTGTCGCCGATCGCCGACGACGGGACGACCGGCACGACGGTGCGTTTCCTGCCAGGGGAGGAGATCGGCCCGCTACGACTGCCGGAGGTCGACGGCTGGCCGTGGCTGAGCGTGGAGGTCGTCCGATGAGAAAGTGCCTGACAGCGGCGGCTTCGGTCCTGGTCCTGCTCACCGGCTGCTCCGCCGGTGAGGAACCGCCGCCCGCCAAACCCGTCTACGACCTCCCCGCGCGAGAAGTCCGCCCGGACGAGACCGCGCTGCACCTGCCGCCCGCGCTCAACGGGGAGACCGAGTTCTCCCTCATCGGGCTGGCCGCCGGGCTGCCCAGCCTCACCGGCAGCCACACCGAGTTCGAGGCGAAGGGAGGGTTCGTCCGGCTCCGGCTGGTGGTCACGGGCAAGGGCGTGTCCGGCATCCTCTTCGACACCCGGCGCCAGCAGCTGGTCACCGATTCCGGCGCGGTGATCGCGGTCGACAACCAGGCGATGACGATCAAACGGCAGCCGGACAAGTTCGAGCTGGGGCGCGGTGTGCGGGTCGAGTTCGACCTCTACTTCGACCTGCCCAAGGAAGCGAAACCCGTGGTGCTGCGGGCTTTCGGCGGTCCGACGCTGACCGACATGAAGAACCTCACCGGAACCGACATCAAGCTGGCATGAGAAGGGCCCCGCCGCGAAACGCGACGGGGCCCTTCCCGAAAGGCGTCAGACGCCCAGATCGCCACCGAGGTAGGCGGCCCGCACCTGCGGGTCGTCCAGCAGCTCGGCACCGCGGGCGCTCTTGACCACTTCACCGGTCTCCAGCACGTACGCGCGGTCGGAGAGCTTCAGCGCCTGCTGCGCGTTCTGCTCCACCAGCAGGACCGTGGTCCCGCGCTTGTTGATCTCGCGGATGATGTCGAAGATCTGCGCGATCAGCATCGGCGCCAGGCCCATAGACGGCTCGTCGAGCAGCAGCACCTTGGGCTTGGTCATCAGCGCGCGGCCGATGGCGATCATCTGCTGCTCGCCACCGGACATCGTGCCGCCGAACTGGGTCTTGCGCTCGTTCAGCCGCGGGAACAGCTCGTAGACCTCGTCGAGGTCGGCCTTCAGGTCGTCCTTGCGGGTGTAGGCACCCATCAGGAGGTTCTCCTGCACCGTCATACCGGGGAACACACCCCGGCCTTCCGGTGACTGGCCGATCCCGAGCTCGACCCGCTTGTGGCCGGGCGTCTTCGAGATGTCCTTGCCGTCGAAGAGGATCCGGCCGCTGGTCAGCGGACGCAGGCCCGAGATCGTCTTCAGCGTCGTGGTCTTGCCGGCGCCGTTGGCCCCGATGAGCGAAACGATCTCGCCCTCGCCGACCTCGATGCTCATTCCCTTGAGCGCGGCGATCTTCCCGTAGTGGACGTTGATGTCCTGAACCTCAAGAAGCATCTTCCGCCACCCCCAGGTAAGCCTCGATCACCTTCTGGTTGTTCTGCACCTCGTGGGGGAGCCCTTCTGCGATCTTCTGGCCGAAGTCGAGCACGGCCAGCCGGTCGGCGATCTGCATGACCAGGCCCATGTCGTGCTCGATGAGGAGCACGGTCCGGCCGTCGTCACGGATCTTGCGGATCAGTTGCTGCAGCGAGTTCTTCTCCGCCGGGTTCATCCCGGCGGCGGGCTCGTCGAGCAGCAGCAGCTTCGGGTCGGTCGCGAGCGCACGCGCGATCTCCAGACGGCGCTGGTCGCCGTAGGAGAGGTTCTTCGCGGTGTTGTGCTCGACCCGGCCGATGCCGACGAAGTCCAGCAGGTCCCTTGCCAGTTCGCGGCCCCGCTTCTCCTCCTTGCGGTGGACGGGCAGGCCCAGCGTCGCCGAGATCGCGCCGGTCTTGTGGTGCGAGTCCGCACCGACCATGACGTTCTCGAGCGCCGACATGTTGTGGAACAGCCGGATGTTCTGGAACGTGCGGGCGATCCCGGCCTGGTTGACCTTGAACCGCTTCATCCCGTCGATCCGGGTGTCGCCGAAGCGCACCTGGCCTTCGGTCGGCCGGTAGACGCCGGTGATCACGTTGAAGACCGTGGTCTTCCCCGCGCCGTTCGGGCCGATCAGGGCGAAGATCTCACCCTGGTTGATGGCGAGGTCGACTTCCTTCAACGCCGTGACACCGCCGAAGCGCATCGTCACGTTGTCGAATTCGAGCAGCGCGCTCATTTCGTCACCTCCGCCGAAGCCTCGGAATCCGGACCCGCGACTTCGGCGCCCATGGCACCCATCCCGCCCGTTCCCTCGTGTAGTTCCGCCTTGCGCTGCCGCGACGGCAGCAGACCCTCCGGCCGCAGCGCCATCATCAGCACCAGCACGCCACCGAAGATCAGGATGCGGTACTCGGACAGGAACCGGAACCGCTCCGGAAGCCAGGCGACCAGGAAGGCACCGAGCATGACGCCGGGCAGGTTGCCCGCGCCGCCGAGCACCACGGCCGCGAGGATGGTCGCGGACAGGATGAACGGGAAGTTGTTCGGCTCGATGAAGACGGCCTTGCTGGCGTAGACCACACCGGCCATACCGCCGAGCATGGCGCCGATGGCGAACGCCAGCAGCTTGAACTTGAACGTCGGGACACCCATCAGCTCGGCGGCGTCCTCGTCTTCGCGGATGGCCGCCCACGCCCGTCCGACCCGGCTCTTGTGCAGCCGCACCGAGAAGATGATCGCGATCACGATCGCCGCGAGGATCAGGTAGTAGTACGGCGCCGGGTCGAGCAGGAACTCGGTCCCGAACATGGGCTCCGGGTGCGGGATGTTGGTGATACCGCGGGCGCCGCCGATGGCGTCGGTGTTCGTCGCGGTGATCCGGACGATCTCACCGAAGCCGAGGGTCACGATGGCCAGATAGTCACCGCGCAACCGCAGCGTCGGAGCACCGAGGATCACCCCTGACATCGCCGCCAGGAAGATACCGAGCACGAGCGTGCCCCAGAATCCCCAGCCGTGCAGGGTGCCCATCACGGCGAGCGTGTACGCGCCGATCGCGAAGAACGCGACGAACCCGAGGTCCAGCATGCCCGCGTGGCCGACCACGATGTTCAGGCCGATCGCCAGCAGGATGTACACGCCGACCGGGAAGATCAGGACCGTGGTCCAGTCCGATTCCGGCGACATGAACGACCCGATCGCGGGCGCGGGCAGGATCAGCGCGCCGATGATCAGGGCGATGTACACGCCATAGCGTTGCCAATGCGGAGCGCGTGCCCACCAATCCCGCATACCGTCCACGGGGTGGAAGCCGGCGCGCGTCGGCTTTCCGTTCTCTGGGGACTTTTCAGCCACTTCTTCGTTGCCCTTCATGCGCGTGCCCGCTGCAGCGATTCACCGAGGATGCCGGTGGGACGGAACATCAGGACGAGCACCAGAACCACGAAGGCGGTGACGTCCTTCCAAGCCGAACCGAAGAAGATGGAACTCCAGTTCTCCACCAAACCGAGCACGATGCCACCCAGCAGGGCGCCGCGCAGGTTGCCGATACCTCCCAGCACGGCCGCGGTGAACGCCTTGATGCCGAGGAGGAACCCGATGCGGTAGTCGGTGTTCTCGTACTCCATCACGTACAGCGCGGCGGCGACACCGGCCATCGCGCCGCCGAGCAGGAAGGTGAGGCGCACGATCTTGTCGATGCTGACGCCCATCAGCACGGCGGCTTCGGGATCCTGCGCGGTGGCGCGGATACCTCGGCCGATGCGGGTGCGGCTGACCAGCTGGTCGAGGACGACCATCATGATCACGGCACCGACGACGACGAACACGTGGTCCGTGCGGACCACGCCGTTGCCGATGCGGAACAGCTCCTCGTGCGGGATGAAGCGCGGCGCGTTCTGTTGCACGCGGCCGGACTTGTCGGTGATCCATTCGATGATCTCGAGGCCGAACAGTTCCTGGAGGAACAGCGAGGCGCCGATGGCGGAGATCAGGGCGGCGAGCCGGGTCGCGCCCTTCTTGCGGAGCGGCCGGTAGGCCACTTGCTCCAGAAGGACCGCCGCACCACCGGATACGGCGGCCGAAGCGATGATGATCAACAGCAGTACGGCGATCATCCCGAACACGCCGAGCGTGATCGGGGCGGTGCCACCCGCGATGGTGATCAGGACGAACAGGGACGTGACCGTCCCGATCATGAAGATCTCGGAATGCGCGAAGTTGATGAGCCGGAGCACGCCGTAGACCATTGTGTAGCCGAGGGCGATGAGGGCGTAGATGCTTCCGGCGACCAGTCCGCCGATGGTGCTACCGAGGAACTGGGCTTGCAGGTCTTGAAGCATGACGTGGATGCCTTACGGGACGGGGCGAGGATTTCTTTCGCCACATTTGCGGGAAGCGGGGGTGCTGTGATCGCACAGCGCCCCCGCTTCCGTTAGGTGTTCCTATCTGCTCCGTCAGCCGTTGAGCTTGGCTTCGGTCGAGACGCCGAGGTTCTTCAGGACACCACCGGTGACCTGGTAGATGTTGATCGCTTCCGTCGACGGTTCGCCGTTCTCCTTGAACTTGATCTGCTTCGAGGCACCCTTGAAGTCGATCGTCTTGAGGGCCTCGTTGATCTTCTCCGAGGTGTTGGCGCCGGACTTGACCGCGTTGATGATGGCGGTCGCGGCGTCGTAACCCTCGCTCGAGTAGATCGCCGGGTCCACGTTGAACGCGGCCTTGTACTTGGTGCTGAACTCGTCGGTGGAGCCGGCGTCCGGGATGTTGCACGGGCAGCCGACGACGGCCTTCTCGGCGGCCGCGGCACCGGCACCGCTGATCAGCTGGGCGTCGAGCGAACCGTCACCGGTCGCGAAGGTGGCGGTCACCTGGCCGTCACGCAGCTGCTTGAGCAGACGGCCACCCTGGGCGTAGTAGCCACCGAAGAGGATGATGTCCGGGTTCGCGGCCTTGACCTTCTGCACGGTCGAGGAGTAGTCCGACGCGTCCTTGGCGAACTTGTCGCGCTCGGTCGGGACGTTCTTCTCCTTCAGGGTCTTCTCGAAGTTGTCGGCCAGGCCGACGCTGTATTCCTGGTCGTCCGAGATGATGTAGGCCTTCTTGGGCGACTTCGCCGTGACGAGGAAGTTGGCGATCGCCGGTCCCTGGCTGGCGTCGCTCGCGACGACGCGGTGCCAGTACTTCCATCCGTTGGAGGACAGACCCGCGTTGGTCGCCGACGGCGACACGCTCGGGATCTTGTTCTGCTCCAGCTGACCACCGATGGCCTTCGACTCACCGGAGAAGGCCGGGCCGATCAGCGCGGTGATCTTGTCCTGGCCGACGGCGGTCGCGATCAGCGACGTCGCCTGCTCGGGCTTGCCCTGGCTGTCGTATTCCTTGAGCTCCAGCTTGATCGCCGGGTTCGTCTTGTTGTACTCGTCGATAGCGAGCTTGGCGCCGTTGCGGGGCGGGATCACGATCCCGGAGTTCTCACCGGTGAGGTCACCCATGAACCCGATCTTCAGCGTGCTGCTGTCACCGCTGCCGGACGAGCTGCTGCCGCCTGCACAGCCCGCCAGCGCCAGCGACGCAGCCGCCGCGACGGCGAAAACCCGTCCAAAACGCACTCCTGACACCGACTACCTCCCATGACCAACCAGCCGCCGGTAGGCGTTGCCCCCGACACAGGGGCTAGGTTAGGGCAGGAAGATATCCCCCTCCGCCATGATCTGGACAGACGCCCATCACTCTGTGTCCACATCGTGACGGTCGAAACCAGAACGAATTGCACGAAAAGGCGAATGTTGCCGGTTGACAGGTCTTCGCTGGTCACGCTGGGGATTCACCGCTACCACGTCGATCATGCTCGTGGGTAATGATCATGTTTCGGCCGCGTATCTTGCGGTTTTCAGCTCCTTCGTAGGCGGCCTTTCGTCGTAGCAAGGCTGCCCCAAAGGGCGCCAACGGTGCCCCGTCTTCCTTCGCACCTTGACAACCGATGGTTGTCGTCGCGGTCCGAACGGCTGTTGGATCCCGGCCCTGACCTCGCGATTAGCTGTTCCCATGACGATGAGTACCGAAGCGATCGAAGGCGTGGCAGCAGGGGTTCCGTTCGTGGCGTTGCCGCCGTCGGACGGTAAGCGCCCGGCGCCACTGGTGCTGACCTGGCATCTGCTGGGCGCGCCGTTCAGCGAGGCGGCCATGGCGGCGGCGCTGCCGATGCGGGAACTGCACGCGTGGCGGGTGCACCTCGGGTTGCCACTGACCGGGAAACGTTTTCCCGAAGGCGGTTTCGAGGGCTTCTTCCGGCTGGCGAGCGAGGACAACGTGCTCAACGTCGTCGAGCCGCTCACCAAGCAGGTCGAGGCGGAGTTCCCGGCGGCGGTGGCGGAACTGCGCTCCCGCTTGTCCATTGAGGACGGTCCGGTCGGGCTGGTCGGCGGTTCACAGGGCGGCGGGGTCGCGCTGCAGATGCTGACCCATCCCGAGATCGAGGTGGCGGCCGCCGCGCTGGTGAACCCGGTGACCCAGCTGGCGCCGGTGATCGCGGCGAACGAGCGGGTCTACGACGTCACCTACCCCTGGTCGGACCGCTCCCGCGCGGTCGCGAACGAATACGACTACGTGCGGCGGGCGGACGAACTGACCGCGCCGGTCCTGCTCGTCATCGGCGAGGAGGACGACGTCTCCATCACCGAACCGGCCGCGGCCCTGCACAAGGCGCTGGGGGAGCGGCGATCCGAGCTCGTCACCATCCCGGGGATGGCGCACGAATTCGCCGAGGCGCCCGGCCTCGAACCCGCTCCGCAGACCGAACACGCGAAGCTGGTGGACGCCGAGCTCACGCGCTGGTTCGCCCGGCACCTAGCTGTCTGAGGTCGTCGTCCGGCAGCCAGGACCGGTCGGGATCGTAGGCGCACCAACCTTCTTCGTGGCTGGTCCGGCCTGCGAGCGCCAGCAGGCGCCGCAGGGCCGGGCCTTCGCCGCGGCGCCAGACCACCGACCACGGGAACAGCGGCGACGGCTCGAATGGCAGGACTCGCAGATTGAGGTCGGAAGCGAGGTCCATGTCGGCGCCGGCGAGCGTGACCCGCTGCTTTCCGTAGCGCGTCTGTTCCAATGTGTGCCGGAGGTCGTAGCTGACCCCGGAGTCGTCGATCGGGACGTCGAATTCTTTGCATAGGCGTTGCAAATAAGAAAGCCATTCGACCGGGCCGCCCAATTGCGGAATCCAGATGCCCTCACTCCGGAGATCGGACAATTTCAGGACATCGTTGCTCGCGAGCGGGTGGTCCGGCGCGAGAAGGGCGACCAGTGGCTCCAGCCGGACAAGCCGGTGTTCGAGTTCCGCGGGCACTTCGCGGCCGAGGTCCGCGACGCGGCCGAACGCGAGGTCGATCTCGCCGCGGACCAGGGGATCGAGGGCGTTGGCCAGCCCGCGCCCGGCGACGCGCTCGACCGCCAGTGCCGGGTCGCGCCGGGCGATGCGCCGCAGCATGTACATGGGGGAGAGGCGCGGGTCGATGATGTCGAGGCGGGGTGGGCGGTCCTGCAGGCCCATCGCGGCGACGGCGGCGTCGGCCGCGCGGATCAGCTCGCGCGCGTGCGGGAGGAAGCGGTCGCCGTCGGCGGTCAGCTCGACGGACCTGTTGGTGCGGCGGAAGAGCTGGACGGACAGGGCGTCCTCGAGCTTCCGGATCCGCTTCGACAGCGCTTGCTGGGTGAGGAACAGGGATTCTGCCGCGCGACCGAAATGGCCGTGGTCGGCGGTGGCGACGAACGCGCGCACCTGGGCAGTGTCGAGATCCACGTCGCTCAAAGTACGTGAAGGCCCCCCTTCACTCGGCTCAGCCGAGGAAACTCGACCTTCGTGCCGTGAAGGCCTCCTTGCCTACCCTCAAGGTAGTGAAGGAGGCCTTCACGGACCTCCGGTGCACACCCACGGCGGTCCCCAATGTCATGAAAGGGCGGTTCAGGACCAAAAACGTCCTGAACGGCCCTTTCATGACACTTCGAAGGGCCGGACGGCTCAGGCGCCCGGCGGCCGCTCCCGCACCACACAGGTCAGCCGCGCCGTGCACGACCGGCGCCCCTGGTCGTCGGTCAGCACGATCTCGGCGGTCACGGTCCCGCGTCCGACGTGCACCGGCGTCGCGACACCGGTCACCCGTCCCGACCGGACCGCCCGGTGGTGGGTGCACGAGAGTTCGAGCCCCATCGTCGCCTTGTCGGTGCCGGCGTTGAGCGCGCAGACCATCGAACCGAGCGCTTCGGCGACGACGGCGTTCGCGCCGCCGTGGAGGAGGCCGTAGGGCTGGAGGTTGCCCTCTACCGGGATGCTGCCCACGACGCGTTCGGGACCGAATTCGCTGATCTCGAGCCCGAGCTTGTCGTTGAGCTGCTGTCCGGCGAAGGCCGGGTCGATCCCGGCGAAGGTTTCGAGGGCTTGTTCGGTCACGCAGAGCTCCTTAAACGACACGACAGGTAGGACTGTCAGACCCTCACCCTAGACTCGCTCCCGTGAGCCCGAGTGAGAACACGACCGTTGCCAACGCCACACCCGCCACCGCACAGGCCGAGCGGCCCAAACTGCTGCTGATCGACGGCCATTCGATGGCGTATCGCGCCTTCTTCGCGCTGCCCGCGGAGAACTTCAAGACGAAGACCGGGCAGACGACGAACGCCGTCTTCGGGTTCACCTCGATGCTCATCAACCTGCTGCGCGACGAGGCGCCGACCCACCTGGCGGTGGCCTTCGACCTCTCGCGCAAGACGTTCCGGTCGGAGACGTTCGCGGAGTACAAGGCCAACCGCAGCAGCACCCCGGACGAGTTCAAGGGCCAGGTCGGGCTGGTCGAGGACGTGCTCAAGGTCCTCGGCATCCCGGCGCTGACCAAGGAGAACTACGAAGCCGACGACATCATCGCCACGCTCACGACACAGGCGACCGCCGAAGGTTTCGACGTCCTCATCTGTACGGGCGACCGTGACGCGCTCCAGCTGGTGACCGACCAGGTCACCGTGCTGTACCCGAAGCGCGGCGTGTCCGAGATGACCAGGTTCACCCCGGAGGCGGTCGAGGAGAAGTACGGCCTCACGCCGGCGCAGTACCCGGACTTCGCCGCGCTGCGTGGCGACCCTTCGGACAACCTGCCGAGCATCCCCGGGGTGGGGGAGAAGACGGCCGCGAAGTGGATCAGGCAGTTCGGCTCGTTCAACGAGCTGGTCGACCGGGTCGACGAGGTCAAGGGCAAGGTCGGCGACGCGCTGCGCGAGCACCTCGGCGCGGTGATGCTGAACCGCCAGCTCACCGAGCTGATCCGCGACGTCGAGCTGGAGCTCGGCCCGACCATGCTCGAACTGCGCCCGTGGGACCGCGAGGCCGTGCACGCGCTGTTCGACGAGCTCGAGTTCCGCGTCCTGCGGGACCGGCTCTTCGCCACCCTGCAGAGCGCCGAGCCCGAGGCCGAGGAGGGTTTCGAGGTCAGCGGGTCGAAGCTCGCGCCGGGCGCCCTCACGGAATGGCTGTCCGCGCACACCGGCACGGACAAGCCGGTCGGCCTGGCGTTCCGAACCACCGGCGCCTCGGTCCGCTCGGACCTGAAGGCCATCACCTTCGCGGCCGCGGACGGCGAAGGCGCGTACGTCGACGTCACCACGATGGACGCCGAGGACGACAAGGCGCTCACGGCCTGGCTCGCCGACGAGAAGATCCAGAAGATCGGCCACGAGCTCAAGATCCCCCTGCACGCCGTCAAGGCCCGCGGCTGGACGTTCGCCGGGCTCGTCATGGACACCGCGCTCGCGGCGTACCTGGTCCGCCCCGGTCAGCGCACCTTCGAGCTCGACGATCTCGCCCTGCGGTACCTGCACCGTGAGCTGCGGTCCGAGGCCGACACCGGGGACGGGCAGCTCTCGCTGCTCGACGGCGGCGCCGACGACATGGAGCAGAAGGAGATCCAGGCCGAGCTGGTCAAGGCCCGCGCGGTCTTCGAGCTCGCCGGCGCACTGACCAAGGAGCTCGAAGAACTGGGCGGCGCGCAGCTGCTCGCCGAGCTCGAACTGCCGCTGCTGCAGGTGATCACCGGGCTCGAAGCGGCGGGTATCGCGGTCGACATCGAGCACCTCACCGATCTGGAAGCGCATTACCTCAGCCGGGTGACGCAAGCCGCGGAGGAGGCGTACGCGGTCATCGGCAAGCAGGTCAACCTCGGTTCGCCGAAGCAGCTGCAGGTCATCCTGTTCGACGAGCTCGGCATGCCGAAGACCAAGCGCACCAAGACCGGCTACACCACCGACGCCGAGGCGCTGCAGAGCCTGTTCGAGAAGACCGAGCACCCGTTCCTGCAGCATCTGCTGGAGCACCGGGACGCGACCCGCCTGCGCACCACGGTCGAGGGCCTGATCAAGTCGGTCGCCGACGACGGCCGCATCCACACCACGCTGCTGCAGACGATCGCCGCCACCGGACGGCTCTCGTCGGTCGACCCGAACCTCCAGAACATCCCGATCCGCACCGAAGAAGGCCGCCGCATCCGCGACGCGTTCGTCGTCGGCGACGGGTACGCCGAGCTGATGACGGCGGACTACAGCCAGATCGAAATGCGGATCATGGCGCACCTTTCGCAGGACGAGGGCCTGATCCAGGCCTTCAACAGTGGCGAGGATCTGCACACTTTCGTGGCGTCGCGCGCGTTCTCGTTGCCGCCGGAGGAGATCACGCCGGAGCTGCGGTTCCGGGTCAAGGCGATGTCGTACGGCCTGGCGTACGGGCTTTCGGCGTACGGCCTTTCGCAGCAGTTGCGGATCTCGACCGAAGAGGCCAAGGAACAGATGGAGGCGTACTTCTCCCGGTTCGGCGGCGTGCGCGATTACCTCCATTCGGTCGTGGGCGATGCGGCGAAGGTCGGCTACACCGAGACGATCTTCGGTCGTCGCCGTTATCTGCCCGATCTCAACAGCGACAACCGGCAGCGCCGCGAAATGGCCGAGCGGATGGCGCTCAACGCGCCCATCCAGGGCAGCGCGGCCGACATCATCAAGGTCGCCATGCTCAACGTGCACAAGGCGCTGACCGAGGCGAAGTTGAAGAGCCGCGTGCTGCTGCAGGTCCACGACGAGCTCGTCCTCGAAGTCGCCGATGGCGAACGCGAGCAGCTGGAAGCGTTGGTGCGACAGGGAATGGGGTCGGCGTACGAGCTGGCGGTCCCGCTCGAGGTCTCCGTCGGATACGGGCGGTCCTGGAACGACGCCGCGCATTAGGCCTCGTGAGTGGTAATGACGGTTAGAACCGTCATTACCACTCACGATCGGTAGGGTCTTCCGGGTGACTTCCGAGCGCAGACGCTGGCGGGTGCGGCTGCGCGATCATCGTGGGCGGATCCTGGGCGCCGGGACCATGCTCGACGGCGAGCATCTCCTCACCTGCGCTCACGTGATCGAAGGCCAAGACGGTGTCACGGTGGATTTCGTGGCGCTTCCCGGTGTGGAGCCCGGAATCGCCACGATCGTCGCGCAGGCGGCGCCCATCGGCGACGACGGCGGGGACATCGCGCTGCTCCGGTTGCGTGACCCCGAGGAACAGATCGTCGGCGCCCCGCTCCACCGGACTGCCCTCGAAGACGACCAGCGAGTCCGGGCCTACGGCTTCCCGTGCGGTTCGGACGGCATGTGGTCGCTCGCGACCGTCGTCGGCGACGGCGGGCACGGCCTCGAACGCGTCCAGTTGCACCGCGATCCCGACGCCGAGCCGATCACCCACGGCTTCAGCGGATCCGCGGTGATCGCCGACAAGACCGGCCACGTCGTCGGCATGGTCGCGACCCGGTACGCGACCGAGGCCGCCCGCGTCTCCTGGATGATCCCGGTCGAGACCATGCTCGGTTACCTGCCGGAACTGCGCCGCTGGGCCGAAGGCAGCCCCGCGATCGACCCGAGTTTCGTGCGGTACCCGGAGCCGCCCGCGCTCGATCCGCGGTTCGCGCGCGAATTCGCCCGATGGCTCGGCGGGCACGGCCGGGCCGATGTCCGGGTGATCATCATGGGACAGGACGATTCCGCCGTGGCCGGCTCGTTGCGGCGCGCCGTCGTCCTCGCCGACCGCGAACGCGGCGCGGGCCGGACCGACACGGGACCGACGGTGCCGCCGGTGGGCAGTGTCGCGCTCGCCGTCGACGCGATCGGCAAGACCGCCGACGAGGTACGCCGCCGCATCTCCGACCGGCTCGACGTCGCCGCGGATTCGCCCGCCGGCCGTCACGGTTCCGGCCGCACCGTGGTCGTCTACGGGATCGACGAAGCCGCCGAACCCGACGAACTCGTCGGCGACGTGCTCGTGCCGCTGGCCCAGCGCGCGCACGAACTCGGGCTGCGGCTCGCGCTGGCGTTCCGCGAGGCGACTTCGCCGGGGGTGAGCGTGGTCAGGTCGAGTACGGACGTGCTGCCCGCGGACGAGGACGACATCGAGGGCCGGTTCGCCCTCCTGGAAACCCGGTTGGGTGAACTCGCCAAGCTGGAGAAGACCAATGCGAGCGACTCACCCCGCTTCTCCGGCGCCCCGCACGTTCATCCGAAGGAGCGGCGGCTGCGGGGCGCGTTGACGCAACTGCGTTCGGCGGAGCGGGAGGGAGACACCGATTGGGTGAAACGACAGCTTCCGGTCTGTGAGCGCGCCGTGGCCAAAACCCTCGATCGGGCTCGCGACCTTCGCCGGCTTCTCGACGAGAACCTCGCCCGGCGTGCGGAACTGCGCGCCCGGCTCGACGCGTACGGGGAGATGGCCCGTAACAGCGGGCTCGTCGAAGACGTCGAACTGGATGCCGCCTACGCCCCCGCCTGGCGGATGCTCTTCGAAGGACCGTGCGACCTGACGGCCGCGGCGGCCGCCGTCGAGCGGTACGCGGACACCGTACGGAAACGGATCGACGGATGACGGCCTGCGGACAGGACGGCTGCCCCGGCGTGCTCGGCAAGACCGGGTTCTGCAAGATCTGCGGATTGCCGCCCGGGACACCGGAAGAGCCGCGGGAGAAACCCACCCTGGTGATCCCCGGCCCCGGTGAGCTGCCGACCCGGATCACCAGCACGATGGTCACCCGTTCCCAGCAGCTCGCGGGCCACGCCGGCACGGACGACCGGGTCCCGCTGCCGGTCGTCGAACTCCCGGACGTCGCGGGCCGCCTGCTCACCGAGCCGCATGTCCCTGAGGAGGAACGGTTCTGCGGCAAGCACGGGTGCACGGCCACCCCGGTCGGCCGCTCGATCGGCGGCGGGCCCGCGCCCGCCGAGGGGTTCTGCCCGGTCTGCCGGACGCCGTTCTCCTTCTCGCCCAAGCTCGCGGCGGGCGACGTGGTCGACGGCCGCTACCACGTGCTCGGCTGTGTCGCGCGCGGCGGGCTCGGGTTCGTCTATCTGGCAACGGATTCCGGGCTCGGCGACCGGTACGTCGCGCTCAAGGGCCTGATCAACACGAACAACACCGCCGCCGTCCGGATCGCCGAGACCGAGAGCCAGGTGCTCACCGCGCTGGATCATCCGAACATCGTCCGGATCCTCGACGTGGTGGAGCACGACGACTTCCGGTACATCGTGATGGAGTTCGTCGACGGCCTTTCCCTGCGGGAGGTCAAGAACCGCGGCCGGGCCGGGCTGGACTCCAGCGAGGGACGGCTGCTGGTCGAGCACGTCGTGGCGTACGGGCGCGAGATCCTGACCGCGCTCGACTACCTGCACGGCGAGGGCCTGCTGTACTGCGACATGAAGCCGGACAACGTGATCCACGGCGAGAAGCGGATCAAGCTCATCGATTTCGGCGCCATCCGCAAGATCGACGACGACGAAAGCCCGATCGTCGGCACCGAGCACTATCAGGTGACCCCGCGGGAACGGGCGACCCACGGCCTCACCGTCCGGTCCGACATCCACACCGTCGGCGTGACGTTGCGGGAACTCTTCCAGGCCAGCGACGGCTGGTCGGTCACCACCGACGCGCGCGGCGTGCGGTTCGGCATCGAATCGTTCCTCCGCGTCCTCGACCGGGCGACAGCGCCGTTCGAACAGCGGTTCGCGACCGCACGCGAAATGCTGGTCCAGCTCGACGGCGTGCTCGGTGAGATCCTTTCCTTGCGGGACAAGCAGTCCCGGCCCGGTGCGTCGACGCTCTTCGCCGAAGGGGCGGTGCTGCTCGACGCGGGACTCGGCCAGGCGCCACCGCTGGAGCACTGGACGCGGGGCACGGCCGTCTCGCTCGGCGCGCGGCCGTCCGCCGAGGAGATCGCCCTCGGGCTGCCGGTGCCGCGGGAGGATCCGGACGACGCGCAGGCGAACTTCCTCCGCGCCGTCCGCGCGCCCGACGCGGCGCGGTTGCTGAAGAAGCTCGACAAGGTGCCCGGTTCGCCGGAGGTCGGGTTCCGCCGGTGCCGGGCGCATCTGGAGCTGGGGGCCGTCATCGAAGGCACGCTGGCGGTGGCGGAGGCCGAACGGCTGCTCGGTGAGCGCGCCGCCCACGACTGGCGGGTGGCGTGGCACCGGGGCCTGCTCGCGCTCGGCGAGGGCGACTTCGCCGCGGCCAAGGAGAAGTTCACCGCCGTGTACCGCGACATCCCCGGCGAGGAGCCGCCGAAACTCGCGCTGGGGCTCTGCGAGGAGCACCTCAACGGCGCGGCCGCCGCCGAGCGGTACTACGACGCCTTGTGGGTGCGGGACCGGGCGCAGGTGAGCGCGGCGTTCGGGCTCGCGAGGGTCCGCTTGTCGCGGGGCGACCGTGCGGCTGCCGTCGAGATCCTCGACCAGGTCCCGGAATTCTCGCGCTACGACGAGGCGGCGCGGATCGCCGGCGTGCGGGTGCTGTCCGCGCCGATGCCGGGGACGGGTGACCTCCCGGCGTCGGCGGAACTCGACGACGCCGTGGTCCGCCTGACCGCGTTGGACCTCGACGGCGACGCCTTCGACAGGCTCGTGACGGCCGTGCGCGAGACCGGCCTGGCGGGAGTGCTGCTCGGGCAGGACGGGATCACCGACGGGGAGATCCTGCGCGCGGACGAGACCGGTGCCCGCACCGTGCTGGACAAGTCGTACCGGCGGCTCGCCCATCACGCGCCCTCGCCGGAAGCGCACGACGTGCTGATCGATCTCGCGAACTCGGTGAGACCGGTGACCTTGGTGTGAAAGGGGAGAGATGAGCGGGGAACCGGGTCTGGGCCTCGAAGTGCACCAGAACAAGTTCCTGGCCGAGGGGGACCGGGCGATGACCGCGATCGTCCGGGTCGTCTCCCGCGGCGGTGAAGCGTCCGCGGCCAGGACGGCCGCCGAGGTCCTGATGATCGACTGCTCCAGTTCGATGCGCTTCCCCAGTACCAAGATCGGCGAGGCCCGGCGCGCGGCCGCGGCGGCCATCGACGTCCTCCCCGACGGCGTGCGGTTCGCCGTCATCCAGGGCACCGATCGCGCGAAGACGATCTACCCGGCCGAGGACGGTCTGGTGACCGCTTCCGACCGGACCAGGGCGGAGGCACGCGCCGCCGTCGAGCATCTCGCGGCCGTCGGCGGCACCGCGATGGGTGCCTGGCTCGCCAAGGCACGCGACCTCTTCGACGGCGTGCCCGACGCCGTCCGCCACGCGATCCTCCTTACCGACGGTCGCAACGACTCCCAGACCAGGGCCGATCTGATGGCCGTGCTGAACAGCTGCGAAGGCCGGTTCGTCTGCGACGCCAGGGGGATCGGCGACGGCTGGGAGCCCGCCGAACTCACCCAGATCGGCCGGGTCCTGCGCGGGAACGTCGATTCCGTCGTCGAGGACGACAAGCTCGCCGACGATTTCCGGCGGCTGGTCGAGAGCGCGATGACGAAGGTGCTCCCCGAGGTCCGGCTGCGGATCGGCACCATGCCGTTCAGCAGGCTGCGGTCGATCAAGCAGGTGTTCCCCGACGAGTACGACCTCACCGACCGGTGCCGGGAGGTCGGCGTCCGTGAGCAGGAGCTGTCGCTCGGTTCGTTCGCGAGCGACGAGACGCGGGACTACCAGCTGATCCTGGATCTCGACCCGGACCTGGAACCCAGCCACGGACAGGACCGCCAGCTGGCCTGGACGGAACTCGTCCCGGTGCCGGGAGCCGCGGTCGAGGAGGACGCGCTGGCCATCGCGGGGCGGTGGACACGCGATCCGATCCCGCCGACGCTGATTCACCCGATGGTCTCGAAGTACGCCGCGCAGGCCGATCTCGGCGAGGCGTTGACCTCCGGCGGTGACGCCTACGCGGCAGGTGACCGTGCCGGGGCCGAACGGGACTGGGGACGCGCGGTCGCCCTGGCCACCGCCGCGGGCGACGAAGAGACCCTCGGCCGTCTTTCGGGGGTCGTGGAGATCGTCGACGCGGAGAAAGGCGTGGTGCGGTTGCGCCCGGACGCGACCCGCAGCCACGCGTTGCACGTCGTCATCCCGTCGAGGGTTTCGGAAATCGCCCTTCCGCAGGAAGATCGGCCGATGCCCGACGGAACACCGGTCGCCTGCCCGGCCTGCCCCGCGCTCTCACCCGCCGGGGCGAACTTCTGCGTCGGCTGCGGAAGACCGTTCGGCGAGGCGGTTTCGTGACGGCCACCCGGGTGCGGCTGGTCCGGCTCCGCACGGCCCTGCTGGCACTCACCCTCGCGGTACTGGTGGTCTCGCTGTGGGCGTTCCAGAACGTCCAGAACACGGCCGAGACCGTCCGCGACCGCACCGCGCAGGCGGTGCTCGAAGTGACCGCCGCGCGCGCCGCGCTGGTGGCCGCCGACGCCGCCGCGATCGCGAGTTTCGCCTCCGGTGAGGCGAAACTCGCCGGGCCGGGGCAGGAGTACACGAATCAGCTGGCGCTGGCGAGCCAGAGCCTCGCCCGGGTCGCGGAGTTCAACCAGGCGGGTGAGGCGGGCGGGAACGCGCTTCAGGTGATCGAAAGCCAGGTCGCGGCCTACTCGGGCTCCATCGGACAGGCCGACGTGCACTTCCGTCAGCCGGACGCCGCCGTGCTGGGCGCGGTAGATCTCTGGCACGCCTCACGGCTGCTGCACGCTTCGGGCGGGGTCCTGGAAGAGCTGGAAGTGTTGCAGGACAGGCAACGTGACGCGCTGAACCGGCAGCTGTCGGACACCGGGATGAGTCTCGCGATGCTCCCGCTGTGGCTGCTGCCGGTGCTGGCCCTGCTGGTGCTGCTCGTCTTCACCCAGCTGTACCTGCGGAAGCGCTTCCGGCGCGTGGCGAATGTCCCGCTGCTCGCGGCGACCGTGCTGATCGCCGCCATCGGGGTCGCCCTGGTGCTCACCCTGATCAGCCGCGAACGGCTGGATTCGGTAGGGGAGCGGCTCGACGGTGTCGCCGCCGCGCGATCGCAGCAGATCCGGGCGGCCGACGATGCCGGTCAGCGACAGCTCGCCGAACTGCTCACGGGGTACTGCGACGAGGAGCAGGGATGCGGGGTGACCGTCGACGAGTTCCGGGCACGGGCGCTACAGACCACGACGTTGGCGACGGACAACACCCGGGTGGCCACGGCCGGCGCGAAGGCGGTGGCGGCCGACGCCTCCGCCGCGGCCGAATCCGGCGGACGGGAGTTCCTGATCCCGGCGGGCACCCTGCTCGCGGGCGGACTCGTCCTGCTCGGGCTGCACGCCCGGATCGACGAATACCGGTATCGCCCATGAAGCGCCTGATCTCCGTGCTGACGGCGCTGTCGCTGGTCGCGGCGGGCTGTTCGGCGTCGGCGGAAGACGAACCGGTCGTCGTCCTCGCGTCCTGGACCGACGGCGAGGAAACGGCCTTCCGCCAGGTGCTGGACGCGTTCACGGCCGAGACCGGGATCGGTTACCTCTACGAAGGCACCCGGGCCGTCGACCAGGTACTCGCTTCGGACGTCCAGCGCGGCACACCGCCGGACGTGGCCGTCCTGCCGAACGCCGGGGTGCTGGCGAAATACCGGAAGTCGGGCGACCTGCTGCCGCTCGGCGACGACCTTTCCGCTGCCGTGACGCGGTCCTTCAGTTCGCCATGGGTCACCCTGCAGAAGATCGGCACCGAGCAGCTGTACGCGGTCGCGGTGAAGGCCGATCTCAAAAGCCTGATCTGGTACGACCCGGCGCGGATGACCGGGGTCCGCCCGACTACGTTCGCCGCGCTCCGCGAATACTCCGCCGGGCTGACGGCGGCCGGCGGCACGCCGTGGTGTGTCGGAATGGGTGCCCCGCCCACCTCGGG
This sequence comes from Amycolatopsis sp. WAC 04169, assembly GCF_003947535.1. Taxonomy (NCBI): domain Bacteria; kingdom Bacillati; phylum Actinomycetota; class Actinomycetes; order Pseudonocardiales; family Pseudonocardiaceae; genus Amycolatopsis; species Amycolatopsis sp. WAC 04169. Next base: position 119,783 of record NZ_QHJI01000004.1, on the reverse strand, counting down.
CTGGCCGGGAACCGACTGGATCGAAGACATCCTGCTGCATTCGGCGGGGCCGGAGAAGTACCGGCAGTGGGCGTCCGGCGGGTTGCCGTGGACCTCAACCGAGGTCAAACAGGCTTGGCTGGATTGGGGTTCCGTGCTCGAACCCGCCGCGATCCGCGGCGGCACCGCGGCCGCGCTGCTGACCGATTTCGGCGACGCGGGCAAGCCGATGTTCACCGATCCGCCGGGCTGCGCGCTCGAACACCAGGCGTCGTTCATCATGAGCCGCTACCAGAACTTCGAACGCCCCGACGGGACCTTTCCCAAGCCGAGTACCGATTTCGACTTCCTCTCCTTCCCGGGGCGCGACGTCTCCGAGGTCGCGGCCGACCTCGCCGGGATGTTCCAGGACACCCCGCAGGCGCGAAGGCTGATGGAGTTCCTCGCTTCGGAGAAGGCACAGCGGATCTGGCCGTCGATCCCGCGCGCGAACGCGTTTTCCGCCAACCGGAAGCTCGGTCTCGACGTCTATCCGGACCAGGTGAGCCGGAGGGTCGCGGACACGATCACTTCGGCGTCCGCGCTGTGCTTCGACGCCTCGGACCTGATGCCGGCGACGATGACCGGTGCGTTCCATCGCGCCGTCCTGGAGTACCTGAGCAACCGGGACCGGCTGGACATCCTGCTGAAACAACTCGACGACGTCCGGAAGAGCATCCAATCCGGCGAATGGTTGGAAATCCCCTGTGGACAGTGAGGAGCATCGGTGAACGACCTGGCACGGTTCCCGCTCGAAGGCGGCGGTTCGGTGGTCGTCGAGATCGACCCGGTCCCCGGCACCGCCCGGGTCTCCCGGCGCGACGACCTGATCGAGGACACCAAGGGGTCCTTCGAAGCGGCGCTCGCGAACGTGAAGGACGCGGCCACGGCGGCACTGGACGCGTTCCGGTCGATGCCGAGGGGACCGGACGAGGTCGAACTCAAGTTCGGCGTCAAGCTCACCGCGCAGGCGGGCGCCGTCATCGCGAAAACGGGGCTGGAGGGGAACTTCGAGGTCAAGCTGAAGTGGGCGCGGGAGACAGACAGCTGAAGGATGTTTCGACACCCACGCTCCGCGATGGGCACTTGAAGGACGTGAAGCTGGGGTACATGAAGGCCCCCTTCCTGTACCTAGGCGCGAGGAAGGGGGCCTTCATGTACTTGGCAAGGTCGAGTTTCCTCGGCTGAGCCGAGGGAAGGGGCCCTTAACGCGCGACACCTGTGACGGCTGTGGCTGCCGGTGTACTTGGGTCGAGTGTGGCGATTCGCGAGTCCGTGAAGGCCTCCTTGAGAGACCCAGAGTCCCTCAAGGAGGCCTTCACGGACCTGACCTCAAGCGCCGCTCCCCGTATCCGGCAGGAAGGGGTCCTTCAGCTAACGCCCGAGGCCCCGGATCAGCACCATCACCGATTCCCGCACATCGGCCCGCGTCCGTTTCGGCTGGAAGACCTGCCAGTCGAGCGCGACCACCAGCATCGTGCCGAACAACCCCGCCGCGGCGGTCTGGATCTGGACGCCGTCGGGCAGCCGCCCGGCGGCGTCCAGCCGGTGGAGTTGTTCGCGCACGATCGAAATGATCTCCTCGCGCAGCAGCGTCAGCGTCTCGTGCCAGGTACCGGGCGTGCGCCACATCTCGCTCACCAGGATCTGCGAGAAACCGGGGTATTCGGCGATGAACTCCAGCGCACCGTCCACTTGCGACTCGATCACGTCCATCGGGTCGCCGTCGCCGGTCGCCGTGCGCAGCCGGTCCGCGAGCACGCCGACGCCGTAGCGCAGCAGTGCGTCGACAAGACCGTCCTTGCTGCCGAAGTTGTAGTAGACGGTGCCCTTCGCGACCTTCGCCTCGGCCGCGATGTCGTCCACCGTCAGCCCCACGAGGCCGCGGCTGGCGGACAGCCGCAGCGTCGCTTCGAACAGCTTCTGCTTCGTCGCCTCACCCCGGGGGCTCACAACGCCAGCTCGGGTTTCAGCGCCGAAACCGTCCAGGTGCGCCGTTTCCGCGCGGCCAGCGTCGAGACCAGGATCCCGCCGACGAGATAGGCGAGAAGGACACCGATGTCACCGAGGATCTCCATCGAGGCGCCACTGTAGAGCAGGTGCCGGAACCCGTCGATCGCGTAACCCATCGGCAGCACGATGTGCAGCGGGTACAACGCGTCCGGGATGGTCTGCCACGGGAACGTGCCGCCCGCGCTCACCAGCTGGAGCACCAGCAGGACCAGGCCGAGGAACTTCCCGACGGCGCCGAAGAACGCGTTGAGCGCGTGCACCACCGACGTGAACGTCAGCGACACCAGCACCGCGAACCCGATCGCGCCGAGCGGATGCGCGACGTCGATGCCGACCAGCCAGGTCACCGCGCCGAACAGCACGATCACCTGCGCGATCCCGAGCAGCGCCGAGGACAGCCAGCCGCCGAGCGCGACCTTGAACGGCGACGCGCCGGCGGTCAGCGCGCGGGTCGAGAGCGGGCGCAGCAACAGGAACAGCACGAACGCGCCGATCCAGGTCGCGAGCGAGATGAAGAACGGGGCCAGACCCGCGCCGTAGGTCCCGGCCGACGCGACGCCGGAGGAGTTGACCGCCACCGGGTCCGCGATGGTGTTGGCGGTCGCCGCCCGGGTGGGGTCGTCCGGGTTCGGGATCTCCTTGAGCCCGGCCGCGAGCCCGTCGCGCAGCTGCACCGCGCCGTCGGCGAGCTGGTTCGTGCCGTTGAGCGCGGTCTTCTCGCCGTCGTTCAGCTTCGCGGCGCCGTCGCGGATCTGCGTGGAGGCGTCGGCCGCCTGCGCGATGCCGCTGGTGAGCTGCGGGGTGGCCGAGGCCAGCTGGTGCGCGCCGTCGGACACCTGCCGGGCACCGGACGCGAGCTGGGCGAGCTGGCTGTTCGCGCCCTGGATCTTCGTGTTCGCCTGGTCGACCGGAGACCGGAGGGTGTCGAGGCGGCTCAGGATCTCCTGCACCTTCGCCTCGGGGACTTCGGCGGCACGCAGGTCCTGCGCGAGCTGGGTGCGGTAGCCGTCGAGTTTGGCCTGGATGTCCCCGGAGGCCGTCGCCGCGAGCGAGGCGGCGTCGGCGACCTTCTGGTTCCCGTCGGCGACCTGACCGGCGCCGTCGGCGAGTTTCTGGGTCTGCGCGGGGAGCTGGGCGGTACTGGATTTCAGCGTGCCGAGCCCGGTCGCCAGCTGGGAGCTGCCGGAGGCGAGCTGATTGGCACCGTCGGCCAGCTGCTGCTGTCCGGTCTTCAGCTTGCCCGCGCCGTCGGCGAGCTGCGAAGCGCCCGTCGAGGCCTCCTGGATCTTGCCGTAGATCGTGGAGAAGCCGACCAGGAACTTGTCCGCCGCCTCGCTGCCGACCTTCTCCGCGATCGTCTTGCGGACCTGCTCGGCCACCTGTTTCGCGATGGTCCCGGACAGATAGTTGTTCGCGTCGTTGGTCGTCAGCGTGATCGTCGCCTGCTGGGGCTGGAAATTGCCCGAGGACAGCAGCGCCGTGGAGAAGTCGCGCGGGATGCCGATCGCGAACGAGTACTTGTCGTCGCGGACGCCCTTCGCGGCCTCGTCCTGGGACACCTCGTGCCACTGGAACGTGCCGGACTTGACCAGTTCGTCGGTGACCTCACGGCCGACGTTGCGCTCCACGCCGGCCGAGTCCTTCGCGCCGGTGTCGGAGGTGAAGACGGCGGCGGGAAGCTTGTCCAGGCGCGAGTACGGGTCGTAGTTCGCGTAGAGGTAGAAGGACGCGTAGAGCAGCGGCACCAGGACGAGCGCGGCCATGGCGAGCTTCGGCAGGGTGCCACTGCTCAGCCGGCGCAGCTCGTTGGCGGCGATCCGGACGGGATTCATTCCTGGTCTCCTGAAGTCTCTTCGATCTCAGCGGTTTCGACCGGCGCGCAGCGCACGGGGTCGGGCTGCTCGAGGGCGCCGCAGCGAGCGGGCTCCTCCGGCAGGGCCGAAACCGGGGTGGTGGCGGTCAGCACGATCACGGCGAGGCCGCGCTCGGCGTGCTCGCGGGCGAGCCGCGCCCAGCTGTCGACGTCGCTGGTGTGCCTGTCCGGGGTGTCGAGCACGAGGACGCCGACGCCCTCGCGGCCCGCGGCGAGCGCGGTGAGCAGCCGGGTGCGCGTCACCGGTTCGATATTCTCGAAGCGGGTGGTGGCGAAGGCGGCGGCGCCGTGCTCGGCCAGCCAGCTCGCGACGGCGGCCTTGTTCGCCGGCCGCTTCGCCAGTTCGAGTTCCTCCCCGACGACGACCTGCAGCGACAACGCGCCGTCCGGCTCGCTCACCCCGGGGGAGTCGACGATCGCCACGACCTTGCGCGGGTCACCGCCCTCGACGGTCACCGTCCCGGTGGCGGGCTTCAGCCTGCCTGCCAGCGCCAGCCCGAAGGCGGTGACGCCGACCCCTGGCTCGCCGTGCACGATCGCCAGCTCACCGCCCGAAACGGTGAGCGAAGTAGGCGACAGCAACGTGCCGTGGGGTCCGGTCACGGACACCCTGTCGGCTTGAACCCGCACGAAGAACTCCCAGGTCGGTGACTCGCGGAACTTTTAAACTGACTGGTCAGTTCAAAAGTTAGCCCTGACCTGGGAGGCGCACAACCTTGGGGGGCTCACGTCACACACAAGAGTGACGAAACCTCCGCAAACCGGACGACTAGCGCAGGGCCGAAGCCGGATGGACCTCCCAGGACGTCCACAGTGGACGATAACCCTGCCGGTGCCAGAACACCGAGGAGAGCGGGTTGGTCGGGTTGTAGTAGAGGTAGGTGCCGTCCGCGCCGTCGGCGGCGAACTCCTTGTGCACCACCGACATCAGTGTGCGGCCGAGTCCGTTCCCGCGCAGGCCGGGCACGGTGACGACGTTGTTGACGTAACCCCAGCGGCCGTGGGGGAGCAGTTCGGCCTCGGCCGATCCCGGCGACGAGGTGATCCACGCGCCGTGCGCGAACGCCGCGATCCGGGCGTCCCGTTCGGCCAGCCACAGCAGCGGGACGTCCTTGTCGAGCGCGCGTTCCAGAGCCGGGGCGAGCAGTTCGGCGGCGTTCGGACGATGCCGGGTGGCGACCTGGCCGATGTAGTCGTGGGTCGACACGGCCATCGCGAGCACGGTGTCGAAGTCTTCACGCCGCGCCCGGCGGACGGCCACGCCCTCGGCGGGCGGGGTGTCCCGGTGGCTCCCGGTGCGCACGGCGAGCGCGGACATCGGCACCAGCCCGTGGTCGAGGAAGGCGCGGATCGCCTCGGCGTCCCGGCTCGGCCAGTTGACCACGCAGGACGAGTCCTCGCCGGGGGATTCGGCGTCCATCCACGTCCGCCACGCGCGCAGCAGCACGTCCATGCCCTCGGTGCCGGTGTTCCCGGTGAACGGGAAGAGCTGGCGCACATCGGCGGCCGACCACAGCAGGGGGACGTCGTCCGGGCCGTGCAACTGGCGCTGCACCACACCGGTGACCTGGACGCCCGCCGCGGTGGCCGCGTCCACGCGTTCGCCGACGACCGGGGGCGGCGCCGCCTCGGGCAGGAGCCTGTCGATCGACGCGAGCCGGGCGCGGTGCGCGTCGAACAAGGTCTTCTCGATTTCCATCCCGTCCCCAGGGTCGACGCGCCGGGCACCGCTACCGAAGGGCCGCCGCCGGGGCGGCCGCCCACGTCGTCCACAGAGGACGATAACCCTGCCGGTGCCAGAACACCGGGGACAGCGGATTCGCCGGATTGTACGAGACGAAGGTACCGCGCAGCGACGGCGAGAACAGCTCGTCGTGCACGACGGCGGTCAGCGCGCGCCCGATCCCGCGTCCCCGCGCGGCCGCGGTGACGGCGAGCGTTCCGACGTAACCCCATTCGCCCGGCGGCAAGCGTCCGGCGAGCGCGTCGCCGGGGATCGGGGAGCGCTTTCCGCCGGTCACCATCCCGACCGTGAGCCCTTCCTCTTCGGCGATCCAGACCCGGCCGCCGAACTGCAGGCCCCGCCGGACCTCTTCCGCCAGCAAGGCCTTGGCGCCGGGCCGGACCACACCGTGGCCGACGAGCGAGGTGTAGCGGAGTTCCTCGAACCGGAGGCCGACGATCTCCTCCAGGTCGCCCCGTGTCGACGCGCGGATGGTCACGCCGGGCACGGAATGCGCTTCCCCCGCCGCGGGCGCGCGGACGGCCAGCGCCAGTTGCGGCGCGAGCCCGTGGTCCAGCAGCGCCCGCGAGACCGCGACGTCACGGCTGGGCCAGGTGACCGTGCACGACGAATCGGGTTCGGCGTCGGCGAGCGCGATCCGCTCGCGCCAGGCGGACAGCAGCGCGCTCATGCCCGCGACGGCGTCGAGCGGGAGGACGGCGGACAGGATCTGCAGATGCGCGGGGCTCCAGAGCCGTTGCCAGGAACCCGCCGCGAACCGTACGTGCGTGATCGTCCCTGTCGCGCCGCCCGCTTCGAGGGGTTCGCCCGGCGGGAGCGGGGGTGGCGGCGGAAGCAACGGGTCGAGCGCGGCGAACCGCGCCCGCTGCCGTTCCGCCGCCGGGGTCATCCCCGCTGGGTGCAGAAGATCGCGGTGCCGGGGAAGAGCTTGCCGCGCAACGGGCTCCACTGTCCCCAGGTGCGGGTGTGACCCTCCGGCCAAGCGGGCTCGATGAGATCGGTAAGCGCGAAGCCCGCGTCGGAGAGCGCGCGGACGTAGTCGCCGAGGGTGCGGTGATACTCGACGTACGTCGCGACGCCCTCTTCGTCGACCTCGACGTACGGCGTGCGGTCGAAGTACGGCTGGGTGACGGTGAGGCCCTGCGGTCCGGGATCGTCGGGGAAGATCCAGCGCATCGGGTGGGTCACGGAGAACACCCAGCGGGCACCCGGCCGGAGCACCCGGCGCACTTCGGCGAAGACGACGTCCACCGACGCCACGAACGGCACCGCGCCGAAAGCCGAACAGGCGGCGTCGAAGCTCGCGTCGGCGAACGGCAGCGACTCCGCCGTCGCCTGCACGAGCGGGACGGGGGTGCCGGTCCGCTCGTTGCCCTCCCTCGCGTGCCGCAGCATGCCCGCCGACAGATCGGTCGCCACCGCCTCGGCGCCCTGCGCGGCGAGCCAGCGCGAGCAGGCCGCCTGCCCGCAGCCGACCTCGAGGATCCGCTTGCCGGCGACTTCACCCAGAAGCGCGACATCGGCCTCGCGGACGCCCTCGGGGCACCAGACGAAGTCCGCGTCGCCGAGGAACCCGCCGTGGGTCGCCTGGTAGTCGTCGGCGTCGGCGTCCCACCACGCCAGGTTCGCGGCGGTCGCTTCCGGCGCCGAGACCGCCCGGTAGGCGACCCCTGCGGTGCCGAGCCGCTCCTCGGCCTGTGCGTGCCGATCGGGCTCGGCGACGGACTGCTGGCTCAAAACCGATATCCTTTCCCCAGGTCAGGGCTTCGCGGCACAGCTTATCCGCCCGCCGTGATCGTGGGGGCGACCCTGATTGTGCCGTGTACAGGGGGCCGCGTAGGATATCTGTTAGCGCAGTGGGTTCGCGCTACTCTTTCCCCCGGTTCGCTCAGCGTCCGGGTCAGGGGGTCGCGTACCGGATGCGGTGATGCTCGCGGTCGTTCCCTGTGGACGTTTGCTTATGTGGTCGCCTCATGTCGGAAGAGCCCATGGTGCCCTAACTGCAAACCCACTACTTCCCATCCACCGGAGCAACCCGCCTAATGACGACCGACACCGCCACCGCCCCGACCGCCCCCGCCGGGCCCCAGCAGGTCGCTATCAACGACATCGGGTCGGAGGAAGACTTCCTCGCTGCGATCGACAAGACGATCAAGTACTTCAACGATGGAGACATCGTCGAAGGAACCATCGTCAAGGTCGATCGCGATGAGGTCTTGCTCGACATCGGCTACAAGACCGAGGGTGTCATCCCCTCGCGCGAGCTCTCCATCAAGCACGATGTCGACCCGGCTGAGGTTGTCACCGTCGGCGATGAGGTCGAAGCCCTGGTTCTCCAGAAGGAGGACAAGGAAGGCCGTCTGATCCTGTCCAAGAAGCGTGCGCAGTACGAGCGCGCCTGGGGCACGATCGAGGAGCTCAAGGAGAAGGACGAGCCCGTCAAGGGCACCGTCATCGAGGTCGTCAAGGGCGGCCTCATCCTGGACATCGGCCTCCGCGGCTTCCTGCCCGCGTCGCTGGTCGAGATGCGCCGCGTGCGCGACCTGCAGCCGTACGTCGGCCGCGAGCTCGAGGCGAAGATCATCGAGCTGGACAAGAACCGCAACAACGTGGTCCTGTCCCGCCGCGCCTACCTGGAGCAGACCCAGTCCGAGGTGCGCAGCGAGTTCCTCAACGCGCTCGCCAAGGGCCAGGTCCGCAAGGGCGTCGTGTCGTCCATCGTCAACTTCGGTGCCTTCGTGGACCTGGGTGGCGTCGACGGCCTGGTGCACGTCTCCGAGCTGTCCTGGAAGCACATCGACCACCCGTCCGAGGTCGTCGAGGTCGGCCAGGAGGTCACGGTCGAGGTTCTGGACGTCGACATGGACCGCGAGCGCGTCTCGCTGTCGCTGAAGGCGACCCAGGAAGACCCGTGGCGTCAGTTCGCCCGCACCCACGCGATCGGCCAGATCGTGCCGGGCAAGGTCACCAAGCTCGTCCCCTTCGGTGCGTTCGTGCGCGTCGAGGAGGGCATCGAGGGCCTGGTGCACATCTCCGAGCTGGCCGAGCGCCACGTGGAGATCCCGGAGCAGGTCGTCCAGGTCAACGGCGACGTGATGGTCAAGGTCATCGACATCGACCTCGAGCGTCGTCGCATCTCGCTCTCGCTGAAGCAGGCGAACGAGGGTGTCACGCCGGAGACCGAGTTCGACCCGACTCAGTACGGCATGGCCGCCGAGTACGACGCCGAGGGCAACTACATCTACCCCGAAGGCTTCGACCCGGACACCCAGGAGTGGCAGGAAGGCTTCGACAAGCAGCGTGAGGAGTGGGAGCGTCAGTACGCCGAGGCTCACACCCGCTACGAGGCTCACATGAAGCAGGTCGTCAAGGCCGCCGAGGCCGACGCGGAAGCCGCGGCCGACGCCGCGACCGGTGTCACCTCCGGCGACTCGGGCGAGCAGAGCTACACCTCCGCTCCGGCCGAGGCCAAGAGCGGTGGCACGCTCGCCAGCGACGAGCAGCTCGCGGCTCTCCGCGAGAAGCTGTCGGGCGGCGCGTGATCCAGGCGCTCAGCCAGTAGCTGACAGACAGCGGCCCCGGTCCACACGGACCGGGGCCGCTGTCTTTTGCCCGCATTTAGTCCTCTGAATGCGTTCCTTGCACGCGCAACTACCGCATCCAGAGGACTGGATGCGGTAGGGGAGGGAGGAGCGTCAGGAGGTGGCGGGCCGGACGGCCGGCACCCAGACGCGTTCGAGCGCCGCGGCGCGGGCCTTGCGGCGGAGCCCGGCGAAGCTGTGCTTGGCCGGGACCAGGAGCGCGCTCAGCCACGTGCGCCGATATTCGGCGAGGGCCTCGGCCACGGGACGATGGAGGACACAGTGCACCAGGCCCGGCGTTCCGAGCCGGTGCCTTCCGACGTGCTTGCCGTCTGCCATCTTTCCTCCGTGTGGGCTACCTTCGCCGCGCACGGTACGCAATCAGGCGCCTGATGCGGCGTAACCGCGCGGCGTGTCACCCATAAAGGTTGAGTCTCGCGTCACTATGAACTTGCCTTTTGCATCCGTCTGTGCCGGTTGCGTACATCTCGTGACCCTGCGCGGTCACCCCAGGTCGCGCCACTAGGCTGATCGACATGCTGCGTGTGGGCCTGACCGGCGGGATCGGCGCCGGAAAATCGACGGTGGCGAACCGGCTTTCCGAGCACGGCGCCGTCCTCATCGACTCCGACAAGATCGCCAGGGAGGTCGTCGAGCCGGGGACGCCGGGGCTCGCCGAACTCGTCGAGGCATTCGGGGAAGGCATCCTGGGCCCCGAAGGCGCCCTCGATCGGGCGGCGCTCGCCGCGAAGGCGTTCGCCGACGAGGACTCGCGCAAGCGGCTGAACTCGATCGTCCATCCCAGGGTCGGCGCCAGGACGGCCGAACTGATGGCGGCCGCCGCGCCGGACGCGATCATCGTCCACGACATCCCGCTGCTGGTCGAGGGCGGGCTGGCGCCGATGTACCACCTCGTCGTCATGGTTGACGCGCCGGAGGAGGTCCGGGTCCGCCGCCTGGTCGAGGCCCGCGGCATGGCGGAACCGGACGCCCGCGCCAGGATCAAGGCGCAGGCCACCACCGATCAGCGCCGGGCGGTGGCCGACGTGTGGTTCGACAACAGCGGAGCTCCCGACATCGTGCTCGCCGAGGTCGACGCGCTGTGGGCGGACCGGCTGACCCCGTTCGAGGCGAACGTGCGGCTCCGCAAGCCGCGGGCGCCGATGTCGCCGAAGATCGCGCCGCCCGACGAGACGTGGCCCGTGCAGGCCGAGCGCGCGCTCGCGCGGATCCGCGTGGTGGCAGGCGACAACGCCGTGCGGATCGATCACATCGGCTCGACGTCCGTGCCGGGGCTGCCCGCCAAGGACATCCTCGATCTCCAGCTGACAGTGTCCACTTTGGACAAGGCCGACGAACTGGCGGACGCGCTCTCCGACGCGGGGTTCCCGCGGGCGGAAGGGGAGTGGTACGACGACGCGCACGGAGAAGAGGGCACCTGGCCCAAGCGGTTCCACTTCGGCGGCGACCCTCGCCGTCCGGTCAACCTGCACGTCCGCTCGCAGGAGACCCCGGCCTGGCGGCTCGCGCTGCTGTTCCCGGAATGGCTGCGACAGAACCCCGACGAACGCGACGCCTATGCGGCGGTCAAGACCGCCATGGCCGCGAAGCACGCCGGTGACGGGACTGTCGAGCAGTACACCGACGAGAAGCAGGTCTGGGTCGACGCCGCTTTCACCCGTGCCGACGCCTGGGCGGAATCGACCGGCTGGACCCCGTAAGCGCAGGTCATACCCGGAATTCCCGGAGCGCCGGCCACGCCGACGCCCAGGTTTCGGTGTGGCCGGTGACCAGCCAGATCGGCATCCCGCGGCTCACGTTGCGCACACCGGCCTCGTTGTCCACGTGGGAGACGATCCGGGCTTCGGTGAACGAACGCAGCAGCCGCGCCGGATCCGGCCCGACGAACAGGACGCTGTCCGCGGTCTCGGGTGGATGCCCGAAGTACCAGAACCCGCGGCTCGGGCTGTACACGGCGGGCAGCCCGTAGTCGGCGCCGTACCGGTCCAGCGCTCCGGCCTGCCAGTAGCCCGCCGTGACGAGGGTGGTGCGCTCCCGCTGCTCCGGCGGGAGCCGGTGATAGGCGTCGGCGACCGACCGGGCGAGGTCCGGCCAGCCGATCTCCTCCAGCGCATACGCCGGGCGCGGTACGTCCCGGCCTTCCGCGAGCCAGGCGGACGGCCACACCGGCAGCGCGTACGGGAGGGTGTACAGCGCGGAAAGCAGGAACACCGGCCAGGTCGGGATCCAGCGGAACCACAGTGACGGCTTCAACTGTCCGAAGTGGACCGCCGCGCCCGCCCACAGGACACCGAACATGCCCGCCGCGTAGTAGTACCGGCCGTTGGACAGGATGAACAGCGCGATCACGCCGACGGTCGTCCAGCCGAGGAACCGGTACGCGCGCAGCCTGGCCGAGAACGACAACACCCAGAGTCCATAGAGGACACCGACGACACCGATGCCGAGCCCGGCCCCGGTCAGCAGGGCGGGCAGGAACCCGGCGCGCCCGCTCCAGCCGCCGGTGGTCTCGTGGGCGATGACGTCGCCCATCTCCAGCTGCGGCCAGCCGTTCGCGGCCTGCCACCACAGCGTCGGCACCATCGACAGCGCGGCGATCCCCGCGCCCGCCCAGAGTTTGGGCCTGCGCAACAGATCCCGGGGCCCGAAGAGCAGGATCGCGATCCCGGCCGCGACCCAGAACGTCGCGATGAGGAGCTTGACGTTCAGCGCGACGGCGGTCGCCAGACCCAGCCACAGCAGCAGGTTGTCGTCACGCGTCCGCATCCACCGGACGAGCAGCCAGGCGATGAGCGTCCACAGCGCCGGATCGATCGTCGAGGTGGCCAGGTAGTGCCCGCTGCCGAGGAACTGCCCGCAGATCGCGTACGCGGCGGCGGCGCGGGTCTGCGCCCGGCGGTCCCCGCCCATCTCGTAGGCGATGAGCCCGGTGAACACGACACCGGCGGCCGTCGCGAGGACGGCGGGCAGGCGGAACACGAAGACGTTGCCCGGCGCGAGCGTGTCCATCGCCAGCGCCAGGAACGGGAGCACCGGCGGCTGATCCGCGTAACCCCAGGCCAGCCGTTTGCCCGCGGAAAGGAAGTACAGCTCGTCGCCGAAGTAGCCGTAGCGCCACGCCGTCGCCAGCAGGACCGCCGCGGCTGCGGCGGCGAGCAACCCCACCGGGAGCCGGGCGAACGCCGCACTGGACACGGTCGGTGTTTCGGCCGCGGGGGCGGCTTCCATCCATTCCTCGCAGATCCCTCGGGTGCCGGTCCTCTCGCACCTTACGTGCCACCGGCGTGGCGCGTCGGTCGTGAGAGGACCGCCGGAGCATCAGAACCCCCAGTCCGTGAGCTTCGGCCATACCGTGTCCCAGCTCCCGTTCCGGCCGGTGGCCAGCCAGATCTTCATGCCCTGACTCGTGTTCGTGATCCCGGCCCGGTTGTCGAGCGCACCGACCTCTTGGATCCGCGTGAAGTACGGCACAAGCCCCGAAGGGTCGTTCCCGACGAACAGGATGTCCCGTGCCGATTCCGGCGGCCTCGGCAGCGTCGCGTAGCCGCGGTTGGGGCTCGACGGCGACGGGAGCCCGAGCTCCGGTCCGTAGTGGTCGATCGCGCTCGCCTGCCAGTACTTCGCCGCCACGATCCCGGTCCGGGCCGGATCGGGCGCGGTCCGGTACGCCCGCGCCACCGACTCCGTGATCTCCCGCCAGCCGATCTCCTCGTCGGCGAAGACCGGCCGGGCCCACTCCGGGGCACTCGCCAGCTCCGCCCGCGGAAGGACCGGGAGCGATTGCGGGATCGCGACCAGCGCGGCCACGACGTACACCGGCCAGGCGACGACCCAACGCCAGTACTTCGACGCCTGACCCGCTTCGATCTCCACCGCCGCAGCCGCGAACAGCGGGGCGAACATCCCCGCCGCGTAGTAGTAACGCCCGTTCGCCAGCAGGAACAAGGCGAGGACGCCGAGCGCGGTCCAGCCGAGGAAACGGTACGGCCGCAGGCGTTCGGACCGCAGCAGCCGCCACAGCCCATAGCCGACCAGGACCATCCCCACCGGAATCCCGGCGCTGAGCACCAGCGTCGGGACGAACGTGGCCCGTCCGCCCCAGCCTGCCGAGACCTCCTGGGAGATCGCCGCGCCCATGGTCAGTTGCGGCCATCCGTTCGCGGCCTGCCAGACGAGCGTGGGCGCGATCATCGCGGCGGCGATCAGCGCGCCGCACCACAGCGCCGGACGGCGGACGAGGTCGCGGGGCCCGGACACCGCCGCGGCGATCAGCGCGACGAGCCAGAAGCCCCCGATGAGGAACTTCGTGTTCAGCGCGAATCCGGTGACCACGCCGCTCCAGACCAGCAGCCCGTCCGCACGGGTGCGCGTCCACCGGACGAGCAGCCAGATCAGCAGCGTCCACAGGAACGGGTCGATCGTGCTGGTCGCCAGGTAGTGCCCGCTGCCCAGCATCTGGAGGGACACCGCGAAGGCCGCCGCCGCGATCGTCTGCGCTTTCCGGCCACCGCCCAGTTCCCTGGCGATGAGCGCGGTCAGCACGACGCCGGCGACCATCGCCAGCATCGCCGGGATCCGCAGGACGAACGGCGAATCGGCGCCGAACCCGTCCATCAGCCGGGCCAGGAGCGGCAACAGCGGCGGTTGGTCGGCATACCCCCAGTCCAGATGCCGACCGGCCGCCAGGAAGTACAGTTCATCGCCGAAATAGCCGTAGCGGCCCGCCGTCGCCGCGAGCACCGCCCCCATCGCGCCGGCGATCGCCAGCACCGGTGCTCTCGCGAACGGCGTGGCCTCCGCGCGTTCCCGGAGTCCCTCGGCCTCGATGACCACGGGTATCCGCCCCCTCTCGATCGGTTACTCCGTGATCGAGAGTCCCGCAAGGGTGCTCTGCCGGGTATCCATCGGCCGGTCGGAATCCGTCTCTCCCAAAGGATGAGCGAAAATCAACCGAACGATGGATGCCGGTGGCTCAGTGCCGTCGCCAGCCGAGGGTTATGTCCTTTGTGGACAGCCAGCCGCGCAAGTCGTGCCCATGGGAGGCCAGTCCGTCGACGGTCGTGTGGCTGACGTCGAGCGCGCGTTCGCCGTCGGCGGGGGAGACCAGCCCGGCGACGACCGCGGCGAGGAGTTCGTCGGTGTCGATCACCTGGACGGACTTCTTGTCCCGCAGGACGAGATCGAGATAGAGATCGGTGGCCACCCAGACGCCGTCCTCGCGGCGGATGTCGACGACGTCGAGGTAGAAGTCCTGATCGCGTTCGTGGCCGGGGTTGAACCAGAAATCGGTGATCCGCAGGCCGAGGTCGGGCAGCAGCCAGGACTCGAGGTAGTGGAACTGCGCCCGCCCCGGCGTCGGCCGCGCCATGTAGAGGCCGAAGGGCTCTTCGCGGTATTCCTCGACGTCCCTCACGACGCCCTTGGGGTCGGTGTTGGTCTTCGCGGCCGGGTCGAAGTACTCGACCTTCGGCGGATGCAGCGCGGTCATGCGCCCATCTTGGAAGGAGCCGACGCCCGCGAACACCGCCCAACCGGGTGGACGATCACGGTTTCGCGGTTCCGTGGGAGTGGCGCCACCCGGCCGGATAAGGTGCGCTGGTTCCGCCATAGGGGTGAGTGGGGAGTCGACGTATGTTCGGGATCATCAGGCCGTGCCGCCACCGGCTTTCCGCTGGTCTGCACGCGGACTGGCTCGCCCATCTCTGCGGTCTCTGCCTGGCGCTGCGCGACGAACACGGACATCTCGCCCGAATGGTGACGAACTACGACGGCCTGATCATCTCGGCGCTCGTCGAAGCCCAGTCGCCTCGAGCGGAGGGGCGGCGCGACGCCGGCCCTTGCCCGCTTCGGGCGATGAAGGGAACGTCGGTCGCGAAGGGCGGCGGTGCCCAGCTCGCGGCCGCGGTCTCCCTGGTGCTGGCGTCGGCCAAGATCAGCGACCACGTCGAAGACCGGGACGGCGCTTTCGCGCGGCGTTCCGTCGCTCTCGCCGCGAAGCGGGTCGCGACGCGCTGGGCGGACCAGGGGAGCCGCACGGGCACCCGGATCGGCTTCGACACGGCGGTCCTGACCGAGGCCGTCGACCGGCAGGGCGAGATCGAACGCGCCCTCCACCTGGGTGATTCGGCCGTGCTCGCCACCGAACCGGCGGAGCTGGCGACGGCGGCCGCGTTCGCGCACACCGCGGTCATCGCGGGCCGTCCGGACAACGCCGCCCCGCTGGCCGAGGCCGGGCGCCTGTTCGGCAGGGCGGCTCACCTGCTCGACGCCGTCGAGGACCTCGCCGAGGACGAGGCCGCCGGGGCGTGGAACCCGCTGACGGCCACCGGCACCGGCCTCGCGGAGGCGCGACGGCTGTGCGACGACGCCGTGCTCGGTGTCGAGCTCGCCCTTCGCGAAGTGAAGTTCGACCAGCCGAAGCTCGTCCACGCGCTGCTGGTGCACGAACTGCGGCAGGCGGTGCGGCGTTCCTTCGGGCACAACCTCACCGGTCACGGGCACGGCCCCCAGCAGCCGCCGCCGGGCTGGATCGGGCCCGGACCCCGGCCGCAACAGCATCCACACCAGCCGTATCAGCAACAGCCGTATCCCCAGCAGCCCTACCCGCAGGGTGGGCACCAGGCGCCGCCACCGAGGCCGGTCCCGCCGCAGGGCGCACCCGGTGGCGGAGGGCCGCCGCAGGAGCCGCCGAACAAGAAGCGGAAGCACGGCGGCGCGCCGACCGACGGCCAGGGTGGCTGCTGCTGGACGCCGAAGTTCCGGGTCCCGCCGAAGCCGAGGGGTTTCTTCTTCGGCTGCGCCGTGGCCACCTACATGTGCTGTTCGTGCCAGTTCTGCTGCCGCGACCCGTTCCCCGGTCCGTGGAGCGGCAAGCCGCACGAGGCAGTGTGCAACAACTGCGACGGTTGTGACTGCTGTAACTGTTGTGACTGTTCCTGCTGATCCGACCAGGCGAAACGGAAACTGTCGGACCCAGCGCCTACTCTGGTTCCCGTGGCTTTCGCATCCGAACACCCCGTGCTCGCCCAGTCGGACTTCCGCCCCGTCACGGACATCCCCCGGACCGGCGGCCGGTTCGAGGTGGTCAGCGAGTACAAGCCCGCCGGTGACCAGCCGGCGGCCATCGACGAGCTCGAACGCCGGATCAACGCGGGCGAGAAGGACGTCGTGCTGCTCGGTGCCACGGGTACCGGCAAGTCGGCGACCACGGCTTGGCTGATCGAGCGCGTCCAGCGCCCGACGCTGGTCATGGCGCCGAACAAGACGCTCGCCGCGCAGCTGGCGAACGAGCTGAGGGAGCTGTTCCCGCACAACGCGGTCGAATACTTCGTCAGTTACTACGACTACTACCAGCCCGAGGCGTACATCGCGCAGACGGACACCTACATCGAGAAGGACTCGTCGATCAACGACGACGTCGAGCGGCTGCGGCACTCGGCGACGATGAACCTGCTGTCCCGGCGGGACGTCATCGTGGTCGCGAGTGTCTCGTGCATCTACGGCCTCGGCACGCCGCAGTCGTACCTCGACCGGTCGACGAAGCTGAAGGTCGGCGAGCAGCTCGACCGTGACGTCTTCCTCCGCGCGCTGGTGGACGTGCAGTACACCCGCAACGACATCGCCTTCGCGCGCGGCACCTTCCGCGCCCGCGGCGACACGGTCGAGATCATCCCGGCGTACGAGGAGCTGGCGATCCGCGTCGAGTTCTTCGGCGACGAGATCGAGAAGCTGTACTACCTGCACCCGCTCACCGGCGACATCGTGAAAGAGGTCGACGAGGTCCGCATCTTCCCGGCCACGCACTACGTCGCCGGCCCGGAGCGGATGGAGAAGGCCATCCGCGGCATCGAGGCCGAGCTGGAGGAGCGGCTGGCCGAGCTGGAGAAGCAGGGCAAGCTGCTCGAGGCGCAGCGGCTGCGGATGCGCACCGCGTACGACATCGAGATGATGCGCCAGGTCGGGTTCTGCTCCGGCATCGAGAACTACTCGCGGCATATCGACGGCCGTTCCGCCGGGTCGGCGCCCGCCACGCTCATCGACTACTTCCCGGACGACTTCCTGCTGGTCATCGACGAGTCGCACCAGACCGTCCCGCAGATCGGCGGCATGTTCGAAGGCGACATGTCGCGGAAGCGGAACCTGGTCGACTTCGGGTTCCGGCTGCCCAGCGCGGTCGACAACCGGCCGCTGACCTGGGAGGAGTTCAGCGACCGGATCGGGCAGACGGTGTACCTGTCGGCGACGCCGGGGCCATACGAGATGGGACAGGCGGGCGGCGAGTTCGTCGAGCAGGTCATCCGCCCCACCGGCCTGGTCGACCCGAAGGTCGTCGTGAAGCCCACCGAGGGCCAGATCGACGACCTGGTGCACGAGATCCGCGAGCGGGCCGAGAAGGACGAGCGCGTCCTGGTCACCACGCTCACCAAGAAGATGGCCGAGGACCTCACCGACTACCTGCTGGAGCTGGGCATTCGGGTGCGCTACCTGCACTCCGAGGTGGACACGCTGCGCCGGGTCGAGCTGCTGCGGCAGCTGCGCGCGGGCGATTTCGACGTACTGGTCGGCATCAACCTGCTCCGTGAGGGTCTCGACCTGCCCGAGGTGTCACTGGTCGCGATCCTCGACGCGGACAAGGAGGGCTTCCTCCGCAGTGGCACGTCGCTGATCCAGACGATCGGCCGCGCGGCGCGAAACGTGTCGGGCGAGGTGCACATGTACGCGGACAAGATCACGGACTCGATGCAGCACGCCATCGACGAGACCGATCGCCGCCGCGCCAAGCAGGTCGCCTACAACGAGGAGCGGGGTGTCGACCCGCAGCCGCTGCGGAAGAAGATCGCCGACATCCTGGACCGCGTGTACAGCGAGGCCGAGGACACGGAGTCCGTCGCCGTCGGCGGTTCGGGCCGGAACTCCTCGCGCGGCAAGAAGCCCGAGCAGGGCGACCGCGTCCGCAGCTCAGGGATGCTCGCGGACAAGGACGTCGCGGGGATGCCGCGCGCCGAGCTGGCCGACCTCATCCAGCAGATGACCGACCAGATGATGCAGGCCGCGCGCGACCTGCAGTTCGAGCTGGCGGCCCGGCTGCGTGACGAAGTCGCGGACCTCAAGAAGGAGCTCCGGGGAATGGACGCGGCCGGCATCAAGTGACCCCGCGTTTCGTCCTCTGAACGCGTTCCTTGCGTGCGCAAGTACCGCATTCAGAGGACGAAACGCGTGAGGGGGTCAGAGGCGACGGCGTTCCAGCATGGTCAGGTCGGCGTCGAAGTCCGGGAAACCGGCGGGCGCCGAACGCGTGCTGACACCCGGTGAGACCGGAGGCAGACCGGCCCACCGCCGCACGGTGTTCGTCGCTTCGGCCGCCTGCTCGGCGGGAAGCTGCGAGATCCGGGCGCCGTGGTTGCCGCCCGGCACCGTGTAGCTGTAGGAATCCTTCGTGCCGAAGCCGAGCTTGAACGGCTCCGCACTCCACGGGTCGTTCTGGCCGTTGACGAACATCAGCCGCGTCCCCCGCGACTTCACCCAGAAGTCGATGTCCGGCATCGCCAGATGGTCGAACCGCGGGATGTCGACCGACTTCGGCACAAAGGTCCGCGACACGTTGGATCCCGGGTAGCGCAGCAGATCCCGGAGATAGCCTTCGTAGGACTCGGGGGCGCCGAGCTGGTAGGCCGCCTGGAAGTAGTACGGGACGTAGACCTCGAGGTTCTGGTCGGAGTAGGTGTTGAGGCTCTCGACGCGTTCGAACCAGGCGTAGACCTCGGCCGCCGGGGCGCCCGCCTTCGGGATCGTCGCGCAGTCCGACTGCCGCTGGTACTGCCAGAAGGCGAAGTACGAGTCGATCACCGAGATCTCCAGCGACACGTCGGCCGAGCCGACGGTCTTGAACGTGAAGCCGTTCTTGGCCGCGTCGGCGGCGGCGAGCGCCGCGAACTCGGAGCGCCGGGTCAGCACGTCACGCTGGATCGCCTTCAGGGCCGAACGGCAGGCCGGATCGTTGCCGACGTTCGCCAGGAAGGTGTTGTAGCGATCGTGCGAATTGATGACGTCGTTGGGGGCGACGTAAGGGATCGTCGCGTCGACGTCGTCCGGGAAAAACCTACGGAAGTAGGTCGCCGTCATACCGCCCTTGCTGCCGCCGGTCGCGAGCCACTTGCCCGGGTAGAGCCGCTTGAACGCCTCCACGGCGCGGTGCTGATCGGCGGCGGCCTGCCAGATCGTCAGCTGCTTGCCCCAGTTCGGCCGGTCCGGTCGCGAGGGGGTGAAGAAGCGGTATTCCATCGACAGCTGGTTGCCGTCGACGATCTGTGTCGGCTCCGAGCGGTTGGGCGACGCGGACACGTTGTACCCGCTCGTGTACACCACGGTCGGCGAGCGGAATTCCTTGTGCAGCAAAGTGAACCGCTGCTGGAAGGTGCCGTCGCCGGGCCTGCGGTGGTCGACGGGCTGGGTGTAGGCGAGTTTGAAGAACCGGTATCCGGTCGGCGCCGGGTTCTCCGAGACGACGGTCAGCCCGGGGATCCGCCCGAGCGCCTCCTTGATGTCGTCGGGTGCCGCCTGCGCGGCCGGGGTCAGCCCGGCCAGTGCGAGAACGGTGGTCGCCAGAACCGACCACGCGGCCGTGAGCTTCCGCATCCATGCCCTCCCCATCGGGACCTGTTGAGCGGTCGGATACTCACAGAGTCCCCGCCGGTGGGCAATCGCCTATCCGGTCGAGCCCGGATTCAGCCTTGGCCGCGCAGCACCTTGTCGACGTAGGCCTTGATGGCCGCGCGGGCTTCGGGAGAGCTCCACAGTTCGAGGACGTGGGCGTCGTCGCCGGTGCGGTGTTCGGCGATCCGCTCGTGGAACGGCCGGTGCAGCTGCGCCTTCGTGTGCGCGTACGCGGCCGCCGGGATCTCGGCGAGTTTCCGGGCCACCTCCACCGCGCGTTCGACGACGTTCCCGGGCGCGGTCACCTCGTTCACCAGACCGAGCCGGAGCGCGTCCGCCGGAAGGTGGGTTTCGCCGAGGAACGCGAGTTCGGCCAGGATGTCGGCGCCGAACCCGGAGCGCAGGATCTCCAGCGCCGCCAAGGGGAACGGCACGCCGACGAGCAGTTCGGTGATCCCGATCCGGCCGGGGCCGTCGGCGAGGACACGGCGGTCGCATGCGGCGGCGAGCACCGCCCCGCCGGCGATCGCGTGACCGTTGACGGCCGCGACCACCGGACCGGGGAATCCGAACACCGAGAGGAACGCGTCCGACAGCGCGGGCAGGAAGTCCTCGAGATATCCCGGGCCGCCGTCGTGCACCCGGCGCAGGTCGACGCCCGCGGAGAAGATGCCGCCGGTACCGGTCAGCACGACACCGCGATAGCCGCCGAGCTGCACGTCCTCCAACCGGACGATCAGTTCCTGGCAGAACTCCGTGTCGAGGGTGTTCGCCTTGCCGTGCTGCAGGGTGACGACGGCTATCCCGCCTTCGTCGTCCACGCGGATCGAGGAGGTGGCCATGGGCCGACCGTACCCGAGCCGTCGAGGATCTACAGTGGACCGCTAATCCTTGAGGCGCACGGTGACCGTCGGGCTGAAGGACCGTTTGCGGTTCCAGCCGGTCTCGGCGCCGATGCTGAGCTGGATGGCGCGGTCGGCGGGCGCCCAGTAGCCGGTGCGGACGAAGTAGGCGTCCATCGAGCACAGCCTGCTGCACGACTTGCGGTTGCAGATGGTCTCCCAGCCCCACTGCCTGCCGCTCTCCTCGACGCCGTTGCGGCGGACGAACAGATGCGGGTTGCCGATCTCACGGCAGTAGGCGCTGCCCTCGGAGATGTAGAGGACCCCGTCGATCTTGTAGAAGCGATTGTTGTCGAGAAGCGTCACCTGGCCCGAGACGGCGAATCCGACCCGGCCGCCCTTGCCGGCGGTCATGGTCCAATCAAGAGAGAATTCTTGGACCGGAGTCTCGACTGACTGGGTCATGGTGACGTCCCCGCTTTCTTCTCGCGTCGGCACCTTCGCACTGAAGATAAGGATTTCCCGGAGGTCTGGCGAAGATGAATGGGAACTTTTCACCCAATGAGTCGATGATCGGAAAACCGATGTTCTCATGCGCATGAAACACCGGTTACCGGCGCTAATGGGTGAAGGTCGCCACGGCCAGTGAAAACCGGGGCCCACCTGGGAAGAGGATTTCGTCTTCCCGGTGGACCCCGGTCGTTTCTTCAGTGCGGAAACGCTCTCAGCTGGTGATGTCCTTCGTCGCGAACCGGCGGCCGGCGAGGAGGAAGAACACCGTGCCGTACAACGCCGCCGACAACATGCCGTTGGCCATGTTCGTCCAGTCGATGTCGGTCGAGATCAGATCCATCCACGAGAACGCGAAATGCGTCGGCAGATAGTCCCGCAGTCCTTCGAGCGCGGTGATCTGGTCGAGGATCTGCGAGACGATCGCGACGATCGCCGCGCCGCCGACGGCGCCCAGCGGGGCGTCGGTGGCGACCGAGAGCAGCATCGCCAGCCCGGCCACCCACGCCAGCTGCAGGATGATGTAGACCGTCGCCAGCCCCATCGCGATGAGACTGTCGCCGAACGACACCGCGTCCCCGGTCGGGCTGATCGCGTCACCGGCGCCGTACCAGATGACGCCGACCACCAGCGACACCAGCGGCAACAGGATCAACGCGACCGCGGAGAGGATGCCGGAGACGATCGCCTTCTGCCGCAGCACCCGATGCCGGGGGACCGGCATCGCGAGCAGGTATTTCAGGCTCGACCACGACGCCTCGCTCGCGATCGTGTCGCCGTAGAACAACGCCACGATCATCGGGAGCAGGAACGTCCCGGACACGAACAGCGCGAGCACCACGAAGTTCGGCGCGCTCGCGGTGGCGAGGTCGACGAAACCGCCGCTGCGGCGGTTCGGGTTGGCCTGCCCGATCTCGAACGCGATCACCAGGATGAACGGCAGCAGCGCGACGAACCCCAGCATCAGCTGGGTCCGCCGCCGTTTGAGCTGCCGCTTCAGTTCGACGCCGAGCCGTAGCGTCCGGTCGGCGCGGTAGCCCGCCACCGCCCCGTCCGGGCCGACCTCGGTCGGCTCGTGCGACGCGACCTCGGTCAGCTCCAGCAGTGCCGCCGGATCGGTGTGCACGCCGTGATCCGCCCGGGTCGCCGGGCCGGAACCATTGGTCTTACTCACCCTTCGAGTCCTCTCCGACCAGCTGCAGGAACGCGTCTTCCAGGCGCCGCCGCGGCCCGGCCTGCTCGACCGCGACCCCGGCCCGCACCAGGACGGCGACCGCCTCGGCGCGCGCGAGACCGTCGAGATCCGCGTGGACCAGTTCGCCGTCGACGTCGACGCCGGAAACGCCGCCGACCTTTCGCAGCGCTTCGGCCGCCTCGGCGGGCTTGTCGACGCGGAACGTCGCTTCGCCGCTGGACGCGGCCAGTTCGCCGACCTCACCCGAGGCGACCAGCATGCCGCGGTGCATCACGACCACGTGCGTACAGGTCTGCTCGACCTCGGCCAGCAGGTGGCTCGAAACCACCACGGTGCGCCCGGTCGCCGCGTAACGCTGGAGCACCTCGCGCATCTGGTGGATCTGTGGCGGGTCGAGCCCGTTGGTCGGTTCGTCGAGCACCATGAGTTCCGGCAGGCCGAGCATCGCCTGCGCGATCGCGAGCCGCTGCCGCATCCCCTGGCTGTAGGTGCGGACCCGCCGGTTCACCGCGTCGCCGAGCCCGGCGATCTCCAGTGCTTCGGCGAAATGCGCCTTGTCCTTCGGGCGTCCGGTGCTCGCCCAGTACAGCTCCAGGTTCTCCTTGCCGGACAAGTGCGGCAGGAAGCCCGAACCCTCCACAAAGGACCCGATCCGCGACAGCACCGGCGCGCCGGGCGCGATCAGATGGCCGAACACGCGGATGGTGCCCGCGGTCGGCGTGATGAGCCCCATCAGCATGCGCAGGGTCGTCGTCTTGCCCGCGCCGTTCGGCCCGAGCAGGCCGAGCACCTGGCCGGGTTCGACCCGGAAGGACAGATCCTTCACCGCGACGAAGCCGCCCGCGTAGGCCTTTCGCAGACCTTCGATCACCAGTGGTGTCTTCGCCAGGCTCTCGTCGACGTCATGCGCGCGGCGGCGGCGGAACGCGGCGATCACCGTGATCGCGATCCCCGCGAGCAGCGTCCCGGCGATCCCGAGCAGCTGCGCGGTGGGCGCGCCGGCGCCGACGGAATTGCCGGGCACGACCGGGACGGCGAGCCGACCGCCGTCCGCCAGCCCGATGCGGAACACCGCGGGTTCGACCGGTGTCGCGAACGCCTGGTCCGTCGTGCCGACGACCAGCCGGAGCGTGTGCCCGGCCTCCAGCGGCCGCACGATGCCCGGCAGGGTCACCGTCACCTCGACCGGGCTGCCGTCGGCGGGCAGACCGGAAACGCGGAACGGCGCGACGGCGTTGGCCGGAAGCGTCCGGACGCCTTCGGAGTTGACGTCGTAGAGCTTCGCGAACAGGACGGCTTCCTTCTGCGGAACCCCGGCGGACGGATCCGCGGAGACCTGCAGCCGGACCGTGGAGGAACCGGCCGCGATCGTCTGCGCGTCGAGCGGCGGCGTCGCGAACTGCGCGGCCTGCCCCGGCGGGTCGAGACTGAACAGTCCGGAGAGCCGGGACGAGCCGGCCACCGCGCCGTTCAAACCGGGGATCCCGCTCACCGCGGCGGGATTGCCACCGGCGGGCCGGACGACGGGCTGCGCCGGGCCCGCCAAGGTGAACGGCCGCCGCTCGGTGGCGTCGCCGGTCGCTCCCGGGTACGCCGGGGCGCTGACCGTCCGGACCGAAGGGGCGCCGTTCGCCCGCAGCGTGCCCTGGATGTCGTAGCTGAACCCGGTGCCGGGGTCGGTGCCCTGCCCGGTGAGGGAGAACTTGAGGAAGTCGGCGATCTGCGCGCGCAGCTTCTGCCCCGGTTTCCCGCCGTCGTGGCCGCCGGTGTACCAGATCGTGCGGACCTTGCCGCCCGCGGCGGAGATCTGCCGGGCGGTCGCGTCGGACTGGTCCAAGCCGAACAGCGTGTCGCTTTCGCCCTGCACCAGCAGGGTCGGCACGGTGATCTTGTCCGTCACGGACGCGGGGGAGACCCGGCGGAGCAGCTCGACCGTCTTCTGGCTCGCCTTCCCGGTGGTGGCGAGTTCGGTGTAGGCCTGGCAGACCTCGGCGGTGAACCGTCCACAAGGGTCGGCGGGGCCGGACGGCGGGCGCTGTCCATTCGGGCCGCCGAGCGGCAGCGACTGCGCCGCGGCCGCCGCGCCCGTGCCCTGTGCCGCACCGGATTCGCTCGTCTCGTCCCCGGCTTCGGGGGCGTCGTTGGCGGGGGAGCCGGTCTGCGCCGCGCCGGAACCGGCGGAGAAGAAGATGCCGGCCCACGACTTCTTGAAGACGCCGTCCGCGGTGAACGCGCCCGCCGCCGGGGTGGTGGCGTCCGGCGCGGCCGGAGAAGCGGCGTTCGGGAAGAGACCCTGGGCGAGATCGTTGTAGGTGATCACCGGCGCGATCGCGTCGACGCGCTTGTCGGTCCCCGCGAGCAGCAGGGAAAGCGCGCCGCCGTACGAAGCGCCGGACACGGCCACCTTCGGGTCGCCGTTCTCGCTGAGGACCTCGGGCCGCGCGGCCAGGGTGTCGATCAGCTTGCGGGCGTCGGCGACTTCGCGGTCGGGGTCGTTCAGCGCGATCTTCCCGGTGCTGCGGCCGAAACCGCGCGCGGACCAGGTCAGCACGACGAAGCCCTTGTCGGCGAGCTCACGGGCTTCGGTGGCAACACTGTTCTTGTCACCGCCGAAACCGTGGGCGAGCAGCACCGCCGGGGCCGGGGTCTGTTCGGGCAGATACGTGGTCGTGTCGATCTTGACGACCTCGGACGAGCCCGGCGTTTCGGGCAGATCGAGGGTCGCGTCCTGGGTTCTGACCGCGGACGGCGCGGGATCGCTGTTCGTCCACACGACGGCCGCGGCGGCCAGGACCACCACGACCGCGGCGAGCGCGACGAGCTTCGCGCCTCGCGTGCGAGGGAGCGGGATTCGGGGCACGGAATGACCGTATTTCACCGAACCTGAGAGTCGCTCCTCCAGCACACAGGGACCACACAAGCGTGACGTTGAACCGCCACCGGAACGGGTACTCGAAGAGGGAAAAGAGGTGGGTGTGACGGGAGTTACGCCATCATCTTGGTGACAAGGGCAACCTTAACTGGCGTCAGACGTACAGACAGGTCAAACTGGACCAGCTGTGAGGGGAGTATTCCTTCGCGGCGGTGTCGTCAGCACGGTGGCCTTCGCAGGCCCCCGGCACCGTCGGCCGGTTTCGCACCGGCGGAAGAGACCTCCGGTTAGTTGCTGCTGTGCACTATCCGGAGGGTTGGATACATGTCTGTTCCCCTGTGGCTATGGATCGCCACGGTCGGTGGCCTGCTCGCGCTCATCGCGCTGGACCTGGTCATCGTCGATCGCAAGCCGCATGAGGTCACCACCGGTGAAGCCGCCCGGTGGGTCATCTTCTACATCGCCGTGGCCGTCGCGTTCGGCGTCGGTGTCTGGGTGTTCGCCGGACACGAACCGGGTGTCCAGTTCTTCACCGGGTACATCACCGAGTACTCGCTGAGCGTGGACAACCTGTTCATCTTCATGATCATCATGACGTCGTTCAAGGTGCCCGCGATCCACCAGCACCGCGTGCTGCTGATCGGCATCCTGCTCGCGCTCGCCATGCGCAGCGTGTTCATCGCCGTGGGCGCCGCGCTGATCGCGCAGTTCGTCTGGGTCTTCTTCCTCTTCGGCGCCGTCCTCATCTGGACCGCGATCAGTATGGTCCGCAACAAGGACGAAGAAGAGGAATACGAGGAGAACGCGCTCACCCGCTGGGTGCGCAAGCTCTTCCCGGTCACCGAGGAGTGGCACGGGCACAAGTCCTTCGTGAAGAAGGACGGCAAGCGCTGGATCACCCCGATGTTCCTGGTGATCGTCGCGATCGGCAGCGCGGACCTGCTGTTCGCCGTCGACTCGATCCCGGCGATCTTCGGTATCACGCAGGAGGCCTTCCTGGTCTTCACCGCCAACGCGTTCGCGCTGATGGGTCTGCGCCAGCTGTACTTCCTGCTCGGTGGCCTGGTCACCAAGCTGGTGTACCTGTCCTACGGTCTCGCGGTGATCCTCGCCTTCATCGGCGCCAAGCTGTTCCTGCACGCGCTGCACGAGTACCACGTCGTCCCGGACTGGCTGGACATCAACAACTGGGTCTCCCTGGGTGTCATCGTCGTGGTCCTGACCGTGACGACGCTGGCCAGCCTCGCGAAGGCGAAGAAGCTGGAAGCCGCTGAGCAGGAATCTTCGATCAGTAGTTAGAGCTGCTAAGGATCGGGTACCGTCGGGGCCGTGCGTCCCGTTGACATCGAAGCCCTGACGGTCCCCGGCATCCTCGCGCTGCACGGCGACCTGCTGCTCACCGCGGTGAGCAGGCCTGATCTGAAGACGAACAGCTACCGCGGCGGCCTGCGCAAGGTCGACCTCGGCGGTGGCGGGGAAGGCCCCTGGACCCACGGGGCCAAGGACTCGGCCCCCGCCATCTCCCCGGACGGCCGGTGGGTCGCGTTCCTCCGGGCCGGAGAGGGCTCCGGGCGCGCGGCCAAGCCGCAGGTGCACGTGATTCCCGCGGCAGGCGGCGACGCGAAGCGGATCACCGATCTCCCCCTCGGCGCGGGCGCACCGGTCTGGGCGCCGGACTCCCGTCGCGTCGCCTTCGTCGCCCGCGTGCCGGAGCCGGGCCGCTACGGCACCGAGAACGCGGACGGCGAAACGCCGGAACCGGCTGAAGAAGCGCCGCGGCACATCAAGAACCTCTTCTACCGCGTCGACGACGCGGGTTTCCTCAACGACCGTCCACAGCGTCTGTTCGTCGTGGACACCGCGGCCGCGCTCGACGAGGAGGAGCCCGCGGAGCTCACGCCGCTGACCGACGACCGGGCCGACGTCGATCATCCTTCGTGGACGGACGACGGCGAGCACGTCCTGATCACCGCCCCGCGCGACTGGGCCGCCGAAGACACCGTCCGCTCGGACGTCTACGCCGTGCCCGCCGGCGGCGGCGAACCCCGGCTGCTGGTCCGGTCGCTGGGCACCGCGGACCGGCCGGTCGTCGCGCCGGACGGTTCGATCCTGTTCTACGGCACCGAGTTCTCCGGGCAGGAGGAGATCGCCCGCAACACCGGACTCTGGCAAGCGTCATGGCCCACCGGTGCCGAGCCGTCGTCCCCGCGGCGGCTGACCGACGTCGAAACGGTCGACTGCGACAACGCGGCGAGCCCGCCGGTCGTCCTCGGTGACGAGGTCCTCGTCGTGGTCCGCACCCGCGGCGCCGCCGAGCTGCGCGCTGTCCCCCTCTCCGCCGAACTGGCCGAGCTGAAGACGTTGCGGCACCTCGCCGGCGAGCGCACCGTGGTGAAGACGTTCGCCGTCGACGGCGAACGGATCGTCGCGGTGATCGGAACGCCCGAGAGTTCCGGTGACGTCGCGCTGGTGTCGGACGGGGAGCCGCGCGTGCTCACCGACTACTCGAAGGCGTTGCGGGACACCGGGATCCTGCCGCTGGAGGAGCTGGACACGGCCGCTCCCGACGGCTATCCGGTCCACGGCTGGATCGTCCGGCCCGAGGGCGACGGGCCGCATCCCGTGGTCCTGATGGTCCACGGTGGACCGTTCGCGCCGTACGAATGGAAGGTCTTCGACGAGGCGCAGGTGCTCGCCGCCGCGGGCTACGCCGTCGTGCTGGGGAACCCGCGCGGTTCCGCGGGTTACGGCGAAAGCCACGGCCGGAGCATCGTGCACGGTTTCGGCACCGTGGACGCGGACGACCTGCTGGCCTTGCTGGACAAAGCGCTCGAACTGCCGAACCTGGACGGCGATCGCGTCGGCGTGATGGGCGGCTCGTACGGCGGCTTCATGACCAGCTGGCTCGCCGCGCATCACGGCGGCCGGTTCCGCGCCGCGTGGAGCGAGCGCGCGGTCAACGCCTGGGACTCGTTCGTCGGCAGCTCCGACATCGGCTGGTTCTTCGCCGGGGGTTACGTCGGGGACGACCCCGACGAGCAGCGCAAGCGCAGCCCGTTGACCTACGCGGGCAAGATCGACATCCCGTTCATGGTCGTGCACTCCGAGCAGGACTGGCGATGCCCGCTGGAGCAGGCGCAGCGGATGTACGTGGCACTGCGGCAGAACGGCGTCGCGGCCGAGTTCCTGCTGTTCCCCGGCGAGGGGCACGAACTCACGCGATCGGGGCTGCCCCGGCACCGGGTGCAGCGGTTCGACGCCGTGCTGGAGTGGTGGAGCCGTCACCTCTGATCGTCACGGCACCGCCGCGGGCTACAGCTCGCGGCGGTGCTCGACGACCCAGGCCGCGACGTCGAGCAGTTTGATGTTGGTGTTCTGGGACGACTCGACCAGCAACCGGAAGGCCCCCACGGCGTCGATGTCGTGGTGGTGCATCAGGATGCCCTTCGCCATGCCGATCACGTCGCGGTTCTCGACCGCGACGTGCAACCGGGCCTCGGTCTGCGCGCCGGCGAGCGCGAT
The DNA here is from genome assembly GCF_003947535.1 of Amycolatopsis sp. WAC 04169. Classification (NCBI taxonomy): domain Bacteria; kingdom Bacillati; phylum Actinomycetota; class Actinomycetes; order Pseudonocardiales; family Pseudonocardiaceae; genus Amycolatopsis; species Amycolatopsis sp. WAC 04169. The sequence goes on along the minus strand of NZ_QHJI01000004.1, from coordinate 90,939 downwards.
GGCGGCGTGGGTCGCGAACAGCCGTCCGTCGTCGTCGGCCTGATCGCCGAACGCGTCGCGTGCCCGGGCGTAGAGGTTCAGCGTGCCGAGGGTCTGATCGGTGACGAACAGCCGGTACACCAGCATCGACCGCACGCCGGTCTCGGCGGCCTTCGGCGTGAACTCCGGCCAGCGCGACTCCGAGGTCAGGTCGCCGGTGCGGAAGATCTGGCGTTCGGCGATCGCGTCGAGACACGGGCCCTGCTGGGTTTCGTACTGCAGTTCGTCGATCGTGGAGACGACGGCGGCGGTCGGAGCGACGGTCCGGACCCGTCCCCCTGGTTCGAGCAGGGAGATCCCGGCGTACTCCGCGCCCGGGACGTGATCGACCGCGGCCTTCACGATCGCCGCGAGGGTGGATTCGACGTCCGGCTCGGCCTGCAGCGTGCGCGCGACACCGCCGAGCGTCGCGCTCAGGCCGCTGCCGACCGTGTGTTCATGATCGTTCACGAAGGTCCCCTCTCCGTCACCCACCAGGGATCAGAATAGCCAGCGCGGTCGCTTCGCTCAGCTCAGCAGCGTGTAGTTCAGCTCTTCGCAGACCCGGCCCAGCGGGACGTCGAGCCCCGGGTGGTCCAAAGGGAGCAGCACGTCGGGCGCGATCGGCAGCGAGTTCCCGGCAGGCGGGTCCCACAGCGCGAGCGCGGGGCCGCCGGAGTCCATGGACGACCGGTACCAGACCCCGTCGAGGTCGCCGAACGCGGCGCGGATGGCGCGCGCCCACGCCTGGGTGATCTTCTTCGGGCCGCTGGAGATCTCCTGCGAGGCGCCGACGCGGGTCGGCCACAGGCCGGCGAGATCGAGCAGCCGCAGCGTGCGGGTCGGCCGGACGACCACCAGCCGCGGGCCGCGGGATTTGCGGTCGACCGTGGACGTGGTCTGGAAGACCTCCGCGATGCTGGTGCGCACGGTGAGCCCGAAGTACAGGACACCGTTGCCGGGGTCGGTGACCGGGCGACCGCCGCGTCCGGGGGTCTGCGGGTCGAAACGGCCATGCGGGAGCGGGCCGCTGTAGCGGAACGAATTCCACTGCTGGGGGTGGTTGCCGTGCGCGGTGAAGATCCTGACCAGCCTGGTGCCGGGGTGCACCGTCACCACGTCGTTGGTGCGGTGCAGCTCCTTGACCAGGACAGAGCGTGCGGGCGGCAGGGGGAGCCGGGCCATACCTCGGGAGTCGTCCGTCCTTGTCGGGTGATCTTGCTCGATGGGGTCAGCCTACGGCCTACCCCCGACTGGAATTCTGTCGTCGGGCAAGGATCTCAGAACGGCGAGCCCAGCGTGGCCACCAGTCTCGCGACGTGCTCGGGATCGCCGCCGGAGAGGAGCCATTGGCGCGGGGTCGCGGGATGGTCGTTGATCACCAGATCGGCCTGCGGGGTGCTCATGAACGCGGCGACGACGAGCGCGGGCTGGTCCTCGGGGACGGCGCGCAGGACGACCTCCAGGCCGGGCAGCACCCCGGAGCCGGCGAACTGCCAGGCGGGCAACCGCCAGCCCTGGTCCTTCCAGCCGGTGAGCCTGCCCTCCTTCAGGCGGTGGCGGATACGGCTGTCGTCCACGCCCAGCGTTTTGGCCGCTTCCAGCACACTGAGCGCGGAATCGGCGAGCACGGCGTGCGCGGCGACCGTGCGGGCACGGAAGTCCGGCTCGTCCTCGCCGCGGGGTGAGAGGTCCAGGCCGACGTCGGTGAGCGCGGCTCGCTGGTCCGCCGAGAAGTAGTGCGACGGATCGGGGTTCGGTGGGGTCAGCCTCCGCGCCGCGTCCTCGACGAGGTTCAGGAACTCGTTGGCGTCGACCTTCAGGCCCGCCTTGGCGAGAACGTTCTCGAGCGCTATCGACATAGCGCCCAGGGTAACGCGTCTGTGCGGGTTCGTGCGGTCTCATCTCGATTTCGTGGGTGAATTCACCAGAGACGAACACGGAGTGCACGGAATCAAACACGTGCAGTAGGGATATCGCCATAGTGTGCCCGCATCGGGCGAGCTTGTCCAGGACTTCGGCTTGACAGGTGGTAAGCGGGAATTTACCGTCCGAAAGGTAAACGATTTCTTCCCACCGCTTCGGAGAACCCGGCTGGTGTGGGGCCGGCTTGGGGGAACAAGGGGGTGGGGCGTTCCTGGGCGGCCGGTGCGAACCGGTCGCCCAGGCACGTCGTGCGCCCGGGTCAGTCGCGACGTGAGCTCCGGCGCACGATCAGCTTCGCCTGCAGCGTGGTCGTCGTGGCCTTGCGCGTGCTGTCGCCGATGCGGGCGAGCAGCAGTTCGGCGGCGACCCTGCCCACCTCGTTCGCGGGCTGCGCGACCACCGTCAGCGGCGGGTCGATCAGGGTCGTCCACGGCGCGTCGTCGAACGACACGATCCCCACGTCCTGTCCCGATCGCAGACCGCGAGAAGCCAGCGCCTCCAGGACGCCGATCGCCATCGTGCTGTTGCCGATCAGCAGCGCGTCCGGCGGCTCGGGCTCGTCGAGCAGGCTGAGCGCGGCGAGCCTGCCGCCCTCGGCGCGGAACTCGGCCCGCCGGGTGAGCGCGTTCGCCTCGCCGACGGCGTCGGTGTAGCCCGCCAGCCGGTCTTCGGCCGTGCGCACCCCGGGCGGCCCGCTGACACAGGCGACCCGCCGGTAGCCGCCGTCGAGCAGATGCCGGGTCGCGTCGCGGGCGGCGAGCCGGGTGTCCACCAGCACCTGGTCGCCGGTGTTCTTCAGGAGCGGCCGGTCGACGGCGACCACGGGGGTGCCGCGTTCGGTCAGCCGGTCGACGTTGGTGGCCCGGCCGGTGGGAGAGAGCACCACGCCGGCGACCCGTTCCTGGAGGGCGACGTCGATGTAGCGCCGCTCCTTCTCCTCGTTGTCGTCGGCGTTGCACAACACCACCGAGTAGCCCGCGGTCTGCGCGATGTCCTCCACGCCGCGGGCGATCGCGGTGAAGAAGGGGTTCTCCACGTCGGAGATGATGAGCGCGAGGACCGCGGTCTCCTGACGGCGCAGATTCCTCGCGAGACCGTTCGGGTGATAGCCCAATTCCGCGGCGGCGGCCTGCACCCGTGCCGCGAGTACCGGGTCCACAGTGGACTTCCCGTTGAGCGTCCTCGACACGGTCGCCGTCGAAACCCCGGCCTTCGCCGCCACGTCGTTGATGGTGGCCACCGTGACCTCCCCTTCTGCAGGTGTATTGACACCTTCGCACGGGAAGAATAGCTTGACCGACAATCGTTACCATCCGCTGATCGCGCTACTCGCGCGGAGGAGTTCGGAGGGGTCGTGGGGGAACCGGGCCTGGTGCTCGGCATCGACATCGGCACTTCGAGTTCCAAAGGCGTCCTCGTCGATTCCCGGGGTGCCGTGGTGGCGCGGGCTTCCCGCCCGCACGAGACTTCCCGGCCCCGTCCCGGCTGGTTCGAGCACGACGCGGAAACCGTGTGGTGGCAAGACTTCCTCTCGCTGGCGAGAGAGCTTTCGGCGGCCGCGGAGGATCATCCCATCATCGGGGTGTCGGTCAGCGGGATCGGGCCGGTGCTGTTACCCGCCGACGCTTCCGGGAAACCGCTGCGCCCGGCGATCCTTTACGGCGTCGACACCCGCGCATTCGACGAAATCCGGGAATTGAATCGGGAATTCGGCGAAGAATCCATTGTGGAACGTGGTGGGAGCGCGCTCGGCTCGCAGGCCGTCGGGCCGAAATGGCGCTGGCTGGCGAAGAACGAGCCGGACGTGTTCGACCGGGCGAAGCTCTTCTTGATGGCGAGTTCGTTCCTCGTCCTGCGCCTGACCGGTGAGTACGTCCTCGACCATCATTCCGCGAGCCAATGCGACCCGATGTACGACCTGCGCGAGGCTCGCTGGGCGGCCGACCGGGTCGCCGCGATCGCCCCCGGCATCGAACTGCCCAAGCTGGCGTGGCCGACCGAGGTGGTCGGCTCGGTCACCGCCGGGGCGGCCGCGGAAACCGGCCTGCCGCAAGGGATCCCGGTGACGGCGGGCACGGTGGACGCGTGGGCCGAGGCGACCAGCGTCGGCGTCACCGCGCCCGGGGACACGATGCTCATGTACGGCACCACGATGTTCCTGGTCCAGATGCTCTCCGACCCCCGCCCCGGGCGAGGGCTGTGGACGACCCGCGGCGCTTTTCCCGGTACTTATTCGCTCGCGGCGGGCATGGCGACCTCCGGCGCGATCACCGACTGGCTGCGGGAGCTCGTCGGCGGCGAGTTCGGCGATCTGGCCGCCGCGGCGGGCGAGGTCCCGGCGGGCAGCCGCGGCTTGCTGATGCTGCCGTATTTCGCGGGAGAACGGACACCGGTGCCGGATCCGGACGCGCGGGGCATCGTCGCCGGGCTCACCACCTCCCACGATCGGGCCGATCTGTATCGCGCGGCGCTGGAGGGAACGGCGTACGGGGTGCGGCACAACCTGGAAGCCATGCGGGAGGCCGGTGGCGGCACGGGGCGGTTCGTCGCCGTCGGCGGTGGGACGCGAGGCGGGGTGTGGACGCGGATCGTCAGCGACGTCGCGAGGATCGACCAGGAGATCCCCGCGGAAACCGTCGGTGCCGCGTTCGGGAACGCCGTTCTCGCGTCCGTCGCACTGGGGCGGGAGCCGGATATCGAAGCCTGGAACCCCGTTGCCGAAATCGTCCGTCCGGGAGCGGACGCCGAGGTCTACGACGAGTTCTACCCGCACTATCGCGCGCTGTACGAGTCCACAGTGGACATCGCTCACTTCCTGGCGCGGAAGAACTCGCTCGCCTTCAGCCCGGAGAACTCCCGGCAGTCCCGGCTCAAGTGAGCTTGATCGGCGTAGCCCGCCGAGAACGCCAGCGAGGCGAGATCCGGCGCCGATCCCGCGAGGCCGATGGCGCGCTGGAACCGGCTGACCCGCAGGTAGGTCGCCGGACCGTAGCCCACCGCGAGGGTGAACCGCCGCCGCAGTTGCCGCTCCCCGGTGGTGAACGGCTCCAGCGCGGCGGAAACCCTGGGCGTGCCGCCATCCAGCCTGGCGATCAGCTCCGAGACCTCCCGGTCGGCCCGTCCGGCCCGGCGCCGCGCGACGACGTCGGTCAGCGAAGCGGCGCCGGAGAGCACCTGCTCGGCCAGCAGTTCGCCGTCCTTGCCCCAAAGGTCGGCGAGGGGGACGCGCTGATCACGCAGCTCGTCGGCGCCGAGCCCCAGGACGTCGCCCGCCCTGCCCGGGGCGAACCGCACGCCGCGTGCCCGTTCGCCGGTCTCCCAGGTCCAAGGCGCCGTGTCCGGCCCGGCCACGAAGACCTCGCCGCCGCATTCCACGAGGTCCACACAGCAGTCGGGCACGATCCGCTTCGGCGCTCCGCCCGCTTCCTCCCACAGGCAGCGCACCACGTCGTCCAGGCCGGGCGCCGTCGTCTCCCGATACACGGTTGCCATGATGCCCCCGGGGCACGACAGAATCAGGCCGTGTCCGAAGCAGAGATCGATTCACTGGCCTGGATCCACGTCCGCGACCGCCGCCTCCTGTCGGTGCGGACCGAGGGCAAGGCCAAGTTCTACCTGCCGGGAGGCAAGCGGGAGCCGGGAGAAGGCGACGTCGCCGGGCTGTGCCGGGAGATCCGCGAGGAGCTCGGCATCGAGCTCGACCCGCTGAGCTTCCGCTTCTTCGCGGTGCTGAACGAGCAGGCCGACGGTTACGCGGACGGCCGCCGCGTCCGCATGACGTGTTACACCGCCGGGCATCGCGGGGAACCCGTGCCGGGACGCGAGATCGCGGAGTCCGCGTGGCTGTCCTCGGGCGACGCCCACCTCTGCCCGCCGGCGGGCAGGCGAGTGCTCGGGCTGCTCGCCGACGCGGGTGTCGTCGATTGAGGCGGTGTCACTCAAAGTGAGCTATTCGGCTCACTGTGTTTACGCCGATCGCCCTATGACCAGGCACTCCCCGCTGACTGGGACACCCAAAAGGGTGAATATCGGGTTTCTTCCCGATAACGGCTAACGCGGAGTCACCTTCGAGCGAGAAGTAGTCGACGCACTCGACGGAAGTGCGCTCGGACGAGAGAAGACCTCTCCATGGGTGTTCCCACCGCGACCCCTCCGGCATCGGCGCCGGAGCAGGGTGCCCCCGGCAGGCTGAAGCCGCTGGGGACCGTCGTGGTCGTGCTGGGTGTGGTGGCCGTCGCCATCACCCTCACCAGTTACGTGCTGCCGAAGGCCTCGCGGCCGGTGCAGAGCCCGCCCGCGCCACTGGTCGAGCAGGCCGCTGCCACCGTGCGCACGGTGATCCATTCGGTCGTCTACGAGCTTTCCGGAGCGAAGGGCGCCCAGAACGTCACCTATGTCGCGCAGGGTTCCGAGCTCCTGCAGAAGACCGAAGTGACGGCGCCGTGGAGCACCACCTTCGAGCGCGAGAGCCAGGAAGGCCGCGACGAGTTCTACAGCCTCTCCGCGCGGGGTTCGGGCGGCGGCGCCTTGCGGTGCCGGATCGTCGTCGACGGCGAGGTCGTCAGCGACCGCACCGCCCCCGCTCCGGGCGCGCCGGTGACCTGCACGTCCTGATCCCTACGGCAGGATCATCCGGGTGACGGATGGTGCGATCGCGTTCGGCCCGGTACTCGCCGTGGTCTTGGCCGTGCTGGCGATCTTCGGCGCGGCGGTGGTGCAGTTCGGGCGGCTGGGGCAGGGCAAGGCGGTGCTGTTCGCGGCCGCGCGCGCCGTCGTTCAGCTCGCCGCCGTTTCGCTGGTGATCGTCGGGATCCTGAAATCGGGCTGGCTGACCGGCGGTTTCGTGCTGCTGATGTTCGTGATCGCGGCGGTCACCTCCGCGCGCCGGATCGGGGTGGCGAAAGATCTCGCGTGGGTCGCGCTCGCCATCGCGTCCGGCGTGGTGCCGGTGCTGACGCTCGTGCTCGCGACCGGGGTGGTCCCGTGGCGGCCCATCGCGATCGTGCCGATCGCCGGCATCGTCATCGGCGGCGCGATGTCCGCGACCTCGCAGGCGGCGAGGCGTGCCCTGGACGAACTCGTGACCCGGCACGGCGAGTACGAAGCCGCGCTGGCACTCGGTTTCCTGCCCCGCCCGGCCGCGCTGGAGATCTGCCGCCCCTCGGCGGGGCACGCGCTGATCCCCGCCCTAGACCAGACCCGGACCGTCGGCCTGGTGACCCTGCCCGGCGCCTACGTCGGTGTCCTCCTCGGTGGCGCCGGGCCGGTGCAGGCCGGGGTGACGCAGGTGCTCGTGCTGATCGGGCTGCTGGCCGCCGAGGCGGTCGCGGTCCTGGTCGTCGTGCACCTGGTCGCGGCGGGCCGGATCAGCCGAAAGGCGACTGAAGATGCGACGTGTCGTTGAACCGACGCACCATCCAGGTCTCACCCGACACCACCAGATGGGAGATCGAGCCGTTGTCCGCCCCGAGGAAGGCGAACCGGTTCGTCGCGCCGCTCGCCTGCGCGAAGACCTCTCCGATGACGCCGCCGTGGGTGAACACGGCGATCCTCCGGTCGGGGTTGGCCGCGGCGAGCCTGCCGATGGCCGCCTTGATCCGCCCGCCGAACGACTCCATCGTCTCCGCGCCGGGGATGACGTCCCAGCGCTGTTCGCGCCACAGCTCTTCGACGATCGGGTGGCCTTCGTGGGTGTAGCGCCGGAAGAGGCCGTTCTCCCAGTCCCCGAGGTGGATCTCCCGTAGATCCGGCTCGACCTCCGGGGTGAGCCCGAGCTTCGCCGCCAGCGGTGCCGCGGTCTGCGGCGTCCGGCGCAGCGTCGTCACGTACAGCGCGGAGATCCGCTCGTCCGCCAGGCGGCGGCCCACCCGCTCGGCGTGGTCCCTGCCCTCCGGCGCGAGATCCGGATCGGCCTGCCCGTCGACGAGGTCGAACGGGTCGTCGCCCTTCGCCGGGGCTGATTCACCGTGGCGGACAAGGAAGATCTCGGTCGCGCCCGGGGGAGGTGAGAACCGGTGCTGGCGGTATTCGACTTCCTGCTCAGGGGTGCTCATACCCCGGACCCTACCGAGCTAACCGAGCTAACCGAGCTGTTTGTCCACGAAACACCAGCGCCAGGTCTCGCCGGGCTCGTGGCTGCGCATCACCGGGTGCAGGGTGTCGTGGAAGTGCTCGGTCGCGTGCTTGCCCGGCGAGGAGTCGCAGCAGGCGACGTTCCCGCATTTGACGCATTCGCGCAGGTGCACCCAGGTCATCCCGTTCTCGACGCAGACCGCGCAGACGTCCGGGGAGCTGGGCTCGACCGACGGCCAGTTCTTGGTCAGATGCTTGCACGTCCCCGCCGTCGCGGCGGGGGTGCGCAGTTCCCGATCGGAATCCGGCACGGTCTCTTCCTCCCTGTCCAGCATGGATTCCTCGATGTCGAGGCGTTCGAGGATCCGGCGCAGGACATCATCATCGGCCATCCCGGAGTCGCGCGCCTCCAGGAACTTCTCCCGTTCGACTTCGAGCAGCTTCAACCGAAGCCGCCGGTACGCGTCGCTCGGCGTTTCGGTCAGCGCGCTCTGCCTGCCGAGTTCCTCCCACGCCGAGTCCGACCGGTGCTGGAGCCTGCTACGCAGTCGCTCGACGATGTCGTCGGGGTCCTCGGGCGTCCGGATCTTCTCCAGCTCTTCGAGCGCGGCCCTCGTCATGTCGTGGAGCACGGCCGCCTCCTGCAGCGCGTCCTCGGCCGGATCGGGCGGCGGCAGCTTCAGGCGGCGGACCAGCACCGGCAGTGTCGTCCCGTGCAGCAGCAGCGTTCCCGCCACCACGACGAACGCGACCAGCACCAGCACGGCCCGCTGCGGGGTGTCCGCGGGCAGCACGAACGCCGCCGCGAGCGTGACGACGCCGCGCATCCCCGCCCAGGCGATCACGGCCGAGTACCGCCACGGCCAGGCGTGACGGCGGAACACGCGGCGTGCCAAGCCGATCCCCGCCATCCAGACAATCCGGGTGACGATGGTCGCGGCCAGCGTGGCGGCGCAGATCAGGATCAGTTCCATCGCGGTCAGCCCGCTGTCGCCGACCTCGGTCATGATCCGGCGGACCTGCAGCCCGATCAGCAGGAAGACGATGTTCTCGAGCAGGAATTGAATGGTCTGCCAGTTCAGCCTGCTGGCCAGCCGCGAGCGGCCCGAAAGCATGCTCGGCGCCTTGTGCCCGAGGATCAGCCCCGCGACGACCACGGAGATCACGCCCGAACCGTGGATCGCCTCGGCGGCGAGGTAGGCGACGAACGGCACCACCAGCGAAAGCGCGGTGTCGGTGACCGGATCCTCGAGCCGGGTCCGGATCAGCGCGGCGAGCGCGCCGACCGCGAACCCGATCAGCAGCCCACCGCCGGCGGCCAGCAGGAAATCGCCACCGACCTGCAGCAGGCTCACCGAACCCGCGATGGCCGCGATGGCGGTCCGCAACGCGACCAGCGCGGCCGCGTCGTTGAACAGGCTTTCGCCCTCCAGCAGCCGGGTCAGCTTGCGCGGCATCCCGACCTTGCGGGCGACGGCGGTGGCCGCGACCGCGTCCGGCGGCGCGACCACCGCGCCGATCGCGAGCCCGGCGGCCAGCGGCAGCCCGGGGATCACCAGCCACGCCACGACGCCGACCGCGGCCGTGGTGAAGATGACGAGCCCCACCGACAACAGCAGGATCGGCCCGCGATTACGGCGGAAGTCGATGAGCGACGTGCGGATCGCGGTGGCGTACAGCAGCGGCGGCAACAGCCCCAGCAGTACGACCTCCGGGTCCAGTTCGTACTCCGGGACACCCGGGATGTACGAGGCGACGACCCCGACCGCGATCAGGCACAGCGGCGCCGACCAGTCGAGTTTCCGCGCCGCGGCGGTGACCAGGAGGACGGCCACCACCAGTGCCACGAGTTCTACCGCGATCTCCACGCCGCTCATCATCACCCGGGAGCGTCACGGCGCGCGCACCGAGGCCCGGCTACCGCTCTTCGAAACGCACCAGATTGCCCGCCGGATCGCGGAAAGAGCAGTCGAAAGCGCCCCACGACTGCTTCATCGGTTCCTGGACGACGTCCGCGCCCTGCGCCTGGATCCGGTCGAAGGTGCCGATCAGGTCCGGGGTGGACAGCACGATGATCCCGTGGACACCCTTGGCCATCAGTTCGGCGATCGTCGCGCGTTCCTCGTCGGTGAGCTCCGGATCGGCGGCGGGCGGGCGGAGCAGGAGCGACGTCCCGGGCTGTCCCGGCGGGCCGACCGTGGCGTGGAGCGGGCCCTCGTCACGCACTTCGAAGCCCAGGATGTCGCGATAGAAGGAAACCGAAGCCCCGAGATCGTCCGCGGGGAGGTAGGACGCCTGAATCGAAAGGGTCATACGACTCAAGGTAGGTCGGCGCGCGGCGGAGTCGCTTCTCGATTCCTGATCGGTCGCATGACCTGTTTGACGACGCAGCCGGGCATGCCCCGGCCGTCTTCCGCGGCCTGCTTGCGGTACACGCTCGGCGAGACGCCGACCAGTTCGGAGAAGCGCGTGCTGAACGTGCCCAGCGACGAGAAACCGACGTCGAAGCAGACCTCGGTGACCGACATGTCCCCGCGCCGCAGCAGCATCATGGCCCGCTCGATCCGGCGGGTCATCAGGTAGCTGTAGGGCGACTCGCCGTACGCGGCCCGGAACTCGCGGCTCAGATGCCCGGCGGAGACGTGCACGCCGCGCGCCAGCGCTTCGACGTCCAGGGGCTGCGCGTAGTCGCGATCGATCCGGTCGCGGACGCGGCGCAGCATCGCGAGGTCCCGCAGGCGCGGGTCGGGTTTGCCGGTCACCCGGAAAGCGTAACCCACGCCGGACGCCGAAAGGCCCCCTTCGCCGGGCGGCGAAGGGGGCCCTCTCAGGCGACTCCCGGGCTAGAGCGTGATCTTGTCGACGTTGGGACCGCCGTTCGCCGTGGTGGCGACGGCCTTGATCTTGTTCACTCCCGCCGCCAACGTCACCTTGACGGTTCTCGTCGTCCAGTTCGGCCAGGCGCCGGTGCCGCCGAAGCCGACGCCGGACGCGCTGATCGAACCGTTGACGGAGAAGTCGAGCGGCCGGTTCGACGTCGTGCCGTTGGCGTACCGGACGACGACGTCGTAGGTGCCCGCGGCGGGCACGTTCACCGTCCACTCGACCGAGCTGCCCGCCACGTTGTCGTAGTTGACGAACCCGGTGCCGGTGAACCCGGCGTGGTTGGACTCCACCGCGCCCTGGCCGATCGTGGCGTCCTCCGCCTGGTAGTCGACCGGGGTGGCCGGGCCGGAGCCGTCGGCCGGAACGGTCTGCGTCCCGGTGTTCCAGCCCGAGACCCGCACCGAAGGCTTGGAGCCCTTGAGATCGGCCGTGCGGTACTTCGCGGTCAGTGTGGTCGTTTCACCCGGCCAGAGGCTCACCGCGTTGTCGTTCCACTCCACCGGCAGCACCGGCTTGCCCGCGGCGTCCACGACCTTCGAATCGACGTAGAACGCCGGGAGCTTGCCGCCCGAGGTGTTCTTCAGCGTCACGGTGGTCGTGGTGGTGCCGTCGGCGCCGGCCACCGACTTCGCCGTCGCGCTGACGGCGGACTGGCCGAGGCTCTTCAGCCCGGTCAGATCGGCGTAGCCCGACTGCGGCGTGTAGTACCAGTCGCTGCCGCCCCAGTTCAGCGTGTCGGCCTTGGTGGAGAGCCAGTACACGTTCCGGCTGACCTCCTTGCCGGACGAGTCGGTGAGCACGAGCTTCGCCAGGTAGGTGTTCGACAGCCCGCTCACCGCCGGGACGGTGACCGCGGTGGCCTTGGCGCCCAGCGCGCCGACCGACAGCCCGGTCTTGGTGTTGCTGTACTTCTCGGTGCCGTCGAGGTTGTACAGCTTCGTGGTCGCCGTCAGCCCGCTCACCGCGTTCGACGTCTGGTTGATCACCACGACCGACCGGTTGTCGTGCGAGTACTGGATGTGCAGCGGCTCGTTGGCCTTCTTCGCCCCGTAGTAGGCGCCGTTCTGGTCCATGTAGGCGTCGAACAGCTGCCAGTGCAGCGAGGTCCACGGGCTGTTGAGCATCCAGTAGATCAACCCGGTCGACGGGTTGGTCGAGTCGGTGTAGTTGCGCGAGTGCGACTCGAACTCGGCGCGGACGTTCTCGTACTGCGCGAGCTGCGCCTTCCGCACGAAGTCGTTCAGGTCGGCGGGCGCGCCGTAGCGCTTGGTCAGCGCGTTGGCGAACAGCTTCAGGTTCGCGAACGTCGTCGACGAAGAGCGGTGGTACTGGGGCGCCGACGGGTCCTTCCACATCGTTTCCAGCTCACTGGCCGACATCATCCGCTTCAGCGTGTCCATCGTCGGGATGTCGACACCCGCGCTGGTCTCGGAGTTGAAGCTCCACGCGCCGCCACGGTCCTTTTGCGACTTGTCGTACCAGTAGACCGGCGGGACGTAGTCGTACGGGCCGTTCATCTTCATCCCGGACGCGCCCGTGATCGGGGACGGCCGCTTCGACGCCGACGGGATCACCGGGAGGGTGAAGTCGGCGGCCTTCATCGCGTCGAGGTAGCCCTGCTCGATCCGCTGGTCCGGCGCGAAGTCGCTGCCGATGTGGAAGGAGATGACACTCGGGTGGTCACGCAGGCGTTCGGCCTCGGAGAACATCGACGCCTTGGCGATCGGGTAGTCCGACTCGACCCACGGCTCGCCCTTCTCCTCGCCGTTGACGTGGCCTTCCCATTTGTCGCAGCATTCCCAGCCGGGCATGGTCAGCACGCCGAGGTCGTCGGCGAGGTCGAAGAACTCGTCCGGCTCGATGTGGCCTTCCAGCCGGACCGTGTTGAGCCCGAGGTTCAGCACGTACTTGAGCTTGTCGGCCGCCGCGGTCTCGTTCCAGCGCAGGAACAGGTCCGGCGTGTAGCCGCCGCCGCGGATCAGCAGCGGCTTGCCGTTGACGCTGTACTGCCGTCCGCCGCTGGAGTTCAGCGGCGCCTTGACGTCGCGGACGCCGAACTTCGACTTCGAGCTGTCCGACGGCGTGCCGCCGACACTCGCGGTCAGGTCGAGTTCGTACCGGTGCTGGCCGCCCATCCCGGCGGGCCACCACAGGTTCGGCTTGTCGAGGCCGACGACTCCGAAGGTGACGGTCTTGCGCTCCTTAGCGGCCAGCGAGACGGTCTGGCTGACCGGCTTGCCCGCGACGGTGCCGGCGACGGTGGTCTGCACCGCGGCGGCCGAGTCGTTGCGGACGTCGGCCTTCACCGTGAGGTCGGCGTGGTCGAGCGCGGAGTTCAGCTTCTGGACGACGTGGGCGCTGCGCAGCGCGACCGGGCCGCCGCGCCGGACGAGGACGTCGCGCACGATGCCCATGTTCTGGTCCGGCGGGGTCTGCGCCCAGTCGATCCAGCCCATCGAGAGGTCGTTGTTGGGGTCGTTCGGGTAGACCTTGAACGCGACGCTGTTGACGCCCTGGCGCACGTGCTCGGTGATGTCGAGGTCGTGGCGGGTGTAGGCGCCGTTGACCTGGTCCTTCGTCGCGATCCGGACGCCGTTGACCCAGACGTCGGCCTTGGAGAGCACGCCGCTGAAGTCGAGGTATGTGCGCTTCGAGGTGTCCTCGACGTTCAGGTCCGTGCGGTACCACCACGGCACCGAGAACTGCGCGGTCGGGACGTTCTTCATGTTCGTCGAATAGAACGGGTCGGCGTACTTGCCGTTCTGCAGCAATCCGGCGTAGACCGTCGAACGCGACGACACCGGGTACCAGCCGGCGGTGGGGAAGCCCGGCTTCGACACCGCCGAATCATCGCTGACCTGTGCCGAAGACTGGATCACGAAGCCGGGGATCGGGGTGGCGCTGCCCGCGACACCGACGGACAGCGGGACGGCCACTTCCGCGCCGGTGGCGGCGGGGGCGGTGGTCACCCCGCAGACCGCGGCGGCCAGCGCGGTGACGGTCAAGGCCAGTAACGGGATCCGGGTTCTGTTCTGCCGAAAACTCACGAGCGCGCCTCCTCGGGCACACGGCGGCGGACCTGGGCGGAAATCGTTAAGAAAGTTCCCTAACAATGTTGGGGGAGATAGTAGCCGCCCCGTGGCGCGGAGAACAGACCCTTGCGCCGGACTCAGCCGACGGGCGCCACGTAGATCCACTGCCCGTCGACGCGGACGAAGTGGCTGTTCTCGTGCATGCTGTCCGCCCGGCGATCCTGGCGGTAGTGGGCCCGGAACTCCACGGTGCCCTCGTTCTCCAGTAGCCCGCCGCCGGTCTTGCCGAGGATCTCCAGGAACGTCCAGCGCTGCCCGGGGTCGAGTTCGAGATCGGCCGGCCGCGTCTTCGGATGCCAGGTCTTCGTGAGGTACGCGGTGTCGCCGACGGCGAACGCGCTGAACCGCGACCGCATCAGGAGCTCGGCGGTCGGCGCGGTCGCGGCGCCCCGGTGGAAGCGGCCGCAGCAGACGCCGTAGGGCTCGCCGAGACCGCAGGGGCAACGGGAATCGTCGGTGATCACAGGCACGCCGCCGATTGTGTCATCGCGCCGTCGCGGTGGTTTCGAGGTCTCGGGCCTGCTTGAGCCACCCGGTGAACAGGCCGGCGTCGATGTCGTCGACCGAGCGCAGCTTGACGTGCGCCATCTCCCGCGCGCTCGGCTCCAGCCTGCCGGACTCGTCGTCGACGTGCTGCCCCTTCCAGAGGGCGAACGTGACATACGACGAGTACGCCTTCATCAGGCAGACGAGGTTCTTGCCGACGGCTTCGCCGGCGCTCCAGGTGGGGGAGGCGTGGTACATCGCCTCGATGGAGCCGGGCAGGGCGGCGTTGACGATCGGGCGCAGCGCGACGGCGACCTCGCGCAGGTTCTCGGGCAGCGCGGCGATGTAGTCGTCGACGTTCGCGAACTTGGCCATGACTTGGATCCCTTCGGTCGGTGTGCTGCGCTCAGCAAACCCTCCGAAGGGTCTAGTTGTCAAGACAAAAAAATTAGTCGGTGGGTTTGAACGTCTGACCTCGCGTTTCCAGGGCTTCGCGGATGATGCGGAGCGCTTTGGGGCCGACGCCGTGCAGGCTCGCGAGCTCGGCTTCGGTGGCGCGGGTGAAGTGCTCCAGCCGGGTGTAGCCGGCGCCGGTGAAGGCGCGGGTCGCCGGTTTGCCGATGCCGGACGGCAGGTCGGTCTGTTCGTCCATGGGTCCTCTTCGGTCAGTGGCCGGTCCTGGTCGCCTCCATTGTGGATCGCCGGTGGTCAAGGTGAGGGGAACTCGACGGCGACTTCGACCGCGGTCTCGAGCGTCGTTTCGCTCGGCCGTCCACCCGCGGGAGCGGATTCGGCGATCACGACAAGCTTTTTGGCCAGACGGGAGTCGTAGTTCTTCCCGGTGAAGCGGCTACCCGGCGGGGCCTCGCCGAAGAGGATGACGTTGCCGGTGCCGTCCTTGTCGATGAGCCGTTTCAGATCGCTCGCTCGGCTCGCCGTCGGCATCTTCACCCACGCGACGGAGACGTCGATGGTGTTGCCTGCGCCGTCGTCGACGGTGACCAGCATGCGGTCGAGATCGACGCAAGGGTGGCGCAGGAAGAAACGCTGGACCTCGCCGAAGGAATGTGGCCCGCATTCGAGTTCCCGCTTGGCCTGCTTTTTGATTTGGCGCCAGCCCATGCGTTGCCAGGCTTCGGAATGGCGGCCCTTTTGTGCGGATTTCTTGCTGGAGCTCTTGCCTTTGAGGGCTTGGCTCGCGGCGGAATCGAGGGAGGCGGTGGCGCCTCCGCCGATCCCGTTGGTGGCGGCCACGACCACTCCCGTCGCGACCAGCGCGCCCGCGCCGTACTTGTATTTGATCCACCGGCCGTCCGGGCCGCGCGGTTGATTCACCATGATGAGTTCCGTCCCCTCCCAAGTCCGGAATGGACGATCTTGCTCCGGGCTTGGCGGGAGAGCCGAGTGGTAATGCGCGAATACGCCCGAATGGCGCAGCCGGACGTGAGGTTTTCGCCGGTGCCGAACAGTTCCGGGCGCGATGATGGCGTTGGTTCTCGGTCCGGGTGTGCCTGAACGGCCGGATATAGCCAGCGACTGCGGGCATGACGAGGGGCCCGTCGCCTGGGTGGCTGGCGGGCTCCTCGGTGTTCAGGCGTGATGCAGGGTGTTGCGCCGCGGTTTTCGGAGCGGATCCCTGTACTGGGGTGGAATGAACTCTGGTAGTCCGTCGGCGGCCATCCGTACTTCCCAGTCGCCGTGGTGGATCAGCCGGTGGTGGAAGCCGCAGAGCAGCACGAGGTTTCGGAGGTCGGTGGGTCCGCCGTCTGCCCAGTGGTGAATGTGGTGAGCGTGGCAGTTCTTGGGTTTCCGATGACAGCCGGGGAACGCGCAGCCACCGTCCCGGATGTTCAACGCGCGTCTCTGGCCGGGTGTGACGAACCGTCTCAGGCGCCCCATATCCAGTGGCTCGCCCGAGGTGCCCATTACGACCGGCAGCATGAGGCAGTCGCAGGCGGCGAGTCGGGCTTCGCGGGCGGTCATCGTCCCCACGAAATCCAGGCACGCTGTTCCGAGACCGGACTTCAACTCCTCGAGTCCGACGGTGACGTGCACCAAGGTTCGGTAGCCGCTGGTGCCGGGCTGATCGGGGCAGGCGATGGCCAGATCCAGGAGCTCGGCCCAGGCGTCCCCCATGCGCTCGCACTTCATCCGCAGATCCGCCTGGCCGAACTCGTCGACCGGCCGGGGCTGGGCATGCGCCTCCAAAGCGGCGGCGGTCCGGGCACCGGTCTCGTCGTCGAGCAGGCCGGTCAGCTTCCAGAAGCCGTCTTTGCGGCGTTCCAGGGTGATTTCCCGACGTGGTTCCTTGGGTTCAGGGTCTTTGGGTTCGTTGCCGTCCGGATCCAGCCAGCCCAGCAGTTTCGCCTCGGCCTCGACGAACTGGTGGGGGCCGGCGTTCGGGGCCAGTTCGGCCAGGATCTTCTCCGCGACCGCCCGATCCTCAGCCGAGGTGTCGGCCGGGAGCCGCTTCAAAATGTCCAGGATCTGGTCGATCCGCTCGTCACTGACCAGTCCCTGAGCGGCAACCGCAGCAGTGGCAGGAGCGACAGGCGGAACCTCGGTGCCGTCCAAGGCCCGGGTGGAGTTCAGGGCGAGAGCCCGCTTCACTACCGCGCCCGCTTCGCCGCGCGACAACCCCGCCATCTCCGCGAACCAGCTGGCCGTACTGCCATGCCCGTACAAGTCTTTGACGCCACGAGACTCGATCTCCGCCAGAAACCGTCCCAAACAAGCGGTCGCTATCCGAATCACCTGCAACGACTGCTGCACGCCATGGGCAAGCTCCAGCTTGCCGGCGCGCCACAGCTCCTGCGGCAACTCGGGGAGGAAGGTCTCGGACACCCCTCAATAATACCGCGAAATCACCGAACATGTGTTCGTAATTTTAAGCAACAAGCGAAACGCGCCAACAACACTGAAGGGTGATATCGCCCCACGCGGAGGCCACGCAAAGAAAGCGCACCGCATTTAGCCGACTAAATGCATCCGGTGAGTCGACCAAGCGCGCGAAGCGAGTAACCGGCCGAACCCGAACAGCGGTCACCTAACATCCACACCATGACGACAGGCACCACGACGACAGTGGAACTGACCCGCTTCAAGGTCCCCGCCGACCGCGCGGACGAACTGCTCCAGGCCCGCCCCGCGATGGTCGCCGACTTCCGGGCCGACCGGGAGGGGTTCCTCGACGCCCAGCTGATCCGGGTCGACGAGGAGACCTGGCTCGACGTCGTGTGGTGGCGTTCCTCCGAGGACTTCGCGGCGTCCAGGGAGAAGGGCGCGAACCTGCCGGGGATCAAGGCCTTCTTCGCGCCGATCACCGAGCTGGTCTCCGCCGAGGAAGGCGTCACGGGCGACCACATACCGGGATAGGAAATATCGCCGCCGCCAGTCCGTTGACCAGGGAGAACGAGCAAGGTCACGGAAGGGATCGGCGATGAGCACAAGCCTCGACACGTTCACACGCGACTGGCAGGACTGGAAGACCCAGCGTGAGCGCGATCTCGCCGATCCGCTCGGCTGGCTCGCCCTGGTCTCGCTCGACTGGCTGGAGGACAAGCCACGCGCGTACGAGGGCCTGCCCGGGTTGTGGTGGCAGGACGCCGACGCGGCGTACCTCGACCCGCAGGGCGCGGACCTCTCGCACGACGGCGAACGCGTCACCGGTGTCCGCCGCTTCGAGCTGGTCAACAGCGGCGCGACCACCCGGGTCGTCGCCGGTGACATCGAGATCGAGGTGGCGCGTCGTGGCGGGTATCTGATCCGGACCCACGACCCGAAGGCGCCGGTGCTCAACGCTTTCCGCGGTGTCCCGGCGTACGAGCCCGACGAGGCATGGGTGCTGTCCGGGACCTTCGAGCCCTTCGACGAACCGCGGCCGACGACGGTCGGAGCGGTCGTCGAAGGGCTCAGCCACGTTTACGTCTCCCCGGGCATCGTGCGCTTCGAGCACGACGGCACAGAGCACACGCTCACCGCCTTCAACGGCAAGAAAGACGGCCTGCTCATCCTGTTCACCGACGCCACGAGCGGTGTCACCACGTACGCGGCGAACCGGTCGTTCGCGGTACCCGAGCCCGCCCAGGACGGATCGGTCGTCCTCGACTTCACCCGCGCGACGAATCTGCCGTGCGCGTTCACCGATTTCGCCACCTGCCCGTTGCCGCCGGCGGGCAACGATCTGCCGTTCGCGGTGGAAGCGGGGGAGAAGCTGCCCTACGAACGTACACGCTGAACCGTCGCGAGCGCCGTCATCGCCTCCTGTTCGCGCTGGGCCAGCTCGGACAGGACGGCGGACGCGTCGTTCAGCGGTCGGGCGTCGCCGGTTTCCCCTGCCTGGGTGAACAAGCCCGCGACCTCGGTCCACAGTGGAGTGATCTCGCGGTACTTCTCGTACGCGGCATGGAGACCGGCGTCATCGACAAGAGTCGTGCACTCTTCGAGGAAGTCGCGGTAGATCCGGCGGAAGAGCGCGCCGCCGGTGCCCGCCCGTTCCATCAGGCTCGCGGCCTGCGGCAGGTCGCGAGCCGGATCGTCGGTGCGGTCCAGCCATTTCCGCACCTGGACGGCGGTCTTACCGATGCCGCGATATCCGAGGTTCGCGATGGGCGGGTTGAGAAACTCCGCCGCGTTGGCCCGTACCGCGGTCCGGATGGCGTCGGGAAGCGGTACGAGAGGACCATCCACGGTGATGGTGAACGAACGGTTCTTCGCGGTCATCGGGCCCTTCTCCGCGCGGGCGCGTTCCAGGCTCTCCAAGGATGTCGAGACCGAGCCACCCTGCTGGGCCGTATCGACGACGAAGGCCCGCTCGCCGTCATAGCCGTACAAGGCGACGAAGTGCCCTCCAAAGTGGACCTTCGAGGTGAAGTACTCCAGGTGGTAAGAGTCGAGTTGCAGACCGGCCGGCGTCCCGGCACCGATTTCCTCGGCCACGTTGCGCCACGCCGTGCGCACCGACGACGTCTCCTTGACCCGCAAGGTGAGCCCGAGCCGGTCGGTCAGCTTCCGCGTGATCTCGGCGGGTTTGGCGCGCCCGCCGAGGAAGGGGAACGGCAGGTTCTTCCCGTCCCAGTAGACGAAGCCCAGGCCTTCGCCGAGGCCGAACAGCATCGGCTCGGAAAGCTCGATCCCGGCGTGCCGCAGGAGGACGTCGAGTGTGCTGGTCTCGCAGTGCTCCCCGCCCGTCTTCTTGATTCCGTCGAGGATCACGAGGCCACCGGCCAGGCGATTTCGGTGCGGTACGCCTCGGGGGCGACCGTCGGTCCGGGTGCCACCAGGTACAACTCCTCGGCGGGCCCAGCGGGGACGCGGTCGCGTTCGGCGATCCAGCGGCCGAGTGACCGGTACGCGGTCTCGACGTTCTCGTAGCCACCCTCGTGAATCGTCGCCACCAGCAGGCCACCGGGAAGCTCGGCGGCGCCGATGTCGCCGTCGTCCCGCACCGGTTCGTCCACGGGCACGAACAATTCGGCCGTCAACTCGTCGGGATCGGTGGCGAGGTAACGGGTCCCGGGCGGTCCGGACGGCCTGATCCCCTGCACGTCGAGCGCCGCGAACAGCCGCGTGTACGCGGGCCCGATCAGCTCCGCCAGGCCGCTCAGCGGAGCCCGGATCGACAGACGGGCGATCTGCTGCGGTGCGCGCACGCGCTCGTAAACGTGCAGCCATCGCGTCGGTTCGGCGAGCACGGAGTCGAGTTCGTCGCTGATCGCCGCGAGTTCCGCGGCCCGCGCCGCCACCCGGTCGTGATGCCGTTTGATCGCCGCCTTCACCTCGTGCGGGTCGCCCGCGTCCAGGATTCCGGCGATCTCCGCCAGCGGCACTTCCAGCTCCCGGAGCCGCCGGATCAACCCGGCGCGGGCGAACTGGTCGAGCGAATACCGGCGGTACCCGGTGCCGGGGTCGGTGACGGCGGGCACCAGCAGCCCGATCCGGTCGTAGTTCCGCAGCGCGCGGACCGACAGCCTGGTGGCGTGCGCGAACACGCCGATCGGCATCAAGGTCGTCATGGGACCAGCCTGAACCCTCTCCCCGGGAGAGGGTCAAGCCGGTACCTCACCCCAGTGACAGCCGATCGAGATCCGGCGCGGACGCGTGGTCGTTGCCCAGTTCGATCGCGTTCGTCCCCGCCTTCAGTTCGACCGGCAAGGACGTCGTGAGCCGGGTGTTGTTGCCGGCACCGTCGACCTTCACCTCGATCGGCGTACCGCCGTTGACCGTGACGAAGTACGAGCGCGGACCGTTGACGGTGAAGTCGATGTAGAGGGTGTATCGCCTGGTCTCGGGCACGGTGACGCCGTCGAAGCGCACGAACGAACCCGGGTCGCCGCCGATGTTGCGCACCTTCTGGCCACCCGAGCACACGCCGCAGTTCGTGACGCCCGCGTCGCCGACGTCGTTCGCCGAGTCTTCGGCCTCCCGCATGAAGACCCGGTCCGCCGGTCGTGGACTCACCCGGACCGGTTTACTCACCGTTATCGACCGTCCGAGCAGGTCGAACGACGCGGTGACCGGGATGTCGGCCGCGGTGACGCCTTCGGGGGAGACGAGCGTCCAGGAGGCTTCCAGCTCATCCCCGACGCGCATGGACTCCGCCGTGGCAGGGACACCCCGCAGGGTCCAGCCCGCCGGGACGGCCGGTGCCAGGGAGACCTTCCCGATCGCGTCATCGGCATCGAGCCGGAGCTTCGCCGTCACCTGCAAGGACTGCTGTCCAGGCACGAGCCATTGGATGCCACCGGGTTCGACGGTCAGAGTCGTCTTCGGCGTGTAGGACGACGGCGGCAGGGGAGCGATCGCGATCCGGTCGAGGCCCGGCCCCGAGCGTGCGTCGCTGAACACCTTGACGCTGTTGGCGCCGGCGTTCAGCGCGACGGGGATCGCCGTCGACGCCACGACTCCCGGCGTTCCAGCGTCGATCGCGGTCTCCACGGGGGCACCGCCGTTGACGCTCACCGCCACCGAGGTCGCGGGCCCGCCCGTGGTGTCGAACTGAAGGCGGTGGCTCCCGGCTTCGGCGGCCATCACGGCCGGAAAGGTAACCGAGTTGCGCGGACCGCCGCCGAGGCCGGTGACCTGGAACGATCCGGAGCAGGACGAGCAGTGGCCCAGGCGGGCGCGGCCGTCGTGATCGTTGCGGGAGGACTCGGCCTCCAACGGACCCTGTGCGCCCAGAACCGAACTCGGGTAGCCGTACGCCACCTTGATCTCGTCGATGGCCAACTGCCGGTAGAAGGGTTTCGCCTGCGGTCCCGACCAGGTGTTCAGCACCTCGAGTTTGATGAACCGGGTCTGCCGTTCGCCGAAGTCGATGAACTGCACGCCGCGGGCGCTCGGCATCGCGCCGGTGCGGACCGGCTGACCCCAGTTCCGCCCGTCGTCGCTGACGTAGAGGCGATAGTCCTTGATCCGGGCCGAGTCCTCCGGCCTGCCGAACGATTCGCGGGCGTGGGTCGGCGACATCTCGCGCTGATTCACCGCGAGGTACGCCGCGGTCCGCCGCCTGCCGAGGTCCAAGGTCACCGAGACCGGCTGCTTGCCGTCGGCGTCCCAGTAGTTCTCGAAGTTCCCGTCGACGAGGTTCGACGCCGGATGTCCTTCGCGTGCGGACGAAGCGGTCGCCTTGATCGTGCGGGAGTCGTGGAAGCCCCGCTGCCCGGCCGTCTCCACCTTGAACACCGTGTCGTAGGTGTCCCAGTCCTTGATGTCCACAATGGTCAGATAGCCGCCGGATTGGCTGAACCGCAGCTGCTTCCCCGTGCGCACGTCCGACACCCTGGTCACCTTGTAGCCGTTGTCGCGCAAGCGGAGCAGGTCGGTGCGCGGCCGGGTGACGACGTGGAGGTACTGCGTTCCGGCGCCGGGCTCGACGGTGATGACGCCGTGCGCGCCGTCGTTCCAGAACCCGGGTTGCATCCCTCCGTACATGTACCCGCCGCCCTCCTTGCCCTGCAGGGAGGTCTTGATCGGGGGCACCCAGCTCGCCATGAAGTTGTTGTACGCCTCCTGCTGTGGCGGGAACTTCCCGTTCACCATCGGGGTTTCGGCCATCAGCGACTTCATCGACGAACCCGCGTTGGCGATGTAGCGCCCGGTGGACAGCCGGAAATCGACCGCCTGATCGGTGCCGTCGTACCACCAGCCACCGTTGGTCGGCAGTTTGT
The DNA here is from genome assembly GCF_003947535.1 of Amycolatopsis sp. WAC 04169. Lineage (NCBI taxonomy): Bacteria > Bacillati > Actinomycetota > Actinomycetes > Pseudonocardiales > Pseudonocardiaceae > Amycolatopsis > Amycolatopsis sp. WAC 04169. Next base: position 68,291 of record NZ_QHJI01000004.1, on the reverse strand, counting down.
AGTCGGCCTCGGTGAGCCTCGGCATCGGGGTGAAGGCGGCCTGCGGATAGTCGTACGACGGGGTGATACCGGTCTTCTGCTCGTTGCTGACCGTGTCCATGATCGGGGTGTCCTCGTTGTTGTTGCTCAGCAACCAGGACGGGCGCTTCTCGCGGATCTGTTCGTAGAGCTTGTTCTTTTCCCAGTACTCGTTGTCGTTGTCGATCCAGAATCCGGCGAGGTCCGCATAGCGGTCCATGACCTCGTGGAAGAGGTCGTAGCTGTACTCGCCGAAGCCCGGGCGGGTGGTGAGGTCGACCTGCTTGCCCTTGTAGGCGGAGTACGCGGCGGAGTCCAGCGACTCGACGCCGGTCTCCTTGTGCCACTGGGGATCGTCGGTCATGTAGAGGATCGTCCGGACGCCCTTCGCGTTGCCTGCCTTGACTAGTTCGCCGAGGAGGTCGCGACGGGTGGAGCAACTGCCCGGGATCGCCGACGGCCATGGTCGCGCGTAGCCCAGCCTGCTGTGGAAGGTGGCCAGCACGATGTAGGAGGCGCCGAGCTTGCGGGCCTCGTCCACCCAGTAGTCCGCGCTCCAGCCGCCTTCGGTGACGGCGCGTTCCCAAGCGGCGCAGTCGGTCTGGCGTGGCGCGGTGAACATGCCCCAGTGGAGGAAGAGCCCCGCGGTGGCCTCGCGCAGCCACTTCTGGCGAGGATGGTGCACTTCCGCGCTCGCCGGAGTCGTGGTGAGCAGGCCCGCCAGCAGGGCTAGGACCAGGGCGAGCCAGGCAGTGCGGTGAACTCTCATGACCATCCGCTCTCATCCGGGGCATGGTTACCGAGAGATCCGATGATTACGGCAGAAATCGCAGTGGTCAAGCCCCGATGAGCGGTACACGAGTGCAGTCATCCGAGGTATTCCGCGAAAAGGCCCTCTCGTCTGCAGTACGAGAGGGCCTTGCCGGACGTGATTCAGATGTTGAAGCCCGGATGGGTCGCGAAGGCGTTGTCGATCACGAGGTTCCCGCGCTGGCGGGCCCGTTCACGCAGCGCCGACGTCGTGCGGGCGCCCTGGGCGTAGAACCACCAGAGGTACAGCGCGCCGTACATCCAGGCGCCCTCGTAACCCCAGGTGGAGTCGGCACCGCTCTTGCCGGCGCCGAACACCGACCCCGCCGGGAAGTTCGCGTTGTGCGGCTTCCCGCCCTGATGGCGCGATTCGTGGATCAGCGTCTCGGCGCGGCCGGGAACGTCCTTGGAGTACCAGAAACCCAGGTACAACTCGATCCGGTCGTCGACGAACGCCCCCTTGAACGAGCGCGCGATGGCACTGCCGTCACCGCACAGCGAGCGGAGGTCGTCGCAGTTGTCGCGGACGTAGCGGCGTGCCCAGTTCAGCATCGCCCCGGAATAGGCGTCGTTCTCGTAGTCCTGGGCCGAATAGGTCAGGAGGTAGCACGCGTTGAACGTCCGGGCCAGCGGCTTGTCGGTGTTGCACGCGTCTTCCCAGCCGAAGCCGTCGTCCCAGTACTCCTTGTTGCCCGAGAAGCCGTAGGTGTTCCAGAAATAGTCGATGTAGGTCTGATTGCAGATCGAGGCACCGTAGAAATTGTCCCCGGTCACGTTCTTGTCCGGCACGGTGTAGCTGCAAGTGGCCATCGGAGATCACCTGTCTGTAGTAAGGAATTCGTTCTGGTTCAGGAGGGCGGCGGCACGTCGTCGGTCCGCGAGTCCTTCACGTACCGGCCGCCGACGGCCTGCGGGACACCGCGGACGTCGACCCGCCGGATGTTCAGCAGACGCTCGTCCTCGGTGCCGCTGAGCTCCTCGCGCACGCGGGCGGTGAGCTCGGTGTCCCCGGTCTCGGCGATGGCCTGTACCGCCGCGCGCCGCACCGTGAACACCTCGTGCCGGACCTGCCGCAACAGCAGCTCCTTCGCCGCGCTGTCCCCGGCGGATGCCAAGCGCGCCAACGCTTCCACGGCGGTGGTGCGGATGATCACCTCTTCGCCGACGGTGCTGATCCCGTGTGCGGGGTCGTCGGAACGCTCCGGCGGGATCGGCTGGCGCAGCACGTTTTCGAGCGCCGGGACGGCGGCCGCGTGCCGGAGGTCGGTGAGCAGCTGGACCAGGCCCCAGCGTTCGAGGTACTGCTCCTCGGACAGGGCGTCGTACTGCGCACCGAGCGCCGGGACGACGTCGTCCGCGCGCTCGCGAAGCCGATCGAGGCTTCGCTGGTAATTGCGCTCGGCGTCCTCGCCGGAAGCGGCCATGGTTTCGGCGGCCTGGGTGACCAGTTCGCCGATTTCGCTGTTCGAGAAGCTTCCCAGGCCCGAACTGCCAGGGCCCGCTTCGAGGTTGTCGCCACCCGGGCCCAAGGACGGGGTGTCGGGATTGCGTGGGGTCGGCATGAGGTTCTCCTTCGCAGCGGCGGTGATGCTGACGGAAGGAAGGAACGCGATCCCCGGCGGCAGATACCTGGTTTTCCGAAAAATCGCCCGTTGGGGCAGAGCGGGATTTTCACCGCGGGAATCCGAAAAGGATTTTGCTCACCGAAAATGCGACGGCAGGCGAAAAGTCTTCACGGATTCCCGCTCGTGGTCAATGACGGACGTCGATGACGACGCGGTTCGGCGAGGTCAGCGTGAACACGGTGACCGCCGTCCTCGACCGGACGCCGAGACCGATGGACAAGGTGCCTTCGTAGTCGCCGGTGACCGCGACGGCCATCACGTTGCGCAGGTTCCTGGTCCGGAACTTCTGCGGACCGGGATAGGTGGGATTCCCGGCGTCGTCGTGCGCGGCGGCCGGGGTAGCGGTGACCGCGATGAAGAATTCCCCGGTCAGCCAGACGATTTCGCCCGAGCCGTCGGCGATCAGCTCGTCGACGAGGTCGTACCGGGCGGCGGGTGCCGGGCCGGCGGTCAGGTCGAGCACGACCCGGTCGAACCCGGTGTTCTGACCGGTGCGGATCCCCGTCATGGTGGGGATCGCCGGTGCCGCGACGGAAGCGGGCGCGGCCGCGACGATGGCGCCGGTCAGCATGATGGAGGTGGCGGCGAGCGCTCCGAGCGCGCGCCGGAGGTTGATGGCCATGGCGATGACCTCCTGCCGGAGAGTTGGTTCCGGAAAGACGTCCGGTTCGCCGGGGCGGTTGGTATTCTTCGCCTTATCGTTACCGATCGCCGTATAGTCGTCGAGCGATCTCGAAGTCGCCGGGAAAATGGTTTTTCACTTGCCGTGCGAGCGAATGCAGGTAACGGAGATCGCTTTTCGCGGAGGCGATGAGATGCGTGAATCCCCGGTCTTCCTCCCGATAACCTTCGTCCTGGGAGCCGAAGACGCACTGCACGTCGACGGTGTCGTCGCCCCAGCACAGCGCGCCGAGAAGGTACTGCTCGACAACGAGGTTGTAGTCCTCCAGCGGCGCGAGCCGTTGCCAGGCCGTCCGATTCTCGGCCGACTCCACCATGCGGATGGCGAGATCGGCGTAGCGGCGGAGAAGGGGAACCGCCGTACCGCCGACGATTCCGGTGCACAACGCGGCTTCCCCGGTGTAGTCGCGGAATTCCTCCGGCAGGAAGCCGCCGGTGCTCCGGATCGCCGCGGCGACGGCCGACGGCCGGTAGTAGCCGGCGTCGGAAGCCGGTGCGTGCTCGGGATTCTGCGCGACGATCTCCCCGTCGAGCCCGTCCGCGGGGAAGCCCGGCCAGAGGAACACGTCGTTGTCGATGTGCAGGAACGGTTCGCGCTGCTCCCGGTACGCGTGCAACTTCCCGAGCGCCCACCAGGACGGGTGCTGCCCGGCGAGTCCGTTCAGCGACAGGGAAACGTCGTCGAAGGGCAGCCTGAGCCGGGCGACGAGCAGTTCGTACCCCCAGTCGTCGGTCACCAACGCGGTCGCGGGGAAGAGGCGCGACGCGAGGCGGAACGACAGGATCCACGACAGCGCGTGGAAGAAGTCGCTGGGCCAGTGTCTTCCGTGCCGCCGCCGGTACGGAGTACTCCAGAACGACCAGACAGCGCGGCGGATAGGGTGTGTGGCCCGGTCACCCGGGCGGACCACGCGGACCGGTGGGGGATGCCAGCCCGGCTCGACGACCTCGCCGTATCCGGCGTGCCGGGGGATCCCGGGCGCGAGCAGGCGGCCGCCGATGGCGACCGCTGTGCCGGGGTCGTATCCGTAGTACGGCATCGCGGAGTGGTTCGGGCCGAAGTGATCGAACGTTACCGGCTGCGGCGGAATCCGCTGAGGTAGAGCACGGCCACCGCGGTTGCCGTGCCGAGAGTCGTCACGACGAAGGATCCGGTGACCAGATAGAGCCCTCCCACGCCGGCGAGTGAAGCCTTGAGCAGCTTCACGATTACGTCGTGCTCGTTGTCAGAGGCTTTCTTGGCCATTTGTCGAACCCTCCGCGTGTGGTGTACTAGTACACCGTAGGGCGCGACGACCGGCGAAACCTTCGCCGGTTCTGATCTTTCACGGTCAGGAGGAGTTTCTTGTCGTCGAGGGTGGGCTCTCTGATCGTCGGCCGTTTTCCCGCCGCGTCGGGAATTGTCGATCATCGCCATGATTCACGGAGGGCGTAGTGACAATCCAGCTGGAGGGAGAGTGTCTCGACGGCATGCCTCCGGTCGCCGCGGTCGAGGCCGCGCTGCGCTGGCTCGCGGTCCGTAAGGACGGCCGGCCGCTCAGGTTCCTGCGGTACGCGATCGAAGACCCGGCGAGCGAATCGGCCGCTGTGCTCGGTTGCCTGGTCCGGCCGACCGCTTCGATGAGCACGGCCGCCCCGGAAGTACGGGCTCTCGCGGTCTGGGGATTGATCCTCGACGAGATCGCGAAGATCGGATCGACCGCCGAGTCCCGGCGCCGCAACACTTTGTGCGCCGCGTTCCGGACGGGGGAGCGGGAATGGAAGGCGACCCTGGACGACCGTTTCGGTCAATTGAGGGACCTGCGCGGCGTGTTCGGGGATCCGCCGCCGACCACGACGACGCCGATGCACAAGGCCTGGAGGCGGGCGGTGAGCGACAAGCTGGCCCCTTGCCTGGCAAGGGATCTCGCGATACTCGCGGTCGATGGCGAGGCCTGGCGGCCTTATGTGGAGATCGCTCGGGCCACCTCGCCGGAGCCGCGGGCATCCGGTGGCCGGACACCCTCGGGCGGGGCGCAGCCGGTGTTCCTGGAGCGTCTGCTGGTGGCCGTGGAAATGCGGCGCAGGACAGCCCATCGGAGGCTGACGGTGAGAAACGTGGTCGCTCGCGAGGACGGAGTGGGTGGCTATATGGCGCGGGCATTGACGGGGTGGACCGGCGATCTGGCGTCCATTCCCGTCAAAGCGATCTTCGGTTGCCATGTCGAGACTTCGCCGGGTGCCCAGCCGGGGGACCCGATGATCGTGGATCTTCGTTTCCCGAAACCGCTGCGCAAAGGGGAGCGGCACGAGTTCATCTCGCTCGCATGCGAAGACGATCCAGACGAGGAACGGTATTGGATCAATGTCGACGTCGACCATCACGGGATCGCGCCGGGTGTCGTCGATGGCGAGGGCAAGGTGACCGGCGGTCTGAGCATCAGCATCACGTTCGACGACTGCGTTCCGGAGGCCTGCTGGTGGTATGCGGAGCAGACCGACTACGAGCGCCTGGTCCGGCCGCCCGTCGGTGATCGGCGTCTGCTCGAAATTCGGCGAGGCGTCGTCGAGCACACGTTTCTGGGACCTTGTCACCCGCGGGAGGAGTATGGCATCGCTTTTCGCTGGCCCCAGCCCTGATCGAAGCGGGCCGCATACGCGATCGATGTGGCCCGCTCCGGCCGCTGGTGGCTAATTGCCGGTGTTGCCGCCGCCGCTGCCCTTGCCGTCGTCGCCATGGATCGTCATCGAAACCTCCCTTGGTGCCTTGCGTACGCGGCGCAACCTATCGGCACTGAGGGTGACAGTTCGTAACGGGGTGTGCTCGGCGTGGAGATCCACTCCCACTAGGGTGGCGGTGGCTTTTCCCTGGAGCGCCTACGGTTCGGGGAGTCGGACATGTCTGATGAAGAGGATCTGGAGCCTCTGCTCAAGTACGCACGGGAAGGCTGCGTCGGCCTTTCGGTCGTGGTCGTCGTGGCGGAGATGAAGGCGGGGCGAGGCGCGACCTTCGCCGAGATGACCGCCGCGCTGCTGTCCGTGGTCGGGACGCTGATCGACCGGGGTGCGGTGCCCGGCGATCTGGTCGACGGGGAACCCTGCTTCGTGGCGTGGTCGGGGTCGAAGAGCGAGATCCTCGGGCGGCTGGCCTGCGAGATCAAAACCTTGGGAGAGATACCGGCGACCGGGGAGCTCTGCTGGATCCACGATCCTGCCGCGACCGAGGCTGGCAGAGGTTGCGTGTAGCTCGGTGCGCTACATGTGGCTACACTTGCTGTCATGAAGGTGATCACTCAGCGCGAGTTTCGCAACAACTCCGCTGCCGTCATGGATGCCGTCGAGGCCGGCGAGGTCTACCACGTCACTCGTAACGGGGTCGAAGTAGCTGAGCTGCGGCCGATATCTCGTAGGCGGCGCCTGACCGCCGAGGAACTCGTCCAAAAGCATCGAGGGTTGCCCACGGTCACGGCGGCCCAAATGCGGCAAGAGGCTGACGAGTTCTTCGGCACCGAAGATCGTGTCGATTCCGGCGACGTGTGGGAGCGCGGTCGTGGCTGAGCGGCACGAGGCAGGTGTGCTCGACACCTGTACTTACATCGACCTTGGCCTGCTCGAGCCCTCGGCTTTGCCTCGCATGCCGGAACTCACGGCGATCACCATGGCTGAGCTCCATCAAGGGGTGGCGATGGCGAAGGATCCCGCGGTCCGCGCTGCGCGCACTGAGAAACTCGGTGCCGCGATCGTCGACTTCGCCCCCTTGCCGTTCGATGGCGACGCGGCCGCCCGTTATGGAACGTTGGTCGCGCTGGTTCTCGCGGCGAACCGGGATCCGAAGCCCCGGCGGATGGATCTGATGATCGCCGCGATCGCGTCCTCGCGGGAACTGCCGCTCTACACTCGCAATGAAGACGACTTCAAGGGTCTGGGCGGCATGGTCGAGGTCGTCGCCATCTGAACTGCTCAGGTCCGCGCGGGCAGTGGGAAACCTGGCGTTGGATCGTCCGCGTGCGAGCCGATGGAATTACTTCCGGTCGCAGATTCTCGTCGGGACAGCTGCCAGCCCATTCGCGGATACAGAACAGGGTCGCCGGTTTCTCCGACGACCCTGTTCGTTCAGACTGCTCTCGTCAGTTCACCAGCCGCGTTCGCGCCACTCCGCCAGCTGCCCCCGCTGCTCACCCAGCGTCGAGTCGTCCCCGTGCCCCGGGTAGAACCAGGTCTCGTCCGGCAGCTCGCCGAAGATCCGCGTCTCGACATCGTCCAGCAGCGACGTGAAATCCGAAGGCGACCCGGTCTTCCCGACACCGCCGGGGAACAGCGAGTCGCCGGTGAACAGGTGCGGGTGCCCGTTCGGGTCCCGGTACAGCAGCGCGATGGAGCCGGGGGTGTGGCCGCGCAGGTGGATCACCTCGAGCGTGATCTGCCCGACCTTGAGCGTGTCGCCGTGTTCGACGAGGAAGTCCGGCGGGATCGGCAGCGGCTCGGCGTCCAGCGGGTGGGCGGCGGTGTTCGCGCCGTTCGCGCCGGCGACGGCGCCGAGGGCCTGCCAGTGGTCCTGGTGCTGGTGTGTGGTCACGACGGTCCTCAGCGCGGGCCTGTCGGGGCCGTGGCCGATGAGGTCGGAGATCCGTTCCGGGTCGTTCGCGGCGTCGATCAGCAGCGCCTCGTTCTCGGCGCGGCAGACGAGCAGATACGCGTTGTTGTCCATCGGGCCGACCGACAGCTTCGTGATGGTGAGCGCGTCCAGGGTGCGTCGGGCGGCGTCGCCGCCGGGGTCGACATGCCCGGTGTAGGTCTCGACGATGTTCACGCCGCACACGGTAGTCGTCCGCCTGCAATCGGTTCCACCCGCACAGGCAGCGCACAGGTGCACGACGTAGGCTCGCGTCGCCCCGCCAGCCGAACCACAGGACGCTCGTGCCCGACGCCTCGCCGCGCACCCCGCGCAAGATCAGCTGGGACGTCCTTCGCGTGGTCGCCGTCTTCGCGGTCATGCTCGGACACGTCACCCATCAGGGGGCGCTTCTGCATCCGGAACTGGTGGGGTACCCCTTTCGGGTAACCGCCCAGTTCGGTGCCGCCATCCTTTTGGTGATTTCCGCCTTCTTCGTGTGCGCGAGCCTGCGCAAGGGACGGCCGGGGCGGTGGCTGTGGAACCGGGTCGCGCGGCTGGTGCCCGCGTACCTGGTGGCGGTGATCGTCACCTACGTCGTCGCCCGGTACGCGACGATCCGGTTCAGCGGCCTGCCGTTCCCACCGGGCCTGTCCGGGTTCCTGTTCGGTGTCCCGCAGGGCCCGCCGACCGACCCATCGCCCTGGTACGTCCCCACCGGTGCCGATCTGCTCGGCAACCTGGGCATGGTCCAGGAATGGGGCTGGCGGTACGAACTCTTCTACTATCTCGACGGCGCCTACTGGACGCTGCCGGTCCAGCTCATCGCGTTCACCGCCGCGGCCCTGCTGTGGCCACGCCGGTGGCGCACCCACCGGCTCACGGTCGCGCTGCTCTGGGCGCTGATCCTGGTCCCGCTCTTCCTCCGGTTCGTCGTGTTCGACCCGGTTTCCACGCCGAAGCTCGTGGAGACCTTCTACTACGGCCTCGGCCTGCACCGGGTCCACGTGTTCGCCATCGGCATCGCGATCTGGCTGTGGGCGAAACGACGGCTGGCGAACTGGCATCTCGCGCTGTTCGTGCTCGCCGCCTGTGCCGCGCAGGACCTGCAGGTCTTCCCCTTCCACCAGGCCCTGCCGAATGACCCTGAGCGCTGGCCGTCGGCCATCGGGTTCGCGATCATGCTGCTGCTGGTGTGCCTGGCCGCGCGCGGGCCGGACTGGCGGTTCCCCGGTCTCGCCAGGGTCGCCCCGGCTGTCACCTGGCTCGCGGGCATCTCGTATGGTCTTTATCTGGTGCACCAGGAACTCGGTTACATCCTGGCCCGTGCCCTGCTGAACGTCGGCGTCCCCGGCTGGCTGCGGCTCCCCATCGTGCTGGCCGCCGCCGTCCTCGGAGGCTGGGCGATCACCGCTGGCGTGGAACGGCCGGTCCACCGGTGGCTCACCGCTCGCCGGGATCGACGCGATAAGCCTGGAAAACCGCAGGTCAAGGACTCGGAACCAGTTTCTGTCGGTGGTGCCTCGTAGCATGGAAGCGGCCGCCCGTGCAGCTATCGACCGGGCCGGCGACCGCAGCTGAGAATGAAACCTGAAGGGACCCTGGCGTGGCTGATCGCCTCGTTGTTCGCGGCGCCCGCGAGCACAACCTCCGCGGTGTGGATCTCGACCTGCCCCGCGACAGCCTGATCGTGTTCACCGGTCTGTCCGGGTCCGGGAAGTCGAGCCTCGCCTTCGACACCATCTTCGCCGAAGGGCAGCGCCGCTACGTCGAGTCGCTGTCGGCGTACGCGCGCCAGTTCCTCGGCCAGATGGACAAGCCGGACGTCGACTTCATCGAGGGCCTGTCGCCCGCGGTGTCGATCGACCAGAAGTCCACCTCGCGCAACCCGCGTTCGACCGTCGGCACCATCACCGAGGTCTACGACTACCTGCGCCTGCTCTACGCCCGCGCCGGCAAGGCGCACTGCCCGCAGTGCGGCGAGGCGATCAGCAAGCAGACCCCGCAGCAGATCGTCGACCAGGTGCTCGCGATGGAGGAGGGCACCCGCTTCCAGGTGCTCGCGCCGGTCGTGCGCGGGCGCAAGGGGGAGTACCTCGACCTCTTCGAGAACCTGCAGCAGCAGGGCTACGCGCGCGTCGTGGTGGACGGGACGATCCACCCGCTCACCGACCCGCCGAAGCTGAAGAAGCAGGAAAAGCACCAGATCGCCGTCATCATCGACAGGCTTTCGGTGAAGACCAGCTCGCGGCAGCGCCTCACCGACTCGGTCGAGACGGCGCTCCGGCTGGCCGACGGCCTGATCGAGCTGGAGTTCGTCGACCTGCCGGAGAACGACCCGCATCGCGTGCGCGGTTTCTCCGAGAACCTGGCCTGTCCCAACGGCCACCCGCTGGCGATCGAGGACCTTGAGCCGCGGTCGTTCTCCTTCAACGCCCCGTACGGCGCTTGCCCCGATTGCACCGGTATCGGCGTCCGCAAGGAGGTCGACCCGGAGCTCGTGGTCCCGGACGACGAGATGTCCCTCGGCGAGGGCGCCATCGCGCCGTGGGCCGGCGGCCAGAGCGCGGACTACTTCATCCGCCTGCTCGAATCGCTGTCGGAGACCATCGGCTTCCGCATGGACACGCCGTGGCGCAAGCTGCCGGCGAAGGTGCAGAAGGCCGTCCTGCACGGCGTCGACGAGCAGGTCCACGTCCGCTACAAGAACCGCTACGGCCGTCAGCGGTCGTACTACGCGAGCTTCGAGGGTGTCATCCCCTTCCTCGAGCGGCGCCAGGAGCAGACCGAGTCCGAGTACATGCGCGAGCGGTACGAGGGCTACATGCGCGAGGTGCCGTGCCCGGCCTGTCAGGGCACGCGGCTCAAGCCGGAGATCCTCGCCGTCACCCTGGAGCACAAGACCCAGGGCGACCGGTCGATCGCCGAGGTCTGCGCCCTTTCGATCGCCGAGGCGTCGCAGTTCCTGGACGAGCTGGAGCTCGGCAAGCGCGAGCAGGTCATCGCCGGCGCGGTGCTCAAGGAGATCCAGGCGCGGCTGCGCTTCCTGCTCGACGTCGGCCTCAACTACCTCTCGCTCGACCGCGCCTCCGGGACGCTGTCCGGCGGTGAGGCGCAGCGCATCCGGCTCGCCACGCAGATCGGTTCCGGTCTGGTCGGCGTGCTGTACGTGCTGGACGAGCCGTCGATCGGGCTGCACCAGCGAGACAACCACCGCTTGATCGAGACGCTGGTCCGCCTGCGGGACCTGGGCAACACGCTGATCGTCGTCGAGCACGACGAGGACACCATCCGCTCCAGCGACTGGGTGGTCGACATCGGCCCGGGCGCCGGTGAGCACGGCGGCCACATCGTCCACAGTGGACCGTACAAGAAGATCCTGCGGAACAAGGATTCGATCACCGGCGCGTACCTTTCGGGCCGCACCAAGATCGAGGTCCCGGCGATCCGTCGCCCGGTCGACAAGAAGCGGCAGCTGACCGTCGTCGGCGCGCGCGAGCACAACCTGCGCGGGCTCGACGTGGCCTTCCCGCTCGGCTGCCTCGTGTCGGTCACCGGTGTCTCGGGCTCCGGGAAGTCCACGCTGGTCAACGACATCCTCGCGACCGTGCTGGCGAACAAGCTCAACGGAGCGCGTCAGGTCCCGGGCCGGCACACCCGCGTGAACGGGCTGGCGAACGTGGACAAGCTGGTCCGCGTCGACCAGTCGCCGATCGGCCGCACCCCGCGGTCCAACCCGGCGACGTACACCGGCGTCTGGGACCACGTGCGCAAGCTGTTCGCCGCGACCACCGAGGCGAAGGTGCGGGGCTACCAGCAGGGCCGGTTCTCGTTCAACGTCAAGGGCGGCCGGTGCGAGGCCTGCGCCGGTGACGGCACGATCAAGATCGAGATGAACTTCCTGCCGGACGTGTACGTCCCGTGCGAGGTCTGCAAGGGCGACCGGTACAACCGCGAGACCCTCGAGGTGCACTACAAGGGCAAGACCGTCTCCGACGTGCTGAACATGCCGATCGAGGAGGCGGCCGAGTTCTTCGAGCCGATCAAGGCGATCCACCGGCACCTGGCCACCCTCGTCGACGTCGGCCTCGGCTACGTCCGGCTCGGGCAGCCCGCGCCGACGCTGTCCGGCGGTGAGGCGCAGCGCGTCAAGCTCGCCAGCGAGCTGCAGAAGCGGTCCACCGGCAAGACGGTCTACATCCTCGACGAGCCGACCACCGGTCTGCACTTCGAGGACATCAGCAAGCTGATCGGCGTGATCAACGGGCTGGTGGACAAGGGCAACACGGTGATCGTCATCGAGCACAACCTCGACGTCATCAAGACCTCGGACTGGATCATCGACATGGGTCCCGAGGGCGGTTCCGGCGGCGGCACCGTGATCGCGGAGGGCACGCCGGAGCACGTCGCTTCGGTGGAGGAGAGCTACACCGGTCAGTTCCTGAAGACCGTTCTCGCATAGGGGCTCGTGAGTGGTAAGGACGGTTCTAACCGTCCTTACCACTCACGAGGTCCAGCACCGGAGAAGCGGGCCCATAGTAGAAGGCGCGCAGCCGATACGAGGCGCCTTCTTCGCCCGGCATGGTGGCGAGCCCGGCCGACGTCGTCCCCGGATCGGACACCTCGATCGGCACGAACTCGGCCGCGCCGGGTTTCTTGATCTCCACCAGGAAGCCGTCCTCGTCGCTGGAGCGATCAGCCCAGCTGAACTTCACCATCTGCTCCGGCGCGGGCTCGGCCCGGAACGAAGCCGGGGCGGCCGATCGATCGCCCGCCCGCAGCGGCACGGCGGGGGCGGAAGCGGCGGGGGTCGCGGGGCCGGAAACCGTCACGGCGTCCGAAACGGCACCGTAGAACGGCCGGATCCGGTAGTAGAACCGCGTTTCCGGCATCAGATCCGGATGCCGGTACGTCGTCTGCCGAGGCGGCACGAACTGCAGGATCGTGTACTCGCCCCGCGGATCGGTCGTGTACTCGACGATCCGCCCCGCGGCGGCCGGATCGTCGTCGGGCCAGCTCAGGTCGACGTTCACCGGATCCGTCAGCGTCGCGGTGAAACCGGGCTCGTCGCCGCAGCCCGACACGAAAGCGACCGCCAGCAGAACGGCCGCGAGTTTCCTTGGCACGCCGAGACCCTCCCGGGAATCAGGCGGCGGCGGAATCCGGAGGCGTCAGCATACGAGCGCGTCCGATGATCGACAAGACCCCGGTTGAACCGCATCCACCGGCCGTCCGTGTGGGAGGCAAGAGGAGGCGGCCATGGAGAACCGAGGAGAGGCCGGTGCCGATGCACAGTTCGATCGCGGCGCGCGCCGAACGATCCACTCTGCCCCTGCGGGTTGCAGTACTGTCCTCGCCGACCCAGAAGACCGTCGGGAGGACGCGAGTGGCGATCGGAGGCTGGCGGCCCAAAAAGGCCAAAGGCGAGGACTTGGTCCGGCACTTGTACGCCGAACACGGGCGAAGCCTGCTGGCGTACGCGACAAGGCTGACCGGGGACCGCGCGGCCGCGGAGGACGTCGTGCAGGAGACCTTGGTCCGGGCCTGGAAACACGCCGAAGACCTGGAGAACGACGCGAAGGGATCGGTGCGGGGCTGGCTGCTCACGGTCGCCCGGAACATCATCACCGACCGCGCGCGGGCCAGGGCGGCGCGGCCACCGGAAGTGGCGGAGCCCGCGGAAGGCGTGCCCACCCCGGCGGTGGAGCGGGACCACGCGCAGAGCGTCGTGGACTCGATGGCCGTGCTCGGGGCCATGGACGGCCTGTCCACGGAACATCGTGAGGTACTGGTGGAGATCTACTACCGGGGCCGGACGGTGGCCGAAGCGGCGAAGTCCCTGGGCGTGGCCCCGGGTACCGTTAAGTCGAGATCTTATTACGCGTTACGGGCGCTCAGAGCCGTGATGTCCGGACCCGGGAATGAGGTAGCGCGATGAGTGCGGTGGGACACGACCAGGGCCAGCTCGCGGCCTACGTCCTCGGCGGCCTGACCCCGGGCGAAGCGGCCACGTTCGAGACGCATCTGGCGAACTGCCCCACGTGCCGTCGTGAGGTGCGCGAGCTGTCGGAGCTCCGCCACCATCTCGACGAGGTGCCGCCGGAGGCGTTCCTCGAAGGACCTCCCGACGGGGGAGATCTGCTCCTGCAGCGCACGCTGCGTCAGGTTCGCGAAGAAGAGGGCACCCAGGAGCGCAAACCGCGGCGGCTCCTCGCCGTCGCCGGTGCGGCCGTGCTGGTCGTGGTGGCGCTCGGCGCGGGTGTGCTGGTCGGACGGCAGACCTCGCCCGAACCGTCGACGGTGGCCCTGCCGGTGCCGACGGCGACCGCCCCGGTGCCCGGCACCCGCGACCTCGCGGCGACCAACCGGGACACGGGCGTACAGCTGGCGGTCCGGGTGGTTCCGGCCGCGGGATGGGTGCGGCTGCACGCCAAGGCGACAGGCGTCCGCGAAGGCGAGAAGTGCGCGCTCGTCGTGGTGACCAAGAGTGGAGAGCGGGTCAACGCCGGCAGCTGGCTCGTTTCGGAGAAGGGACAGCGTGAGGGCACCGGTGTCGACGGTTCCGCGTTGGTCGCCCCCGCCGACGTGGCCTCGGTCGAGGTCGTGACGATGGACGGCCGGAACCTGGTGTCGGCGCAGGCATGACGGGTTCGCTCGCGGGTCGCGGAGGCGGTTGGTACCGCTTCCGCGACACGTGGGTGCTGCCGGCTTCGCCCAAGGCGGTTTTCGACGCGGTCGTCGACTTGGCCGCGTATCCGCTGTGGTGGCGCGACGTACGTTCGGTCAGCCGGGTCGACGAGGACACCGCCGAACTCGTCTGCCGCTCCAGGCTGCCGTATGCGCTGACCGTACGGATGCACCGAGACCGCCAGGACGAGCGCGAGGGACGGCTGCGAGTGCTGCTCAGCGGCGACCTCGAAGGGACGCTGGCCGGTGCGCTGGTCGCGGTGGGAAGCGGCACGAGACTGGAGATCACGCAGGAGGTCGAGGCGCGGAAACCGTTGCTGCGCAAGCTCGATCGCGTCGCCAGGCCGGTATTCCGGATCAACCACGCGCTCATGATGCGGCGCGGGCAACACGGATTGCGGGGGTACCTGGGGCGCTAGGCTCAGGCCATGCGTGTCGCCACCGTGCAGCCGTTCACCGTCCCGGCGGACCTTTCCGCGAACATCGCCGAACACGCCAGGCTCCTCCGGATCGCGGACGCCGACCTTTGCGTGTTCCCGGAACTCTCCCTGACCGGTCTGGAATTCGAGGCGCTCGCCACCGATCCGGCACTCTGGCTGACACCGGACGACCGGCGCCTCGAACCGCTTCGGAAGGCTTGCCGGGCGAGCGCCGTCCACGCCGTCATCGGGCTGCCCCTGGTGGAGGACGGCCGCCGGTACATCGGTTCGCTCGTCCTCGGTCCCGACGGGGAAACCGTTGCCACCTATGCGAAACGGAACCTGCACAACAGTGAGGAAGAGCTCTTCGAGCCGGGCAGGCGGCAGGTGATCGTCGAGGTCGGCGGCAGGCGTCTCGGGCTGGCGATCTGTCTCGACGCCGCAGACCCGGACCACGCGCGGGAACTCGCCGAGGCGGGCGCCGAGGTCTACGTCCTCAGCGCGCTCTTCAGCGAGGGGCAGGAAGACCGGCTGCTCGATCAGGTCGGCGTCGCGGCCCGATACGGGATGTGGGTGGTGCTTTCCCAGTACTCCGGCAAGACCGGCGGCATGGCCGCGTTCGGCGGCAGCGGGGTCTGGAAACCCGGAGGCGCCGCCGAGGTGCGTCTCGGCGGCGAGGTCTCCGAGTGGGCTTACGCGACGATCGTTTCCTGAACCTTCCGGGCGCGAAGGAGCACTGTCGCGGCGAAGACCGCGAGAGCGAGCAGGCCGGCGCTCAACGCGTACGCGGCCCGATACCCGCTAGCGAGCGCTTCGGGCATCGCGGCTCCTTCGGCCAGCACTGATCCGGTGCGCGAAGCGGCGGTGGTCGCGAGCACGGCGGTCCCGATCGCCGCGCCGATCTGCTGCGTGGTGTTGATCAGCCCCGAGGCGACCCCCGCGTCGGCCGGCGCGACGTCCGACATCGCCTGCCCCATCAGCGCCGGCATCGCCGCGCCGAACCCGACGCCCATCAGCACGAGCGCGGGCAGGACGTCCGTGGCGTAGTCGCCGTCGGCCTGGACGGTGGCGAGGAAGCCCAGTGCCAGCGCGACCAGCGAGAGCCCGCCGATGAGTACCGTTCGCGCCCCGAAGCGGTGGTTCAGCCGCTCGGCGAAGACCAGCGACATCACCGCGATCGAAAGCGGAGCGGGCAGGAAGGCGAACCCGGTGCTCAACGCGTCGAGCTGGAGCACGCGCTGCAGGTAGAGCGCGGTGATGAACTGGAAACCGAACAATCCGGCCACCATCAGGACCATCACCGTGTTCGCCCCGGACACCGTGCGGAGGCGGAAGATCCGCAGCGGCAGCAACGGCCGGCGTGCCCTCGCCTGCCGGAGCACGAACCCGGCGAGCAGGAGCAGCGACACCGTGAGCAGGCCGAGCGTGCGGGCGTCGGCCCAGGTGTACTCCTCGGCCTTGACGATCGTGTAGACCAGCAGCATCAGGCCGCCGGTGACCAGCCCGGCGCCGGTGACGTCCGTGCCGTCGCGCAGGCCGGGGCCTCGATCGTCCGCGAGCAGCCGGACGGCGAGCACCAGCGCGATCGCGCCGATCGGCAGGTTGACGAAGAACGTCCAGTGCCAGTCGAGCAGCTGGGTGAGCGTGCCGCCCGCGATGAGCCCGATCGACGATCCGGCGGCCTGGGTGAAGCTGTAGACGCCGATGGCCTTCGCCCGTGCCCGCGGTTCGGGGTAGAGCGTGGTGATCATGCCGAGTACGACGGCCGACGCCAGCGCGCCACCGGCCCCCTGCAGGAAGCGGAACCCGATGAGCTGCGTCTGGTCCTGCGCGATACCGCAGAGCAGCGAGGCGAGCGTGAACAGGCTGAGCCCGGCGAGGAAGACCCGTTTCCGGCCGATCAGGTCGCCCAGCCTCCCGGACAACAGGAGCAGCCCGGCGAAGGCGATCAAGTAGGCGTTGACGACCCAGGCGAGCGTCGAGGGCGTGAAGCCGAGGTCGTTCTGGATCGCGGGCAGCGCGACGGCGACGATCGAGCCGTCGAGGACGACCATCAGCGAGACGGCGCAGAGCACGGCCAGTGCGAGGGCGCGCTGAGACACGGATAACCCCTTTTTCCCAGGTGATGCCTTGGTGCATCACTTGTAACAGCGCCCATCTTGTGTGACTCTGTTCCTCGCCGGAAGGAGGCACTTTCATGTCCCAGGGGAACACCGATGTGACCGCGCAGGCCAGGGTCGTCGATCCCGAAAAACTCGAGGTGTGCACCGTGCTCGAGGTGATCAACCGGATCAGCGGCAAGTGGGCGATCGGCATCCTGCTGGAGGCCACCCGCGGCCCCGTGCGGTTCACCGAGCTGGAGCGCTCGGTGGAGGGGATCAGCAGGCGGATGCTCACCCTGACGTTGCGGAACCTCGAACGCGACGGCCTGCTCGAACGCACCGTGTACCCGACGGTGCCGCCGAAGGTGGAGTACGAGGCCACGCCGATGGCGAAGGAGCTGTACGCGTCGTTGAGCGGCTTGCTGACGTGGGCCGAGCGTCACCGCGACTCGATCGCCGCGTCCCGTGTCGTCTACGACGAGAAGGTCAGCGCCTGACGCCCGCCGCGTGCACGGCACGCTGGACGTGCGAGCACAGCATGGCGAAGTACATCTTGTGGAACGGCAGGTCCGTGCTGTTCTTCGCGGACCAGCTTTCCCAAAGCCCGCCCGGCCGCAGATAGCGTGACGTGTACGCGGTCGTGAGGTCGGCGTCGATGTGGTGCAGGGCCGCGAGCGCCCATTCCTGGTCGTAGCGCAGATCCGGCCGCGCGAGGTAATGGTCCAGATAGGACACGAGGATCTCGGCGTCGGCGATCGTGCCGAACCGGGCGAGGGCGAAACAGTAGCCCTGCCCGGCGAAGACAAGACCGCTTTCCAGGAACAGTTCCCGGATGCGGCTCCGCCACGCGGTGCGGCGGTCGACGCCGATCAGCCAGGCCGCGGTGATCCGGGGCCGCCAGTCCGCGGCGAGCAGTTCGCCCAGTTCGTCGTCGGTGATGGTCCGCGCGTCCTCCACGAGGTCGCGCAGGAACCGTTCGCGTTCGGGGTCGGTCATCATCCCGGCGAAGTTGCCGTGCAGCAGCTTCGAGTACCGCGAGCGCACGTAACGGTCGATGGCGTCCGGCATGCCGCTCAGCTTCCCAGAAAAGCGGAACCGCGGTGCGAGGACGGGGGCCCCTCGCACCGCGGTTCCGGTCTGTCGCCGGGCGCTACGCGTGCGCCACGGTCTTCTCCCTGTCGTCGTCCGGGTCCCTCGAAGTGTCGGGATGGTCGTCGATCAGGGTGGCTTCGTCGAACGGTGCCTGGCCGCTGAAGACCCGGTTGGCCTGATCCCGGTCGAACTCCTTGGTCCAGGTGCCGACCAGGACGGTCGCGACGGCGTTGCCCGCGAAGTTGGTCAGCGCGCGGGCCTCGGACATGAACCGGTCGATGCCGAGAATGAACCCGACGCCGTCGACCAGTTCCGGCCGGTGCGACTGGAGACCGCCCGCGAGGGTGGCGATCCCGGCGCCGCTCACGCCCGCCGCGCCCTTCGACGCGATGATCATGAACAGCAGCAAGGAGATCTGCTCGCCGACGCCCAGTGGCTGGTCCTGCGCGCTGGCGATGAACAGCGTCGCCATCGTCAGGTAGATGGCCGTGCCGTCGAGGTTGAACGAGTAGCCGGTGGGCACGGTGATGCCGACGACCGGTTTGGACACCCCGAGGTGCTCCATCTTCGCGATCAGCCGCGGCAGTGCCGATTCGGACGACGACGTCGACAGGATCAGCAGGAACTCGCGGCCGAGATAACGCAGCAGGGTGAAGATGTTGATCCGCGCGCCGAGCCACAGCACCGAGCCGAGCACGCCGAACACGAACACCAGGCAGGTCAGGTAGAAGCCGATCATGATGACGGCGAGGCTGCGCAGCGCGCCCCAGCCGGTTTCGCCGACGACGGCGGCGATCGCGCCGAACGCGCCGACCGGGGCGGCCCACATGATCATGGCGAGGATGCGGAACACGAGCCGCTGGATGTGCTCGATGCCGCGGCGGATCGGCTCGCCCTTGGTGCCCAGCTTCTGCACGGCGAAGCCGGCGAGGAGCGCGACCAGGAGTGTCTGCAGCACCTGGCCTTCGGTGAACGCGGAACCGAAGCTGGTGGGGATGATGCCCATCAGGAAGTCGACGGTGCCTTCGCCGCCTTCGGCCTGCTTGTGCGCCTTCGCCGCGG
Organism: Amycolatopsis sp. WAC 04169; assembly: GCF_003947535.1. NCBI lineage: Bacteria > Bacillati > Actinomycetota > Actinomycetes > Pseudonocardiales > Pseudonocardiaceae > Amycolatopsis > Amycolatopsis sp. WAC 04169. Next base: position 49,204 of record NZ_QHJI01000004.1, on the reverse strand, counting down.
CGGCGGGGTCGAGGTGCAGGCCCTCACCCGGGTGCAGGAGGTTGCCCACGACGAGGCCGATCGCGAGCGCGAACGTCGACATCATCAGGAAGTAGCCGAGGGACAGCAAGCCGACCTTGCCGACCTTCGCGGCCTTCGCCACCGATCCGATGCCGAGCACGATGGTGCAGAAGATGATGGGGGAGATCATCATCTTGATCAGGTTGACGAAGCCCGTGCCGAGCGGCTTGAGCTCCTTGGCCAGACCCGGCGCCGCGAACCCGACGATGACGCCGAGGAGGACCGCCGCGATCACGGCCAGGTACAGGTAGTGCATCTTGTCGCGGCGTCGTGGCGCCGCTTCCGGCGTTGTAGGCACCTTTGCCTCCAGCTCAGGGGGATGTCCGTGGGATTGCCGGTCACTATCACCCGGGCTGGTGAGCTGGGTCACGGTTGTGTTCATTGAGTTCGCACGAGTGTCATTTAGGGAATTCCGTCCAGGCGCGTGGAGCGACCTCGGCGTGGGTGTGCTGGTATGGGCGGGTGCCCTCGACGACGCGGATCCGGACCAGGCGCGGCAGCCTCGCCCGTCAGCTGCTGATTCTGCAGCTCGTGGTGCTTTTCGTGCTCGTCGCGGCCGGGGTGACCTTCGCGTACCTCGATTCGGTCAGGGCCACCGAAGACCGGGCGCGGGACAAGGTGACCGCGGTCGCCGAAGCGGTGGCGGACGCCCCCGGCGTGCTGGCCGCACTGTCCACATCGGAGCCGACCCGGACACTGCAGCCGTTCGCGCAGAGTGTCCGCGCGGACACGGACGTGGACTTCGTGACCATCATGGACAAGAACGGCATCCGCTACACGCACCCGAATCCGGCGCTGATCGGGCAGCGGTTCATCGGCAACATCGGCGAGGCGCAACGCGGCGGCAAGGTCGTCGAGACCTACGCCGGTTCGCTCGGCCCGTCCGAACGCGTCGTGGTCCCGGTGCGCGGCGCCGCCGGGCAGGTCGTCGCGCTGGTGTCGGTCGGCATCACGGTCGAAGCGATCGACGCGGAACTGCGGGAACGGCTGTGGCCGCTGATCGGGGTAGCGGTGGCGGTGCTGGTGGTCGGCGGGATCGGCAGCTATCTGGTCAGCGCCCGGCTCCGGCGGCAGACCAGGGGGATCGCGCCGGAGGAACTGAGCAACCTGTTCGAGTACCACGAAGCCGTCTTGCATTCGGTGCGCGAGGGGCTGCTGCTCGTCGGCGGGGACGGGCGAGTGGTGCTGTGCAACGACGGAGCGCGGGCGCTGCTGGGCGTCGACGAGGACGTCGTCGGCCGCGAACTGTCCGCATTGGACATTCCCGAAGATCTCGTCGAAGCGTTCACCTCGGGGGAGGAGCGCACCGACGAACTCCATCTCACCGAGGCCAGGGTGCTCGTGGTCAGCACGTCGCCGGTGCGCTCGCGCGGGAAGGCGATGGGCACCGTGGTGATCCTGCGCGACCACACGGAACTCCAGGCGCTGACCGGGGAACTGACCACGGTGCGCGGACTGGCCGAGGCGCTGCGGTCGCAGGCGCACGAAGCGGCGAACCGGCTCCACACCGTCGTTTCGCTGGTCGAGATCGGCCGCCCCGAACAGGCCGTCGAATTCGCGACCGAAGAACTCGCGCTGGCGCAGGAACTCACCGACCGCGTGGTCGGCGCGGTCGCCGAACCGGTGCTCGCGGCGCTGCTGCTGGGCAAGGCGGCGGAGGCGAGCGAACGCGGCGTCGAGTTCACGATCACGCCCGACACCGTCATGGAGGATTCGGACACCGGCGTCCCGCCTCGGGATCTGGTGACCATCCTCGGCAACCTGATCGACAACGGCATCGACGCGGCGGCGGGGAACGCCGGCCACGGCGGACGGCCCGGCGTCGAGGTCACCGTGCGGTCCGGCGCCGAGGGACTGCTGCTGCGGGTCGCGGACACCGGGCCCGGCGTGGACGACGTCGAGGACGTGTTCCGGCGCGGGTGGTCCACCAAACCCGAGGACGGGCACGGGCTCGGGCTGGCGCTGGTGGGTCAGGCGGTGCGGCGGCACAGTGGGACGATCGACGTCGGCCGCGACGAGGGCGCGGTGTTCACCGTTTGCCTGCCGCCGAAGGAGTCCGCCCGATGATCAAGGTGCTGGTCGTCGAGGACGAACCGGTGGCCGCCGACGCGCATCGGGTGTACGTGGAGCGGATGCCGGGCTTCACCGTGGCCGGGGTCGTGCACTCCGGCGGGGACGCCCTGCGGTTCTGTGAACGCGAACCGGTCGACCTGGTCCTGCTGGACTTCTATCTCCCGGACACGCACGGCCTCGCCGTTTGCCGGTCGCTGCGCGCGGCCGGGCTCCCGATCGACGTCATCGCCGTGACGTCGGCGCGGGATCTGGCGCTGGTGAAGGCCGCTGTGTCGGTCGGCGTGGTGCAGTACCTGCTGAAACCGTTCACTTTCGCCTCACTGCGGGAGAAATTGGAGCGCTACGCGGAATTCCACGGCGCTTCGGGCGAAGTCACCGGACAGGCCGAGATCGACCGCGCGCTCGGCACCCTGCGCACCACCGAGCGGCAGGCGCTGCCGAAGGGGATGAGCGGGCAGACCCTGGAGGCGATCACTGAAGTCCTCGCCTCGGCCGCCGACGGCCTCTCCGCCGGAGCGGCCGCGACCGCCATCGGCGCCTCCCGTGTCACCGCACGCCGCTACCTCGAATACCTCGCCGACAACGGCCTCGCCCAGCGCGAGCCCCGCTACGGCCAGGTCGGCCGCCCCGAGGTCTGGTACAAGCCGAAAACTGTATAACGACCTATACCGCCGCCCGCGGACTACCTTGGGATCGTGAAGATCGGCGAACTCGCGCGGAAGACCGGGGTCAGCGTCCGCGCGCTGCGCTACTACGAGGAAGAGGGCTTGATCAGCCCTGGCCGCGAAGGCAACGGCTACCGCGACTTCTGCGAAGGCTCGGTCGAGGCGGTCCTGCAGATCCGCGGGATGCTCGACGCCGGGCTGCCGGTGCGGCTGATCCGGGAGGTCCTGCCGTACCTCGACGGACCGGACGAGGTACGGCCGAAGGTGCCGTGCGAGTACATGATCGGCGAGGTCGCGCGGCAGCGTGAAGTGCTCGACCGCCGGATCGCGCTCATGACCCGCAATCGCGACGCTCTCGACGCGTACCTGCGCGACTTGACCCTGACACAAACGTGAGGGTTTTAGCGTGCGGACATGACTTCGATGCGCGCGCTGCGGCAGGACTCCGCGAACGGTCCTGAAGATCTCCATCTCGTCACCGATGCCCCCGTCCCGGCGGCCGGACCAGGCGAAATCCTGTTGAAGGTCACCGCTGCGGGTGTCAACTTCGCCGACGTCATGCAGACGCGGGGGGTGTACGAAGACGGTCCGGAAGCCCCGTACATCGCCGGATTCGAGGCGGCCGGTGAGGTCGTGGCCGTGGGAGAAGGGGTTACGGCGCCCGCGGTCGGCGACCACGTCGTCGGGACCGGCGGTGGGGCTTTCGCCGAGTACATGGTCATGCCCGCGTCCGGCGCGGTCGCGGTGCCGGAGGGCTGGTCGGACGAGCAGGCGATCGGGCTGATCCTGAACTGGGTCACGGCGCTCGCCGCGCTCAAACTGGGCCGGCTGGCCGCCGGTGAGACCGTGCTGGTCCAGGCGGCGGCGGGCGGTGTCGGCCAGGCCGCGGTCCGGCTGGCCAAGCACTACGGCGCCACCGTCGTCGGCACCGCGTCACCGGGCAAGCACGACGTCGTGCGGCGCTTGGGCGCCGATCGCGTCCTCGGCTACGGAGCCGATCCGGGGACGGTCGACCTGGTGCTCGAATCGGTCGGCGGGGCGGCTTTCGCCACGAGTCTCGCCGCCGCCAAGCGGGTCACCGGACGCGTCGTGGTCTACGGCGTCGCCGGGGGAGAGGTCGCGATCACCAACCGGGACTTGAACTTCCGGCGGCAGATCCACGTGATCGGGCTGCACCTCGGCGTCCTGATCGAGCACGCCCCGGCGATCTTCGCGGAATTGATGGACGAACTGCGTGCCCTGATCGCGGCCGGCGTCTGCGTGCCGGGGACACCGACGGTGTACGACCTCGCGGACGGGCCCGAGGCGCTGGCGGAACTGGAGGCGCGGACGACGTCGGGAAAGCTGGTTCTACGGCCTTGAGCAGAGCATGATCGTATGCTGACATGCGCATGTCAATAGGTCGAAAGTGTTGGTAAATCACCAGCTGGCCGACACTACGAAAGTCGGTGCCGGGTCGCGGCCGGGGCTCCTAAATTCACGAACCATTCCGTTGTCCTCACAAGGAGTGGGTCCATGGCAAGGAAGTTCTTCGTCTCCGCGTCCGTGAGCTTGGCGCTGCTGGCCGTCCCGGTCACCGCGGGCCAGGCCACGGCGGCGGTCCAGCCTGCTCAGAAGGCCGCCGCGGCGACCACGGTCTACTACGACGCCTCGGGAGCCCCCAGCTTCCGGGCCGCCATCCAGGCCGGCGTGGCGAACTGGAACAACTCGGTGTCGAACGTGAAGCTGCAGGAGAGCTCCTCGGGCGCCACCTTGCGCTACACCGAAGGCAACGACCCCTCGGGTTCGTACGCCGAGACCGACGGCCACGGCCGCGGCACCATCTTCATCGACTACACGCAGGCGCGGCAGTACGACCAGACGCGGATCGCCGCGCACGAGACCGGCCACGCGCTCGGCCTGCCGGACAACTACCAGGGCCCGTGCTCCGAACTGATGTCCGGCGGCGGCCCCGGCCCGTCCTGCACCAACGCGACGCCGAACGCCCAGGAGATCTCGCGGGTGAACTCGCTGTGGGCCAACGGGCTCGTCGCGGCGGGCGCCATCCAGCGCATCTACAACTGACGCTTCTGGTCCCTCGTGAGTGGTGAGGACGGTCCTAACCGCCCTCACCACTCACGAGGCCGGTCGGGCACTCACGTGATCGAAGTCGGATCTCGCGTGATTGGAGGCGGATCTCGCGTGATCAGCGGCGGAACACGTGAGTGCGGCGTCCAGTCACGCGAGTCACGCCCCTGATCACGCGAGTTACGTCTTCACTCACGGCGCGCCTGTGGACTTCCGGGCCAGTAGGCACAGAGGACGCGGTTGGCGCTAACCACCCTCACCACTTACGAGAATTCGTAGGCGCCCGCGTCCACCGCCGCACCCGAGTACACGGTGTTCCCGTCGACGTCGCGGTCGTCGTACTTCGTGGTGCCGAGGTCGATCGCCGGGCTGCCCGCCTGCAGGATCAGGTTCGTGGCCGAGGTGAACTTCGGATCCGCGACCTTGTCCGTCGTGCCCGGGGCGAACTGCCGGAGCCCGCCGAAATACACATTGTGGTCGGTCGCGGTGAAGGTCGCGTCCGCATAGCCGACCTTGTACGCGGCCTGCACGACGTTCTGTGTCATCGTCAGCATCTGGTTCGTGCAGCCGCCGTAGCAGACGAAACCCTCCGCCTCGGCGTTCGGGAGCCGGAGCGAGTTGTTGCGGAACACCGTGCCGAGCACCGGCCCGTTGCCGTCGTCCGCGCCGCGCGTGATGATCCCGCCGCGTGTCTTGGCGCCGAAGATCGCGTTGTACTCGAAGACGTTGCCGGTCGAGACGCCGTCGGGGTCCTTCGCGTCCGTCCCGAGCTCGGTGAAGGTCTCGTTGTCCTCGGAGATGTTGTGGTGGATGACGTTCCGGGAGCCGTAGAAGATCTCGACCGCGGCGCCGTCGAGGCCGCCGAAGTCGTCGGCCTTCGCGATCGAGCCGCTGATCCGGTTCCAGCCGATGTCGGAGTCGTTGCCCTGGACCAGCACGGCGAACGCGCCGGAGTCGTCGTTGCCACCCGGCGTCACGACGGTCATGTGGTTGTTGTCGACGAGGTCGTTCTGCGTGACCTCGGTGCCGTCGGCCGACGGCGCGATGTACACGCCCGCGCCGGCGCCGGTGATCAGGTTCGACAGCACCTTGTTGCGATCGCCGGACACCTTCACCCCGGCCCACGAACAGCGTCCCGCGTCGGCCGCGACGCCGATCTGCAGGTCCTTCACCACGTTGTCGTTGCCCGGAAGGTCGACGCACGCTTCCGCGTTGCCCTTGACGACCGGCCGCGCGCCGGTGCCGTACGCGCCGATCGTGACGCCCGAGCCCTTGACCGTGAGGCCGCCGGACCAGTTCCCGCCACGACGCAGCAGGACGGTGTCACCCGCCACGAACGTGGTCGCGGAGACCTTCGCCAGGGATTTCCACGGGGTCTGCTGAGAAGTGCCGCTCGCGGTGTCGCTGCCGGAGACCTGGTCGACGTAGTAGGTCTTCGAAGCGGCTTCGGCCGTCGTGAAACCGGTGCACGCGACAGCGGCGAGCACGGCCACGGAAAGCAGTTTCCAGGACATGCGGCGGACCGTAACCACCTGCCGCACAAGGGTCGTACAAAGACCTCGGCGCCTTTAGCATGATCGGATGCGTCGGGCGTCGCGGATTCTCGTACCGGCCGCATTGCTGTTCAGCGCCATGGTGGCGAGCAGCGGAATCGCGTCCGCGCCGCCACCGCCGGTGGTTCCCGTCGCCGGGCTGAACGAGCTCTGGAACGCGTACGGCGATCAGGGCGGGCACTGGACCGGCGGCGATCGCACGGTGTCGGTCCCGCTGCCGGACGGCCGCACGGCGTGGCTGTTCTCGGACACGTTCCTCGGCACGGTGAACCCCGACCACAGCCGCCCGCGGGACAGCCCGATCGCGCGCAACACGCTGGTCGTGCAGCGACCAGACGGCTCGCTGGGGGAGACGCTGCACGGCGGCACCGCCGATGCCCCGGAGGCGCTGATCGGTCTCGCGGGTTCGGACGAGCACTACTGGGTCGGTGACGGTGTCGTCCAGGGCGACGTCCTGCGGGTGCTTTACAACCGGTACAAGACGACGGGGTCCGGCGGCCTCGACTTCCGGAGCACCGGGACTTCCCTGGCGACCTTCCGGCTACCCGCACTGACGCAGTCCGAGCTGCTGGTGATCCCGGTGGGCGACAAGGTCGCGTGGGGATCGGAACTGCTCGAAGACGGCGGGTACACCTACATCTACGGCGCCGAACAAGGCCACCTCCGGCTCGCCAGAGTGCCTGTCGGTGGCCTTCGCGGACCATGGCAGTTCTGGACCGGTGTCGGCTGGTCGCCCCACGAGGAGGATTCCGTCCGGATGCTGGCCGGGGTCGGGACAGCGTTCTCAGTGACCCGCGTCGGCGGAGAGTACGTGCTGATCACCATGGACACCAGCCCCGGCTTCAGCCCGGTGATGCTCGCCTACACCGCGAGTTCGCCGACCGGCCCGTTCGGTGCTCCGGTCGTCTTCTACCGGGCGCCCGAAGCGAGCGACCGGCGGATCGTCTACGACGCGACGGCGCATCCGCAGCTGAGCCGTCCCGGGAAGCTCACGGTGTCGTACAACGTGAACTCGCTCGACCACGGGGACAACATCGCGGACGTGCGGATCTACCGGCCGCGGTTCGTGGAGGTCGATTGGCCACCTCGGCCGAACTGGCCTCGTGAGTGGCGAGGAGCGTTCTAACCGTCCTCACCACTCACGAGTGCCTGCCGGACGGAGCCACCGGAGAGCTGGTTCAGCTGCGTCATGGTCCGGTCCAGCTGCTCCGCCAGCCGCGGGATCGTGCTCGACGGGAGATAGGCCTCGGCGCCGGCGTCGAGGAGACGCCGGACCGGGCCTTCGTACTTGACGCCGAGTTCGGCGTCCTCGATCTCCGTGATCACGATCCGCGCCTTCGGGTACAGCGCGCGGAAGTTGCCGATCAGTTGCGGGCTGGCGGGCGGTACCAGCAGGACGTCGACGGTCGGGGGCGCCGAGTGCAGGTCCAGGACGAGGTACCCGGGGCCGAGCCGCTCGGACAACGCGTCCCGCGCCGACGCCGACAGCTTCATGGCGGTGGCCACGACGGTGATGTCCTCGGCGTCCGCGGACGAGGAGGTTTCCTGACGGGAAACGCCGGAAATCGTCCCGATCGTCTCGCCGTTCCTGGTGATGGTCACCTCCTCGCCGGGGCGGAGGGTGTCGATGAGGGCGACGAGTTCTTCAGGAAGCTGGGAGGCCTCGACCCACTGATCACTCATCACCCCATCATGGCCTGACTTCTAGCGAGGCCGCCCGGGGACTCCGGGCCGGGTCTGCCACGGGTGCGGTCCGTCGAGCGGCCGGTACTCGACGCCCAGCGCGTCCAGCCGCGGCAGGTGGTGGTCCCGCAGGCGCGGCAGGAACTCCGCGTAGTCCCGGCCGTCCGGGTCGCTCCACGCCACCTCGGCGAAAGCACACAGGCGCGGGAAGGCGACGTAGTCCACCCGCCGCACGGTGTCGAGGTGCTCCGACCACACCTGCGCCTGCGCGCCGAGGATCGCCTTCCCCTCGGGGTAATCGGCGGGCACCGGCTCGTAGCCGTAGAAGCTCTCCAGCGTGCTCAGGTAGCCGACGGGGATGGGCTCGTCGGGGTGGTCGGACTGCCGGTGGTCCAGGTACACGTGGTCCTCCGGGCACATGACGACGTCGTGCCCGGCGGCCGCCGCGCGGGCACCGGCCGCCTCGCTCTGCCACGAGCCGATGACCATCGGCGGCAGATCGCCCGCTTCGAGCACCTCGTCCCAGCCGAGCGGACGACGTCCGCGTTCGACGAGGTGCCGCGCGATCTCGCGGACGAACCGGCCGTGCTCCTCGGTCGCACCGGGCACCTCGTCGCCGCCGAGCGCGATGACCTCGGACGGGAAGATGTCCAGCACGTGGTCGAAGACCCGCTTGAAGAAGTCCACTGTGGACTCTCTCGTGTTCAGCAGCGAGGTGCTGATACCCCAGCTCGTCCAGACCTCCCACGGTTCATCGGTCTCCGGCCCGAGTTCGGGATAGGCGGCGATGGCGGCCCTGGCGTGGCCCGGGATGTCGACCTCCGGAACGACCGTCACCGAACGCGCGGCGGCGTACGCGACGATTTCGCGGAGATCGTCGGCCGAGTAGAACCCGCCGTGCGGCCGTCCGTCGCGCTCCGGCCCGTCGTGCCGCCCGACCATCGAAGACTTCCGCCAGCCGCCGACCTCGGTCAGCCTGGGGAACTCGGGGATCTCGATCCGCCAGCCCTGGTCGTCGGTCAGATGCAGGTTGAGCACGTTGAGCTTGTGCGCGGCGATCAGGTCGATGAACCGCAGCACCTCGGCCTTGGTGCGGAAATGCCTTGCCACGTCCAGCAAGCAGCCGCGCCAGCCGAACCGCGGATGATCGGTCACCACACCGCACGGGATCGTGGCCTGTCCACTGTGGATGGAGGCGGCCCGGAACGCGTCCGGTCCGACGAGCTGTCGCAGCGTCTGGCGGCCGTAGAACTCGCCGGCCGCGTCGGCCGCGTGCAGGGTCACTCCGGACGGGTCGATCTCCAGCCGGTAACCCTCGGCGGGCAACGCGGCGTCACGCCGGACGTCCACTTCGGACGGTACGGAACAGGTTCCCGGCAAGGGTTCCACCGAGACGGGACGGGGGAGCAGAGTTTCGAAGCCAGGCATGTCAACCCTTCACCGCGCCGCCCATGACGGACACGAGTCGTCGTTGCACGAGGATGAAGAACACCAGCACCGGGATGGTCATCAGGGTCGATCCCGCCATCACCGCGCCCCAGTCGGTGTCCTCCGGTTTGAAGAACACGAGGATCGCCAGTGGGAGTGTCTGGTTCTCGGTGTTGGAGATGATGAACGTCTTCGCGAACAGGAAGTCGTTCCACGCGTGGATGAACGCCAGCACGCTGATCGCCACCAGCCCGGGCGCCACCAGCGGGAAGAGGATCTGCCAGGTGAACCGCATGCGGCTCGCCCCGTCGATCTTCGACGCCTCTTCCAGCTCCTGCGGCACCGCGGCGACGAAGCCCCGCAGCATCCAGATCGCGAACGGCAGGCTGAACGCCAGGTGCACCAGGATCAGCGAGCCGAGGTGGTTGGTGCCGAACGCCGGCGCGACGTCGCCGACCGACCGCATCAGGAAGAACAGCGGAATGGTCAGCGCCTCGACCGGCACCATCTGCGCCACGAGCACCATCACCAGCAGCACGGTCCGGCCCTTGAAGTTGAACCGCGTCAGCGCGACCGCCGAGAGGAACGAGAGCAGCAGCGACAACGCCACCACCACGACGGCCACGATCACGCTGTTCAGGAAGAACATCGCGAAACCCTCGCCACTGAGCACCCGTTCGAAATGCTCCAGGGTCGGCGTGAGCGTCCAGGGGCGGGGGTTCTCCGCCTGGATCTGCCCGGTGGGCTTGAACGCCGAAAGCACCATCCAGTACACGGGGAACGCGACCATTCCCGCGATCACCACGCAGACGATCTCGGCGATCAGCCTGCCGGGCCTGCGAACCCGGCGTCCCGTCGTCACACCCATCCGGCGCTCCGGCGTTGCGACCGGACGTACAACCCGGTGATGGACAGCAGCAGCAAGGTCATCACGACTCCGAGCGCCGCGCCGAGACCGTATTCCTGTCCGGCGAAGGCCTGTTGATAGGCGAAGACGTTGAGCACGAGGTTGCGCCCGGCCACGCCGCCGCCGTTGGTCATCACGTAGATCTGGGTGAAGATCTTGAAGTCCCAGATGATCGACTGGATCGTGGCGATGGTCAGCAGCGGCCGCACCATCGGCAGCGTGATCGACCACGTGGTGCGCCAGGTCGACGCGCCGTCGAGGTACGCGGCCTCGATGACCTCTTCCGGCACGCCCTTGAGCCCGGCGTACATCGTCACCATGACGAACGGGAACGAGCACCAGATGACCTCGGCGGCCACCAGCCCGAACGTGCTGTAGGTGTCGAAGGTCCAGGAGTGGTTCGCCATCCCGGTGAACCCGATGCCCGACAGGACCTCGTTCACCAGGCCGAAGTCCGCGTCGAACAGGAACAGCCAGACGTACGAGCCCGCCATGGCCGGCGTCGCCCACGCGGCCAGCGCCGCCAGGAACAGCGGCACGCGCGCCCAGGCGCGGACCCGGGTCGCCAGTACGGCGAGCCCGGTCCCGAGGGCGAGGCTGCCGACGACGCAGACCGCGGTGAACCCGAGGGTCTTGGCCAGCACCTCCCAGAACTGGAGGTTCTCCAGCAGTTCCACGTAGTTGCCGAAACCGAGGAACACCAGCGGCGCGTTGCCGACCGCCTGCGGCTGGCCGTAGTCGTAGAACGAGATCAGGACGAGCTGGTAGATCGGGTACACCAGCATCGCGAGCAGCAGGATGCCACCGGGAGCCAGGTAGAGCAGGGCGGCCCGCCCGTCCCGGCGACGGCGGGGCGACCGCCGTGCCGGGACGGCCGGAGCCGTGGTGCGGGGGATTTCCTGGGTGACCACTTAGCCGAACGCCTTGTTCATCTCGGCGGCCGCGGCGGTCAGCGCGGTGGCCGGGTCCTTGCCGCCGGTCGCGATCTGCTGGATCGCGGTGGGCAGCACGTTCTGCGCGTCGATCTTCGACCACGCCGCGGTGGCGGGGACGAACTTCGTGCCCGCGGTGAGCGTGTCGACGAACGGCTTGACCGACGGGTCGCTCGCGGCCAGTTTCTGCTGGACGCTGCCGAGCGTGGGCAGGTTGCCCATCGCGACGTACATCTTCTCCTGGTACTTGGCGCCACCGAGCAGCTGGGTGAACTCGACCGCGAGGCTCTTGCGCTTGGTCGCGTTGAACACGCCGAGCAGGTTGCCGCCCGCGAACGCCGGGGCGATCTTGCCCGTCTCGGTGCCCGGGAGCGGGATGATCGCGTACTTGCCCTTCACCTGACCGGCCTCGACGGCCTTGCGGTTGAAGTCACCGCCGATCGACATCCCGGCCTTGCCGCCGGCGAACGCCGTGATGCTCTGCGTGCCGGTGAGGTTGGCGCACTGTTCGGGCGGGCAGATGTCCGCCTTCAGCAGGTTCGCGTACGCGGTCACGCCCGCCTTGGCCTGCTCGGAGTCCACAGTGGACTTCCACTTGTCACCGTCCTGCTTGGCGATCTCGCCGCCGTGCGCCCACAGGAACGGCAGCATCGCGTAGGTGTACTTGCCGCCGACGGAGATGCCGTACAGCTCCGGCTTCTTGGCGCGGATCGTCTTCGCGGTCTCGGTCAGTTCAGCCAGCGTCGTCGGCGGCTTGAGGCCGAGTTCGGCGAAGAGGTCCGTGCGGTAGTACAACGCGCGGATACCGGTGAACCAGGGGAGCCCGTAGGTCTTGCCACCGGACTTCGCGGTTTCCAGCACCGCGGGCAGGATGTCGGCGCCTTCCTTCCACGACGACAGATCGCCGGTCAGGTCGGCCAGCGCGCCCGTGGCGGCGTAGCTGGAGACGTCGGTGTTGCCGAACTCGGCGACGTCCGGCGCGCTGGCCGGGTCGTTGAAGGCGCCGGAGAACTTGTCGGCACGGCCTTCCACCGGGATCCATTGGACGTCGACCTCGACGCCCGAGTGCGCCGCCTTGAACTCGGCGATCGCCTCCTTGACGGCGGCCTCCTTGGGCGCGCGGTTGGCTTCGTCGAACAGCCAGACCCGGACGGTGCCGGTCTTCTCGTCACCGCCGCCCGCGGCCGGGGTGTTCTGGGCCGGCGCGCAGGCCGCGACGAGGCCGAGCGCCGCGAGGCCCGCGATGAGGACGCGAGTTCTCATGGGTTTTCTCCTTATGCGAAAAAGACGGAATTGACTTGGGGGAGCGCCAGTTTCCCGGCGACGGCCCCCGGAAGCCCGGTGCCGGGATCGCGCGGCAGCCAGCTGAGCGTGCCGGACTTGTCGCTCGAGACGTAGAACCAGCGCTCGGTCGGGTCGAGGGTGAAGTGGCGCGGGTACACCCCGCCGACGGGCGCGTTGTTCAGCAGCTTCAAGGACTTCCCGTCCTCGCCGACGCCGAACGACGCGATCGTGTCGGAGCCGCGCACGGAGGCGTACACGAACTTCCCGTCCTTGGACGTGGTGATCTCACCGGGGTACTGCGCGCCGGGCGTGCCCGCCGGAACGGCCGGGACGACCTGCCCGGCGGTCAGTTTCCCGGTGGCCGGGTTCCACGCCGCGACGGTGACCTCGGCACGCAGCTCGCCAAGGATGTACGCGTACTTGCCGTTCGGGTGGAACGCCAGATGCCGCGGACCGGCGCCGGACGGGAGCTTCAGCTGCTGGTTCAGCTTGAGCTTCCCGGTGGAGACGTCGAGTTTGTAGACGTAGACCGAATCCGCGCCGAGGTCGACCGCGAGCACCCACTTGCCGGTGGGGTCGTTGACGACCTGGTGTGCGTGCGCGTCCCGCTCGGCGCCCTTGTGCTGCGCCAGATCGACGACGTCGCCGAGCTTCCCGCCCGCGAGGATCGGGAGGACGACGACGCTGCCGCTGCTGTAGTTCGCGGCCAGCACGTACTTCTGGCTCGAGTGGACGCTCAGATGGGTCGGGTGCTTCCCCTTGGCCGACTTCTTGTTGAGCAGCTTGGGTTTGGCCGGGTCGGCCAGGTTGAACGCGGAGATCTGGCCGTTCTCGTCCTCATTGGTCACGTAGAGCGTCTTGCGGTCGGCGCTGATGTCGAACCAGGAAGCGTTGCTCACTCCCGGAATCGTCCGGTCGACGACCACGGCGTTCGTGGCCGCGTCCCGGTGAGCGACATCGAGCCCGTGCCCGGAACTGGTGTAGCTGCTGACGTAAATGGCTCCGGTTCCCTTCGGTCCGCAGTGTTGTTCGGAAGCGTTCGCGAGGTGGGAACCGAGAACGGTGGTGAGTCCAGCCGCTCCGACGGCGCCGAGGAACGTGCGTCGATCGAGTCCGGTCATCGTGATCTCTCCCAGCTGTCGGGTGGTTTAAACCACTGCCATGAGCAATGCTGCCACGCCGAAACCGGAAACGGAAAGGACGGTTTCCAATACGGTCCAGGTTTTCAGGGTCTCCGGCACGGTCATGTTGAAGTACCGCGAGATGATCCAGAAACCGCCGTCGTTCACGTGGGAGGCGATGATCGAGCCCGCCGAAATCGCGACGACCAGCAGCGCGAGCTGCATTTGCGAGTAGCCCAGCGTCGCCACCGTCGGTGCGACGATGCCGCTCGTGGTCACGATCGCGACCGTCGCCGAGCCCTGCGCGATGCGCATACCGCAACTGATGACGTAGGCGGCCAGGATGACCGGGAGACCGGCGTTGTCCAGCGATCCCGCGACGGCCTTGCCGATCCCGGTGGCGGACAGCACGGCACCGAAGAACGCGCCCGCGCCGACCACCAGCAGGATCATCGCGACCGGGCGCAGCGACTTCGCCGAAAGCTCGCTCAAATCCTTGCCCGTCAGGCCGCGGCGCAGCCCCAGCAGCCAGGACGCGAGCAGCACCGAGACCGTCAGCGCGACCGCCGGGGTACCGATGAACGCGGCGACACCCGCGGCCGCGGAGGCCTTGGGAAGCCAGATGCTGCCGAAGGTACCGGCGAGGATGAGCACCAGCGGGACCGCGATGATCCCCAGCACCAGTCCGAGCGACGGCGGATTCGTCTCCTTTTCGCCTTCTTCCTCCGCGACCAGGAATTCCGCGGGCACCCGTACGTCGACACGCTTGCCGATCCAGGTCGAATACAGCACGCCGCCGACGAGGAACGCGGGGATACCGCAGACCAGACCCATCAGGATGATCCAGCCGAGTTCCACGTGCAGCAGACCGGCCGCGGCCACCGGGCCGGGGTGCGGCGGGAGGAACGCGTGGGTGATGGAAAGCCCGGCCAGCAACGGCAGCGCGTACAGCACGAGCGAACGGCCGCCCTGTTTGGCGGCGACGTAGACCAGCGGCGCCAGCACGAAGATGCCGATGTCGAAGAAAACCGGGATGCCGAAGACGAAGCCCGCGAGGCCCATCGCCAGCGGGGCCCGCTTCTCGCCGATGGCGCGCAGCAGCGCGCTGGTGAGCACCTTCGCCCCGCCCGAACGCTCCAAAATGGACCCGAGGATCGTGCCCAGACCGATGATCGCGGCGATATGGCCGAGGATCCCGCCGAAACCCTTTTCCAGCAGGGAGTCCGACGCCTTCTGCGCGGAGCCGACGATCTGGACCACCGGCAGGCCCGCGGCCAGCGCGGTCAGGAGGCCGACCACGATCAGCGCGATGAAGGGCTCGAGTTTGACCTTGATGATGAGGAACAACAACACCGCGATCGAGACGGCGGCGAGGGTCAGGAGACCTCCCGTCGTGTGTTGGAGCCAGTCGATCATCGGGCACTCCCGGGGTTCCGCAGTGAATGGCCGGCGAGGGCGCCGGTCGGTTGACCATCGTCGATGGCGGCGACACCGTTGACGAAGACATAGGGGATTCCGGCGGCTTGCTGCCGCGGTTCGTCGAACGTGGCGGTGTCGGCGACGGTTTCCGGGTCGAACAGCACGAGGTCCGCCGCGTATCCGGCGCGGACGAGACCCCGGTCGGTCAGCCGCAGGCGCTGTGCCGCGCGGCCGGTGAGGTGGGCGACGCATTCGGCGAGTTCGAGGACGCCGAGTTCGCGGACGTAACGTGCGAGGTAACGCGGGAACGTGCCCCAGGCGCGGGGATGCGGCCGCGCGCCGACGAGCAGCCCGTCGCTGCCGCCGGTATGCGTGCGGTGGCGCATGATCGCCTGGACGTTCTCCTCGTGCCCGACGTGCATCAGGCAGGACGTCCCGAGTTTTTCCGAGAGCAGGACGTCGAAGTACAGCTCCGCGGCCGGCTTTCCGGCCCGCTGCGCCGAAGCGGCGACGGAATGCCCGACGAGATGGGCGTTCTCGTCGCGGCGGACGCCGTTGATCTCGATGGCCTCCCAGTCGATCGGCACCCCGTGGGCGCCGTCGGAACCGGTCTCCTCGATCTCGGCGCGGATCCGCTCGCGAGTGTCCACATCGGACAGCCGGGCCAGTGTGGCGTCGAGCCCGCCTTCGGTGGCCCAGCTCGGGAGCAGCGCCGAAAGGTAGGTGGCGCCGGGAAGGTAGGGATAGGTGTCGAGCGTGATGTCGCAGCCGTCGTCGAGTGCCTGGTCGAGCAGCTCCAGCAGGTTCGACGCCTTGCCCTTGTTCACCGAGAAGTTCATCGTGGCGTGCGCGAGGTGCAGCGGGCAGCCGGAGCGACGGGAGACGTCGACCATCTCGCCGAACGCCTCCAGCGCGCCCTTGCCGTAGCTGCGGTGGTGCGGGCTGTAGAAGCCGCCGTTCTCGCCGACGACCCGGCACAGCTCGACCAGCTCTTCGGTGGTCGCGTACATGCCCGGCGTGTAGGTGAGCCCGGACGACATCCCCATCGCGCCCTCGGCCAGCCCGGTCGCGATGAGTTCCTTCATCGCGTTCATCTCGGCTTCGGTGGCGGGCCGGTCTTCCCAGCCCACGGTGAGCATGCGGACGGTGCCCTGCGGCACCAGGTAGGCCGCGTTGACCGCGACCCCCGCGTCGAGCCGGTCGAGGTACTCGCCGACGGAACGCCAGTTCCAGTCGAAACCGGCCGGATCGTCGTTCCAGCCGGCGAGTTGCTGGCGGAGCGCGGCGAGGACCTCGTCGTTCACCGGAGCGTAGGAGAGCCCGTCCTGTCCGAGGACCTCGGTCGTGACGCCCTGGGAGAGCTTCGCGAGGTGGTCCGGATTGGCGAGGAGCTGGAGGTCGGAATGCGAATGCATGTCGATGAACCCGGGCGCGAGCACGAGTCCTTCGGCGTCGATGGTGCGGCGGCCCGCGAGCGAGCCGGGTTCGGCGACACTGGTGATACGGCCGTCGGAGATGCCCACGTCGTGCCTGGTGAGCGGATCTCCGGTGCCGTCGGCGACCAGTGCCGAGCGGACGACGATGTCCATGGTGATTCTTCCTCTGCGGCGGTGGAGGACGGATCAGAAGTGGGTGCGGACGAAATCGAGCACGGTCTCGCCGTCGGGGCCGACGACCGGGATCAGGGGCCACTTGTCGAAGACGGTGCAGGGATGGGACAGACCGAGGGCGATCCAGTCCCCGACCTCGACCGGTGACGACGCGGGCAGGGTGAGAAAGGCGTGCTGGTCGTTCATCTTCTGGATGGAGTGACCTTCGAGCGCGGACGGTGGCCCGTCGCCCTTGCGGATGAGGCGCGGCTCGGGCATGCCCTCGTCGAACGAGGCGTCCCGTTTGCCGATGGTGAGCAGTGCGAGTTCGTCCGTCGGCTTCGACGTCACCTGTGCCCAGGCGCGCAACGCGGAACGGAACGACGCGACGCCGCCGATACGCGGGTGTTCGCCCAGCGGCGAGATCACCCGGTAGAAGCCGTCGTCGTGGGTCACGTAGGCGCCGCTGCGCAGGATCGGCAGGACGTCCAGGCCACCCCAGTCCTTGGTGAGCTCGTCGGCGACGCGGTCGAAGTACGCGCTGCCGCCGCCGGTGACGATGATCTGACCGGCGTCGTCGAGCAGGCCCTTGGCGTGGAAGGCGAAGACGAGTTCGCGCAGACCGTCCACATAGGAGCTGATCAGCTGGAGCGACTTTTCGTCCGTGTGGTGGGAAAGCGCGCCTTCGTAGCCGCCGGATCCCCGCAGGCGCAGAGCCGGGCTCGCGTGCGCGGCCTCGGCGACGGCGAGCGCGGTCTCGGTGTCGCGGACACCGGTGCGGCCGCCCTCGGCGCCGAGTTCGACGAGGACGTCGACCTTGCGGCGGGCCCCGCGCAGGGCTTCGGTCATCAGCTCGACACCGCGGACCGAGTCGAC
Organism: Amycolatopsis sp. WAC 04169; assembly: GCF_003947535.1. Taxonomy (NCBI): domain Bacteria; kingdom Bacillati; phylum Actinomycetota; class Actinomycetes; order Pseudonocardiales; family Pseudonocardiaceae; genus Amycolatopsis; species Amycolatopsis sp. WAC 04169. Next base: position 31,547 of record NZ_QHJI01000004.1, on the reverse strand, counting down.
CCAGCAGACGAACTCGAAGTCGTCGTCGGCGTCCAGTTCGGCGGCCAGCCACTTCAGGCCGGACGGGTCGAGCAACTGGTTGGCCAGCAGGATGCGGGAAACGCCGAACGCGCGGTATATCCGCAGGTGGCCGGCATTCGCGCAGGTGATACCCCACGAGCCGTGCTTCAGCTGCCGCTCGAACAGCTGCGGCGCCATCGTCGTCTTGCCGTGCGGGGCCAGCGCGACCCCGCGCTCGGCGCACCAGGCCGCCATCGTGCGGAGGTTGTGCTCGACGGCCTCCTCGTCGAGGACGACGAACGGGCCGAGGAAGCCGTCTTCGAACAGCTTCGCGCCTCGGGCGGCGGCCTCGCCGATCGTGAGACCGGACAGCGAGGGCGCGACCGAGCGGAAGCGCCAGTCGACGCGCTCCTCCCGGACGGCCGCGACCGCGGCGGAATCGATGGTGCCGGCTTGGAACATGAGGTTCACCTCGGTTGCGTATGTTGCAACGGACGTTGCGCATATTGCGTGGGATAGGTGTAGCATCCGGTCCGCTGGAGGTCAACGGCGTGACGACTAGGAGACGTGAAGGTGACAAGCGCGCCCGACGTTTTGTGCATCGGGGAGTCGATGGCCTTGTTCGTGCCGGCCGAACCCGGGCCGCCCGACGAGGTACGTAAGTGGGTGCGAAGCATCGGAGGGGCCGAATCGAACGTCGCCTGTCATCTCCCGGCGCTGGGGTTCACCAGTGCGTGGGTGAGCGCCGTCGGCGACGATCCGTTCGGCCGGGCGCTGGTGCGGGAGATCGGTGAGACCGGGGTGGACGTCAGCGCGGTCGTGGTCGACCCGACGCGTCCGACCGGGCTGTACGTCAAGGAGAGCGGCGCGGACGGCAGCCCGGTGCGCTACTACCGCAAGGGCTCGGCGGCGTCCGGAATGGACGCCGGACTACTGGGGAAGCTCGCGCTCGACGGGGTTCGCGTCATCCACCTGTCCGGGATCACGCCCGCGCTGTCGGACGGGTGCCTCGACCTGGTGCGGGCGCTGATGGAACGACCGCGTGGCGACACGCTGGTGTCGTTCGACGTGAACTTCCGGCCGGCGCTGTGGACCGAGCGGGATCCGTCGGTGCTGGCCGGGCTGGCCGCCCGCTCCGACATCGTGCTGGCGGGCGAGGACGAGGCCGAACGGGTGTGGGGGACCGGTGACCCGGAACGGCTGCGCGCCGCCGTGCCGGGGCCGAAGACGCTGGTCGTCAAGCACGGCGCGCGCGGGGTGACCTTGGTCGAGGGCGACGGGGCACCGCTGTTCTCGCCCGCGCTCCAGGTCGACGTCGTGGAACCGGTCGGCGCCGGCGACGCCTTCGCGGCCGGATTCCTCGCCGCGACCCTGCGCGGCGACGACCCCGCGACCCGGCTGCGACGTGGTCATCTGCAGGCCGCGGCCACCCTGCTGACCCACGACGACGTGGGCACGCCGTTGCCCGGATCCGTCATCGACGCGCTCCTCGGCGCGGATGAGGCAGCATGGGCGGCGGCCAAGCTGACGGAAAAGGGAGTGGTGGGCGGATGAGCCAGAGCCTGGACAGGGCGCTCACGCTGCTGGGCGGGCTCGCCCGCGAGCCGAAGACGCTCGACCAGCTCGCCGAGGAGATCGGCGTGCACAAGTCGACCGTGCTGCGCCTGCTGCGCACCCTGGAGGCACACCACTTCGTGCGCCGGGAAGGGCAGCGGTACTACCGGCTGGGCAGCGCGCTCTTCGACCTCGCGCAGCAGGCACTGGAGGATCGCGACGTCCGCCGCACCGCGCAATCCGCGCTCGCCGGGCTCAACGCGCGCACCGGGCACACCGTGCACCTCGCGTCCTATGAGGACGGCGAGGTCGTCTACATCGACAAGTTCGAGGGCAGGCATTCGGTGCGGATGTACTCCCGCATCGGGAAACGCGCGCCGCTGCACTGCACCGCCGTCGGCAAGGTGCTGGTCGCGGCGATGACGCCGGAGAAGCAGGCGGACGTGGTGTCGAGGATCGACTTCTTCGTCCGCACGCCGAACACGATCACCACGCCCGAGGCCTACGAGAAGGAGCTCGCGCTCGTCGCCGACCGTGGCTACGCGGTGGACAACGCCGAGCACGAGGACTTCATCCACTGCGTCGCCGCGCCCGTTCGCGGGCCGGGAGGCGTGGTGCTCGCGGCCGCGTCGGTGTCGGTGCCGAAGGTGCTGCTCGACTACGACGGCCTGATGGCGCTCGTGCCGGAACTGATCGCCGCCACCGAAGAAGCTTCCGTCCACAGTGGATGGACGGGGAACCGAAAGGGGAAGTTGGAATGAGCAAGACCGCGATCAGCACGGAGAACGCGCCGAAGCCGGTGGCCGCGTTCTCGCAGGCGGTCCGCAAGGGCAACATCCTGCAGGTGGCCGGCCAGGTCGCCTTCGACCCGGCCACCGGCGCCATCGTCGGCGAGACCGTCGGCGAGCAGACCGAGCAGACCTTCAAGAACATCGAAGCGGTGCTCGAGGCCGCCGGTTCGAGCCTGGCCGACGCGCTGATGGTGCGTGTCTACCTGACCGACGTCGACCACTTCGGCGCGTTCAACGAGGTCTACAACAAGCTGATCGGCGAGGCGCCGCACCCGGCCCGGACCACCGTGTACGTCGGCCTGCCCGCCGGGCTGCTGGTGGAGATCGACGTCCTGGCCGTGACGGACTGACCCTCGCGCGTGCGATGAAAGGTCCTTTCCTTGCGAAATTTGCGAGGAAAGGACCTTTCCTTGCATTGGTCAGAGGACGCTCGTGTACCCGTTGAGGGCGGGCTGCCCACCCAGGTGCGCGAAGAGCACGTTCGAGTCCCGCGAGATCTCGCCGCGGGAAACGAGGTCGATCAGCCCCGCCATCGACTTGCCCTCGTACACCGGATCGGTGAGCACTCCCTCCAGTCGCGCCAGCGTCCGGATCGCGTCCAGAGTGGACTCGTCCGGGATGCCGTAGATCCCGGCGTGATAGCGCTCGTCCAGTTCGACCTCGCCGATCCCGCCCGCGCCGATCAGGTCCGCGGTCGCCCGCGCGATGCGGGTGATCTGGTCACGCGTCTCAGCCGGTTTCGCCGACCCGTCGATGCCGAGGATCCGCCGTGGCTTCCCGGAAAGCGCGGCCCCGGCGACCATCCCCGCCTGCGTGCTGCCGGTGACCGAGCAGACGACCACCGTGTCGAAGAAGACGCCGAGCTCGGCCTCCTGCGCTTCGAGCTCGACCATCCAGTTCGCGAAACCGAGCCCGCCGAGGCGGTGGTCCGAGCCGCCGGCCGGGATCGCGTACGGCTTCCCGCCGTCGGCCTCGATCTCCTTGACCGCGTTCTCCCAGCTCTCCTTGAAGCCGACGCCGAATCCGGCCTCGACCATCCGGATGTCCGCCCCGAGGATGCGCGAGAGCTGGATGTTGCCGACCTTGTCGTACATCGGGTCGTTCCAGTCGACCCAGCTCTCCTGCACCAGCACGGCCTTGAGCCCGGCCCGCGCGGCGGCCGCGGCGACCTGGCGGGTGTGGTTCGACTGCACGCCGCCGATCGAGATCAGCGTGTCCGCGCCCTGGGCCAGCGCGTCGGCGACCAGGTACTCGAGCTTCCGGGTCTTGTTGCCGCCGAACGCGATCCCGGAGTTGACGTCTTCGCGTTTCGCCCAGACCTTCGCGCCGCCGAGATGGGCGGTGAGCCGTTCGAGCGGGTGGACGGGGGAGGGGCCGAGCAACAGCGGGTAGCGGGGGAAATCGGCGAGGGTCATGGCGTCTCCAGGAGGTCTTCGAGCTCGGTCCAGATGGTGGCGGTGATCGCGCAGGCCGCGTCGACGTCGCCCACTTCGATGGCGTCGGCCAGCTCCGCGTGGCGCTGGACCGACCGGTGGGCGGGCAGGGAGCCGAAGCGGGCGTATTCGAGACGTCGCAACAGCGGGGTGTAGCGGGCCAGCGTCGCGGCGATCGCCCGGTTGCGCGCGGCGGCCACCGGGATGTCGTGGAGTTCGTCGTCGGCGGCGATCGCGGCCGCGATGTCCCCGGCGGCGATCGCGTCGGCGAACCGGGCGTTGGCCGCCCGCATCGCGGCGACCTCCGCCGGTCCCATCCTCGGCGCGCCCGCCCGGACGGCGAACTCGTGCAGCGTCCGCACGAGCTGCAAGGCGTCGCGGACGTCGTCGGGGACGAACCCCGCCACCCGCGTGTAGCTCTGTGGCTTCGACTCGACCAGGCCGTCCTCGATGAGGCGCAGCAGGGCCTGGCGCACCGGCGCGCGGGAAAGGCCAAGCTGCTCGGCGAGGTCGCCGTCGCGCAGGTTCGTGCCCGGCGGCAGCGTCCCGTCGATGATCGCCCGCCGGATGTTCTCGTAGGCCTCGTCCCTGAGGAGGGACCGTGGCACCTTCGCTAACCCACTCACATCTGAAATGTTAGTTCGCGGTGCGTCGGTTCGGTAGCCCGGATGTCAGGAAAGGGTCGTTCAGGACGAAAAATGTCCTGAACGACCCTTTCCTGACACTTGACGGACGGCGGGGGCTAGTAGACCGGCCCCGTGTACTTCTCGCCCGGACCCTGCCCGGGCGCGTCCGGCACGGCCGAAGCCTCGCGGAACGCCTTCTGCAGCGACTGCAGGCCGTCGCGCAACGGGCCGGCGTGCAGGCCGAGGTACTCTGCCGAAGCGGTGACCAGCCCGGCGAGGGCGGTGATCAGGCGACGGGCCTCGTCGAGGTCGCGGTGCGGTGAGCTGGCCGGGTCCTCGTCCGCGAGGCCGAGGCGTTCGGCGCCGGCGGAGAGCAGCATGACGGCCGCCCTGCTGATCACCTCGACGCTCGGGATGTCCTCCAGGTCGCGGACGTCCGGGGAATACGGGGGTTGCTGAACGGGTTCATCTGACACGTCTGGTACCCTTCCACGAGCGACCAGCCCCCGAGCGATCGGGGGCGGCAAGTGGAGCCCCGCTCCCACCCGTGTCACCGCCGCAACACCAGGTGTCCGGGTCCGGTCTCGCCGAAGACGATTTCGGGCGTCGGAGGCGGTGCGTTCGGTTCTGGAGACTGAACGCGATCGGAATGAGTGGGCCTCGCGTACCTCACGGTACCGGGGCCTTCGGCATGTGGGCACCAGGTCGAAACGGTAGAAGAATTTACCTCGGACCAAGGAGGCCCCATCAGCTCCGAGACACGCATCAACGACCGAATCCGGGTTCCGGAGGTCCGCCTCGTCGGGCCTGCCGGTGAACAGGTCGGCATCGTCCGGATCGAAGATGCGCTGCGGCTGGCACAGGAGAACGATCTCGATCTGGTCGAGGTCGCTCCGCAGGCACGCCCGCCCGTATGCAAGCTCATGGACTTCGGCAAGTTCAAGTACGAGAGCGCGCAGAAGGCCCGCGAGTCCCGCCGCAACCAGCAGCTCACCGTCATCAAAGAGCAGAAGCTGCGGCCGAAGATCGATCAGCACGACTACGAGACCAAGAAGGGTCACGTGTCGCGCTTCCTGGCGGCAGGCAACAAGGTCAAGGTCACGATCATGTTCCGCGGTCGCGAGCAGTCCCGGCCGGAACTCGGTTTCCGGCTGCTGCAGAAGCTCGCCGACGAGGTGACCGAGCTCGGGTTCGTCGAGTCGTCGCCGAAGCAGGACGGTCGCAACATGATCATGGTGTTGGCTCCGCACAAGAACGTGAAGCCGCAGAAGGCCGCGAAGGCAGCCAAGGACGAGTCGTCCGAGCCGCCCGCCGACGCGTAGCGCCGACCAGCACATGTCAGCGGCACACCGGGGAACACCGGTGTGCCGCCGCGCGAAAGAGGACAACGTAATGCCGAAGATGAAGACGCACAGCGGGACGTCCAAGCGTGTCCGCGTCACGGGCTCGGGCAAGCTGCGCCGCCAGAAGGCCGGCCGTCGCCACCTGATGGAGAAGAAGTCCAACAGGCTCACCCGTCGCCTCGAAGGCACGACCGAGATCGCCAAGAACGACGTCGGCCGCGTCAAGCGCCTTCTCGGCCGCTGACACCCCCGCACTTGTAAACCCCGGGCGCGCCCGCCGCGCCCCCAGATCGACAGGATGGACCAGTGGCACGCGTCAAGAGGGCGGTCAACGCCCAGAAGAAGCGTCGCGCGACTCTCGAGCTCGCCAGCGGCTACCGCGGCCAGCGTTCGCGGCTGTACCGCAAGGCGAAGGAGCAGACGCTTCACTCGCTGAACTACGCCTACCGGGACCGTCGTGCCCGCAAGGGTGACTTCCGCCAGCTGTGGATCACCCGCATCAACGCCGCGGCCCGCGCCAACGGCGTGACCTACAACCGGTTCATCCAGGGCCTCAAGGCCGCGGGTGTCGAGGTCGACCGCAAGATCCTCGCGGACCTCGCCGTCAACGACGCCGCCGCGTTCACCGCGCTGGCCGAGCTGGCCAAGGCGAACGTGAACACCGAAGAGAAGAAGTCGGCCTGACCGGCTACAGCGCTCTTCCGCAACCCGGGGCGGCTCCGTTCACCGAACGGACGCCCCGGGTTGTTGCTGCGCGCAAGCTCACCCGCCGGGCCGAGCGTGAGAAGACCGGCCGGTTCCTCGCCGAGGGCGCGAACGCCGTCGAGGCCGCGCTCGAAGACGGCGGCACGGTGTACGAGCTGTTCGTGACCGAACGCGCCGCCGCGCAGCACGAGCGGCTGCTCACCATCGCGCGCGAGGCGGGCGTCCCCGTCTCGCCGATCACCGATCGCGCCGCCGACGGGTTGTCCGAGACCGTGACACCGCAAGGCATCGTCGCGGTCTGCGCGCTCGTCGACCGTCCACAGGAGACCGTCCTGAAGCCGGGCGCCAAGCTCGTCGTCGTCCTTGTCGACGTCGCCGACCCCGGCAACGCGGGCACCGTGATCCGGGTCGCGGACGCCGCCGGTGCCGACGCGGTCGTCGTCGCCGGCGACAGCGTCGACCCGCACAACGGCAAATGCGTCCGCGCGGCCGCCGGCAGCCTGTTCCACCCCGCCATCACCCGGATCCGGGACGTCGACGCGGCCTTGAAGGCCTGCTCCGCCGCCGGCCTCCGCACGCTCGGCGCGCACGGTTACGCCGACACCGAACTCGATCAGGTGACCTTCGACGAGCCGACCGCGTGGGTGTTCGGCAACGAGGCGCACGGCCTGCCGCGGGAGGTCCTGGGAACGGTCGACCTCGCGGTGAAGATCCCGATGTACGGCCGCGCCGAGAGCCTGAACCTCGCGACGGCCGCGGCCGTCTGCGTGTACACAAATGCGATGGCTTCCCGGGCCGCGGCCACGTAGAGTCCCGGTCATCACGCCGTCGCACCACGACACCAAGGGAGCTCTCATGGAACGCAGTGTTCGTTCCAGCACCTTGTTTACGGCGTAGAGCGCGTTTTTCGCACTCCCGAGTGACGGTGTGCCCAGCCCGAGGGTGATCGGGGGCCGCCGTTCGCTGTCCCATAGAATTCAGCAGCTGCTAAACCCATGTGTGCGCTCGCGTGCACCGGACCAGTCCCAGCGGACGCCGAGGAGTTATGTCCGAAGCCAACGACAAGCAGGACCCCCAGGCGGGGGCGCTCGCGCCGGAAACGTTGACGGCCGCCGTCAAACAGGCCGAGACGGATTTCGCGGCCGCGGCGGATCTCGACGCGCTGGCCGCGGTCAAGCCCGCCCACCTCGGGGACCAGTCTCCGCTGCTGCTCGCCCGCCGCGAGATCGGCGCCCTGCCGAAGCAGGAGAAGGCCGAGGCCGGCAAGCGGGTCAACGAAGCGCGCCAGGGCATCCAGTCCGCGTTCGACGCCCGCCGCGCGGTGCTCCAGGCGGAACGTGACGAGAGGGTGCTCCGCGAGGAGGCCGTCGACGTCACGCTGCCGTGGGACCGCGTGCCCCGTGGCGCCCGGCACCCGATCGCGACCCTCTCGGAGCGGATCGCCGACGCGTTCGTCGCGATGGGCTACGAGGTCGCCGACGGTCCCGAGCTCGAAGCCGAGTGGTTCAACTTCGACGCGCTGAACTTCGGCAAGGACCACCCCGCGCGCCAGCTGCAGGACACGTTCTACCTCGGCGAGGAGGACTCCGGCCTGGTGCTGCGGACGCACACCTCGCCGGTGCAGGCCCGCACGCTGCTGCACCGCGACCTGCCCGTGTACGTCGTCTGCCCCGGCCGCACCTACCGGACCGACGAGCTCGACGCCACGCACACCCCGGTGTTCTCGCAGGTCGAAGGGCTCGCGGTGGACAAGGGCCTGACGATGGCGCACCTCAAGGGCACCCTCGACGCCTTCGCCCGCGCGATGTTCGGCGGGACCTCGAAGACCCGCCTGCGCCCGCACTTCTTCCCGTTCACCGAGCCGTCGGCCGAGGTCGACGTCTGGTTCGAGGAGAAGAAGGGCGGCCCCGGCTGGGTCGAATGGGGCGGCTGCGGCATGGTCAACCCCAACGTCTTGCGTGCCTGTGGCGTCGATCCCGAGGTCTACTCGGGCTTCGCCTTCGGCATGGGTATCGAGCGCACCCTGCAGTTCCGCAACGGAATCCCGGACATGCGCGACATGGTGGAGGGCGACATCAGGTTCACCCTGCCCTTCGGAACGGAGGCCTGAGTGAAGGTCCCAGCCAGCTGGCTGATCGAACACCTCGACGTCGACGAGGAGGTCACGGCCCAGGATCTGGCCGACGCCTTCGTGCGCATCGGCATCGAGGTCGACGACGTCCGTGAACTCGAACCCGTCACCGGCCCGCTCGTGGTCGGCCGCGTCGCCGAGATCGAGGAGCTCACCGAGTTCAAGAAGCCGGTCCGGTTCTGCCGGGTCGATGTCGGTGAGTCGGAGGACGAGGACGCCGGCAAGCCGGACGAGAACCTCGACGAAGACGAGGACGACGACGAAGGTCCTTTCGAGGACGACGGCCCCACGGGGATCAAGACCCGCGGGATCATCTGCGGCGCCTCGAACTTCGCCGAGGGCGACCTGGTCGTCGTCGCGCTGCCCGGCACCGTGCTGCCCGGCGGTTTCGAGATCGGCGCGCGCAAGACCTACGGCCGTCTCAGCGACGGCATGATCTGCTCCGCGAGCGAACTCGGCATCGGCGACGACCACTCCGGCATTCTCGTGCTCCCGCCGAGCACGGCCAGCCCGGGCGAAGACGCGAGCAAGCTGCTCGGCCTCGACGACACCGTCCTCGAGGTCACGCCGACCCCGGACCGCGGCTACACGCTGTCGGTCCGCGGCCTGGCCCGCGAGCTGTCCAACGCGCTCGACGTCCCGTTCGGCGACCCGGCGTCCATCGAGGTCCCCGAGGCCGAGAGCGATGTCTGGCCGGTGCACCTCGAAGACACCGAGGGCTGCAAGCGGTTCGTCCTGCGCCGGGTCAAGAACCTCGACGCGACCGCGCCGACGCCGTGGTGGATGCGCCGCCGCCTGATGCTGGCCGGCATCCGGTCGATCTCGCTCGCGGTCGACGTGACCAACTACGTCATGCTCGAACTCGGGCACCCGCTGCACGCGTTCGCGACCGGTTCGGTCAAGGGCGATCTGGTGGTGCGCAAGGCGAAGCCGGGCGAGAAACTGACCACTTTGGACGATGTCGAGCGCACGCTCGACGCGGACGACGTGGTGATCGCCGACGACAGCGGGGTCATCTCGCTGGCGGGCACGATGGGCGGCGCGTCGACCGAGATCACCCCGGAGAGCACCGACGTGCTGCTCGAAGCGGCGCACTGGGACCCGTCGTCGATCAGCCGGACCGCCCGCCGTCACAAGCTGTTCTCCGAGGCGGCCAAGCGGTTTGAGCGCTACACCGACCCGCAGCTGTGCGCGGTGGCCGTCGAATTCGCCGCGCGCCTGCTGCGTCAGTACGGCGAGGGCTCGATCCTGCCCGGCCGCACCGACGAGGGCGGCGTCGAGCCGAACCCGCCGGTGACCATGCCGATCAGCCTGCCCGACCAGGTGGCCGGGGTGCGCTACGAACGCGGTGTCACGGTCAAACGGCTCTCGCAGATCGGGTGCAAGGTCAACGTGGGCACGTCGGAGGACGGCACCGCCCTGGTGACCGCGGTCCCGCCGAGCTGGCGTGGCGACCTGGTTCAGCCCGCCGACCTCGTCGAGGAGGTGCTCCGGCTGGAGGGCTACGACAGCATCCCGTCGGTGCTGCCCGACGCCCCGGCGGGCCGGGGCCTCACCGACGTGCAGCGTCGTCGCCGCTCGGTCGCGCGTGCGCTGGCGGAGAACGGCTACGTCGAGGTGCTGCCCTTCCCGTTCATCTCGGACTCGGTCTGGGACGCGTTCGGGCTGCCCGAGGACGACGTCCGCCGCAGCACCGTGAAGGTCCGCAACCCGCTGGAGGCGGACAAGGACCGGATGGCGAGCACCTTGCTGCCGGGGCTGCTGGAGACCTTGCAGCGCAACATTTCCCGCGGTTTCAAGGATGTCTCGCTGTTCCACATCGGGCAGGTCGTGCTGCCCGGGCCGAACCCGATCCCGATGCCTTCGCTCGGGGTCGACCGGCGCCCGACCGACGAGGAACTCGCGGTACTGGAGGCGGCCGTGCCGCCGCAGCCGTTGCACGTCGCCGTCGTGCTGGCGGGTCAGCGTGCCCGGGCCGGCTGGTGGGGCGAGGGCGAGCAGGCGAACTGGGCCGACGCGGTCCAGGCCGCCCGGCTGGTGGCTCAGGCCGCCGGTGTCGAGCTGACCACGGCCGCGGCGGATCAGCCGCCGTGGCACCCCGGCCGCTGCGCGCAGCTGCGGGTGGGGCAGTGGCCCGTCGGCTACGCCGGTGAGCTGCACCCGAAGGTCGTCGAGGCGCTCGGGCTGCCGCCGCGCACCGTCGCGATGGAGCTCGACCTGGACGCGATCCCGATCCCAGACGAGCGTCCGGCGCCGCGGATCTCGGCGTACCCGCCGGTGTTGCTCGACATCGCCCTCGTCGCGGAGTCGGAGGTGCCGTCGGCGGATCTGGCCGAGGCGCTGCGCGAAGGCGCGGGCGAACTGCTCGAGGACATCACGCTGTTCGACTCCTACCAGGGCGAGCAGGTGGGCGAGGGCAAGCGTTCGGTGGCGTACAAGCTGCGGTTCCGTGCCGCGGACCGCACGCTGACCGTCGACGAGGCCACCAAGGCCCGCGACGCCGCCGTCGCGGTCGCCGGCGAACGTTTCGGCGCGAGCCTGCGGGCCTGACTCCTGTAGTCCCGCGAAGGTCCCCTTCCCTCGGCTGAGTCGAGGGAAGGGGGCCTTCACGCGCTTGGGGTGTGGCAAAGTGAGGACTTGTGTCACGTCCAGACGGCCGGTCCAGCATCCAAGACATCGCCCGCGCCAGGCTGAGCGACGGTTTCGTCGGCAGGGTCGGAGAACGTGAGGACTTCCGGGACAATCTGGGGTTGTCCGGAGACGATCGGCGCCGCCGGTACCTGTACTCGGTGCACGGTCTCGCCGGGGTCGGGAAGTCCTTCCTCCTCGACCAGCTTCGCGGTATCGCCGAGGAAGCCCGCGCCGCCGTCGGGTTCGCCGACGACCGGCAGCAGGATCTGCCCGCGACCCTGGTCAAACTGGCGAAGGACCTCGCTCGCGGCGGATACGAGATGCGCCGCTTCGAGAAGCGCTACGAGTCGTATCTCAAGGCGAGGGAACGGCTGCACAGCGATCCGCAGGCACCCGCGGCCGGGCGTGAACTGGTGACGAAGACCGTCGTCAAGGCCGGTCTCGGCGTCGCGAAGACACTACCCGGCGGCAGCATCGCCGCCGACGCGATCGACGCGGACGCGACGGCGAAACAGCTGGAGCAGCTCCAGGTCTACCTCGCGGCGAAGTTCAAGCGGAAGGCCGACGTCCAACTGCTCCTCGAACCGGCGGAGGAGCTCACCAAACCGTTCGTCGAAGATCTGTGGCGCATTCCGGAGACGCGGCAGATCGCGCTGTTCTTCGACACCTTCGAGCGAACCGCGCCGGTGCTGGAGACCTGGCTGCTCGACCTGCTCGCCGGACTGTACGGCGATCTGCCGCAGAACCTGGTGCTGACCGTCGCGGGCCAGTTCCCGCTGGACGAGGCGAAGTGGAACCGGCACGCGCCGCTGGTGCGCGAGATCGAACTCCGGCCGTTCACCGAGCCGGAGGCACGCCGCCTGCTCGCCGAACACGGCATCACCGACGAAGAGGTCATCGAGATCGTGCTGCGGCTGACCGACGGCCTGCCCGTCCTGGTCGCCATGCTGGCCCGCGGCAACCCGGCCGGAGCGGACGCCGTCGGCGATCCCAGCGACGACGCGGTCAAGCGATTCCTGCACTGGGTCCCCGAAAAGGCGAGGAAGGACATCGCCGCCACCGCGTCATTGCCCCGCTTCCTCGACGAGGACGTCATCGGCGTGCTGACCGGGAAGGAGACCGCGGGGGAGACCTTCCGCTGGCTGCGGGAACTGCCGTTCGTCGGGCGCCGCGAGCTCCCGGTGCGCTACCACCCGGTGGTCCGCGGCCCGATGGTGCGGCTGGAACGCGGTCGCTCGCCCGCCGAGTTCGCCGAACGCCACCTTCGGCTCGGCGAGTACTACGAAGGCCGCTGTGCCGAACTCGGTCTGAGCGACCACCGCGACGCCTGGAGCGACGAGCGCTGGCAGAAGAGGAAACTCGAACAGACCTATCACCGGCTCTGCGGCGCCCCGGCCGACGCGCTGCCGGACGCGCTGCTCGGCGCGGCCGAGATGATCACCACCGGCACCGCTCCCGCCCGCGCCTGGGCCCGCATGATGGAACAGGCGGGTGCCGACGCGGACGCGCCCTCGGTACTGGGCTGGGGCCAACGGCTGACCGCCGCGATCGGTGACGGCGACGGCCCGCGGGAGATCCCGGTGCTCGACCTGCTCGCCGGCGCGGGCGAACTCGACGCCGCGCGGCTTTCGACGGTGATCCGGCGGCGCGCCTGGGCCTACGAAAGCCAAGAGGACATCGAGGCGGCGACACGGGACTTCGACCGGGCGCTCGATCTGAACCCCGCCGACCCCTACGCGTGGAGCGATCGGGGAAACCTGTTCCGCAACGAGGGAGACTGGGAACGGGCGTTGTCGGATCTGAACCGGGCTATCGAACTCGACCCCGGGTACGCCTATTCGTGGCGTGGACGCGGCTCCGCTCGTGCCGAACTCGGAGACCTCGACGGCGCGATGGCGGACCTCGACGAGGCCGTCCGTCTCCAGCCCGACCACACATGGGCGTACGCCATCCGGAGCGAGGTGCACTTCAAACGCGGCGATATCCGGAAGGCGATCCACGAGATCGACACCGCGATCCGGCTCGACCCCGAGTACGCCTGGGCCGTCCACTACCGGGCCACGCTGCTCGCCGAGCTGGGAGACGACGAGGGAGCACTCGCCGGTCACCGCGCGGCCGCCGCCCTCCGCCCCAAAGACGTCTTCTACCTGACCAAACTGGCGTTGTTCCTGGAGCGGACGGGAGACGGAGACGCCGCGTCGGCGGCCTTCGACGCGATCGTCGCGGCGGACCCGGGGAGCGCCAGGGCCCACGCGATCCGGGCGGCCTTCCACCACCGCGCTGATCGGAACCGGCTCGCCGTGGACGGTTTCACCGCCGCGCTGCGGATCGACCCGGACTACGAGTGGGCGTACTACATGCGCGGCCAGGCGCACCACAATCTGGACGAGTACCGGACGGCACTCGCCGACCTCGACCGGGCCATCGAGCTGGCTCCCGACGACGCCGAGAACCATCTGCAGCGAGGGGCGGTGCTCAGCAGGCTCAACGAGAACGGCAGCGCGGTGACCTCCTTGAGCCGCGCGATCGAACTCGACCCCGGCAACGAGTGGGCGCACAGCTGGCGTGCTCTGGCCCACCAGCGCTCCGGCGATTTCCCGGCGGCCCTCGCCGACATCGACGTCGCCATCTCCGCGAATCCGGGGCTGGCCTTCTTCCACACCAATCGCGGCGACATCCTCAGAGACCTCGACCGGCACGACGACGCCAGGGCTGCACTCGACGAAGGGGTTCGCCTTGGCCAGGACGGTGGGTACGCCTTGTACCGGCGCGCCCGTCATCGGTTCGTCTTCGGTGACCTGGAAGGCGCGTTGGCCGACACGGAAAGCGCGCTGGAAGCAGGGCACGACGAGAGCGCCCGCGCCCTGCGCGCGGACATCCGCTGCCGGGCGGGCGAGTACGAGGAGGCCATCCGCGAACTACGCGAACTGGTCGCCTCGGATCCCGAGAACTCCGAATACCGCGAAAGCCTCGGGGAGGCTCTGCTGTTCGCGGGGGAGCTCGACGAGGCGGAGACGCTCCTGGCCCCGCTCGCACCGGAATTCGGCTGGGCGCACAACCTCCTCACCCTCGTCTGGCTGCAGACCGGGAAGACGGAAGAAGCCCGCCAGGCGCTGAACGAAGGCCTCGACAAGGCCAATGCCCGGATCTCGACCGGCCCCTTCGCCTGGGACGTCCAGCTCCAGCCGCTCTTCTACCTCCTCGTCCTCGGACGTGAGGACGAAATGACCCGTGACCTCAAGTCCCTGCTCGAAAAGGGCCCGCCACAGGAGACGCGCTTGGAGCTGCTTCGCGATCTCAAGGAACTACGAGTGCTGTTGCCCGAACTCGGCGGGGTGGTCGAGGAGCTCATCGCCCTCGTCCCCAGGCCGGTGCTCACCCTCCCAGGTGCTTGAGCGCCTCCTTCCTGGACAGAGTGGACAGTGCCGGATGCGCGGCGGCGAACGCGCGCACCCAGTCCGGGTCGGTCTTCGCGTACTCGCGCAGGGCCCAGCCGATTCCCTTGCGCAGGAAGAAGTCCTTGTCGTCGATGTTCGCCTCGACGGCACGGGTGAGCAGGTCGGTGTCCGTTCCGCCCTTGGCACCGATCTGGCAGATGACCGCGGTGCGGCGACGCCAGCGGTCCTCGTCGTAGGCCCAGGTCAGCATCAGCGTGGTCACCGTCTCCGGCTCCGCGCGCAGGATCGGGCCGACCCGGCGGATGGCGACCTCGTCCACGTAATCCCACCAGGCGCCCGTCACGATCATCTCCTCGTACAGGCCGAGCAGATCGCCGTCCTGCCAACGGGTGTACGCGCGATGCCCGGAAAGGGCGATCGCCGCATAGCGCTCTTCCCGGAACTCGGCCTCTCGCCACAACGTGAGAATTGCCGTCGAAAAGCTCACACGATCGGGTAGCGGATGTTCGGCGTAGAGCCGTTTCAGCAAGGCCGCCCGAGCCGGGGACGCCACACCGAGGAACGGCATTTCCGACTTCATGTACGCCCGCATCGACGGCGCCTTTTCCGGATCGGCCAGCGCGGCCAAACCGTTGCGAACCGCCGAAACCAGGCTTTTCACCTCGTCCATGCGCTCTCCTTTCCCCCGTGGGCGCCGCGAGCGTACGACAGGGGACCGACAAGACTGATATGCCCGGATCGGGGATCGGATACCGACTAAAGAGGGATGGCGGTCAACGTGTCGGTCAGCGAGATTGAAGCCGGTTCTCGGTAGCTTCGGCCCGACCGGGTCGAACGCGGACGAAAAGGAACACAGTGAAGAAATTCGTTGCCGCCCTGGCGGTCGCGGGGATCGGCGTCGGCACCATGGCGCTCGCTCCCTCCGCCACGGCCGCCTCGGCGTCGGACTTCGATCCGAAGCCCATCTCCTGGGGAGCCTGTACGCGCCCGAGCCTGGTGAAGGCCGGCGCGGAATGCGGTTTCCTCGAGGTCCCGCTGGACTACGCGAAGCCGGGCGGGGAGAAGATCTCGATCGCCGTCTCGCGGGTGAAGCACAAGTCCGCCCAGTCGCAGGGCGTCATGCTGGTCAACCCGGGCGGTCCCGGCGGATCGGGTCTCGGCCTGTCGACGCTCGGCCGGGCCGTCCCCAAGAAGGCGGGTGAGGAGTACGACTGGATCGGCTTCGACCCGCGTGGCGTGGGGGAGAGCAAGCCGTCGCTGACCTGCGACGGGAACTACGCCTCCTACAACCGCCCGCAGTACGTGCCGACCACGCGCGCCATCGAGACGGCGTGGCGCGAGAGGGCCAAGGGTTACGCGAAGGCGTGCGCCAAGAACGGCGCGATCCTCGACCACATCAAGACCATCGATGTGGCGAAGGACGTCGACAGCCTGCGGAAGGCGCTGGGCGAGAAGCAGATCAACTACTACGGCTTCTCCTACGGCACCTACCTCGGGCAGGTCTACAGCACGCTGTTCCCGCAGAACGTGCGGCGGATGGTGTTCGACGGCACCGTCGACCCCCGCGACGTCTGGTACAAGGCGAACCTGAACCAGGACATCGCCTTCGACAAGAACATCAAGATCTACTTCGGCTGGCTCGCGAAGTACGACTCGGTCTACCACCTCGGCAACACCGCCGCCGCGGTCGAGAAGCTGTGGTACGCCGAGCAGAAGAAGCTGTACGACAAGCCCGCGGGCGGCGTCATCGGCGGATCCGAGTGGACGGACATCTTCCTGCAGGCCGGCTACTACGTCTTCGGCTGGGAAGACATCGCGAACGCCTTCTCGGGCTGGGTGCACAAGGGTGACTGGCAGACCCTGAAGGGCCTGTACGACGACTCGAACCCGCCGGGCCAGGACAACGGCTACGCGGTGTACGCGGCCGTGCAGTGCACCGACGTGGCGTGGCCGCAGAGCTGGCCCCGCTGGAAGTTCGACAACTGGGTCACGCACTTCCGGGCGCCGTTCGAGACCTGGGGCAACGCCTGGTTCAACGCCCCGTGCCTCGACTGGCCCGCGAAGCCGGGCAAGCCGGTGGAGATCGACGGCAGCAAGGTGCCCGGCATCCTGCTGGTCAACGAGGAGAACGACGCCGCGACGCCGTACCCCGGCAGCCTCGAGGTCCGCAAGCGCTACCCGAACTCCAGCCTGATCAGCGCTCCGGGCGGCACGACGCACTCGGGCTCGCTGTCCGGTGTGTCCTGTGTGGACGACAAGATCGCGGACTACCTGCTGACCGGAAAGCTGCCCGTGCGCAAGCCGGGCAACGGTTCGGACGTGCAGTGCGGCCCGGTCCCGCAGCCGGTTCCGGCCGGTGCTTCCGCGGCCGCGAAGTCGGACGTGCCGCCTTCAGTCGCCGAGGTGAAGAAGGAGGCGCTGGCTCAGGCGCTGCCTTTCTGAGCCTTCGTCAGGATGTTTCGATGCCCCGGTCCGGGTTTTCCGGACCGGGGCATTTCCTTGCCCTGGGGCTTCTTAGCAGTGGCTCGTCATCCGCATGCTGTGGATGCGGTCGAAGAACCCGGCGTCGAACGATCCCTCGGCGAACCACCAGTGCCACACGTTCTTGACGGTGCCCTTGACGAACTTGGTGTCACCGCCGTGATGGATGGGCCCGAGGACGATGCCGTTGCTGTCCAGGGTGTTCACCCACATCAGCCACGCGTCGTTGCTGTCGCTGCTGACGATCGTCGCCTCGAACGAGGCGCTGCCATTGCGTCTGAGGGTCCATTTCGCGTTGTCCATCGTGCAGTCGCCCGCCTGGATACGACCCCAGGTGAACCAGCAGTAATCCGCTCCGGTGCAGGTGGCGAGTGCGGTGGTGGACGCAGTCGTGCCTGCCGAGGCGGGCGTGGCGAAGACGGTCCCGATCGTGAGTACGAGCATGGTCAAGAAAAGCGACGTCCGGCGTGCCTTGGTCCTCATTTTTCCTCCCCTTCGCAGAAGAACCGGTGAGCAAAGCTAACTCGCGGGCGACCGCGGTCAGGATCACTTAGGTGCGGCTACCGGGGTGGCCGATAGTGCCGTGACCGGCCCCCTCGCGGCCGGGAAAGCGAGGAAACTTCCGGTCACGCACCGAATCCCCTCGCCGCGCCGCCGAATTGTCGGGCCCGCCCGTTAGCGTCCCCGCCATGACCATCGTCGAAGAGCACCGGACCGAGATCCGGGTGCAGGACACCGTTTATCGCATCGAGGTCGCCGCCCGTGAGGGTGGCGGCGCGGCCGGGGAAGACCGCTGGGTGACCGTAATGGTCGGCGGAGCCGGACCGCTGGAAGAGCCTGTCGCCGAAGGCAGGCTCGATATCGACGCCGAAGCCGTACCGGCCTTGGCGACCGTCCTTTCCGACACGCTGCTGGCGTTCGCCGGGCGGAGCACCGGCCGGAACGGCCGCCGAAGATCGGCGGACCGCCCCGCGCAGCAAGGCCTGCCGTGGACCGACGAGCTGGACGCGGAACTGGAAAGCCGTTGGCTCGCCGGGGAAAGCGTCGAGGAGATCGCGCGGCGGTTCGAGCGGACACCGGGTGGGATCCGGGCCCGGTTGCCCAGGGTCGGCTGCGACCCGGAGCGCCGTGGCGCCTATCTCCCCATCCCGCCGAGCCAACGAGAGGTGGCGGAAATCGGCTGAACACCGGTGGCCGCGAGGGCCTTCGGTCCCTCGCGGCCACCGTCAGTCCACTGTGGACGCCGCTCCGCGTTCGGCCCGCGCGGCCATCTCGCGGAGATGCTCGATCAGCTCCGGCGGTTCGTGCACGGTGAATTCGCAGCCGAGCCCGAGAATCCGGAACGCGAGCCAGTCCAGGGTGTCGGTGCCCGCGTGGAAAACGCAGGTCTCGTCGTCCATCGATTCCAGTTCGCCGAATCCCTCGCCGATCGCGGGGGCGACCTGGCCGATCGGCGCGTGCAGGGTCACGCGTGCGCTGTAGGTGGGAAGGAGGCTGTACATCCTGTCGGTGACATAGGCCGCCACGTCCTCCGCGGGTGGCTGTCTCGGGGTGGCCCGGCCGCCGGTCGCCCGCGGTTCCGAGATCCGGTCCGCGCGGAAGATCCGCCAGTCGTCCCGGTCGAGGTCGTAGCCGAGCAGGTACCAGCGGCGTCCGGCGGAGACGAGCCGGTGCGGTTCGACGTGCCGCCGGGATTCGGTTCCTTCGCCGGTGCGGTAGGTGAACCGGGTCCGCTCGGTGTTGGCGATCGCGCCCGCGAAGACGGTGAGGTGTTCCGGATCCACCGCGGGACCCGTGCCGGGGAGCGGCACGGTCGCGACCGCCAGCGCGCCGACGAGATAACGCAGCCGCGAAGGCAGCACCTGTTCGAGTTTGGCCAGCGCCCGTACCGAAGACTCCTCGATACCCGAGATCGCCTGCCCGGCGGCGCCACGGAGACCGACCGCGATCGCGACGGCCTCTTCGTCGTCGAGCAGCAGCGGTGGCATCGCCGTGCCGGCGCCCAGCCGGTAGCCGCCCTCGGCGCCCCGTGACGCTTCGACGGGGTAACCGAGCTCACGCAGCCGGTCGATGTCGCGCCGGATGGTCCGCGGACTGACCTCCAGCCGTTCGGCGAGCTCGCTGCCGGGCCACTCGCGCGGGGTCTGCAGGAGCGACAGCAGGCTGAGCAGCCGGGCGGGGGTGTCGGTCATGCGGTCAAGGATGCCTCGGCAACAGCCCGTATCGGGTGAGCCACACGACTTTGTTTGATTGAACTTGCATGGGAGTGCATAATCATGCGTATGACGGTGAAGATCGCGGTGGCCGGAGCCAGCGGGTACGCGGGCGGCGAACTCCTGCGCCTGCTGCTGACCCATCCCGAAGTCCAGATCGGCGCGCTCACCGCGGCCAGCTCCGCGGGGACGCCGCTCGTCCAGCATCAGTCGCACCTCGCGCCACTGGCGGACCGGGTCCTGCTGGAGACGACCCCGGAGACCCTGGCCGGACACGACGTCGTCTTCCTCGCCCTGCCGCACGGCCACTCCGGTGCCATCGCCGCGCAGCTGGGCCCGGACGTCCTGGTGGTCGACCTCGGCGCGGACCACCGCCTTTCGGACGCGGCCGACTGGCAGCGCTGGTACGGCGGTGACCACGCCGGGCAATGGCCGTACGGGCTCCCCGAGCTCCCCGGCGCCCGCGAACGTCTCGCCGGGACCAAGCGCATCGCGGTCCCCGGCTGCTTCCCGACCGGCGGTTCGATCGCCCTCGCCCCGGCGCTCGCCGCGGGCCTGGTCGAGCCGGAGGTCAACGTCGTCGCCGTCACCGGGACGTCGGGCGCGGGCAAGAGCCTGAAGCCGAACCTCCTCGGTTCGGAGGTGATGGGCTCGGCCACCGCGTACGGCGTCGGTGGTGCTCATCGGCACACGCCGGAGTTCGCGCAGAACCTCTCGGCGGTCTCGGGTGAACGGGTCAAGGTCTCGTTCACCCCGGTGCTGGCCCCGATGCCGCGCGGAATTCTCACCACCGCGAGCGCCGCACTCAAGACCGACCTCGACGCCGAAGGCGCCCGCGCGGTCTACGAAAAGGCGTACGCCACCGAGCCGTTCGTCCAGCTGCTGCCCGAGGGCCGATGGCCGTCCTCGGCGTCGGTGGTCGGCTCGAACAACGTCCAGCTGCAGGTCACCGTCGACGCCGACACCCGGCGCCTGATCGTGGTCGCGGCCATCGACAACCTGACCAAGGGCACCGCGGGCGGCGCCGTCCAGTCGATGAACATCGCCCTCGGCCTCCCCGAAACCACCGGACTACCGACCGTAGGAGTCGCTCCGTGACCGTCACCCAGCCGAAGGGATTCCGTGCCGCGGGCGTCGCCGCCGGGATCAAGGCCGAGGGCAAGCTCGACCTCGCGCTCGTCGTCAACGACGGGCCGCTGCAGGTCGCGGCCGGCGTCTTCACGCGCAACGTGATCAAGGCCGCGCCCGTCCTGTGGTCGCAGGAAGTGCTCAAGCAGCAGCGGCTCAAGGCCGTCGTCCTCAACTCCGGCGGCGCGAACGCCGCCACCGGCCCCGGCGGCTTCCAGGACACCCACCAGACCGCCGAGAAGGTCGCGGGACTCTTCGAAGCCGGCGCGATCGAGGTCGCGGTCTGCTCGACCGGCCTGATCGGTGAACGGCTGCCGATGGACGCGCTGCTCTCCGGGGTGGACACCGCCTTCGAGCGGCTCGGCACCGGTGACGAAGCCGACCTCGCCGCCGCCACCGCGGTCATGACCACCGACACCAAGCCGAAGCAGGCGGCCGCGAAGCACGAAAGCGGCTGGAGCGTCGGCGGGTTCGCCAAGGGCGCGGGCATGCTCGCCCCGAACCTCGCGACGATGCTCTCCGTCCTCACCACCGACGCGGTCGTCAAGCCCGAAGTCCTGGACAAGGCCCTGCGTGCCGCCACCGGCGTGACCTTCGACCGGCTCGACGTCGACGGCGGGACCTCCACCAACGACACGGTGCTCGTCCTCGCGTCCGGCGCCAGCGGTGTCGAGCCGACCGAGGCCGAACTGACCGAACTCCTCACCACCGTCAGCCTCGACCTCGTGCTGCAACTGCGTGCGGACTCCGAGGGCGCGACCAAGTACGTCGACGTCACGGTCACCGGCGCGGCGAGCGAGGCCGACGCCATCGCCGTCGGCCGGACGATCGCCGAGGACAACCTGGTCAAGACCGCCCTGTTCGGTTCCGACCCGAACTGGGGCCGCATCGCCATGGCGCTGGGCCGCGTGCCGGCGGAGATCGACCCGGAGAAGGTCGCCATCGCGATCAACGGCGTCACGCTGTTCGCCAAGGGCACCACCGCGGCGGACCGCTCCGAGGCGGATCTTTCGGGCCGCGACATCCAGATCGTCGTCGACCTCGGCCTCGGTGAAGGCGGGGCGACGATCTACACGACCGACCTCTCGCACGCGTACGTCGAAGAGAACAGCGCGTACTCGTCATGAGCCCTTCCGAATCCACCGTCCCCGCGGACGAGCGGCTCGCGACGGCCGCCGAGAAGGCCTCGATCCTCATCGAAGCCTTGCCCTGGTTGCAGCGTTTCCACGGCGCCACCGTCGTGGTGAAGTACGGCGGCAACGCGATGATCGACGAGAGTCTCAAGCAGGCCTTCGCCGAGGACATGGTCTTCCTGCGCACGGCCGGGTTGCGCCCGGTGGTGGTGCACGGTGGCGGCCCGCAGATCACCGCGATGCTCAACCGGCTCGGCGTCGAAGGCGAGTTCAAGGGCGGCCTGCGGGTCACCACGCCCGAGACCATGGACATCGTCCGCATGGTGCTGACCGGTCAGGTCAGCCGGGAACTGGTCGGCCTGATCAACGCGCACGGCCCGTACGCGGTCGGCATCTCCGGCGAGGACGCGCGGCTGTTCACCGCCGAGCGCAAACAGGCCACTGTGGACGGTGTACCGGTCGACATCGGGCTCGTCGGCGAGGTCTCCGAGGTGAACCCGGACGCCGTGCTCGACATCGTCAACGCGGGCCGGATCCCGGTGGTGTCCACCGTGGCCCCGGACGTCGACGGCGTCGTGCACAACATCAACGCCGACACCGCGGCCGGTGCGCTGGCGGCGGCGCTGGGCGCGGAAAAGCTCGTCGTGCTCACCGACGTCGAAGGCCTTTACGCCAACTGGCCGGATCGCGGTTCGCTGGTCGACAGGATCCGCGTGGACCGCCTCGAAACCCTGCTCCCCGGCCTCGCCAGCGGCATGATCCCGAAGATGGAGGCCTGTGTGCGCGCCATCCGCGGCGGCGTCCGCCGCGCGCACGTGATCGACGGCCGCATCGCCCATTCGGTGTTGCTGGAGGTCTTCACCTCCCGCGGCATCGGTACCATGGTCTTCCCCGAAACGGAGCTCCCGTGACCACGTACAAGTCCAATGTAGACGGCCAGGAGCACTGGAAGTCGTCCCTCATGGACAACTACGGCACCCCGGCGCTGACGCTGGTCCGCGGTGAGGGGGCGAAGGTCTGGGACGCCGACGGCAAACCGTACGTCGACCTGCTGGGCGGCATCGCGGTCAACGCGCTCGGCCACGCGCACCCCGCCGTGGTCGCCGCGGTCACCGAGCAGATCGCGAAACTCGGCCACACCTCGAACCTCTACGTGAACCCGGTCGCCGTCGAACTGGCCGAGACCCTCCTGGACGTCGCCGGCCTGTCCGGCAACGCGAAGGTGCTGTTCGTCAACTCCGGCGCGGAGGCCAACGAAGCCGCGCTGAAGATCAGCAGGCTCACCGGGCGGACCAAGGTCGTCGCGTGCGAAGGTGCCTTCCACGGCCGCACCATGGGCGCGCTGACGCTGACCGGGCAGCCGTCGAAGCGGGACGCGTTCGAGCCGCTGGTTCCCGGCGTCACCCACGTTCCCTATGGCGACGTAGACGCGCTTCGCGCCGCGGTGGACACCGAGACGGCGGCGGTGTTCCTCGAGCCGATCCTCGGGGAGGCGGGCGTCGTCCCGGCGCCGGACGGCTACCTCCAGGCCGCACGGGAGATCACCAAGGCGACCGGGACCCTGCTGGTCCTCGACGAGGTGCAGACCGGCATCGGCCGCACCGGCGCGTGGTTCGCCTTCCAGCACACCGGCATCGTCCCGGACGTCATCACGCTGGCCAAGGGGCTCGGCGGCGGGCTGCCGATCGGCGCGGTCATCGGCGTCGGCGAGGCGGGGGAGCTGGTGAAGCCGGGGCAGCACGGCACCACCTTCGGCGGCAATCCGGTCTGCTGCGCAGCCGGGCTCGCCGTGCTCAGGACCATCGCCAAGGACAACCTGAACGACCACGTTTCCGCACTGGGCAAGGACATCGCCTCCCGCGTGGAGGAGCTCGGCCACCCGCTGGTGTCCGGGGTCCGCGGCGCCGGGCTGCTGCTCGGCATCGCGTTGCGCGAACCGGTCTCGGCGAAGGTCGCCAAGGCCGCGCAAGACGCGGGGTACCTGGTCAACCCGATCGCACCCGACACCATCCGGCTGGCCCCACCGCTGATCCTGAGCGCCGACGAGGCCACGGGATTCCTCGAAGCCCTTCCCGGGGCGCTCGATTCCACCACCACCTAGGACAGAGACGAAAAGCATGCTCCGCAACTTCCTCCGTGACGACGATCTCAGCCCTGCCGAACAGGCCGAGATCCTGGACCTCGCCGACCAGCTGAAGGCCGAGCCTTTGAGCTCGCGCGCGCTGGAGGGCAAGTCCGTCGCGGCGATCTTCGAGAAGAACTCCACCCGGACACGGTTCTCCTTCGAGGTGGGCATCTCCCAGCTCGGCGGCAATCCGGTCATCGTCGACGGCCGCTCGATGCAGCTCGGCCGCGAAGAGACCATCGAGGACACCTCGCGCGTGCTTTCGCGGTACCTGGACGCGATCGTCTGGCGGACCTTCGCCCAGAAGCGCATCGACGCGATGGCCTCGGCGGCGAGTATCCCGGTGATCAACGCGCTCACCGACGAGTTCCACCCGTGCCAGGTGCTCACCGACCTGATGACCATCCGCGAGCGCAAGGGCAAGCTCGCCGGGCTCACCTTGGTGTACCTCGGCGACGGCGCCAACAACATGGCGCATTCGCTGCTGCTGGGCGGGACCACGGCGGGAATGCACGTGCGCGTCGTCTCGCCGGAGGGGTTCCAGCCGGATCAGCAGGTCATGCTCGACGCCAAGCACCGTTCGACGGAGACCGGCGGCAGCACCACGGTCTTCACCGACCCGTACGCCGCCGTCGAAGGCGCGGACGTCGTCGTCACCGACACCTGGACCTCCATGGGCCAGGAGAACGACGGTCTCGACCGGGTCGGCCCGTTCCGCGAGCTGCAGGTCAACTCCGCGCTGATGCGCCGCGCCGCGGACGAGGCGATCGTGCTGCACTGCCTCCCCGCGCACCGCGGCTGGGAGATCACCGACGAGGTCATCGACGGGCCGGCGAGCGCGGTCTGGGACGAGGCCGAGAACCGGCTGCACGCGCAGAAGGCGCTGCTGGTGTGGCTCATGGACGAGAAGCGACGATGACCGGCAGCAGGGTCACCCGGCAGGCCCGGATCACCGAGCTCGTGTCCTCGATGGCCATCCGCAGCCAGACGGAGCTCGCGAAGCTCCTGGCCGCGGAGGGCATCGACGTCACACAGGCGACGCTTTCCCGCGACCTCGACGAACTGGGCGCGGTGAAGCTCCGAGGTGCCGATTCCGGGGCACCGGTGTATGTCATTCCGGAGGACGGCAGCCCGGTACGCGGAGTGCAGGGCGGTACTTCCCGGCTTTCGCGGCTGCTCGCCGAACTACTCGTTTCGGCGGACTCGTCGGGGAACCTGACGGTGCTGCGCACCCCGCCGGGGGCGGCGCAGTTCCTGGCCAGCGCCATCGACAGGGCGGCGCTGGAGGAGGTCGTCGGCTCGATCGCCGGCGACGACACGGTCGCGGTGATCGCGAGGGAACCGTTGTCCGGCAAAGACCTGGCCGAGCGCTTCATGGCGCTGGCCCGACGGTCGTCCACAGTGGACGGCGGTGAGGAGACCGAAGGTGACGCCTGACGGGTTCGCCTTCCCGGATGACCCGGAGAAGCTGGTCATCACCTTCGACGAGGGTGTGCCGGTGGCCATCGACGGGGAGACCGTGACGCTGCTGGAGGCCTTCCAGCAGCTGAACCTGCGTGTCGGCGCCTTCGGGCTCAAAGGACGCGAGATCTACGAGGGGCCGGCCGCGATCGCACTGGTCACCGCGCACGAGGAACTGCAAAAGGTCAGTACCGGGCGGGTGTCCGGCGAGGTGCGGCTGGTCCTGCACCGCGGCAACGCGGTCGTGAACTCCGCGCGCGACGAGCGCGCACTGTACGACTTCACCACAGGCGCTACCTTCGACCGGTCAGTCGCCTGAAGAGAACCAAGGAATCCGAGGAGTGTTGTGAGCGGGAATGAGCAGCCGGTGCAGCTGTGGGGCGGCCGGTTCGCCAGCGGACCGGCCGAGGCGATGGCGGCGCTGAGCGCGTCGACCCATTTCGACTGGCGGCTGGCGCCGTACGACATCGCCGGGTCGCGGGCCCACGCGCGGGTGCTGCGGAAGGCGGGGCTGCTCACCGAAGACGAGCTGACCGGCATGCTCGCCGCGCTGGACACCCTCGCGCAGGACGTCGCCTCGGGCGCGTTCACCCCGACCGTCGCCGACGAGGACGTCCACACCGCGCTCGAACGCGGCCTCCTGGAGCGGGCGGGCACCGAACTCGGCGGCAAGCTCCGGGCGGGCCGTTCGCGCAACGACCAGGTCGCGACGCTGTTCCGGATGTGGCTGCGCGACGCCGCCCGCCGGGTGGTCGCGGGCACCCTCGGCGTCGTCGACGCCCTCGTCTCGCAGGCGAAGCGGCACCCGGACGCGATCCTGCCGGGCCGCACCCACCTGCAGCACGCCCAGCCCGTCCTGCTGGCGCACCACCTGCTCGCGCACGGCCAGTCGTTGCTGCGCGATGTCACCCGGCTGCGTGACTGGGACGCTCGCACCGCCGAGTCGCCCTACGGTTCCGGTGCCCTGGCGGGGTCCTCGCTCGGCCTCGACCCGGAGGCCGTCGCCGAGGAGCTGGGCTTCGACACCAGCGTCGAGAACTCGATCGACGGCACCGCCTCGCGGGACTTCGTCGCCGAGTTCGCCTTCGACGTCGCGATGCTCGCGGTCAACCTGTCCAGGATCGCCGAAGAGGTGATCATCTGGAACACCGCCGAGTTCGGCTACGTCACCCTCGACGACGCCTGGGCCACCGGCAGTTCGATCATGCCGCAGAAGAAGAACCCCGACGTCGCCGAGCTGACCCGCGGCAAGGCGGGGCGGCTCATCGGCAACCTGACCGGGCTGCTCGCGACGCTCAAGGCGCAGCCGCTCGCGTACAACCGTGACCTGCAGGAGGACAAGGAGCCGGTCTTCGACTCCGTCGAGCAGCTGGAACTGCTGTTCCCGGCGATCGCGGGCATGCTCGAGACGCTGACCTTCCACACCGACCGGCTCGCCGAACTGGCGCCCGCCGGCTTCACCCTCGCCACCGACATCGCCGAATGGCTGGTCCGGCAGGGTGTTCCGTTCCGCGTCGCGCACGAGGCGGCGGGGGAGAGCGTCCGTGTCGCCGAGGCTCGCGGCGTCGGTCTGGACGAACTGACCGACGAAGAATTCGAAAAGATCAACCCGGCGCTGACGCCGGCCGTGCGCGAGGTCCTGACCGTCGAGGGTTCGGTGAGCTCGCGCAACGCCCGGGGCGGTACCGCTCCGGAGCGCGTCGCCGAACAGCGGGATCGCCTGATCGCACGGGTCGCCGAACACCGCGCCTGGCTCGGCTGAACAAAGCGCGTGAAGGCCCCCTTCCCTCGGCTGGGTCAAGGGAAGGGGGCCTTCACGCGTATCACGGAAGTCTTGTCTCCAAGCCATCGAAAACGCAGTCGAGGCCACGCTCGAAATCCGCCTCGTTCGTCTCGCCCGGGGCCCGCCTTCGTTGTGCCGCGTACAGCTTCTTGAGCCGCGGATGATCACGCACCGCCTGCTCGGCCGCCGGCCACAAGCGCTCCTTCCACTCCGCCTCGCTCTGCCCGCCGCGTTCGAGTGTGGTCAGCCACGCGGCTTCGCTGGTAGCCCGCCCGACGACGAACGCCATGACCGTGTTCCACGCCAGATCGGCGTCCTCCAGGGAGAAACCGGCGTTCTCGAACAGGGCGAGCGCCGCTTCCGACATCTTCAGCACGTTCGGCCCGAGGTACGCCACTCCCGTCTCGCCGAGCAGCGAACCGAGCCACGGATGGCGCAGGAAGACCGAACGCAGGTCGCGCGCGAACCGTCCCGCCACGACGCGCCACGGCCCCTCACCGGGGAGCGCGACCTCGCCGTACACCTCGTCGACGACCAGTTCCACCAGCTCGTCCTTGGTGGCCACGTGGGTGTACATCGACGGGGCGGCCACACCGAGCCGGGCTCCGAGCTTTCGCATGCTCAGCGCGTCGACGCCGCCACCGTCGAGAAGCTCGATGGCCTGGGAAACGATCTGTTCCCGGCTCAGCGACGGCTGCTCGCGCTTGCGTTTCGGCGGACGCATCCACACCGACATCCGCGCTCCCTCACTTTTCCGTACAGTGTTCAGTATGCCTAACACTGTACGGACAAAGTTCGACCTCGCCCACTGGCAGTCCAGGCTCGACGACCTGAGGGCCGAACACCACGTGCCGGGCGCGACGCTCGCCGTGCTGGCCGAGGGAGAGATCCACGAACTGGCGAGCGGGGTTCTGCACCGGGGAACCGGGGTGGCGGCGACCACCGATTCGATCTTCCAGCTCGGCTCGATCGCCAAGGTCTACACGGCCGCGCTGGTACTGGGGCTGGCCGAGGAAGGTCGCCTGGACCTCGACGCGCCGGTCGTCGAGGTGCTGCCGGAGTTCGCGACGATCGATCCCGTGGCGACGAAGACCATCACCGCCCGGCGACTGCTCAGTCATACCGGCGGGCTCACGTGCGACTTCGTCGAAGACACCGGACGCGGGGACGATTGCCTCGCCAAGTACGTCGAGGCCGCCAGGGGAGTGGCGCTCGACTGCCCGCCGGGAACGGCCGCGTCCTACAGCAGCGTCGGGTACAACGTGCTCGGCCGGATCGTCGAGGTCCTCACCGGCCTGACCTGGGACGACGCCCTGCGCGAGCGGCTCGTCCTCCCGCTCGGGCTCGCCGAGACGATGACCCTGCCCGAGGAGGCGCTGCGCTTCCGGGTGGCGATGGGGCACCTCGGCCCGGACCCGGAGCCGACCGCCGCGTGGGATCTCCTGCCGCGCTCCGCCGGACCGTTCGGCCGCGTCCTCGCCACGGCGGGCGACGTCGTCCGCTTCGCCCGGATGCTGCTGGACGGCACGGCACCCGACGGGACGCGCGTGCTGGCCGAAGAGACGGTGACCATGATGCGGCGTCTGGAAGCAGAGGTGCCCGACAAGTGGACCCTCGGTTCCGAAGGCTGGGGGCTCGGGCTGTCGATCCACGACTGGAACGGCGTTCCCGGTTTCGGGCACAACGGATCCTCGATCGGGCAGCGCTCCTACCTGCGTGTGGTGCCGGACGCCGGAGTGGCCTTCGCCCTGCTCACCAATCACGGCACGACCGACAGGCTGTACAACGAGCTTTCGCGAGAACTGCTCGGCGAGGTCGCCGGGGTCGAAGTTCCCGGGGACTTCGCCCCGCCGGCGTCACCACCCACGGTGGACGTCGCCCCCTTCGCCGGTACTTACCGTCGGGAAGGCGTCATCATCACCGTCACCGAGACGGCGGGAAAGCTGCACTTCGTCTACGAATTCGCCGATGGTCTCAAGGGGATCGCCCCGCCGATCGAAGCGGATCTGGTGCCCGTGTCGGAGGGTGTCTTCGCCGGGATGAACCCCATGTTCGGCGACGACTGGATGCCGGTGCTGTTCACGAAACTCCCCGACGGCACCGAGTGTTGCCACACCAGCATGCGGGTGGCGCCGAAGATCCGAACGGCCGGTTAAGGTCGGCGGAGGGAGAACGCGACGTTAGGGGAGTGCGGAACGTGGAGACCGGCAGACAGTTCACCCGGCGCGAGCTGGCGCTGGATCCGGTGGAGCTGTCCACGCTCCTGCTCGGCGCGGTGATCGAGGCCACCGGCCCCGACGGCACGGTCGCGGTCCGTCTGGTGGAGGTCGAGGCCTATCGAGGGCTCGACGATCCCGCGTCGCACTGCTATCGCGGCAAGACCCCGCGCAACGCGGTCATGTGGGGGCCCGCGGGGCATCTGTACGTGTACTTCGTCTACGGCATGCACTTCTGCGCGAACGTCGTCGGCACCGAAGACGGGCAGCCGGGTGCCGTGCTGCTGCGTGCCGGCGAGGTGGTGTCCGGTGCGGACATCGCCAGGGCGCGCAGGCCGTCCGCGCGCGGCAACGGCGAACTCGCCAAAGGCCCGGCCATCCTCACCTCGGTGCTCGGTATCGACCGGGCCGAGAACGGTGTCGACCTGACCGACCCCGCGTCACCCGTCCGGCTGTTCACCGGCGAACGGGTCCCCGAAGCGGACATCCGCACCGGGCCGCGCGTCGGGGTCGCGATGGCGATGGACACGCCCTGGCGCTTCTGGATCGACGGATCACCCGCGGTCTCCACCTACCGCCGCGGCGGCAAGCGACGGGCGGCCGCCCCCGGCCGATAGTCGGTTGACCTGGTGCGGGAGGATCTACAGGCGTGAGCGAGCACATCCTTGACGAGCTGACCTGGCGCGGCCTGATCGCGCAATCCACCGACCTCGAAGCACTGCGGCGAGACCTCGACCAAGGACCCCTCACGCTCTATTGCGGATTCGACCCGACCGCGCCCAGCCTGCACGCCGGCAACCTGGTGCCCCTGCTGATGCTCTCGCGCTTCCAGCGCGCCGGGCACCGGCCGATCGTGCTGGCGGGTGTCGCCACCGGGATGATCGGCGACCCGCGTGACACCGGTGAACGCACCCTGAACACGCTGGACACCGTCGCCGAGTGGGCGGATCGGATCCGCGGGCAGCTGGAGCGGTTCGTCGACTTCGACGACTCGCCGACCGGCGCGGTCATCGAGAACAACCTGAACTGGACCGGCAAGCAGACCGTGGTCGAGTTCCTGCGCGACGTCGGCAAGCACTTCCCGGTCAACATGATGCTGAACCGGGAGACGGTGAAGCGCCGCCTCGAAGCCGACGGCATGTCGTACACCGAGTTCAGCTACCTGCTGCTGCAGTCGCAGGACTACCTGCACCTGTACCGCGAGTACGGCTGCAAGCTGCAGATCGGCGGCTCCGACCAGTGGGGCAACCTCGTGGGTGGCGTCGACCTGATCCGCCGGACCGACGGCGGGCACACGCACGCGCTGACCGCGCCGCTGGTCACCGACACCGAAGGACGCAAGTTCGGGAAGTCCACCGGTGGCGGCAGTGTCTGGCTCGACCCGGAGATGACGTCGCCGTACGCGTGGTTCCAGTACTTCGTGAACGTCGCCGACGCCGACGTCATCCGCTACCTGCGGATGTTCTCCTTCCTCGGCCAGGAGGAGATCGCGGCGCTGGCCGAGGACACCGAACAGCGCCCACACCTGCGGTCCGCGCAGCGGAAGCTGGCCGAGGAGTTCACGACCCTGGTGCACGGTGCGGAGGCGACCCGCCAGGTCATCGCCGCGAGCCAGGCGCTGTTCGGCAGGGGGGAGCTCCGTGAGCTCGACTCGTCCACCCTCGACGCCGCCATGGCCGAGGTGCCGAACGGCAAGGTCGATCCGAACGGCGAGTCGACGATCGTCGATCTGCTGATCGCGGCCGGGCTGGTCGACAGCAAGGGCGCCGCGCGCCGCACCGTCAAGGAAGGCGGCGCGTACGTCAACAACACGAAGATCGCCGACGAGGAGTGGAAGCCGTCCTCGGACGACGCTCTGCACGGCCGCTGGCTGGTGGTCCGCAAGGGCAAGCGCAACGTCGCCGGCGTGCGCGTCGGGGGCTGATGGCGGCCCGGGCCCGAAACAGGGGCTCTGACCTGTGGAAACGCAGTTAAGGTACCCCCCTGTTTCGGGCCCTTTCGGGGCGTGTAAAGTTCTCCAAGTCGCCAGGGAAACCGGGCGGCCGACCGGGACACGAACCAAGCTCTCGCTCAGTGCGATTGAGTGGGTGTCCCACCAAAAACTGCTAGGAATGACTGCTTCGGATAAGGCCGCGTGATGGCGGTGCGATTCGGGGTGTGTTGCTTGAGAACTCAACAGTGTGCTAGTGAACTAAGCCAGTAGAGCTTATGTATTGAAACCTCGTAAGAGGTTCCTTTGAGAGCAAATTATTTGCCTCGATCAAATTTGACATTGTTGGAGAGTTTGATCCTGGCTCAGGACGAACGCTGGCGGCGTGCTTAACACATGCAAGTCGAACGATGATCCGGTTTCGGCCGGGGATTAGTGGCGAACGGGTGAGTAACACGTGGGCAA
>NZ_QHJI01000039.1:0-830 GCF_003947535.1 Amycolatopsis sp. WAC 04169 | reverse complement strand
ACTAGGGACCGCCCTTCCCGCTGGGTGACAGGGCTGTACCAGGGCCCCTCCCGCTAGTTGACACTGGCGTCAACAAGTACCGGCCGAAGGGTTCCCCAGGGGGCTACCGGTCAGTACATTGACGCCATGTCCAACAAGCCTGTCCCGTTCCCGGCACGGCTGCGGAAGCCGGTGCCCCTGCTCCTGGCGGCCAGTGCCGCCCTCGTCGTCGGCCGGGCGGTGCGGCGCCGGGCCTCCGGTGCACGGCCCGGGAGGGGGTCCGCCGCGCGGCCGCCGTCCTCGGGGCGCCCGGAGACCCGCCCGCTGACGCTGCTGGTGACCGCGCACGAGCGGCTGGCCGACGGGGTGGTGCTGTTGCGCCTGGAGGGCACCGGCCTGCCGCGCTGGGAGCCGGGCGCCCACCTGGACCTGGTGCTGCCCTCGGGTCTCGTACGGCAGTACTCGCTGTGCGGCGACCCGGAGGACACCTCGTCGTACACGGTGGCCGCGCGGCTGGTCGAGGACGGGCGGGGCGGCTCGCGCGAGGTGCACGAGCAGGTGCAGGAGGGGACGGAGCTGGAGGTGCGCGGTCCGCGCAACCGTTTCCCGCTGGTCGAGGCGCCGGCCTACGCCTTCGTCGCCGGGGGCATCGGCATCACGCCCGTGCTGCCCATGCTGCGGGCGCTGCCGGATGACGCGCGGTGGCGGCTGCTGTACGGCGGGCGGACGCGGGCGTCGATGCCGTTCCTGGAGGAGGTCGAGAAGCTGGACCCGGAGGGCGGGAGGGTCACCGTGGTCGCCGAGGACGAGGAGGGGCGGCCGGAACTCGGCGCCTTCCTGGCGGACCTGCC
>NZ_QHJI01000038.1:0-887 GCF_003947535.1 Amycolatopsis sp. WAC 04169 | reverse complement strand
ACCGCATCGCTCCTTCGACTGTTCCTGGGGACAGCGGTGGGACGCGGTGGGCCGGGATCCGGTTCCCGGTGACGGCGCCAGTCGCCCGAACGGCCCCGGGAACCGCCCCGAACGGCTTCCGAGTGGCCCTGCGGCGAGGCGCTCAGTCGCCGTAGTCCGACATCGCCTCCAGCAGCCGGGCCGACGCCGGCGGCACCCGGACGCCGTGGATGAGGGTGAGCGGCACCGGCCGGGCGGCGGCGTCGGCGGGGGCCGACCAACGCCGGGTCATCCGGGCGCAGTCGCCGCGCAGCGACTCCAGGTCGCCGTCCAGGTCGGCCGGGGCGGGGTCGGCGGTCCTCAGGTTCGTCATAACAGAACCGTAGGCACGTCCCGTCGTGCGAAGAAAGTCGTACTACCGGGTAGTTTCACCTGCTTCAGCCTGGCGGTCACGCCGGGTAGCGTGAACCGTCAACCCGCCTCCCCTCAGGAGAGAGTCCACGCCGTGCGCATCGCAGTCACCGGCTCCATAGCCACCGACCACCTCATGACCTGCCCCGGCCGCTTCTCCGACCAGCTCGTCGCGGACCAACTGCACACGGTCTCGCTCTCCTTCCTGGTCGACCAGCTCGACGTGAGCCGGGGCGGGGTCGCCGCGAACATCGCCTTCGGCATGGGTCAGCTCGGCACCCGGCCGATCCTCGTCGGCGCGGCCGGCGCGGCCTTCGACCAGTGCCGCGCGTGGCTGGACCGGCACGGCGTCGACACCGACTCGGTCCGCATCTCCGAGACCCTGCACACCGCCCGCTTCGTCTGCACCACCGACGCGCACCACAACCAGATCGGCTCCTTCTACACGCGAGCGATGGGCGAGGCCCGCCTCATCGAGCTGAAGACCGTCGCCGACC
>NZ_QHJI01000037.1:0-949 GCF_003947535.1 Amycolatopsis sp. WAC 04169 | reverse complement strand
CGAAGCACTGCGCGCCCAGGCGGCACGGCTGCTCGAACACGCCGAGCACGCCGAACACGCCGAGCACGCCGAGCACGGCACGCACGACGGGGACGACGACACCGCACTCGTCGACACCGCCTACTCGCTGGCGACCGGCCGCGCATCCCTCGACCACCGTGCCGTCGTCCTCGCCACGGACCGCACGACGGCGCGGCGCGGCCTCGCGGCCCTCTCCGCGGGCGACAGCGCCCCGAACACCTTCAGCGGCACCGCGACGAACGGGCTCACCGCCTTCCTCTTCACCGGCCAGGGCTCCCAGCGTCCCGGCATGGGAGAGGAGCTGTACGCCGCGTTCCCCGCGTACGCCGAAGCCCTCGACACGGTGTGCGAGGCGTTCGACGGACTGCTCGGACGGCCACTGCGCGAGGTACTGACCGCTCGCCCCGGGACCCCCGAGGCGGCGCTCCTCGACGAGACCGAGTACACCCAGGCCGCGCTGTTCGCCGTGGAGGTCGCGCTCTTCCGGCTGCTGGAATCGTGGTCCCTGCTGCCGGACTTCGTGGCCGGTCACTCGATCGGCGAACTGGCGGCCGCGCACGTCGCCGGAGTGTTCTCGCTCGCCGACGCCTGCACCCTGGTGGCCGCCCGAGGCCGGCTCATGCAGGCGCTGCCCGCGGGCGGAGCCATGGTGGCGGTCCGGGCCACCGAGGAGGAGACCGCCACACTGCTGCGCGGCAGGACGGACGGCGCGGTCGCCGCCGTCAACGGGCCCCGGTCCGTGGTGATCTCCGGCGCCGAGGAAGCGGTCCTGGAGGTGGCCGCACTCCTGGAGGAGCGCGGCAGCAGCACCCGGCTGCTGCGGGTCTCGCACGCCTTCCACTCGCCGCTGATGGACGCGATGACGGCCGACTTCCGCAAGGTCGCGGACTCGGTGGAGTACCGGGCGCCGCACATTCCGCTCGTATCG
>NZ_QHJI01000036.1:0-953 GCF_003947535.1 Amycolatopsis sp. WAC 04169 | reverse complement strand
ACCGTCGGCCCCCGCCAGATCCCGTACGTCTCCCTCATCGCGACCGCCGTGCTGGCCGTCCTCGGGCTCCTGCTGGGGCTGAACGGCAACGCCGCCGCGACCCTGATCTCGTTCGGCTCGGGCGGCTTCTACTTCATCTTCCTCACCGTCGCCCTCGTGGCGCTCGCCGCCCGCCTGAGCGGCCGGTGGAACCCGGCGGCCGGGCAGGTGCGACTGGGCCGGCTCGGCCTGGCCGTCAACGTGCTCGCCGTCCTCTGGCTGCTCTTCGAAGCGGTCAACATCGCCTGGCCGCGTGCCGAACTGGCACCGGCCGACGGCGGCTGGGTCCAGACGGGGGCCGTGATCCTCGTCTTCTCCGTGCTCTTCGTCGTCGGCGCCGCCTACGTCGTCCTCGCCAGGCCCCACACCCGGCTCCCGCACCACACCGGCCCCCGGCCGAACCCCGAAGAGGTGAACGCGTCCTGATGTCGTCGCAACTCTCCCCCGCCGTCGTCTTCGAGCCCGGCTCGGGCCTGCGGACCCGTGAGGTGGCGCTGCGCCCCGCCGGACCGGGCGAGGTCGAGATCGACGTCCGCGCGGCCGGCGTGTGCCACTCGGACCTCCACATCGTGACCGGCGACTGGCCCACCGACCGTCCCCTCGTCCTCGGCCACGAAGCGGCCGGCGTCGTCACCGGCACGGGCCCCGGGGTCACCGCCCTGAGCCCCGGCGACCACGTCGTCCTCTCCTGGTTCGCCCCGTGCCGGCGCTGCCGCAAGTGCGTGGCCGGACAGGCGTGGCTGTACACCGGCACCAAAGCCGTCGCCAACACCCTGCCCGACGGAAGCACCCCCTTCTCCGACGCCCGGGGCGAGCCGG
The DNA here is from genome assembly GCF_003947535.1 of Amycolatopsis sp. WAC 04169. Lineage (NCBI taxonomy): Bacteria > Bacillati > Actinomycetota > Actinomycetes > Pseudonocardiales > Pseudonocardiaceae > Amycolatopsis > Amycolatopsis sp. WAC 04169. The sequence goes on along the minus strand of NZ_QHJI01000036.1, from coordinate 95 downwards.
TCTGGCCCTACCTCGGGCTGGGCGCCTTCACCGACCGGCTGGTCGTCCCCGAGACGGCGGCGGTCAAGGTGCCGGCCGTGCTGCCGTTCGGGATC
>NZ_QHJI01000035.1:0-956 GCF_003947535.1 Amycolatopsis sp. WAC 04169 | reverse complement strand
GAGAGAGAGGAAGGGGGAAGGGGAGAAGGGGAGAAGGGAGGGGGAGGAGAGAGGGGAGAAGGAAGGAGAGAGGAGAAGAAGAAAGAGAGAAGGAAAGGGGGGAAGGAGGGAGAGGGAAGAGAGAAGAAAAGGGGAGGGGGGGGGAGGAGGAAGAAGGAAGGGAGGGAAGAGAGAAGGAAGGGGGGGGAAGAGAGGAGGGAAGGGGAAGGAAAGGGGGGAGGGAAGGGAAAGGGGAGGAAAAGGAAAAGAGGGAGAGGAAAGAAAAAGGAAAGGAGAGAAGAAAGGAGAGAGGAAGAAAGAAGGGAGGAGAGGGAGGAGGAGAAGGGGAAGGGGAGAAGAAGAGAAGGAAGGGGAGGGAAGGAGGAAAGGAGGGGAGAGAGAAGGAGAAGGGGGAGAAGAAGAGGGAGAGGAGAGGGAGAAAAAAGAAGAAGAAGGAGAGGGGAGAAAAGAAAAAGAAGAAAAGGAGGGAAGAAGGGGAGGAAAGAGAAGGAGAGAGGGAGAAGAAGAAGGGGAAGGGGGGAGGAAGGGAGAGGGAAGAAAGGAAAGGAAAAGAAAAAAGGAGGAAGGGGGAGAAAGAAAAAGGGGGGGGGGGAGAGAAAAGGAGAAGGGAGGGGAGGGAGGGAGGAGGGGGGGGAAGAGAGGAAAGAGGGGGAGGGAGAGGGGAAGGAGAAGGGGAGGGAGAAGGAGGGGGAGGGGGAAAGGGAGGAAGAAGAGAAAGGGGAGGGGGGGGGGGGGGGGGGGGGGAGGGGGGGGAGGGTGACGTGGGGGAGGGCGTGGAGCGGGGGCGGGTGGCCGGGGGTGGTGCTGGAGGGCGGCAGCCGCAGCGGGGAGGTGGGGGTGGAGAAGCTGCAGAGCGGTTACTACGTCGACTAGTCGCTGGTGCGGGCCGGAACCACCCTGGCCACCATCCCGATCCTCATCGTCTTCCTCCTCCTCGGCCGCCAGATCGTGGCCGG
>NZ_QHJI01000034.1:0-979 GCF_003947535.1 Amycolatopsis sp. WAC 04169 | reverse complement strand
TGACCGCGATCGACCTGGGGATCCCCACCCTCGGCGGCTTGGACCTTGTGCCGACCGAGACCGAACCGCAGAAGGCGAAGGACTACAAGTCGGACCAGGAGGTCCGCTGGTGTCCCGGCTGCGGTGACTACGTCGTGCTCAACGCCGTGCAGTCGTTCCTGCCGACGCTCGGCCTCAAGCGCGAGAACATCGTGTTCATCTCGGGCATCGGGTGCTCGTCCCGGTTCCCGTACTACCTGAACACCTACGGCATGCACTCGATCCACGGCCGGGCGCCGTCGATCGCGACCGGGCTCGCGACCGCGCGACCGGATCTGTCGGTGTGGGTCGTCACCGGTGACGGCGACGCGCTGTCCATCGGCGGCAACCACCTGATCCACGCGTTGCGGCGCAACGTGAACATCAAGATCCTGCTGTTCAACAACCGGATCTACGGCCTCACCAAGGGCCAGTACTCGCCGACGTCCGGGCCGGGCATGGTCACGAAGTCCACCCCGATGGGCTCGGTCGACACCCCGTTCAACCCGCTTTCGCTGGCGATCGGCGCCGAGGCGTCGTTCGTGGGCCGCGCGCTCGACTCGGACCGCAAGGGCCTGACCGAGGTGCTGGAAGCCGCCGCGAAACACCGCGGCTCGGCGCTGGTGGAGATCTACCAGAACTGCCCGATCTTCAACGACGGCGCCTTCGACGTCCTCAAGGACAAGGACGAGGCCGCCACCCGGCTCATCCCGCTGAAGGCCGGCGAGCCGATCAAGTTCGGGCCGCAAGGCGAATACGGTGTCACGCGGAGCGGCTGGGCCGGGCTGGAGGTCGGGAAGGTCGCGAACATCGGCGAGGAGAACCTCGTCCTGCACGACCCCACGATCGAGGACACGTCGTACGCGTTCGCGCTTTCGCGGATCGGCGACCAGAACCTGAACCACGTGCCGACCGGCATCCTGCGGCAGGTCGAGCGGCCCACCTACGACGACCAGGCGCG
>NZ_QHJI01000033.1:0-1087 GCF_003947535.1 Amycolatopsis sp. WAC 04169 | reverse complement strand
GGCGGTTTCAACTGGTTGGTGCAAGTAGTGCTTTGTCGAGTGCTTGTGCGGGTGTGAGGAGGTCGAGTGTAGGGCGTGGTCGGGTGTTGAGGCGGAGGGCGATGGTGTCGCAGTGGGTTTGGGTGAGGTGGCGTAGGTCTGAGCCTTTGGGCCAGTACTGGCGTAGCAGGCCGTTGGTGTTTTCGTTGCTGCCGCGTTCCCAGGGGCTGTGGGGGTTGCAGAAGTAGACCTGCAGGCCGGTGTCGAGGGTGAACTGGGCGTGCTGGGCCATTTCGTTGCCCTGGTCCCAGGTCAGCGACCGTTTCAGTGCGGTGGGCAGGGTGGCGATCATGCTGGTGAGCAGTTCCCGGACTTCGACGGCTTTGTGGGTGTCGGGCAGGGGGGCCAGCAACACGAATCGGGAGTGGCGTTCGACCAGGGTGATGACCGCGCCCTTCCCGACCGCGCCGAGGATCAGGTCGCCTTCCCAGTGTCCGGGCACGGCCCGGTCGGCGGCCTCGGCGGGGCGTTCGCTGATCGGGGTCATCCCGGCGATCCGGCCTTTGCGGCGGTTGGAGGTGCTGGTGCGTGACCGGCGCTGGTCACGGCCTGAGCGCAGGTGTTCGGTGAGCTCGTTGCGTAGTTCGCCACGGGTCTGGATGAACAGTGACTGGTAGATCGTCTCGTGACTCACTCGCATAGCCTGATCGTCGGGGAACAACCTCGGCAACATCAGGGAGATCAGCTGGGGTGACCAGTCCGCTTGCAGCAGACCGGTCACCACCGCCGCCAGCGTGCCTGCCAGCAGGTGGGCTTTCGGGCGCCGGCCGCGTCCGACGGCCAGGCGCTGGGCTCGGCTGGCCCGGTAGCGGCGGGGCCGGCCATCGATCTTGGTGCCGGGCCGCGAGCACCGCGGTCCACCCCCGCGGCGTACTTCCCGTGAAATCGTCGAGGGTGACTTACCCAGAACCTTCGCGATCGCGTCCTGGGTAAGTCCGTGATCCAGACCGTTCTGGATCTTTTCCCGTTCCTCGCACGTCAACCGGGGTCCTGGCATGAAGATCTCCTATCAGCTGCCACCACTTGCAACAACCGATTGAGACCGCCG
>NZ_QHJI01000032.1:0-1230 GCF_003947535.1 Amycolatopsis sp. WAC 04169 | reverse complement strand
TTGGTCGCGTGGTGACTCAGAAAGCCACTGCCTTGCTGGCTTGTGAAAGAACTGTCCAGCGTGATCAAGGTCCGGGCCTGGCTGGCCTGACTTGATAGAAGCGTGGACTAGACGCCATCGACCTCGACTGAGGTGTGTCCGACCAGCCCGGCCCGGAAAGGTGCACTTGTTCTCCGGCTAGGGAAGGAACACGCGCGTGTCCATGGTGGTCATCGGGATAGATCCGCACAAGTCCAGTCACACCGCGGTCGCTGTCGATCAGGCCGGACGGAAACTGGCCTGCAAGACCGTCCGCTCCGACAACGACGGACTCCTCCGCCTGCGGGCCTGGGCCGCCCGGTTCGGAACCGAGCTGATCTGGGCCGTCGAGGACGGCCGCGGCGTCGCCGGGCGGCTGGTCCGCGCCCTGATCGGCACCGGCGCCACAGTGAAATGGGTGCCCCCAAGCTGATGGCCGCCTGCCGGGCCTCGGCCCGCACCCGCGGCAAGTCCGACCCGATCGACGCGCTCGCCGTCGCCCGCGCAGCCCTGCGCGAACCCGATCTGCCGACCGCGCACCTGGACCAGCAAGCCCTGGACCTGCGACTGCTGACCGACCGACGCGAGAACCTGGTCAACCGCCGCACCGCCAGCATCAACCAGCTGCGCTGGCACCTGCACGACCTCGACCTCGACCAGAACCGCCACGACCTGACCAGGCCACGCGCACTGGCCACCCTCACCAGCGCGGTCACCGCCCTCGATCCTGGCGTCCGCCGCGACCTCACCCTCGACCTGCTCACCGAGATCACCACCCTCGGCGAGCAGATCACCCGACTCGAACACCAGCTCACCGAACGAGTCCAGCCCCTGGCCCCCAAACTCCTGTCCATCACCGGCGTCGGCACGATCACCGCCGCGAAAATCATCGGCGAAACCGCCGGCATCACCCGATTCCGCTCACCAGCCGCCTACGCCATGCACACCGGCACCGCACCCATCCCCGTCTGGTCCAGCAACAAACCCCACTACCGCCTCAACCGCGGCGGCAACCGACAACTCAACACCTGCATCCACCGCATCGCCATCACCCAACTCGCCCACCACCCACCAGCCCGCCACTACCGCGACACCTGGACCACAAACCACCCCCACGCCACCACCAAAGCCGCACTCCGAGCACTCAAACGACACCTCACCAACACCATCTACCAAGCACTCAAAGCAGACTTGACATAGAAGCTTCTTTCG
>NZ_QHJI01000031.1:0-1249 GCF_003947535.1 Amycolatopsis sp. WAC 04169 | reverse complement strand
GACACCTTGATTCCAGACAGGGGTCTGGAGGGAGGATGTCCTGGTGTCCCGCAGGTCGAAGTATCCGGAGCAGTTCCGTCGTGACGCCATCGAGCTGGTGAACTCCAGTGACCGGCCGTTGCGGCAGATCGCCCGCGAGCTAGGCGTCAACCACGAAACCCTGCGTTCGTGGGTGACTGCGGCCAGGCAGGCCGCCGACGCCGGGCCGGTGGAGGATCCCGCGGTCACCGACGAGGTCCAACGACTGCGGAAACAGGTCGCTGAACTGCAGAAAGAGAAGGAGATCCTGCGCAAAGCAGCCGCCTATTTTGCGCGCGAGATGGATCGATGACCTACCGCTACCGATTCATCTCCGAACACCGCACCGAGTTCGGTGTCCAGCGGTTATGCCAGGTCCTCGGGCTGCGCCGGCAAGGCTTCCACGAATGGGTCGCCGCCGAAACGGCCCGGGCCCGGCGAGCGGAAGCCGAGACCGAACTAGTCGCACTGATCACTGAGATCCATGCCGAACACCGTGGCGCCTACGGGGTTCCGCGGATCACCGCCGAACTGCACCGCCGCGGCCTCGCGGTGAACCACAAGCGGGTCGAGCGGCTGATGCGTGAACACGGCTGGCCGGGATCACCCGCCGCAAACGCCGCTCGACAACCCGGCCCGCAGCCGCGCCGGTGACACCGGTGGCGGATCTGATCCGCCGCGACTTCACCGCACCGGCGCCGGGGCTGCGCATGGTCGGGGACATCACCTGCCTGCCCACCTTCGAAGGCTGGCTCTATCTGGCCACGGTCATCGACCTGCACACCCGCGAAATCGTCGGGCACGCCATGGCCGAGCACATGCGGACCGACCTGGTCTGCGACGCCATCGACCTCGCCGCCGCCCGCGGCTTCATCAACGATGACGCGGTGTTTCATTCCGACCGCGGGGTCCAATACACCTCGGGCCAGTTCCGGGCCGCGCTGGCCGAGCAGAAGATCCGGGCGTCGGTCGGACGGGTCGGATCCTGCTACGACAACGCGGTCGCCGAAGCCTTCTTCGCCACACTGAAAACCGAGATCGGTGCCACGATCTGGCGGACCCGCAGCCAGGCCCGCCAGGACGTGTTCACCTACCTGCACTACTACAACCACACGAGACTGCACTCCACCATCGGCCACAACACCCCAGCCGAAACCCGAACCAACCACTACCATCAGGCCTCTGCCGCCTGAAACCCCGTGTCCGCCTCACCGGGGCAACTCCACACGCG
>NZ_QHJI01000030.1:0-1254 GCF_003947535.1 Amycolatopsis sp. WAC 04169 | reverse complement strand
CTCGGAGTCATGGGGTGCTTGCAACACCGTCTGCGGGAAGGGGCGGGGTTGTGCGGGTGTTTCGGTGGTTGCCGCGGTCGGTGCGGGTGGGGTTTTGGGATCAGGTTCGTGCTGGGGTGGCGGCGAAGCCGGCGGCGCGGGCGGTGGGGTTGTCCCCGACGACGGGGGTGCGGTTGTTCCGGCAGGCTGGCGGGGTGATCGGTAACGCACCCTGTCGGCCTGGGCCGGTCCGGTTGAGCCTGGCCGAGCGGGAAGAGATCGCCTGCCTGACCGCTGCGGGCCTGGGGCCGCGGGCGATCGGGCGGGCGATCGGCCGCCCGGCCTCGACGGTGTCGCGCGAGCTGGCCCGCAACACCGGCAGGTCGGGTGCCTACCGGGCCGTCAGCGCCCAGCACGCGGCCGAGGAACGCGCGAAACGCCCGAAGGTCGCGAAGCTGGCCGCGGACACCGTGTTGCGCCAGGTGGTGCAGGACAGGCTGGACCGTCGATGGTCCCCGCGTCAGATCGCGCGGAGACTGGTGCTGGAGTTCCCCGACCAGCCGGAGATGCGGGTGTCACACGAAACGATCTACCAAGCACTGTATGTCCAGGGCCGGGGCGCGCTGCGCCGCGAACTCACCCAGGCACTACGGACCGGGCGGGCGCTGCGGATGCCGCGCCGGCAGGCCCAGGCCCGCCGGGAACGCACCCCCGGCGGAATCAAGGACATGGTCAACATCAGCGAACGCCCCGCCGAGGCCGCCGACCGCGCCGTCCCCGGCCACTGGGAAGGCGACCTGATCCTGGGCAAGGACAACAAATCCGCGATCGGGACCCTGGTCGAGCGCACCACCCGGTTCGTGATGCTGCTGCACCTGCCCCACGGCAGAGACGCCGCCACCGTCGCCACCGCCATGACCGAGATCATCCAGACCCTGCCACCCCTGCTGGCCAAATCCCTGACCTGGGACCAAGGCAAAGAAATGGCCCACCACCAGCAGATCACCCTCGCCACCGGAATGGACATCTACTTCTGCGACCCCCACGCACCCTGGCAACGCGGCACCAACGAGAACACCAACGGCCTGCTCCGCCAATACCTCCCCAAAGGCACCGACCTCACCCAGCACACCCCAGCCGACCTCACACGCATCGCCACCGAACTCAACGAACGCCCCCGCCAAACCCTCAACTGGCACACACCCACCGAAGCCCTCGAAGCACTACTGTTCAACCAACAAACAATGCGTGTTGCAACCACCACGTGAATCCGCC